>NZ_ADNU01000018.1 GCF_000178455.1 Brevibacterium mcbrellneri ATCC 49030 | reverse complement strand
AACTATAACAGTAGCCTGATTTTTCCCTGAGGTCGAGTCGACTGTTACCTATAGAAATGTGAAGGGTCACTCACGTAAATGCGAGTGACCCTTCATCTATCTAGGCCTGTTACTGACCCAGCGTTGTCGTCCGGCCAACGGTGCCGCCAGCTCTAGCGCTTACGACGTGCACCGAAGGTCAGCACACCACCGGCTACAACCAGGGCCAGGCCTGCGAGCACCGCAGCTGTTACCTCAGTACCCGTGCGCGGTAGCCATTCCGGCTTCTTTGCATTTCCCGGCTGATCCGGTTGGTCTGGCTTGCCCGGACCGTCGGTTCCAGGCACATCAGGCTCTTCAGTACCTGGCTCGGTCGGTTCCTCAGTGCCCGGCTCGGTGGGTTCCTCAGATTTGTCAACTGTAATCACAGCGGACGATTCGTTAGACCGAACCGGAGTTCCGTCATCCTCGCCATTGCCCCGCGATGTGCCAACGGCAACTGCCGTGTTGACGACCTCGCCGGCCTTAGCGTCTGCCTCCGTGACGGTGTACTCACCAGACTCACACGTGGTTTTCTCACCCGGAGCCAGAGTGCTGACCTCACAGGTCACGTCGACGTCAGCCTTCTCCAGCATCGAGTCTTCAACCTTGACGTTGTTCACCGTGAGCTTGCCGCTGTTGGCGACAACGAAGGTGTAGACCACTGCATCGCCAACACGGTAGCTGGCCTTCTTGTTCTTGACCTTCTTTTCGAGCTCAATCTTCGGAGTGGCGACCTCGACTTTGGCAGAAGGTTCGTTGGACTTGACCTTCTTGCCCTTCGGGTCATCACCTTCAGCGTTCGCGGTATTCACGTACTCCGTCTGTCCTTCGACATCCGCAGCAGTCAGAACGTGCGAAGCAGTACATTCAATCGACTCACCTGGAGCAAGCGTTATGTTGTCCACACCACAGTCAATGTCTTCAACCTTCGGGTCGTTGATCTTGACGTTCTTCAGGGTGACATTGCCGTTGTTCGTCAGGATGAACTGGTACTTTACCGTGTCTCCAACGGTCAACGGCTCGGGGCCCGTTGCCCGGTTAGCGGCAGTGCCTCCAGTGGAGAAAGGCTCAACGTTATCTGCCCAGTTGGTGACGGTCTTTTCCAGCGACAGCGAAGGCTCGGACTTAGGCACCGTGACAGTCGCGGTGTCCTGCGCACCGACCTTCGTGCCGGCGTCAGGGTCCTTCTTCGTGTTGCCGGTCAGCGTAACGTTGTTCGGCAGTGGTTCTTCACCGTCCACGTGGTCCTGCGTGATGTCACTTTCACCCGTGCAGGTGAACTCCGCACCAACCGCCAGGGTCGCTCCACCTTCCAGAACGTCGATTTCCTCTTCGCCCTGCTTACAGGTCAGCTCGATGTCGCCGCCGGTCCACTTATCGTCCAGCTTCACGTTGTGCAGCGTGACATTTCCGGTGTTCTTACCGGTGATGGACCATTCTGCCTTTTCGCCAGCCTTCTTCTGGACCGACTTCTGGCCGTCAACAGCCTTGGTGACATCAAGCGCCGGCTTAGCCTGCGGCACCGTGACAGTTGCCTTGCTCTTGTCTTCGACAGGAATGTCCTTGTCTTCGCCGGTTGTAGCCGACTTGTACAGGTACTTACCGGTCACTTCGGCGTCGTTAGGCAGCGTGACCTGCTCGTCAACATCATCCTGCGTCACCGTGTAGGTACCGGTGCATTCATAGGCGTCGCCCACCGCAAGTTTGGCGTTGCCTTCCTTGAGGTCCTCAGTGGCGTTACCGTCGTAGTCTCCGCCGCCCTTCGGCGTGATGGTGCACTCAAGGTCAACCGGCTCCTTGCCTTCAACCCAGGTGTCGGCCAGCTTCACATTGTCAAGATCAACGTTGCCGTTGTTCTCACCGGCCAGCACGAACTCAGCCTTGCCATCAGCGACAACTTCGGCAGTCTCTTTACCGTTCACGGTTTTCTTCAGGCTGATCTTCGGAGCAGGCTTGAATACACCGAAGTCATACTTGGTGTGCGCCTGCGGCTTGCTGGCGTCGTAGTCTTCCGGCTTCGGTTCTGTCACGGTGATGACCTTGCCGTTCCAGGAACCGGCTTCGCCCTTGCCAGCTTCGGTGTTGATGTCGGTTTCCTCAAGCGGGCTTACCACCACGCGGTAGTTACCGCGCTTGACAGACTCGAACGTGTAGTTTCCGTCCTTATCCGACTTCGTGGTTCCAGCGACAACAGGTTCACCGTTGTCGTCCTTCTTGATCTCACCGTTTTCATCTACTTCATAGAGGGTCACGGTGTAACCGGACAGGTTCTTTTCGCCGTCCTGCTGCTTCTCGTCCCGGTTCTCGTCGTGATAGACGGTACCGGAGACCTTAGCGGCATAGACCTCGGTCTTGACCGGGTCAGGCTGAGGAATAGGCAGCGCTCCAACACCGGTTGTCTCCGCACTGTCACCCAGGGTGGCGTGCAGGGTCGACACACCCGTGGAGTTCACGTACTTATCGCCGTGCTTATTGCCGTGCGACTGGAAGTCCAGCAGGTAGGCGTCGTCAGAGTCGGCTTTCACCAGCGGGCTGTCAAAGCGCAGCGCCGTGATGTGCTTAGCGCCCGGCTTAGCCTGTGCCTCGATGACTTCCTCAGTCAGCAGCTCCCACTTGGTGTTGCTCGGCTTTTCGTCAACATCCCGCTTGGTGGCCTTAGCCGCGTTTTCACACGCCTTAAGGTCGCCTCGGCCCTCCGCATTCGTCGGGCAGACGGACACCGTGTTCGGATCATCGTTCGTGTAGTAGATCTGACGACCGTCAACGCCGCTGCTGCCTACGTATTCAGGCACGCTCTTCAGCCAGTATTCACCGCTGAACTTGGTGTCCCGCCAGTCACCGTTGAACGGAAGCACATCGATGAACTGGGTCTGGCCCAGCTGCGCTTCCGTGTAGTTCGTCAGCTTCAGCGAGTGCTGGAACTGGGTGTCGTGGTCAACGAGTTTATCCTTGACATCCTTCTGCAGGCCCACGGTCACCACGTTGGGAACAGTCAGAGTCGTCAGCGCTGCTCGCGAGTCCAGCGGAGTGTAGTCCTTCGCCTTGTCACCAGCACCCGTGTAGGCGTCCTCATTGGCGGAGGAGGTGACGGCCTTAATGGAAGTGTCTTCCTTCAGTGCCTTCACAGCCTCGTCGAGCTTAATCTCCGGCGTTCCCGTAATGCGGTACGAGTGGACAATGTCAAAGGTCTGACCGGGGCCCGACCATGCTGGAGTCTTGACCGTGAACTTCGGCTTTGGCTGACCGTTATCCCACGGCTGGTAGAAGTCCGAGGATTTATCAGCGTTCTTATCTGCCCAGCCGATGGGGAAGAACGGGTCGTTCTTCGGGTCGCCAGTTTCGTTCTTCTGATCTGACAGTGCCCACGTCCGCTCAATGTAGTTGTCGGTCGAAGGAGCGCAGTCCTTCGGATCATTGGAGATCTGACCCTTGTGGTACGTCATCCCCGGCGACAGCGAGTCCTCGTCGGCGGTAATGCACTTGGACAGGTAGACCCGCATGTGAACGCGTGTGGGATCGCCATTGACGTCCTTCGAATTCACGGCGATGCTGGTCCCGTTGTTGACAACAACCTGACCGGCTGTGATGATCTCCTGCTTCTGAACGCCGATACCGCCAACGCGCTTCTCGCCAATGTCGCCCCAGATGTCGCGAACTCCTGCCGAGGGCTTTTCGGCAAGGATCACGTCTTTCGAATCGCGCTTCTTCTTATCGCCTTCGAAGAACTGAGAGAAGTTCGTTGTCTTGTAGTACTCCTCGTCGCCCTCCTTGGCCTTGACCGTGTCCTGCTCAGCGACCGCGCTCGGGGCGCCGGTTGTAGCCACGTAGCGGAAGGTAATCGGCCGCTGAATGACGTTCTCACCGGGGATAACAATTTTAATGCCGGCGATCTCATTCGGATTCATCTTGCCAGGCTTGGCAAAGGTGTTGCCTGTCACCTTCGCAGAAGCGTCATAGAACACTTCCCAGTCAGCGTCACCGGAGCAGTCGGGATTCTGTCCCCCATTGGTCTTATCAGCCTTGGTGATGTACACCTTGGCGTCCGGGAAGACATCCTGGATGTCCTGCCTGCCCTGATTGCCAATCTGGACCGTGGGCACGTAGATGTTGCTCGCGGTGGAGGCAACACGCTGAACTCCCGGCTGCCACACCGAGCAGATGGTCGGGTTGTTCTTCACGTCAACGGGTGTGACTTCCATGCGGACATTGGCTGCCTTCAGAGCCTGCTTGAAGTTGAAAGCCTGCTTGCCCTTTTCTTCGGTTTCCACCCAGTTGACGCCCACGTCGTACTTAGCGGAGGGGCATCCACCGGGGTGCGTGCACTTCCACTTGGTCAGGTCAACAGTCTGCTTGGCGCAGTTGTTGTTCGGGAAACCGAACTTGCCCGCAAGCAGACCCTGCTTTGCATCAGCGGTGGATGCGCTGCATTCGCTCAGTCCACCCGGGTCAGCAGTGTTGTCGCCGAGTGCTTTATTGCCCTTCGCGGTCGGAATGTTCGAGGGCACTCCACGGCTGTCCTTCACCCGCGCAGGCTTGCCGTCCTTGTCGACGATGTCCATACGGGTAGTGAAATCCGTCTTGCCTGACGGCAGTCCCTGGGTTGGGATAAGGAAGCGGAAGGGTGGGTTCGATTTCTCGTACTTACCGTCGACGTACGGGTTCCCGTTGGAGTCGACCTTGGCTTTCTGCCAGTCGCCGCCAGCGTAGGACACCAGAACTTCGTCTGCCTTAAACGGCGCATTTTCCGGCATCACGAGCGTGTAGCGGCTGATGGTTTCCGGATCGATCGGAAGGATCCGGCCCTTCGGGGTCGCACCACTGGGTGCGGGGCTGTGCTTCTGGTCGCTGGGGTAAGCCGGCAGTCCGGAACGAGCGCTGATGCCGATGTACTCAACACCGTTACGCGTAGTGGTGCTGACGCCGCTCTGCGGATCTTCGATCATCTGGTCAAAGCGCGGCTCAACCAGCACATTGAGCTTCTTATCCGCCACCGCAGTGGTCAGCGGAGAGCCGTCTTCCTTCGCAGCTTTGAGCCCGAGGTTGAAGGTACCCTCTGGGTTCTGGCCGCCCCTCAGTTCCAGTGACTGGATGGTGGATGCAGTCAGCTCCAGCGCAACAGTCGCATTTGTACCGGCGTCTGCCTTCACAGTGATGGCGCCCTGAGCATCAACCGTGGCGGACACACCGGCGTAGCTGGCGGAACCGCTCTTCAGGGTCGGCTTAACCGTCGGTTCGGGCAGGCCAGCCGCGCGAGCCTCTGCGCTCAGCCACGTTGGTGTGACAGTGAACGTGACCGGGTCACCTGCGGTTTTGACGTTCAGGTTGACGTTGTAGTGGGCGATATCCCCGGCACAGATATTGCCGTCCGTCGCTGTGTTATCGCCGGTCTCGTAGCCGTTGCCCTTGGTGATCAGACAGCCGGTACCGCCATCCTTAGCCAGGGTCAGGCTGTACTGGACCCTGCTGTCCCCAATCTCAACTGCCTGCGGGTCGCCGGGATCTCCCAGTTCCTCCGAAGCCGCTGCTGGCTGTGCCAAAAGCACAGTCATTCCACAAAGAAGAGCGAGCACCGCGAGGATCGCAGTCATTCGTTTGAATAGGGAGTAACACATTTGTGTGCGCATGAGGCGTTCCTTACTACGTCCGGGGCCCACCCGGATGCCTGGCGTCGAGCTTAACCAAACGCTAGCTTACCATGCAGATAAATATGATAAGATCCGCTGTTCGAACGGCAAACGCAGTCGCGCCCCGAGGTCGTCTAACCCTCCCGTCGCCGACCCACCAATCCCTGCCCGGCGCCCCGCCACTGCGAATCACTAGACCTACTCGTCTAACAGCACTTCACCTGCTTAAATGAGGCGTATGACCGTGAGAAACACTGCTGCACTCATCAACGTTGAAGCGAACAACTTCACATTAAGCGATCCATCACAATTGTTGCTTTCACTTGACGATTTAGCCGCCCACCGCGGTGACGGAATCTTCGAAACTGTACTGGTGACATATCGCGACGACGCCACCTACATCCACAATCAAGCACTCCACTTCCAGCGCTTCATCGAGTCGGCCCGCATGCTTGAACTCCCCTCTCCAGACCCCAAACTGTGGGAAGAAGCACTGCACGCCACGGCCAAGCAGTACAAAGAACTCAACCCGGATGCCCACACTGTCTCAATCCGCTACACCTTAAGCCGCGGGCACGACAGCGACACCACTGCGCACACACCTCACGGTTGGGTTGTCACAGCACCCGTGCCACGCCCCGAACCCACCGAAATCACCGTCATCACCTTGAACTCTGGCCTCGATTCCAGCATCGCAGAGTCAGCCCCCTGGCTCCTCCGAGGCGCAAAAACCCTCTCATACGCCACCAACCAGGCCGCGAAACGGTACGCACTCAGCAACGGAGCCGACGACGCGCTCTTCCATACCACCGACGGCTACGCCTTAGAGGGCCCCAACTCCACCCTCATCCTGCGCATGGGCGACCAACTCATCACCCCAGACCCCAAAATCGGGATCCTGCACGGCACCACCCAACGGTGCATTTTTGAAAACGCAAGCTCACAGGGCCTCCTCACCCAATACAGCAACGTCACGTTGGACGACCTCGGCAACGCCCAAGGAGCGTGGCTCGTGTCCTCCGTCCGCGGCTGCCGGCCCATATCAACGATCCTTTCAAGCACCTCGGGCCCAGCCACCCACATCCCCGTAGATCACGACCTCACCGAACACATGCTGCAGTGGGTTCTGTCTAGCTGACAGAACGCGATAGCCTGGGTCTGTACAGACATCGATTCAAGAAGGTCTCTCATGGGTAAACTCGCGTATCAGTTGCTTGGTGTTGGTGGAGGCGCGCTGGCCGCTCTGGCTGCACGTAAAGCGCTCCAGGTCGTGTGGGAAAAGACCATGGACCGCCCTACTCCTAACCAGGACACTGACGACGACTCGACACTGGCCGAAGCACTCGCTTGGACCATCGTTTCCGGTGTTGGCGTAGCCGTGGCTCAGTTGGTCGTACAGCGTTACGCAGTCCAGACGGTGCGTAACAACTTTGGCGAAAGCGCACTGCCAAAGAAGCTGCGCAAGAAGAACGAAGAAGAAGCTTAAGCCGTCTAGTCTTACGCCTTCAGCACCTGAGCAAGTTGCCTCACCTGAGCTACTGAATACTGCCCGGGAGCTGAGGCCCCTTGCGGTCCTGTTGCAAACGTTGCGCAGGACCCAAATTCGCTACCCATGAGCCGAGTGACGGCCCCCATGCGTCCCATCGCAATCGCAATCACGGGGATGTTCAGTGCGTCCTGGGCCCGATTCGTCACGTCCAGGACTCTGATCACATCGTCCATGCTGGCGGGTGTCACTGCGATTTTCGCGACACTCGCCCCGGCCCGTTCCATGGTGCGCATGCGTTCCAGCAGATCATGTGGGGTGGCCGAAAAGTCGTGAAATGACGCAATCACATGCGTTCCCTGGGCACGGGCCTTCTCAATCAACGAGCGCGAATCGGGGCGGGCCACCTCCACGTCCAACGCGATCTCAACGTCGGTTGCCCCGTCGGTTCCTGCGCTAGCTACCGCGGCCCCACTGGTTTCCGCGCACTGAGTAAGTGCCTCCACCGCCGAGGTGTATGCCGCTTCCGCGCACTGCCCACCTTCCGCTTCCGACCGCACAGTGAAGATCAGCGGCAGTTGGGCACGTTCGCACAGGGCCGTGGCCACCTCGGCGATTTTCCCACCGAGGTCGCCCCCACCGAGGTCGCTGTCCCTACGTGTCAATCCCCCACTTGCCGCTCCCCCGCCAGCCGCGCTCCCTGTTGTCAGCGCGCTCACGAGGGGATCAACACGCCATTCCACAACATCAGGGCTGGTAGGCCCGGGGGTAAGCCACTCGTCGCCCACACCATGAATGTCGTTGACACTCGTGCAAGTGACAGACGAGATGATTGCGGGCATACGCGAACAGAACGGCAACGGTTTCATACCCATAGCCTACGTGGCACTCCACGGACGCGGGCGCACAATCGCAACACAGCCGAGCTACATGAACAGCGTCTCACCCACGAATCCACCTTCGCTGGCCCCTGGTGGGATCGCCCACACTGTAGAACCCACTGGCGAGGTCCACTCGTTGAGCAGATCTGCTTGTGCCAACCGTTCCTGAATGGGCAGGAACTGGCGGTCAATGTTTGCCTGGTATGACGCAAAAATCAGCCCCGTAGCCCCCAGTCCTTCTTGGTACGAGTAGACGCGCCGGTAGATCTGTTCCGCCGGGTCCTTTGTGTTGCGCGACCGCGCCACGTGGCTCACGGGCGAAATGACCGTAAGGCCCAGCTCGTTCTTTGCTTCCAGGTCTGGGATATCGTGCTCATTCGTTCCGGTCAGCGGTGCGCCAGTCGCCATGTCTCGGCCCACCGAAAACTCGCGCGCCGGGCGGTCCGCCTGGTCCCACGTGGCCATGTTCATCTCGATATCGCGGATGACCAGTGTAGTTCCGCCTCGCAACCATTCGGGGTAATGATCTGCAAGGTCCCGAGGTGGTTCCCCCCGGGGGGAAAACACGGCTGGGGTCGCCCCCGTGGTTGTCCCCCATACTAGGCGGGCAAAGTCTTCTGATCCGGGACCGGGATTCGCGGTTCCGTCGACTTGCCCAAATGGGTTGCGCACCGTCGTGCCTTGCGGGTCCGAACCATAGGCACGGCGGAAGCCTTCGCGCGTCCACGCAACATCAGTAAATGCGCGAGCGTCCTTCATGAGCATGCGTACCGCGTGGGCCACGGTGCTTGGGTCGTCGCTACACACTTGTAAGAGCAAGTCACCGTCCGTACGCCCCGGTTGGAACCGGTCAAAGTCAAAACGGGGTAAGGGTTTGAGCCAGTCGGGCGCGGAACGCACGCGTTCAACCAAGCCGCGCCCAAACCCAAACGTGACGGTCAGTCGCGCCGGCCTTGCGGTCATTTCAGGTTCGGTATCAGCCAGCGGTGGTTTTCCCTGCGTGAGCGCTGCCGCGTCATCGGACAGCAGAGTGAGCAGTCGGCGCACGCCCTCACGCTTCACATCGTCGCGAAGTTTAAGCGAAATGAACATGCCATGCGCTTGCGGAGGCGTTTCAACTCCCGCTTGGTGTTCACCGTAAAACGGGACCGTTTCCTCACCGTTTAAACCGGTGGTATCTGGGCGTGGGCGCTGTGGTTCTGCCTTCGCCGTTGAGCGTCCAGTGCCAAAACCTACTGCTCCGGCAACCCCCACGGCACCCACGACCGTCGCACCCATGAGGGTGCGACGGTTTGGTGTGGGCTGATTAGCCATTGTGCTTGTCGTCGCCTTCCCCGTGGCCTTCATGCTCGCTGTGACCACTGTGATCACTGTGGCCCTCGTGACCACCGTGGTCCGCGTGATCACCATGGCCCTCGTGATCCCCAGGAGCATATTCTTCTTGAGCCCCAGTGAATTCCTTCGCGGTGAACTCGAGCGGAATGTCACCTTGTGAAGACGACACCGTGATCGTGATCTTCTCACCAGGTTCAATCGCCTTGGTCATCTTCATGAGCATGATGTGATCGCCACCGGGCTCAAACGTCTTGGACTCACCTGGCTTGATGGTGAAACCGTCTTCCTTGCGCTTCATCTGCATGCCGCCGGCCCCGTCGGACACCGTTTCGTGCATTTCTACAATGTCCGCGTGGTCAGACTTTCCGCCGGTGATAGTGAGGTCCTCGTCCGAGGTGTTTGTCACCGTTCCGAACGCGCCAGTCATGCCGTCTTTTGCGGCTTTGATCCACATATCTTTTGTTTCAACCGGTGAAGCATTCGCTTCTTCTTGAGCGCCAGCTGAAGCGTTGTCTGTGGGCTGTGAGGAACCACAACCGGTCAAGGCGAGAGCCGCTCCCGCGACTACGGCAGCAGGAATGAGGGAAAATTTTTTGAGGTTCATGATGTCTCCGTGTGTTTAAGAAGCACAGATTCTTTATCCGTGCATGAAAATGCGGATGAACTGATCCGCGTCAGTGATGTGAGGTTTAAACGGAGACGGGTGGAGCCCGAGGTTGAAGCTCATACGCACTGGCCTGCGCACGCAACACTGCCACCTCAGTGGCAACAGTTGCACCGGCTACTGTCACTACCGGTCGCGCCCACGAAACATATGAGAGCGCGGTACCTGCCACCTCGGCGGCCAAAGCCACGAGGAGCTTTTCACCCCAACGGACAATCGCAACCGTCACTACTGTTGCGAAAATGTGCGCGACCAACATGGCACTACCGCCACCTAAATGGTGGCTCGCGGTCACAGCGTGGTCGTGAAAGAGGTGACTGCTCTCAATAATGGCGCCGGTTCCAGATGAATGAGTGGGAATAAAGCTCATGAGCCAGTGCATCGCAAACTGAGCGACACCCACAATGCAAGTGAGGGCCACAGTCCCCCACGCACGCCCGGCTAGTAGGACACTCAACCACAGAGTGACGACAAACGTCACCGCCAAGGACAGAGCGCTGGAAGACCCTCCACTCGAAGAGTGAAACGCCCACGCCACGATCGTCGCAACAGCAGCTGCGACCATAGCGCGTGCAATTCGGGTCTGATTCACACTGCGAATTCTACTTGATGTCGCACTACGAGCAGGGCACCGGGTTACCTACCTCGTACACAACGCTTCTACATGCGGCTCTACATGCGCAACCACACGTCGGTGCTCACCTGTGCACCCGACTCAACCGCTTGCTGTACGTGCTCACTGGATTCGGTCACAATCACGGCGTCAAAGCCAAGAACGATCGCTGCGGTTGCAGTTTGGTCGATAGCCTCATCCGCACTATCGCCCACGAAAATCACACGGTCTACACCCATAGACTCTAGGCCAGGCGCAAGGTCGTCTACCCCGTCAAAAACATCGGGGACATCGCTGTGCACCACAAGAGTGTCAAAGTCCTCATCAGTCACACTGCGAGGTTCACGGTCCCCTGTAAAGGCTTCAACAACGATGCCACCAGCGACAATCGCCTTGCTGAGTACTTGGGACTGAGAGTCCGTGACATTTATGAGCATGAGAGCGTCCATGCTCACAGCATGTCACATATCTTCCCACTTAAGCGTCTTGAGCTTCTGCCCATCAACCGTGATGTGGTCAAGGATGGTCTGCTGCTTTTTAGCGACCGGTTCATCACCCCACGGGCTAGTTGCGTGTATTCTGAGCTCCCACGCCGCGCCGTCAGCGTAGCCAGCATATACTGTGGCCACCATCTGCATGTCTTTGTTAGGCGCGTAGGCTTCGCCCTGCGCGAGTTTCGCTTGAAAAACCCCGGCAGCTGCCTCGCCGATTTCGTACCTATTTTGCAAGAGCATGTCCGAGTCCGGCTCACTTAACGCGTAGTCCAGATACTTGTCGCGTGCTTCAGTAAGCGACTTGTAAAACGTATTCCTGCATGTCACTACGACACTCTTATCGCGGCTGGCGGAACCATCGGAAAAAATGGTCATACCCCCTATTGGGCCGTTCATTTTGTACTCGTTAGGTATCACCATGGTCGTTTCGAACGGGCACTCACCTGGGAGGGTGACTTTTTTAAAACCCTCAGGAACAGGGTCTTCAGTAGGTTCTGGGCCTGGCGCGGCACCCTTCTGCTCAGATACACCCACTTTGAGGGGCCCACCGCTTTCCTCGGCGACTCGCACGCCAACGCTTCCGCACCCCACAAGCAGGGTCGCGCATGTGAGCGCTAAGGCAGAAGTTACGATTCGCTTTCTCACTGCTGTTCCTCGTTCGGACGTTGTTGCGGCGGCTTCGACGGCATGGGCGGGGCAAAGTGCGGATCGGTTCTGTTGCTGTACTCCCGCTCAACATGAGCTGGCCCCTGGGCGGGGTTCGGACGGTGCCCAAATTCGTGTTGGCTGGGCTGTGTCCACTCCTGTTGGCCCTGTGAACCGTACTGTTCAGGCGCTCCCGGGTGTGCTCCCGGTTGCGCGGCAGGGTGTGGGCCGAGGTGCTGGCCAGGTTGCGCGTCAGGGACACCCGGTTGCGGCCCAGGGTGAGGCCCACGAACACCTGCGCCGCCCTGCGGACCAAACCCGCCCTGAGCCCCAGGCTCCTGCGAGTCGGGAATCACCGGGTGCGGATCGTTGGGAGTTCCAAAGGTCTCGCCCGTATTAGTGTCGGTGAGCTGACCGTCAATCATCTGAAGACGACGCTTTGATGTACGCCGTGGCGTACCCAAAACTTCACCAGCTTTTTTCGCTGCTCGCACGTTCCGTGACCCTGCAACAGCTTGTGCCACGCCGTGCGTGGACTGGTCGGGTGCCAGAACCGGCAGGATCACGCGCACCGACGTCCCAACACCTTCTTGGCTGTACAGTTCAACAGACCCGCCGTGCCGCTGAATAATCGAGCGAACAAGAGCCAAGCCCATTCCAGAACCGGGAACCGACCGCACGTGCTTACCACGTGACAGTTCTTCCCACACACCAGCTTGTTCGTCTACCGGAATACCTGCCCCGGTGTCGGCGACCTCAATGACCACCCAACGGTGATTATCAATGACCTGCTCATTGGCACGCAACTCAACGACATCCGCGTCAGACGAGTATTTGATTGCGTTCGCAAGCAAATTCAGAATTGCCGAAAGCAACAGGTCTTCCTCACCTGCCACCTCGGGAAGCTTCCACGGTGCACGCGCCACGGTCACCACAATCATGCGGTCTTCCGCGCCTGGTGCGGTCCGCGCGTCTTCCACGGCCTGATGCACCAGACGGTCCATGTCGATGCGCTGGAAGTCGATGTGACGTGACTCCACGTCAGCGAGTTTGCGCAGGTCAGCAAGCAAACGCGCAACCCGCCGGGAGGAAACGTCGAGCTGTTTCACGGACTCCAGGGTGGCGTCCCGGTCCAACGGTTCGTCCTGAACTAAAGAGCGGACGTTAGCCGCCGAGGTGCGAAGTGCTGTGAGCGGATTCTTAAGTTCGTGGTCCAAGCGGATGAGCATGCGGTTGCGGTTGGCAACCGCCTCGACCTCAGCGGCTTCGTACGCCTGAGCCCGAATGGTTTCTTCCCTCTTCTTCCACCAGCGCCACGCAAAGAACACAACCGCGGCAAGTGCGATCAGCCCCAAAAACAGTAGGAGCAGAAACAGCCAAATCTGGATTTCGAAAACGAGAAAATGTCCCATGCTCAGCCCTACTCGTGTGACCCAGTGACGTCAGCGACAAACTTGTATCCACGACCCTGAACAGTGGCAATCCAGCGAGGTTCGGTCGCATCTTCACCTAAGACGCGGCGGAGTTCCGCCACCCGAGAATCGACTGCGCGCGTTCCCACAGCGTCGTCGAATCCCCACAAGACTTCTAGCAAGCGAGATCGTTCAATGAGTTCGTCTTTGTGAACCATGAGGTATTCCAGCAACGTAAAACCTTTGGGCGTGATGACAAGTTCACGGTCACGTAGCCACGCGCGACGGCCGACCCGGTCAATTTTGAGACCAAACGTGGAAGTCAAAATGCTGGCTGTGGCAAGCGGAGGCTCACCTGCACGAGTGCGACGCAGAACCGCACGTACACGGGCTACAAGTTCATGCGGATCAAACGGCTTGTTGATGTAGTCATCGGCCCCTTCTTCCAGGGCCATGGCGCGTTCGACAGCCTCTCCCACCTGGGTTAAGAGAACCACAGGCACCCAGTTTTCTTCCCGGCGCAAGGTACGTAGGACTTCGCGACCGTCAGCTCCGGGCATCAGTACGTCAAGAACACAGGCGTCCGGGTTGTGCCGGCGAATCTCATCAAGGGCGAGCTTTCCATCGCTGGCGCTGATGACGCGGAAACCAGAACGATTCAAAAAGGGAACGACAGCCCCCAGAACATCAGGTTCGTCGTCGGCCACTAAAACGAGTGGGCGAGTATCTTCTTCACTCATCGCTATCCCTCTGCTTCTTCCGTTCCACGGTCACGCGATTTAGGCGACCGTTGAGCAATGTCACGAGCGTCTGCTTTTGCAACAGCCTCGGCCAACTGGTCTTGGTACAGCATGGAACGCCGCAGGTGTTTCGTCCTGTACCCTGCTCTTCCCACCATATGTGTACCAACCTGAGTTGTCGCCATTTGGAACAGAACAATAAGTAATAAAGTGGTAACAACTCCAAACTTGGGGGCCTGAATAGCTATAGCGATCATGGCCAGAACCAACCCCAAAACCTGTGGCTTGGAGCCTGCGTGCAAACGAGATAGAAAGTCAGGAAACCGCAAAAGGCCCAGTGCGGCAAAAATGCTCAAAAGCGCGCTGAACATCAGGAGCACGCACGAAACAATGTCGAGGATCACAGGCGCACCTGCTTTCCGTCGGCTCCGCGGGCAGACGCGTGGTGGGGCGACTCACTGTGGTCAAATTCGTCAGCGTCAACAGCGTCGTGAGCCATTCCGCCAGCAAAGTCGGTAAGTTCTGAAGTAGGGGTGCGGCTCACATAACGTGAAACTGAAACGGATCCCACAAACCCAAAGAGTGAGAACACTAGCAGTACAACCAGGAGGTCATGGCGACCTGAGAACGCAATGTACGCTCCTAACCCGCACATGATTGTGGCTAGCAGAACGTCTGTTCCCACCACTCGGTCCAGAATGGCGGGTCCGCGGATGATCTTTATAACTGCAGTGACGGCCGCTACAGCAAAGAGGATTCCTATCACGGGCCCAAAGTATGTGGCTACTTGCGAATCAATCATGACCGCCTCCTCCGATTTGATAGCGACCAGCTCTTAAGGATCGGCTCTTTGCCTTCGCTCACCAAATAGTCGTTCATCACTTCAATGTCGTGCGGTGATCCCATGGCTTTGATGAGCAGGATTTCAATTTTTCGGGTCTGTTGAAGGTTAGCTTCGATTGTTTCAGGGGTATTGCAGTTGAGCACGTGTAAGTACAGAACGGAGTGTGCGCGATCAATTTCTGTCACAAATGTTCCTGGGATGAGCCCTGAAATCTGCCCTACGAGTGTTGTCAGCAGATCCGAACGGGTGTGGAGTTCCACGGCAATGACACTTCCGGGGTTGACCGGCTTGGGCCGAACTGCCACCCAAGCGACATGCAAGGACCCGTGGATCATTGACACTATGAACCAGCCCAGCAGGTACAGAAAGTGGAACACGTTGAACCGTGCGGGCAATTCGACTGGTGGTAGGTAGAACAACCTTGTCGTCAGAATCGCCACGATCACACCCGTAACTACGTGGGTAATAGTGACTGTGTCCCAGAGAAAAATCCACACTGCTACCAGGAGAACTACAAGAAGAAATTGCCTGATTAATTCGCGTGCTTTGCTCACTACCGCTCCTCTACATGAGTTGTGAGGGAGGTGGATACGTAGTTGTCAGGGTCACGCATGTTTTCACCGGCTCGTTGCGAAAAGTCCCACAAGGGACCGGCTGCCAGGGTGAGCAGGCATGAAACAGTGACAATGGCGGCCGTGGCGCCCACCATCATCGCGGGAAGGCGCGGACCCCGAGGTCGTCGTTCGTTCTTTTGAATGGCCGAGGTGGCCCGCTGGAATTCGGTGACGAGTTCGGGGGTCGGTGATTCGACATCGGCGGGGTCGTTCCAAAATGCCAGGCTCCAGGTACGTGTCACTACGTACAGCGTGAGAAGTGAGGTCAGGGTTCCCGCAATGACCACTGTAATTTCCAACCAGTTGCCACCAGCGATCGCCGGAGTAAAAAGCCCGATCTTGCCCAAGAATCCCGAGAAAGGTGGAATGCCACCCAGGTTGAGCGCTGGAATGAAGAACAAAAGTGCCATGAACGGTGCCAGCCGTGCAAGTCCGCCAAGTTTACGTGTTGATGTAGTACCTACACGCTGTTCCACCAAGCCCACAGCCAGGAAAAGCGCAGTCTGCACAATAATGTGGTGAACCGTGTAGTAGACCGTGGCTGAAAGCGAATCGACCGTTCCCATTGCAACCCCAAAGAGGAGGTATCCAATGTGGGAAATGAGGGTAAACGACAACATCCGTTTCATTTCTGTTTGCGCTACGGCACCCAGAATTCCCACAATCAGCGTCAGTGCCGAAACGACTAAGAGCGGCACCTGCATTGAGGATTCGTGGAACAGCAGTGTTTCTGTTCGGATGATCGCGTAAATTCCCACCTTTGTGAGCAATCCAGCAAAAACGGCGGTGACAGGAGCTGGCGCTGTGGGGTATGAGTCAGGGAGCCAGAACGACAACGGAAACACCGCTGCTTTGATCCCAAACCCAATGAGCAAAGTGACGTGGAGGAACAGCTGCACGTCTGATGGAAGCTCAGCAATGCGCTGAGAAAGCTGCGCCATGTTGACTGTTCCCGTTGCGCCGTAGATCAAACCGATCGCAGCAAGGAACACGATCGAACTCAAAAGCGAGACCACAATGTAGGTGGCTCCTGCTCGAATACGACCAGGGGTTGCGCCTAAGGTGAGTAGCACATAAGACGCGGCCAGGAGCATTTCAAAGCCCACGTAGAAGTTGAACAAGTCCCCAGCCATGAAAGCGTTGGAGACACCCGCACACAGGATCAGATATGCCGGGTTAAAGACGCTTACGGGTGATTCCCTGTTGGTATCAGCCATTTCCTGGCTGATGGCGTACACCAAAACGCACAGTGTCACGATTGAGGACACCACCACCATGACGGCGCTGAGCCGGTCCACGACGAGCGAGATACCGAAGGGGATTCCCCACCCGCCGACCGCAACCACTTGAGTGCCGTGAGCGTCGACATAGAACACCATGGCGACTTCGAAACACAAGGTGATGACGATCGTTAAGACCGTCACAAAGTTCTGGATTCGCGTTTTGCCCAGCAAAAGGAGCGTAAGTCCAGCGCCCAAAAGTGGAAGAACAACCGGAAGAGGCACTAAAGCTGTCATGTACTGTCGCCTCTCTCTTCCGGTGTTCCGTCATCGTCCAAATCAACAGCACCGGGAACCGGGTGGTCAGCTTCGTCACCGAATTCGGTATCGTCTTGGCTTTCGCTGGTCTGAGCTTCTTCTGCCAGGCGGAGACTCTGTTCTTGAGCCTCTGCCAAGTCTTCGCCTTGGTCGTCAATTGTTTCCGCACGAACCAGACGCCAGGACCGGTAGATGAGCGCGAGCATAAAGGCAGAAATTCCGAACGTAATAACGATCGCAGTAAGGATAAGCGCGTGTGGAAGCGGGTCACTCATACCGGATGTCGACAGGTTAACGCCGTCGGTGATGGGTGGGTTCCCCGGTGGCCCTGCGGTCAGCATGATGAGCAGGTTGACCCCGTTTCCTAAGAGTAGGAACCCTATGAGCACACGGGTGAGCGAACGGTCCAACATGAGGTACACGCCACACGCCATGAGGACGCCCATCGTGATGAGCAGAATCAATGAGGTGCTCACAAGCCGTCACCTCTTTTACCAGTGCGACTACGCAGACTGTCGATTCGGCCCATGATCGCAGAAAGTTTTCGCTTATCCGCTTGTTCATCGCCTTCGGCCAAGACTTCAGCCAAACGCTGCTCATCGGCTTCTTGGTGTCGGTCAACTTCAGCACCCAAGGAGCGCAAAATGTCGAGCATGAGCCCCATGACCACGAAATAGACACCGATGTCGAACAGAGTCGAGGTTCCGAAGGACAGGTCGCCCAAAATTGGGAGTGTAGTTGACCAGTACTCCGACTGCAGCACTGCGTCACCCCACAAGAGTCCTCCGAGCGCCGTAACAATGACCACAGCAAGCCCCAAGCCCAGCAAACGTCCGGCGTCAAAAACTGCAGCTTCAGCAAGTTCAAAACGCCCACCTGCTAAGTACCGTACTGTCAGCGCCAACCCAGCTACCAACCCTGCTGCGAAACCCCCTCCTGGGGCGTTGTGGCCGGCGAATAGCAGGTACACGCTAAGAACCAGCATGGCATGAAACACCAAGCGAACAAGAACTTCCAACATGATGGACCGGTGGCGCGGGTCGAGTGTTCGTCCCGCCATGAGCCACGCGTTGCGTTTGGATTCTTGCTCGCTGGACGTTTCATCAGCTTTTTCATCTGCGGTCTTAAGCGTGAGTTCATCTGTGACCGGAACAGTGAAGCGACCCAGCCCCGACGTGACATGACTTGGGAGTTTTACTCGCTGAAGCTTTTGCTCACGCGATTGCACAAAGATGAGGCTTGCAATTCCCGTAGCGGCGACAACGACAACGGAAAGCTCACCCATGGTGTCCCACGCTCGAATATCTACCAGCGCAACGTTGACGATGTTCTTCCCGTGGCCCACGTTGTATGCGAGTTCACCCCACACATCGGAGACCGGCGTGTGAATGCGGTTGCCCATGGCAACGACCACGCCCACCATCATCAACAGACCAAATGAGGCGCCGATGATCGCACGTATCGGTGGCGAGAAATTCTTTGACGGGTCACCTGCCATGTCGACTGGCAAGCGGCGAAGCACCAAGATGAACACGACAATCGTGATGGTTTCGACCAGCGCTTGTGTCAACGCGAGATCTGGTGCACCCTGCATCGCAAAGAATGCAACCATGCCGTAACCAGTGACCCCAACGATCACTACGGCTTGGAACCGTTTTTTTGCAACGGTTGCGGCGAGCGCGGCAGGAACGGTGATGGCTGCTACTGCTACCTGCCCCCACGATTGTGCGAACTCTGGCAGCACTCCCCACGAATTGTTTGCAAGGAGCGTGACGCCCATCCCACCGATAGCGACTCCGTAAATCACTGACTGGTAGAACGGCATTGACCCGCGTTGTGTGCGCGAAGTGACATAAGCCGCTGTTGCCACAAGCCCCTGCATGATTCGGCTATACGCACGCGGAAAGTCGATGATCGTGGGCATATGACTTTGGAACTGTGAAACATACGGGCCCGCATAGATCAGAACAGCACCTACCGCGAAAATGGCACCTGATATCGCGAGCGCCGGCGTGAAACCGTGCCACAGTGCCAGGCTATAAGCGTGGCCGGAGAGGTCTTGAGTGTACGCCTCAAAGGGACCGTTAAGAATAAAGCTCAAGGGGCCCAGAATCGTAAGCGAAACAGTGAGGATAGCCGGCGAAACCATCAGGAGGTTACTGGTCGAGTGACCAGAAACGGGCTCGACATTTTCCTTAGTGGCAAATGCGCCATAGACAAACCTCCACGCATATCCCACGGTCATCACTGAGCCCAAGAAAATACCTGCCAGAGCGATATATCCAGCTTTCGATTGGGTGGCCAAAATGGTTTCGATAACCGCTTCTTTCGCAACGAATCCGTACAGGGGTGGCACCCCCGCCATCGATGCCGCGGCCAATATTCCAACGCCTGCGAGCCACGGGTCACGTTTGCCGTAACCGGACAGTTTTCTCAAGTCACGCGTACCCACTGCGTGGTCAATGATTCCGACAGTGAGAAACAAGGTGGATTTAAAGAGTGCGTGCGACACCAGCATCGCGAGAGCAGCGACAGTTACACCTCTGGTGCCGAAAGCGGAAACTGCCGTCAGGAATCCGAGCTGAGACACGGTCCCGTACGCCAAGACCAGCTTGAGGTCAAACTCCCTAAGCGCCTGCCATGCACCAATCAGCATGGTTCCGATACCGACTGTCACAAGCACCGGCACCCAGCCCGGCATGGTGTAAAAGCTTGGAGCAAAGCGAAGGATGAGAAAGATTCCGGCTTTCACCATGGCAGCCGCGTGCAAGTACGCACTGACAGGTGTGGGCGCGGCCATGGCACCTGGAAGCCAGAAATGGAACGGAACGAGCGCTGACTTAGAAATTGCGCCAATGAGGATCAAGAACATGGCAATGGCAACAACCACATTGCCCTCGAGATAACCGCGAGTGGTGATATCTGAAATGCGCCCCGTGCCGTACTCGTGGCTGAGTATCAGCATTCCCACCAACATGATGAGCCCACCGAATGTGGTGACAACTAGAGCCTGTAATGCGGCACGGCGACTCTGCTGACGGGTAGAAGAGAACCCGATGAGCAAGTAGGAAAACACTGTGGTGCCTTCCCAAAACATGAACAGAACTAAAAGCTCATCGGCGAGCACCAGCCCATACATCATGCCGGCGAACGCAGTCAGGTTGGCTGCGAACCCACCCAAACCAGGATCACGCTCATTGAAATAGCGGGCGCAATATAGGAACACCAAGGTCCCCACACCAGTGACCATGAGCGTCAGAATCCAGGACAGAGTATCCATGCGGAAGATGATGCTCATGTCCAAAACGGGGAGCCAGTCGTAGAGCTCCCACGGCGGGCGACCCGCCAGAACAGCTGGCGCTTGGATGATGGAAAAAATGAGGCCCGTGAGTGGCACTGCGGCCAATAGAAGGAACGCGTTCCGTCCTAGAAAACGGAAAAGAAGGGGAGCAAAACACGCGGCTACAAGGAACGCAGAAAGGATAGCGCCCACGTGTCACTCTCCTCTCGTCTAGTCGAACCCCTATTTTTTCACACTTTCTTTACGGCTGACCATCTCGTTCGGCATACGAGGCGTAGAATTCCGGTTCGAAACACGCCCAGATTCACGTCCCGCTGAGCTGCGATTCGGTGACCAAGAAGCCGTCAGCGTCGATGCCGATTCCCGCCGTTGCCCGCATAAGCGCACCTGCAATACGTTCCAGTTCGTCAACAACTTGAGCTCGCACGCGTGGCGCCACGTCTGGATCACCCACGGATTCTGGCGTGACCCATCTCACTAGATAGGAAATCAGTGGCGCCTGTGCATACTGGTCCACAGCGGGAGGTAAGTGGTCCTCCACAAGGACTACCACCTCGGCCGGGTAGTCCGGGCCCGCCGCCAGGGTGGCCGTCACGGAATACCCGTCCAACAGGATGGGTTCGTCAGCTGCGATGGTGGAGGCATCCAGGGTGAACTGTTCGTGAGATTGAACCTCCGGTATCACATGCCGCACCGTGTCCGCGCACAGTGCCGGGTCTAACCAGTAGCTCGAGAACACGGTGTAGACGGCGTGCTGATCAGGGTCGGGGGTCACGGTTCTGGCCGCCGAGGTGTCCCCCGCCAACCGCACGGAGCCGTGGAGGCGACGGGCAAGTGCCAGCAAGAGTTCGATATTGCGTTCTTCTTCTTTGATGGGCAGGCCGTGTGGGAAGAACGCGTCGAGGGGGCCGTCACCTACAGGAGGTGTGCCTTCACGGTCGGTGGGGCCCCACAAGGCGAACACCACACTGTCACGTTCGCACTCAAGTTGGACGCAGTCCTGCTCGGTGAGGGCGAGTGGACCTTCAAGGTGCGAATGACGTGACAGTTGAACCCGGCCAGCGTCTGTGTTCACCTCAATGCGAGGGCGCACATTGCGGATCAGAGTAAAGACGTCCGTGGGTTCCGTGTGGGCGTCTGCGATCAACACGTGAGCAGACGTGTACGTCATACCGATGGGCTCCGGTAGAAGTTTTGGAAACTGCGCGAGGCGGTGGGGCCACGCTGACCCTGATACCGGTTGGCGGTGGCTGGGTTGGAGCCGTACGGGTTGTTAGTGGGTGAACTCAAGTTAAAGAAACACAGCTGCCCGATTTTCATGCCCGGCCACAGTTTGATGGGCAAAGTGGCCATGTTGGAAAGCTCCAGTGTCACGTGACCGGAAAAACCAGGATCGATAAACCCGGCTGTTGAGTGTGTGAGCAGGCCCAAGCGTCCCAGCGAGGACTTGCCCTCTAAGCGGGCGGCGATGTCCGTGGGCAGGGTTACGACCTCGGCGGTGGAGGCCAACACAAATTCGCCTGGGTGCAGAATGAACGGCTGGTCCGTTTCAACTTCGACGAGTCGAGTGAGTTCCGGTTGCTCAACCGAAGGGTCAATGAACGAGTATTTGTGGTTGTCAAACAGACGGAACGACTTGTCTAAGCACACGTCCACACTCGCCGGTTGCACCAACACGGGATCGAACGGATCTAACGCGATCCGGCCGGCTTCAATCTGGGAAATAATGTCGCGATCTGAAAGCAAACTCACACCCATAGATTACCGGTTTTGCTTCAACATGCAGGAAATACTTGGACACAGAACCAAGTCTGCTTTAAAGTAGTCGTGTACTACGCCCGCGCTTTCGGTGCCTTCCCCCTTAGCCAACGCGGATTCGGTGGGTAGTGCACTGGCTTTGCGGTCGATTCCAAAAACCGAAAGGCCAATACTGTGAAGACTTTACCGAGTCTTGTGCTTGCCCCCGCAGTTGCAGCCGCGGTTACCGGCATGATTGCCGCACCCGCTGTCGCTACTTCAACAAGCCCTGAACCACAACACGACCCAACCAGTGACGACGCATCAGAAGCGTCGAGACAGTCATCTGAGATAAAAGTCTCTGTCGCTGACACCACGGTGTCTGTCGCTGACATTACAAATGCCGATAAGGGTGTGACGTTTAAGGGTGAAAACTTCAAGCCCAACACCACAGCCCGCGTGTTTGTTACCGGACCTAACGATCAGCAGTACCCCGCAAACACAGAGCTGTCAGTAAACGACAAGGGCGAAGTTAACGGAACGTACTACTTCACCGTTGAAGAAGGCGCAGAAGTGCCGCTTGGGCAGTACTCGCTTGCCTTGCGTTCCGTGCAGGAAGAAAAAACCACTGACCCTGCGACGTTTAACGTGACGGCGGACGGTGAAGAGCCGGCACCTGAACCAACACCAGAGGCACCGAAAGAAACTCAGACTCCGAAACCGGAACCAACTCCGACACCAACGGAAACACCGGAACCAACTCCGACACCAACGGAAACACCGGAACCAACTCCGACACCGGAAAAGACCCAGACCGCGGAACCAACTCCGACACCAACGGAAACACCGGCTCCAACACCAAAAGAAACCCAGACTCCGAAACCGGAACCAACACCGACACCAACGGAAACACCGGCTCCAACACCGGAACCAACGGAAACACCGGAACCAACACCGACACCGGAAAAGACCCAGACACCAGAGGCACCAGTTTCTGACGCTTCTCTGTCGATCTCACCGTCGGAGATTTCGGCTGAGGATTTCAGTGACAAAAACAAGGGTGTCAACGCAACCGTCACCGGCTTGAAAGCCGGGTCGAAGTACACCTTCAAGTTCGAACACAGCGAAGGTAAGACTTCCGCGTACGAAGTCACCAAGACCGCTGATGACAAGGGCGTTGCCACTGCAGGTGTGGCTGCTGGTGAAGGTTCAAAGGTACACCCAGGTAAGTACACCGTGAAGGTGACTGGCGATGAGCTGGACAAGCCACTCACTGGTTCGTTCACGGTTCGTCCTCCCAAGGATGACGAAGCAGGTGACGGTGGCCAATCCTCCGAAATCGACAACTCCCAGGACGGTCAGGGGGATTCGCCAGAGGGAGAGCAAGACAACTCCGAAGACTCGGCCACTCCTCCCACTAACGAGAAATCAAACGACGACGCCAACACAACTGAGAGCGACGAAAGCACCGACTCAGGTGAAAGCAAAGAGTCGACTGACACCTCGCGCCGCCCAGCAGAAGAGCGCGCGCCACGTCACGGCGAAAACGCTACTGCACCAGAGTCGAGCAATGACCTGCCACGCACCGGTACTGAACTGACCGGTTTGGCATTGGGTGTTGGTTTGATCGTCGTAGGTGGAGCGGCAGTCGTTGTGACCCGCCGCAAGGCCTCGACGGACGGAACCTTCTAGTTCAACAGTGGCCATTTCTGAAGGGCTCCCCCAGGATCTAAGCGACCTCAACCGAATCGTTCTCATGGGGCAAAGTGAGGACGCTGATGTTGCTTCGGCACTCCTGGGGGAGCGCCCGTATGTCACCCCCGCAATAACACCGCAACCTTGGTCACCTCGGGCCCGGGTCACGCGGGTCATCCGCGACGCCTGCAAAACGCACGCGTCTGCCAGTCACGAACTCGACCGCGCAATCGACGCGACGTGCACACTGTGGGGTGTGACACCTCGGGCCAGGGTGCGCGACGTCGACTCCCGCCTTCTCCCGCTGATCGCCGGGTTCGCACATGCGCGGGCGACGAACGCCAGCCACGTGCTCCTTACAGACCCGCTCCACGGTCTGACGTCGAGCGCTCGCACGTCCCTACGCAACCGCATTCTGGACACGTGCAAACGTTTGGACCTTGGGCTGATTATGTCGACGTCATCACTCACCGACGCTTTTGTGATTGGCGGCTGGGCAATTGTTGTGGAGAAAGAGCAGGTGGCTGATCAGGGGCCCATAGAGGCTCAACTGGCCACGCCGAGGTCGAACCTCGCGGCCGCGCACCGGCGGGTTAACGTGTTTTCTGGGTTGGCGCGCAAAGGGTGGCTTTCAATTGGGCATTCGCAGGTACGAGCCCGTACCGAGTTGGATGGGAAAGTTTTTGTGACCATCCCCGTCAACGCTGTTGCGATGTCTTTTGACGAGTTCGACCCGGTTTTCACTGACGAAACAGTTTTCGAGGCGCTCGTTACTCAGGTGCGTGATGCTGGCGAGCGCGTCCAGGTGGTCCTGTCGCCTGTGGACACCGAGGTGGGGCTGGCGATGACTGCCGATCTGTGGGATTTCTCTGGTCAAGGTCAGTCGTCCGGTTCACCGGTTTTGCACCCAGCCTTGGGTGACGGTGTGAGCGAACAAGCTACGCGGGTGCGGGCGGGGTCGCACGTGTTTGTGCAGGTTGATACGGCACGCATGGAGGCGTACCCAGTTGAGGATGCGGCGCCTACCGCTGTCAAGTGACGTCGCGCGGGGTTACTTGTCCCCGTGCCACTCCGACAACTTCTGGGTGACAAGTTCCATCGACTCTTTGGCGGCCTTTGCATTGCCTTCGACAGTTCCGCCGAACATGATCTGCCAACCGTTGCCCATGGATTCAATGTCTTCCATGAACAAGTGGCCCGCGCCGGGGTAGATGACGCTTTCAAATGAGGGAGACTGCTCTGCCAATGCTTTGGCAGCTACGTCGCCCTGCCACATTTTGTCTTGATCACCAGCGAGAAACAGTGCGTTGCCGTCAAAGCCAGATAGGTCGATTTGCGCTTGGTCATCGGCGTGTTCGGCAGCATTTTCGTAGGTGGGGCGGTACTCAGGTGGGTACGCAGTGGCCATGTCCCACATGAGTTTCATGCCCATTTTTGCGTCGCCATTCCTAAACGACGCGAAAGGAACCGGCTTTCCGTCGTGGGTAAACGAAGGCTTTTCATCTTGAGAACTGAAGTCCAGTCCGGGGTAACTGAAATGCGCCGGCGTGAAGTTGATGAGGTTGTTCACCGGATATCCATGAGCAGCCAGGTTCGCCGTGAACTCTGCACCCTTAGAAGTTCCAATCGCCGTGATGGGGGTGGGGTTCTCTATTGACTCTTCCGCGTACTCAACGACTTCGTCGAACTGCTCAAGCGGAACGTGGGCAAGCGACGGTTTCTGGTTGTCTTGCCCAAAAAAGTAGAGCGCTAAGACTTCAAAACCCTTTTCGCTCAAAGCCTTCGCTTGTTCATATGAGGGCGACCCTTCCGAACCTCCATAGACCACCACGGTGCCTTCATGCGAGCGCTTCTCTGGAGAAAAGTGGAAGCCGTTGAGGTACTCCCCCTCGATTGGTTGAATGCGGTCATTCGTGGGATAAGCACCCTTGTCCTGCAGGCCAGCGCTCGCCTGGGTCACCGGGTACTTGTTCTTGTTGTACAAACGGAACCCAAAAACTGTGCCACCGCACACCACGAGGGTGAGCGCCACTCCACCAGCAATACGTCCTGTCCACTTCAGAAACTTCACGCTCTCATTCTAAGTTCTCGTATGTGAACGCAATTGTTTTGTAAGCTCTATCTGATGAACCCAAGCTCTACCCAAGGGGGTGAACATGAAGCGTAAGCGGCCAATCGCCCTCATCTCCACGGGACTCATCGTGTGCGTGCTCACCCTGGTCTCAGTGCCCGTCCTCAACTTCACTGTTCACAAACCCGGCAGAGCCGTACTCACATATTTCAAGGCCCTTGAAAACCACGACACCCACCGAGCCTTATCCATGCTCGATATACCGAGCAACACAAACCTCAACGGTGTCACTGACGACATTCTTTCCGGCGCCGCGAGCGTACCCAGACAAGCGAAAGTGCTGGACTCAACCCGGGTGAACGACGACGCGTACAACGTAAAAATCTCGTACGTCCAAGGCTCTGACACCCGTGAAACTACCTTCCGCGTGAAGCGTGACGAGCGTACTTTTGGCACCGTCCAAAAGTGGTACATCAAGTTAGACCAGTGGCCCGTCATCACGATCGACACCGGTGGCGTGCCCACCGCGCAACTCAACGGCGTTTCCGTGCCTGCAGGCGAAACCCCTGTTCTTTTCCCCGTCACCTACACGGTCGGCTTCAACAGCACATACCTGCGTTCAGACCTCCAAACAGTCGATGTGACGGAACCCGATACCACCTCGGCCGTTCACTTAACGGGCAAACCCACCCCGGAGCTCACCAAAAAGGTCTCTGAAATCCTCAAAAAGCAGATTGACCAGTGCGTCAAGGAGAAAACCCTCATGCCGGCCGATTGTAGCTTTGGGAAAGAAACCACCAACCAGATTCTGGGTGACGTTAAGTGGTCGGTGAAGTCCTACCCGAACGTCACGCTTGAAAACGGCGCGTCAGGCATTGAAATGGCACCTGCCAATGTGGAACTCACTGTGAGCGGAAAACAACGCGACGCTGTCACCGCGTTTGAATCCACCTTCACGGACACGGTCACTGCTCGCATGCGCGCCCAGGTCCGCATCGAAGGTAACAACGTCACGGTTGTGCAGGAGGAAGCGGAGTAGACTCCTACGCCCCGCGCAGGTCCAGTGCCAGATCGTTTGGCCCGTCCGCAACCACTGCAACCGGAATACCCCAGTCCTGTTGATACAGGTGGCACGCGGCGTGGAGTGGAATCTCACCGCCCGGTTCGCCGTCGCAGGCCGCTGCTCGGGCGGTGACGTGCAGAACACCGGAGGCCACCTCGGGGTTGAGAGTGACTGTGCGCTGGGTGCCTTCCTTGCCGCCTGCCCCGTCTACGATGAGGTTCTCAGGGGTGGAGGACACTTGCAGGAACGTGGGGTCACCCCAGCGCTCGTCGAGCTTCTGACCTGCAGGAACAGTGAAAGCAACGGTGATGTCCAGGGGCCCGGGCCCGATTTCCGTGACCGGCCTCTTGGTCTGCTGCGCACCTTCGTTCACTTCCAGAGCTTCCTCTGGAATGGCCACGGCCGTGAGCTGGTGAGCCGCGGATTCTGCGACCAACAAGTAGCCAGAGGTGGTGTCGTCTCCCTGCATCAACAGGATGTCTGATGGTTCCTTCAGTCCGCGCGCCAGGGTCGACACGGTGTTAGTTTGGGGGTCGAACCGGCGGATCGCGCCGTTGTAGGTGTCGGCGATGGCAACCGTGCCGTCTGGAAGTTCGAGCGCTCCCAGGGGGTGTTGCAGGCGCGCGGATTCGGCTGGCCCGTCTTGGAATCCAAAGTCGAACAGGCCCACGCCCACGTATGACGTGACGGCACCGGTCGATGGGTCGAGTTTGCGCAGTGCCGAGGTTTCGGAGTCGGCCACCCACACGTTACCGTCGCTGGCGAGACGCACGCCGGACGGTTGGGCGAACCATTCGTCCAGGTCAAACGGGGTTGCCGCCGCCGAGGTGTCCCGCAGGCCTTCGTTGAGAGACCCGGAGATGTGCGCGACGGTTCCGGCTACCGGGTCGAAGGTCCACATGGTGTGGTTACCTGCCATGGCGATGACCACGTTGGACGTCTTGGGCGCGTACACCACGTCCCACGGGCTGGAGAGTTTCACGGCCGTGGCTGGACCGTCGTAGCGTCCGAAAAAACCTGGCTGATCAGGAACGTTGTCGCTGGCTCCCACCATGTATTGTTCGCCGGTTCCGGCCACTGTGGTCACGGTTTGGGTTTCCAGGTTGATTCCGCGCAGCGTGTGGTTGACCGTGTCGGCTGCGACTAAGTGGTAGCCCACTTGTTGCGCGATTTCGGGTGGCAGCTGGGCCACACCGCCGGGTTCTGAGAACTGGGCGGTGGCGAAGTCGCCGTCGGCGTTTCCGCGTTCTCCGGAGCCAATCCGTCCCAGCAGGTTCGCGCCGTCGCTGTCGTAGAGCGCGTAGCTGTGGTGGCCGGAGTCGGCGACGATCAACCGGCCGTCGTCCAGGCGCACAACCTTGCCGGGGTAAAACAGGTCCCCTTCCCGAGGTGCGGGCGGCACATAGGGGGCGTCACCTCGGCGCAGAGTGCCTTTGGCTTCGTGTTCCGCGGCGACTTCTTCGATGAGGCTGATAAGGCCCGAGGTGTGCCCCTCCCCTGACATGGACGCGACGATGTAGCCTTCTGGGTCGATGACGACCAGGGTGGGCCAGGCGCGTGCAGTGTAGGCTTTCCAGGTTTCGAGGTTGGGGTCGTCTAACACGATGTGTTCGACTTGGTAGCGTTCGACCGCCCGGTCAACGGCTTCGATTTCGCGTTCAAACTCAAACTTGGGTGAGTGGACACCTATCGTGACCAGGACATCCGCATATTTTTCTTCAAGTGGGCGCAGTTCGTCGAGCACATGCAGGCAGTTGATGCAGCAGAACGTCCAAAAGTCGAGGAGGACGATCTTCCCGCGCAGATCTTCCAGGCTCAGGTTTTTTCCGCCGGTGTTGATCCAGCGTCGGCCAACGAGTTCGGGGGCACGCAGTTTTACGCGGTTCGCATTGCTCATGCTCTCATTGTTCCAAACTCTGGGTTGAGCGTGCGTGCGGGTGTCACACATGGACATGGAGGGGCGTGCTCTGCGGCGTGCGGACTGGGCGGCGAGGCACGCTCTGGCGCGCGTGCGACACGGGCCGTACTCTACTGACATGGTCTCGATTGCGGATTATCGCGAAAAACTTTTCGACATCCTCCTGCTCATGAGTAGTTGGGAGTACCGCGATCTTGCTCAGGTGGCCACCCATCCCATGCCGTTGCGGGCAGCCCAGCACGTTAAGTCCGCTGAGCAGGTTCCCCGGTTCAACAACTCCCAAATGGACGGGTTTGTTGTGCATCCCAACGATCCCGAGGTGGTAGCAGGTAAGCCCGTTCCTCTCCTTCCCATGGCTGCCGCCGGGCACAACCCCGTACCGCTCACACCGGGCTTTGCGATGCCCATTATGACGGGGGCGAAGATTCCCGACTGGAATGGCGCGGCGTTCGACGATGACGAATGCGATCTGTGTGTGGTTCCGGTGGAAGAGACAGTGGCTGGTTTCGATGACCTGACACATGTGACGTTTACGCCCCAGGCGACTTTTGAGTCGGGTAGGTTCGTTCGGTACCGGGGTAGCGACATCGACTATGACGAAGAGCTGTGCGCTGTTGGTGATCACCTCACGCCGGCGCGACTCGGGTCACTCGCGTCCGTGGGTCTCACACAGATTGCCGTGTTTAAACCATTGCGGGTTCTGGTGGTGTCCACGGGTGACGAAGTGTGCCAGCCGGGTCTGCGCCCGGGTGCGGCGCAGATCTACGATTCCAACACCTCGGCGGCGGTGGCGGCACTTTCAGCAGCGGGAGCCCACGTGGTAGGCACCTTACACGCCCCCGACCATCCAGACTTGCTCCTGGATGCGGTGCGTTCGTGGCAGGCAGATGACACCCGGCGCGCCGATGTGGTTGTGTCGATGGGCGGCATTTCCATGGGGGCACGCGAAGTCATTCGATTGGCCTCAGAGCTGGAGGTACAACAGGGAGTCGAGAACTGGTACGGCGGTGCGCAGTCTCCCAGGCTCCCAAATAGTGGCATGGAGTTCTGTCGCCTTCCTATGCAGCCGGGCGGTCCGCAGGCAGTGGGCCAGTTGGCAGAGGTTCCGTGGGTTGCGTTGCCTGGAAATCCGGTGTCTACGCTGGTGAGCATTGAGGTGTTGTTGCGTACCTCGCTGTTTGGAGCACGGCCCCGAAACCGTATGAACGTCACGGTGCGAACTCCGGGCGGTGATCCACTGAGCAGTCCCATGGGGAAAACCCAGATGCGATTCGCGCGCCTTGATGCTGATGGAAGTGCACAGTTGGCGTGGAGTAACAGTTCGCACCTGCTACACCGGCAGGTCGAGGCGACCCTGCTGATGATAATCCCTGAAGATGTCACAGTCATCGAAGACGGCGACACGTTTGAGGCGCTCGCACTCTAAGCTACCGGGGTTTGCAGGCACTGGAACCTGCTAGCGTGTGCCTCATGACAGGGAGTTCGAAGCGCAGCGCACCCCAGTTGTCCCACGTGGACGAATCCGGGGCCGCGCGCATGGTAGACGTGGGCGGCAAACCCGTGACAGCCCGCCGGGCCGTAGCAAGTGGCACGGTGATCACCACGCCCGAGGTCATGGAGCTGATTGCGTCAGGAAACCTGCCTAAAGGAGAAGCCCTGCCCATTGCTCGCATTGCTGGAATCATGGGGGCAAAACGCACGTGGGACCTCATTCCGCTGTGCCATCCGCTGGATCTTTCGGGTATCGACGTGACGTTCAGCCTTGAGCACGACCGTGTACACATTCAGGCCGTGGTGAAGACTTCGGGCAAAACGGGCGTCGAAATGGAGGCGCTTACGGCTGTTTCGCTGACCGCGCTCACCATCTACGACATGATCAAAGCCGTTGACAAGCACGCGGTTCTCACGGACATCAAGGTTGATGCGAAGTCCGGTGGTAAATCGGGCGACTGGTCCCGTGAAGCCGCGAACCACCTCGGGCACACCCACCCATCACTACCCCAGGATTCAGATGACTGACACACCTATGTACCGCGTTTCCGAAGCTGCCCGCTTCCTCGACGTGAGTACCGACACGGTACGGCGCTGGATCGCAGCCGGCGCGCTCACCCACCGCACTGACTCAGCGGGTCGCACGGTTGTCGACGGGGTGGAGCTGGCTCGCCACGCCCGCAAAATCACGGCCCTGCCCGAAGACCCGCGTCACGTGTCCACGAGCGTGTCGAACCGGTTTTATGGCATTGTCACCGACGTGAAGCGCGGTGATGTCATGTCGTTGGTCGAAATACAGGCCGGCCCGCACCGGATTTTTTCCTTGGTGGGCACCGACGAGATTGATCGGATGCAACTAACCCCGGGGAACGCTGTGATCGCCAGCGCCCTGGCACAAGCGATTGCACTGGAACGGATTTAAGGTCTTGTTTGGACCCATCGGCGTCGTACCATCGGGAGCATGACCATGATGAAGCCACGTGCAGTAGCGATCGCCCTCACACTGACGTGTTGTGCGCTCACTTCATGCGATAAGGCAGATCCAGGATCTTCCCTCACGGTTTTCGCTGCAGCTTCGTTGAAGAAGTCGTTTGAAGAAATCGGGAAGGATTTCGAAGAGGAAACCGGCACCGATGTGACCTTCAGCTTTGCTGGTTCGTCTGGGTTGGTTGAGCAGATGAAGTCCGGCGCTCCGGCCCAGGTTTTCGCTTCCGCCGATGAGCCCACCATGGACACAGCTTCCCAAGCCGGGCTTGTTCAGGAGCCGCGCATTTTCGCTTCGAACACGCTCACGATCGCCGTGCCTGAAGGCAACCCTGCGAACATCGCGAGCCTGGAGACGCTTACACGGCCGGGCGTCAAGGTTGCCGTGTGTGCCCCCGCCGTTCCGTGTGGGCATGCCACCAAGCAGGTGCTTGATGTTGCTGGCGTGTCTTTGGCCCCGGCAACGGAAGAGTCCAAGGTGACGGCCGTGCTCACAAAAGTGGAGTCTGGTCAGGTTGATGCGGGGCTGGTGTACGTGACTGACGCCCGCGCGTCAGACAAGGTGGAGGCGGTGGATTTTCCGCAGGCCGCCGAGGTCGTCAACCGTTACCCCATCGCCGTCACCTCCCACGGTAAGAAGACTGCGAGCGCTGCGCAGTTCGTTGAGTTTGTTTTGTCTGATCGTGCTCAGCAGGTGCTTCACGCGAACGGTTTTGGGCAGCCGTGAAACCAGACGCTGATGTGACATCACAGTCTGCAACACCGTTTCCTCGGTGGATGTGGGTGCCGGCTGTTGTGGCGGCGAGTTTCGTGGCGTTTCCCATTGTGGGGTTGGTGGTTCGGGCTGATTGGCCGGAGTTTTTCTCGCTGATCACGGCCCCGTCTGCGCTACAGGCTTTATGGCTGTCGCTCATTACAGCCACGTGTGCAACCTTGTTGTCGGTTCTTCTGGGCATTCCTTTGGCGTTGTTGACGGTCCGCGAGTTTCCGGGTGTGCGGTTGTTGCGCACGGTGGTGCTTTTGCCTTTGGTTCTTCCGCCTGTTGTGGGAGGGATTGCGCTTCTTGCAACTTTTGGGCGTGCGGGGCTCGTCGGATCTTCTTTGGAAGCGGCAGGTGTGTCGATCGCGTTCACAACGGTTGCGGTGGTTGTGGCCCAAACGTTCGTGGCGATGCCGTTTGTGGTGCTCACGGTTGAAGGTGCGCTCACCTCGCTGGACCCTGGGTTCGCCAGAGTCGCGACGACATTGGGCGCTGGCCCTACCCGCACGCTGTTTCGCATTGTTGTGCCTCTGATCCGGCCCGCGCTCATTTCTGGTGCGGTGTTGGCTTTTGCGCGCGCTCTGGGTGAGTTTGGGGCGACCGTGACATTTGCGGGTTCGCTCCAGGGGGTGACGCGCACGCTTCCGCTTGAGGTGTATCTGCTGTCTGATTCCGGTGACACGCCAGGGGCGGTAGCGGTATCCGTGGTTCTCATGGTTGTGGCGTTCGTTGTGGTGGCTACCATGTACCGTAAAACGTCCCGAGGTGGCCGCCAGTGACCCTGCATGTTGCGTTTTCGTTGCCCCAGCGGGGGGTGGACATTGACGTTGAGGTCCCGCTTACGGGTGTCACTGCTGTGATTGGCCCTAATGGGGCGGGTAAGTCCACCACGTTCGATGTCATCGCCGGTCTGCTTTCGGTACGTGGCGCCACCGTGCAGGTAGGGCAGCGAGAGTTCACTTCCCCTGCTGTTCCGGCTCATAAACGCAGGATCGGCTATGTCATGCAAGACCCACACGTGTTTCCCCACATGAACGTGGAGGCGAACGTGGCTTTTGGTCTACCCCGAGGTGAGAAGGCACGCGCGGTTGAAGAACTGAAACGTTTTCACGTAGACGACCTGCGCGCACGCATGCCCAGCACCCTGTCTGGCGGGCAAGCAGCCCGAGTTGCCCTGGCCCGCGCACTTGCTCCACGGCCGGAACTGCTGTTGTTGGATGAACCCTTCGTGGCTTTGGACGCGCCTGCACGTACCGAGCTTCGCACGCACCTGCGCTCGCTCAGCACTCCCGTGCTTCTCATTACTCACGACCGGGCCGATATTGAACTCGCAGATCACATCGTGGTTCTTGGGGATGGGCACGTTGTTCAGGTGGGTACCAGGGCCGAGGTCGCTGCCCAGCCCCGCGGTCTCGCCACCGAGCTCGTGGGCTAGTTCCCGGTTTCGTTTTCACCCGGAGCGGGTTGCACAACCGGTAGCCCGGCCCCCATCCACCCGTACATACCGCCGATCACGTTGGTGAGGCGGACGTGCTGCACGCTCGGTTGAGAGTGAAACATTTGGATCGCATACTGCGAGCGCACACCGGCCTGACACATGACATAAACGTGCGGATCTGGTGTGTGTTCAACCTCAAGCGCAAGTGCGCGCGCCGACCCTTCCGGGTTATCCATGATCGTTGACAACGGCAACAGGCGAGCACCGGGTGCATGCCCCGAATCGAACTCGGATTCTTCCCGCACGTCCAGAACAAAGGCGCCTGCGGGAATTTCCGCAGGAACCACCTCGGCGGGCTCAAACCAGCCAGGCTCCTCCACGCCCACTGAGTGGGTTTCAGACTGACGCGTTGAGCCAGTCTCAGGCTGCGGCGCCCCACCGGAGCCCACCAACGGCACATATTCCCACATGCCGGTGAGCATGTCATAGACCCCCACCTGCCCCACCAAAGGTTGGCCAAGGCCGGTGATGAGTTTGAGGGCTTCAGCCGCTTGGGCCACCCCCAACTGGCCGGGAACAACTCCCAGAACACCAGCCTCGGCGCACGTGGGAACGTCACTTGGCGCAACTGGATACAGGTCGCGGTACGTGGGGCCGTGGGGCATGAACACGGACATTTGCCCACCGGTTGTCAACACGGCCGCCCACACGTGCGGAACCCCTACGTCCCGGCAGGCATCCGAGACAACATAACGAGTGGCAAAATTATCAGCCCCGTCCAGGACCACGTCATAATCACGCAAAAGCTGACGGGCGTTGTCCGCGGTGAGCCGTTCACGGTGCGTCACCACGTGGACGTCTGGGTTCAGGGCCGTTAAATGCGCAGCCGCCGATTCGACCTTGGGCTCCCCCACCGACTCAGTCATGTGGAGCGGTTGGCGGTGAAGATTCGACGTCTCAACAATGTCGTCATCGATGAGCCCCAACGTGCCCACACCCGCGCTGGCCAGGTAAATCGCCGCCGGGGAGCCCAAGCCACCAGCACCGACGACCAGCACCCGAGCCCGCGCTAGAGCCTGTTGCCCGGTCAGGCCCACAACGTTGAGCTGCCGCACATAGCGCCCGCTCACACGGGCCTGGCCCCGGTCATCGCCCAAGCCACGTGAACCTCCCAGACCATGCGTCACGCCTTCTGTCACTGCAGGCCCACCCAGTCGTGTCCGCCGGTGTCGTAGTGCTGCTGCTTCCAAATGGGCACACGCGCCTTGACCTGGTTGACAACGTCTTCGCAGCAGTCGAACGCGGCCTTCCGGTGCGCCGCAGCCACCGCAACCACGATCGCCACGTCGCCCACCTGCAACGATCCCACCCGATGTTCGCACAAAACCCGAGTCCCCGGGTGCGCTTGGGCAACCTCGCCCACCACCTGCGCGAGCATTTCCTCCGCATCCGGGTGGCACGTGTAGTCCAGGCCCACGACGCCACCTCGGCCGGAGTCGTGGTTGCGGATGACTCCGCTGAACTCCACGACCGCCCCACACTCTGGGGTGACGACCGTGCTGGCCGCGTCGGTCAGGCACGGGTCCCGGGTGATACGGGTTGCCACCACCGCCGAGGTGGTTGCCGGCTGGTCTGCCAGCTCGGCGGGCGCGCCCCCGGAAGCCTCCGGCTGGGCAGGCGCGTCCAACGCGGCCTCGTCGACACCTCGGCCGTGGGTGCGCACATCCGCAATCTGCTCACACGCGTGCGGCACCAGAGGCGCAAGCGTCACCATGGCGTCGCGAACAGCCGACCGCGAACCCGGAAGGTTGATCACCAGCGTCGACCCCGCGACCCCGGCGATTCCTCGACTCAAAGCAGCATGAGGAGTGTGCTCCAGACCCTGCGCGATCAACGCCTGCTCAATCCCAGGAACCCGGCGCTCAACAAAACGGGCCGTCATCTCAGGTGTCACATCGTCCGGGGTCAGCCCGGTTCCACCCGTCGTGATCACCACGGCAGGCGCGTCACGCAGGATCCGCTCAAGCGCATCGGCAACCGCGTGCCCGTCGCTCACACGCACCGGGTCAGGAGTCGCAAAGCCAAGCCCGCGCAACCATTCGATGAGTTCGGGCCCCGTGGTATCAGTCGCGTCACCGCGAGCAACTGAACTCGACACCACCAGAACATACGCAGCGTCATTTTTCCTCATGCGCTTAACACTACCTGCGCTCGCCGATACCCTAGTGAGATGAACGTGTCACTGGGAATGCCGTCGATCCGCACAGAAAGTGTCGCCGACCGCGCCTCGCACACCCGGGACACGCTGGAGCGACGGGCGCACGACGCCCCCACCTCGGGCCCACTGGCCGACACCTTCGGGCGCACAGGCACTGACCTGCGGGTTTCGCTCACGGATCTGTGCAATCTGCGCTGTACGTACTGTATGCCTGCGTCCGGAATGACGTTCCTGCCCAAGGAAGCTGTCCTCACCGCCGCCGAGGTGGTTCGGCTTGTCCGTGTCGCAGTAGACGTTCTGGGGGTGCGTGAGCTTCGGCTCACCGGCGGAGAACCGCTGTTGCGTCGAGATTTGGAGCACATAGTTGCGAGTATTCGTGGCAACCACCCGGACCTGCCGATCGCTATGACCACCAACGCTATTAGTCTTGAGAAACACCTACCCACGCTTCACCAAGCCGGCCTGAACCGCATTAACGTTTCGCTGGACACCGTTGACCCCGCGACGTTCGCGCAACTGTCCCGGCGTACCAAGTTCTCCGAAGTCATGGATGGGCTCAACGCGGCCCTGCGCCTCCGCGACCAAACCGCCGGGGATAGCGCTCCATTTGGGGTGAAAATCAACAGCGTGCTCATGCGAGGAGTCAACGACCACCAGGCCGTAGACCTCGCCCAGTTTGGAATCGACCACGGAATCACGGTGCGGTTCATTGAACAGATGCCGCTCGACGCCGACCACGGATGGACCCGCCAGAACATGGTCACCGCCCACGACATCGCCACCCAGCTACAACAGCGGTGGGAGCTACAACCTCGGGCGGGGCGCGGGAGCGCACCTGCGGAACTCTTTGACCTGGTGGACTCCTGTGGAGTTGCCGGGCAGGTGGGGATCATCGCGTCGGTGACTCGTCCGTTCTGCTCAGCCTGCACGCGCACGCGCATCACGGCCGAAGGCAAGATCCGGTCGTGCCTGTTTTCCCACGAAGAGTTCGACCTGGCTGCGCTACTGCGCTCCGGGGCCAGCGACGACCAGATTGCGCAAGCGTGGCGGCAAGCCATGTGGCTCAAACCCAAGGCTCACGGAATGGGTGAGGCTGGCCTAGATTCGGACGCATACGAACAGCCCAACAGGTCCATGAGCGCGATTGGAGGATGACATGAGTGAAGGTGCCCAAAATCAGGTGTCAGTTCGCTACTTCGCCGCCGCCCGGGCCGCAACTGGCGTCGAACAGGAAGACGTTATTCTGGATGGTCAGTTGAGTAGCGGCGCAACCCGTGAACAGTTCATTGAACTGCTCGTCTCCCTTCACCCCGAGGTGCCCGCCGGCGAACCGCCACTGTCACGAGTTCTGCCGCAATGTTCGTTCCTGGTTGACGGTGTCGCGTTGACCGACAGCACCGTGGCGCCTGGGAACCGCGTCGATGTTCTACCCCCGTTTGCGGGCGGCTGAGCACCCGCCGTGCCCGCCGGCGATCGACGCCCTGATGCCTCTACCCCACCCCGTACTCGTGAAGGAGAACTCATGGAACTCATGCGTGTTGGCCCGCGTGGCCAGGAAATCCCTGTAGTGAGGCTCAACGGCCGCCACTACGATGTGCGGCCTCTCACCGGCGACTTCAACGCTGAGTTCTGGGCGCACGGGATGAACACCCTGACCACGGCCCAAGTCAAAGACTGTCAAGAAATCAACATTGACGCCAGGCGGATCGGAGCCCCCGTAGCCCAGCCGGGCGCGATCATCTGCATCGGCACCAACTACGCCGCCCACGCCGCCGAAGCGAACCTCCCCACACCAACCCACCCCGTGGTTTTCCTCAAAACCCCCAACACGGTCGCCGGCCCCTACGATGAGTTGGAACCACCTCGGCGATTTTCTCAACTGGACTGGGAAGTTGAACTTGCCGTGATCATTGGCCGGGCCGCCCACAACCTTGACTCCCCCGAACAGGCGCGGGAGCACATTGCCGCGTACACGGTTGCCAACGACCTGTCCGAACGGGTGTTTCAAACCCAGGAATCCGGCGGGCAATGGTCCAAAGGCAAGTGCTTCCCCGGGGCGCTACCGCTGGGGCCGGTCGCGGTGAGCGCCGACGTGTTCGACCCCACGAACGCCCGCCTGACCAGTCATGTGAACGGGGAGCCTCGGCAGGACTCGTCCACGGCTGACATGGTTTTTGACGTGTTTCACCTGGTGTACGACCTGTCGCAGTACATGCGACTGGAACCCGGGTACGTGATCGCGACCGGAACGCCTCAAGGTGTCGCCATGTCCGGGCAGTACCCCTACCTGGAAAGTGGCGATGTCGTCGAGGTAGCGATCGAAGGACTAGGTACACAACGCACACAGATTGGCATAATGGCCCCATGAGCTACGACGACATCACAATTGACTCCCTGATTGAAAAGGGAAGCTTCAAATGGTCTGCCTACCCCGGCACGATTGGCGCCTGGACGGCAGAAATGGACTTTGGGGTAGCGCCAGCAATCCGCGCCACTCTTGAACAGTTGGATGCCAGCGACCTGTACGGCTACTCCACACCTGCGCTCATGCGCGACATGGCACAGGCGACCGCACAGTTCTACAACGACACCTACGGCTGGGACGTCAATCCCGAATGGGTCTCGCCCGTGTCAGACGTGCTCACCGGTATGCAAGCGGTGCTGAGCTTCTACACCGAACCGGGCGCCAAACTGGTGCTACCCACTCCTGCGTACATGCCGTTCTTGACCATGCCTAAGATTCATGGTCGCGAAATCGTCGAAGTTCCCATGTTGCGGAATGAATCCGGGTCTGGCGACGCTAAGCCCACGTGGACCATGGACTTCGAGGCGATCGACCGCGCACTGTCCACCGCCGGTGCCGACGGCGGGTCCGGTGGCCTACTTGTGCTGTGCAACCCGCACAACCCCATTGGTCGCGTGTACACCCGTGGTGAGCTGGAAGAACTGTCCCGCATTGTTGAAAAACACGGGGCCCGTGTGTTCTCCGATGAAATCCACGCGCCACTGACCTTCACCGGCCACACCCACGTGCCCTATGCGTCCATCAACGAGGCAGCCGCGAACCACACCGTCACGGTCACCTCGCACTCCAAGAGCTTCAACACCCCCGGGCTCAAATGCGCGCAGATCATCTTCTCCAACGAAGCCGATTTCGCCATATGGGCCACGCACGGCATGTTCACCGGAAAATCGGCGGCCAACCCCGGGCTGCTGGCAGCCGTGGCCGCCTACCGTGACTCGCGAGACTGGCTGGCGGACACCTCGGCGTACTTAGAACGCAACCGCGACGCACTGCCCGGCCTTTTGGAACGCCACCTGCCACAGGCCGTGTACGAACCACCAGAGGGGACGTATCTGGCCTGGATTGACCTGAGTGCCTACGACCTGGGCGATGACCTGACGTCGTTCTTTGTGGACCGGGCGCGCGTGTCCATCATTGACGGGGCGTTGTGTGGAGAAGCTGGCCGAGGCTTCATCCGACTCAACATGGGGACGTCGCTTCCAATCCTGGAAGAGATTGTGGAGCGACTGGGCGCGGCTGTCGCCGGCACCCCAGTTGCGCCGGTTGGTTCCGTGGCCGAGGTGGCAGACGGTTCCGAGGCCGGTCAGGCTGGGGACGCTGGGGAGGGGTCCGCGTGAGTGAGCCGGTAAGTGCCCACGAAGCTGAGCAGATTCGGAGCAAACTAGACGATGTGGCAGAGCGTGTGCGGGCGGCGAGTGAAGCGTCGAAACACGTCGACCGCGTGCAGATCCTGCTGGCCACGAAAACGCAGCCGGCGAGCAAAATCCGGGTTGCGTTGGAGCACGGGTTCACGTTGATTGGTGAGAACCGGGTGCAGGAACTCAACGAGAAGTTCGATGATCTGGCGGATATCCCGCACGAAACGCACCTCATTGGCCCGTTACAGCGCAACAAGGTCAACCACACGCTGGGTCAAGCGTCGTGTATTCAGTCGATCGATTCGATGAAGCTCGCCACCAAGATTCACAACCGTTTGGAGCTTTTAGACCAGACCGTCGAGGCGTTTGTGCAGGTCAACACCAGTCGTGAGGACACCAAATCAGGGGTGGCGCCGGAGCAGCTGGGCGAATTGCTCACGGAGATTGCGCCGTTAGAGCGGATTCGGTTGCGCGGGCTCATGACGATTGGGCTACCAGGGTCAACCGAGGCCGAGGTGCGTCCGTCGTATGCCGACCTTCGGAACCTCCGCGACACCCACCTTGATTCCGGGCTTCTACCAGAACACGCGACCGAACTGTCCATGGGCATGAGCAACGACTTCGAGCTTGCGATTGCCGAAGGCGCCACCATGGTGCGGATTGGCTCGAGTGTTTTTGGTGCGCGGGCCTAAGCCCGCGCACACGGTTTAGTCCTGGGGCAGGCCTTCAGCGTTCTCGTCGACCAGCCCGATAATCGCGGAGCAGTCGAGGTCGCCGTTTCCGTCGTCAATGAGCTGCTGGAGTCGGCTGTAGACCAGTTCAGCTGCTGACAAGGTGACGCCCTGGGTCTTCGCACCGTCGAGCGCCAAGCCCACGTCCTTGTGCATGAGCATGGTGGAGAACCCGGCCTCGAAGTTGTTGTTTGCAGCGGCCGTGTCGACCACGCCCGGCACTGGGTACCAGGTGCGCAGTGGCCAGGAGTCACCCGATGAAACCTTTGCAATGTCGTAGAACACTTCTGGCTTAAGACCAAAGCGCTGCGCCAGAACGGCACCTTCGACAACACCTTGTAGGCTGATTGCCAAAAGCATGTTATTTACAATCTTGGCTGCCTGACCAGCGCCTTCACCGCCTGCGTGGAAGATGTTTCCGGCCATCGGTTCAATGAAGGTCTTAGCGTTTTCAACGTCGACGTCATCCCCACCGAGCATGAACGTCAGAGTTCCGGCAGCCGCACCCGAAACGCCACCGGACACTGGTCCGTCGACGAACTTGAAGCCACGGTCACGTGCGGCTTGGTGCAGTTCGGTCGCAGTGTCGAAGTCGATCGTGGACGAGTCAACGAGCAACGTCGATGTTGACGCGTTGTCAAAAACGCCGCCCTCACCTAGGTACACGGTCTTGGCGTGTTCACCCTTGGGCAACATCGAAAAAACAATATCTGCGCCTTCAACGGCTTCTGCGATTGAACTCTTGGCCACAACACCGTGACCAGCAGCCGCTTCAACCGCAGCTGGGACAACATCGAACCCGTTTACCGTGTGACCTGCAGCGATTAAGTTTTTGGTCATAGGACCACCCATGCGCCCCAGACCGATCCATCCGATTACTGCCATGATTGCCTCCTTGCAGTGACTTTCTTCTTTTGACGACTACCTTATGCCGTAGGTCACACCCTGGGACTTATCAGGCCGGCGGAACTTGCGCACTACGTGTGTGCGCAAGTGCACGAACCACCTCGACGACCACCTGGCGCCGCGCCGATTCATTCCGCACAACCGCCCAATATTCCATAGGCGCGGAAAACTCGGAAACGACCCGCACCAGACCCTGAGATGCGAAGTCCGGGAGCAGACCCACACCGATTCCAGCTCGGGTGGCGGCCACGTGCAGCCGCACCGAATTCGACCGGAAGAACCCGGCCGGTCGTGGAAATTCCGCCGGTGCCCCTTCGAGCCCCTCAACACCCAAGGAGTGCTCCGGATAAAACACAAACCGGTGCTGGCTTAAGTCCTCGATCGTTTCAGGGACTCCTCGCTCACGCGCATATTCCTGGGAGACGTATAGCCCCAACGAATAATTGCCCATCCGTTGTAACTGCGAGTGAGGCGCAGACGGTTCTCCCACCACAATCTCAATATCAACACCCGACCTGTACTTACTGGCTCGTTGCGTGGCCGTCACCAAGTCGATCTGCACATCCGGATACGCCTTCTGCAGGGCCATGATTCGATCAAAGCCCCCATAATCCACGAACCCTTCCGGGGCAGCGATCCGAACAACACCGCTCACCCCCGACATTCCACGCACTTTGCCGGCCTCTTCCAGGGCGGTCTCAACGGCCTCGGCCGCGGAAATCAACTGCTCCCCCGCCTGGGTGACTTCCCACCCGTCAGGCGAACTTGCCAACACAGGCTCGCCAACCGATTTTTCCAGCGCCGCAATGCGCCGAGACACGGTGGTGTGATTCACTCCCAGCACTTGAGCAGCAGCCGTGTACTTGCCCAAACGGGCCACAGTCAACAGGGTGAGAAGGTCGTCGGGAGCAATCCGACTGCGAGCGCTGATCATGCCCAAAGTTTATCGGCACGGTGGCTCGAACTGTGGCCTAGCAAGTGCCTTCCGCGTGTATGACGTACGTGCCTTGCCGCCTGCTGGGCGCATGTTTACGTGCCGACTACTGTGCGACCCAACCCCCGTCAATCGAATGTGCCGATCCGTTGAGGTCGGCTACCGGTCATCCGATTCGCACCTCACGGTTTTCCCGGTCTGCGGCGTCAATCTCAGCAAAGTCGACACCTCGGGTTTCACGTGTGAATACCAACGCCACGATGGAGATTGCACAGGCGATAAGCAGATAAACCGCAATAGGTACGGACGATTCAAATTCGCGCAACAGGAACGTCGCAATGATGGGGGCGAAGGATCCCGCAACAATCGACGTGACCTGATAGCCCGTGGACACACCTGAGTTGCGCATGCGGGTGGGGAACATTTCCGCCATGATTGCAGGCTGGCCCGAGTACATCAGAGCGTGGAACAACAGGCCGATCACCAGGGCAATGAAGATGTTGAGTGGCTGCCCAGTGTCATACAGTGGGAAGGCGAAAAAGCCCCAAGTTGCCGTCAACACGATCCCGATGAAGTACGGAGGTTTACGGCCAAAGATGTCAGCTAGGTGTTGCTGGCCATGAGGTTGTTGACGTTTCTTGGGGGTAGCGGCACAGACGGGTAGATTGGGACGCATGTCGAGCCCTGAATCGGACACTCAGGGGCTTTCGGTCACGCCGTCAGCCCCTCACCTTCGCTGAGCCCTCAGCTCTCTGCTGCCCTGTGCTGTGTGCAGCACGACATTCGGGTGTCCTCTGGGCGCTGACCGTAGTGACGAGACGTTCTCTTGTTCGCACTCTCGCTTCGGAGCTACCTCGATGCCTTTCGCTCTCTATCTTCTTGCCCTGGTGGTCTTCGCCATGGGTACTTCCGAGTTCATGCTCGCCGGCCTCGTGCCCGACATTTCCACATACTTCGGCGTTCCCGTGGGGACAGCTGGTCTCCTGACATCGGCATTCGCCGCGGGCATGGTGATCGGCGCACCTGCGATGGCCGCCCTCACTCGTCGCCTCCCCGTGAAATCGACACTCTTGGGTTGCGTGACTGTATTCGCGGCGGCTCATGTCGTCGGGGCGCTGACGCCCGACTTCACTGTTCTGTTCATCACGCGCGTGATCGCCGCGATTGTCAACGCAGGCTTCTTGGCGGTCGCACTGGGCGCGGCGACGAAACTCGTGGCACCCAACGCCAAAGGTCGGGCCGTATCGATTCTGCTGGCGGGCACCACCGTCGCAACCGTCGCCGGCGTCCCCGCGGGTGCCGTACTTGGTACGGCCCTTGGCTGGCAGTCGACGTTCTGGGCGATCGCTCTCCTCTGCGTCCCCGCTGCGATCGGCATTGCCGCGGGCTTCACCACTCAAGCTGGCGACACGTCCGAGAAGGATTCGTCCTCGCTGCGGATGGAGTTGGCGCAGCTTGCCTCTCCGCGCCTCGTTCTGACGATGATGCTGGCTGCCCTGGTGAATGCCGGCACCTTCGCAACGCTGACCTTCCTTGCGCCGATCGTTACGGGAACCGCCGACCTGAGCCAGTGGTGGGTGTCGGTGGCGCTTGTGCTCTTCGGCGTCGGTTCCTTCATCGGCGTCACCGTTGCGGGACGGCTCGCTGACGCCCGACCTCGCGTCGTCATCATGGGCGGTGGAAGCGTCCTTGTACTCGGCTGGGTCGCCTTGGCGCTCTTCGCGACGAACCCCGTTGCCCTGCTCGGGCTCGTTTTCGCTCAGGGTGTGTTGGGGTTCGCTGTCGGCAGCACGCTGATTACGCGAGTGCTCTATGCGGCGGCGGGTGCACCCACCATGGCGGGTTCGTACGCGACCGCGGCACTCAACGTCGGCGCAGCAGTCGGTCCCATACTTGCCGCTGCCGCGCTCGGCGTGATACCCGGTGCGCTCGGGCCCGTTTGGGTGGCCGTCACCACGACCGCAGCGGCATTGCTGCTCACCATTCCCCTTCTCCGGCTGATCGCGCCCGCCGAGAGCGAAGTGGTCAAGTGACGCACGCTAACTCGCCCTTGACAGTCGAAGGCCGTCGCCGACTCATTGAGCGCTGCCGCTCTCGACCCCTCGCGCATGTCGCCGCAGAGATGGGCATCTCCCGCGCAACCGCATCGAAGTGGGTAACCCGGTACCGCAAGTTCGGTCAACTCGGCCTGCTTGACCGCTCATCTGCTCCAATCCGGCAGCCAAGCGCGACACCTGGCGAGACGCTAGCGCGAATCGAGGAACTACGGCGCGAGCACAAGTGGTCAGCATCCCGCATCACCTTCGAACTGCATGGAGATGGCGTTGCGATCAGTCGGCGCACCGTCACTCGGCACCTAGCCGAGCTCGGCCTGAACCGCCGTCGATTCATCGACCCAAACGGCGAGACGAACCGGCAAGTGCAGACGATCACGGCAAAGCATCCCGGGCACATGGTGCATCTCGACGTCAAGAAAGTCGGACGCATCCCCAACGGCGGTGGTTGGCGGGCTCATGGCAAAGGCAGCCCTGAGGCTCGTGCCGCCGCCCGAGCGAGAACCCGCGGGGCACGCGCCGGGTACGCCTACCTCCATTCCGCAATCGACGGGCACACCCGCCTGGCATACACTGAATCGCTCGAGAACGAACGGGCCACCACCGCCGTCTCGTTCCTGAACCGCGCCCGGGTGTGGTTCGCCGCTCACGGCATCACCCGGATCGAGCGAATCATCACCGACAATGGCGCTTGCTACCGCTCCGCGGCATTCGCCGCCGCTCTGAATGGCGCGGAGCACCGCCGTACGAAGCCCTACACGCCCAAGCACAACGGGAAAGTCGAACGCTACAACCGCATCCTCGCTGAAGAGTTCCTGTACGCAAGGACCTGGAACTCAGAAGACCAGCGCGAGAAAGCGCTGGAAACCTGGAACCTGCACTACAACTACCACCGGCCCCACGGTGTGCATGACGGGAAGCCGCCCGCATCCGCGACACCATTACGCGTCAACAACGTCCTGGCCTCATACATCTAACCGTAGTGAGCCGGTTACCGAGCGGACAGTGAACCCGCCGAGGACTTTCGCGTCGATCAAGTCCTCCAAGTCTCTCGGGTCGCGTACCGCACGATCCAGGTCGTAGGCGACCATCACCTGCGCCTCACCAGTGCCCAAGTGTTTGAGCATGGCGCGGAACTGGGGCCGGATCACTCGCCGCACCCGCTCACCCGACGGCAACGTGATCGTACGCTGCTTGAACGCTGACGTGTCGTTCTCACGAAACACCGCCGCTACTTCCCACCCGTGCGCAGCGGCGTAAGCGCGACAGTCGACCTCCTGCCGGTCAACGCCACGCTCGCTACCCTCGGGATCGTCGCTGATCCTGACGTACACCACTGCCCGCAAAGGCTCCGTGGTTTGTTCTTGCTTGTTGTGGCCCATGCTTCGGCCCCACCTTCCTACTCGTGTGAGAGGTAGGTGCGTTTAGGGAACCTCGGCTAGCCCAGGTCGACGTGCTCGACGACGTAGCTCGCGGGCAGCGTGATCGTGGTGCGACGCCGTGACCCTGCCCGCCGTACGGTGAGGGATCCGTCGTCGTTCGCATGGGCGACGTTCCAGCGGTCGCCGTTTTTCACCCAGCTTCGCCCGAGCGAGAGGCGCCGATTGTTCTCCCGTGTGATGATGAGATCTCCGCGAGACGCCTCATTGCCGTCGTGAAGCTTGATACCGTCCACGGCGACGTCGCCCTGGAGGATTCGGTCGGTGCGGGCGCGGGTGTTGAGCGCGGAGACCGTGTCGAGGGTTTCCGCGATCAGCACCGTACTCTTTCCCGCTGCGAGGTCTGTGCGCCAGGCTTGGTAGGCGGCTTCGAGGATCTCGTCATATCCGCCCGGCGTAACGCGCTCGTGCGCAATGTAGGTATCGATGACGTCGGTGTCGCCGATCCGCAACTGCAGGGACGCCTGCTTCTCCCAGTCGTTCTTGAAGCGGCGCACATCGACCAGTTCCGGGGCGTCGCCGCGATCACGCACGAGCATCCCGAACGCGCCGCCCGCGTCGACGGCGGCGAGTTGCGCCCAATCGCCCACGAGCAGCACTTTCGCGCCGACCTGCTGGGCGTGGCTGGTGATGGCGTCGAGCGCGAACGTGCCACCGAGCGAGGCTTCGTCGATGATGACGAGCTGCCCGCGCGTGAGGTTCCATTTCCCGAGGCGATGCTCATGCAGCCACTTCGCCGTGTTCTCCGTACCGATCTCCAGATCCCCGGCGAGGACGTCGGCGGCAGCGGCAGAGGGTGCGAGCCCGGTCACCGAGCCCTGCCCGTAGCGTCGCTCCCAGGCGCGGCGCAGGGCACGCATCGTCGTGGTCTTCCCGGTCCCTGCGGGGCCGACGAGGACGTCGAGGACGCGGCCGGAGACGCCGATCTTCGCGATCGCCTGCTCCTGATCCACCGACAGGGTGTGCCCGTCGCGGTTCTTCGTTCTGGCGGCGTCCTCAATCCATGCCAGCGGCACGGTCGGCGCCGATCGATCATTCGACGCGGCAAGGAGCCGGTCTTCTGCCGCGAGCACCTGCTCGGAGGAGAACACCGTTCCGCCTTTGGGTCGGAACACGCTCGACCCGTCCGCACGGCGAAACCGCGATGAACTCGTCGCGAGCTCGGGCGGGGTGAGACGCAGCGAGACCCGTTCAGCGGCATCGACGATCTGCTGGGTGATAGCGTCCCGGTCGTTCGCGGACGCGAAGCGAAGATCCATCGTCTGCCGTATCGCCTCCGCGTGAAGGTTCCACCGTTTCCACGTCGCCCGCCGGTCACCTACCTGCTGCACCACAACCTCGGCGACCTGCTCGAGATCTTCCAACGGGATATCGTCCGCCCGCAGCAACGGTTCCTGCTCACTACCGGCGAGCAGTGCCGACGCCCAGGTTGGCGCGTCCTCACCCAGCAACGTGGTCGCGCGTTCTCGCCACTGGGAGGTGAGGTCGCTGAGGGAGTGCTGCTGCTTCGGGGGCCGGGTCTCGAGCGTGGCCTGCTGCCGGAACTGCCACACCAGCTTCGGGGATGGCTGCCTGCCATGCTTCGAGACGTACTCGTCGACCAGCCGGTCTTTGACCTGCTCGATATCGCGTGTGCGGGAAGAGAACTCATCCATCAGCTCTTGCGGCACGCCGACGATCTCCCACGCAGTGGAGCGTCCGGCTCCGCGGTCGCGGGCTTCCCACCCGACGCCGAGGATCTGGGTGAGATGGTCGGAGAGGACGGCGTTGTAATGCTCCGATAGGCCCGTGACGGCGGCGTGGATAGCGCGGGAATCGAGCGTGCGCCACTTCCCGTCATCGACGGCTTGGACGCGGTTGGCGATCACGACGTGCGTGTGGAGTTGCGGATCCGCGGCGCGGGAATCGTAATGATCGTAGGCGGTCGCAATCACACCCCGCACGTCGACTTGCGCGACAGCTCCGCGCGGCCCTTTCGCGCCGACCCTGGTCATCGCGACGTCGCGCTCAAGCAGGGCGATCACGTCTCGGATCGCGGCGTGATGGGCTTGAGCGACGAGTGCCTGAGTTCCGCCATCGGCAACTGCCCAGAGGGTCGACACGGACTTCGGCACCGAGAACGTGAGGTCGAACCCCGCGACCGGCGCATTGGTCGGCTTCTGTGCCTCCTCCGCCTCGATCAGCGCTTGCTGCGCGGCACGCTCACCTGCGGTGAGGGACTTCGGGAGCTGATCGAGGCGGCGCTGCGTCCGCTCGCCCGCGGTCGCGAACTTCCGGTACGGGCGCCCCAGTTGCTCGCCACTGTTCGGATCCTGCCCGTGCCCCATGAGGCGCCGTAACTGCTCCTCGCTCACCGAGGCACCGACGGCGATCTCTCCGGCGAGTCCTGGGAGGCCGGCCCCGAGCCAGATGCCGGGAGGCGTTCCTGCTTCAAGGTAGTACCTTGTCAGCGCTGACGACGCATCGCGATCCCCGTCGCCAGCGACAACTGCGTTCAGCAGGTACCGGTACCCGTCCCCAGCGGTCATGACCCTGATCGAAATCGTCACACTGGGCAGGTGCGCCGCAGATCTTGGGATCTACCCTCGGAAGGCGGAGAGCGCGATGTTTGCGTCAATGCAGGGAGATAGCGAAGAGCGCGCTTCAACGGAGATGCTCGAATGGGTCCACGACGGATTGGAGTCCGTGGTCGCGGCAGACGTAGATGATTCGCACGCCGTACCCGTCGGCGCCGCTCGGCTCGGGGTCGCATTCTGCGCGGCAGACGTTACAGAGCCGGTGCTCGTTGCTCCCCCAGACCGTGACCTCGATATCGTCGGGGATCTCCATTCCGTCGAACTCCATATGCGGAGGTTAGCTGTCGCGGATTGAGTCGGGTCAAGATGCGGCACCGATGCTAAACCGCCGTTACCTATGGTCATCGCGCCGGTCGCGCACTCGACGCTTAGTTCTTGAGGTACTCGAGGACGGCGATGACGCGCTTGTTCCCTGTGCGCTCGTTAAGGTCGAGCATGGTGAAGATGCTGCTGATGTGCCGTTCCGCGATCGCGACGCGACATACACACGGTCCCTGATTTGCTCGTTTGTGAGCCCCGTAGCCATGAGCGAATCGTCAGTATCGCGGAGGAGGTGCTGCGGGAGCGGGAAAGGATTGACCTTACTGACGCAGAGACCCAAAGTGCGAGCATCCCTCATCGCTTTGATGCCAGCCCTTCAACCATTGCAACTAACCCGAACTCGAAATCTAGGTCTTGATCGACAGGCTCACATCCGTTGTCGAGCGCTGTTTGTTCTTCTAGTACGAAACCGACCGTATAGCGGCTGATAGCCATGAGAGCTCGGACCGCAGAGCCCTCAGCGAATCCTTCGGACACGAGAAACTCGATCTGACTTTCGGGGGCATCCGAGCCCGCTGGCATCTGGTCACTCTTTTGACGGTGAAACTCTGCGTGCAGCCGTGCTCCATCCCGGACTGCCAGAAGCGCTGTCCGGAAGCTCCGCGCGTTGCGCAGGAGAAAGTCGTCCCAGCGCTCCCCTGACTCTGGGAGTGAGGCGTGGTGTTCGCGATCAAGCACATCAGCTGCGAGCGATCCGAGCAGGTGGGCCTTTGTCCGAAAGTGCCAGTAGAGCGCTGGCTGCTGCACCCGCAGATGCGCAGCCAGCGCCCGCGTGGTGAAACCGTCGATCCCCGTGTTATTGAGCACATGCCTCGCACCGCGCAAGACTGCTGCACGATCGAGTCGCGCTTGTTTCTGAGCCATGCTTGCACTTTATCATCGATAACTTTATCGTTGATAAGGTGTCATTTCTCACTTCCGCTCGTGGCTCGTTGGCCACGGTCCTCATCACGGCTAGCCTCGACGCCGCCGGCATGGGCCTGGTGATGCCGATTCTTCCCGCACTGCTACACGAGGCAGGGGTCACCGCTGATGCGGTTCCGCTGAACGTCGGAGTGCTGATCGCGCTCTACGCGGTAATGCAGTTCATCTTTGCCCCCGTACTGGGAACGCTGTCGGACCGATTCGGCCGCCGCCGGGTGCTGCTTGTTTCCCTAGCCGGTGCGACCGTCGACTATCTCGTGCTCGCCACGACGTCCGCTCTGTCGGTGTTCTATATCGCCCGCGCAGTGGCTGGGATAACCGGAGCGACCAATGCGGTCACCGCCACCGTGATCGCCGACATCACGCCACCCCACCAGCGCGCCAAGCGTTTCGGTTTACTCAGTGCCTGCTATGGCGGCGGAATGATCGCGGGGCCAGCCATGGGTGGACTGTTCGGTGCCATCTCGCCACATCTGCCGTTTTTGCTCGCTGCTCTTCTCTCAGCGAGCAATCTGGCACTCACCTTTATCCTGTTACGCGAGACCCGTCCTGATTCCCCTGCGCGCTCTGCGTCGCTCGCTCAGCATCGTGGTCGCCCCGGCCTCAGCGCGGTGCCTGGGATTACCTTCCTATTAGTCGCATTCGGCCTTGTTCAATTCATTGGGCAGGCTCCAGGTGCGACCTGGGTGCTGTTTACTGAACACCGCCTCGACTGGAGTCCCGTCGAAGTTGGAATCTCCCTGTCCGTCTTCGGGATCGTACAGGTTCTCGTGCAGGCCCTCCTTACTGGCCGCATCGTGGAGTGGATCGGTGAGGCAAAAACAGTCATCATCGGGTGTGTTACCGACGCCTTGGGTCTCGTAGGCCTGGCGATAGTCACTGACGGATTGTCCATGGCGCCTATCTTGGCGGCATTGGGGATCGGTGGCATCGGCCTCCCCGCTCTGCAAACCCTTCTCTCCCAGCGCGTCGATGAACAGCGGCAAGGGCGCCTCCAGGGTGTGCTCGCCAGCATCAACAGCGTCACATCGATCTTCGGACCGGTCGCTTTCACAACGATCTTCGCGTTCACCTACATCAACGCCGACGGCTTCCTCTGGCTCTGCGCCGCAGCACTCTACGTGCCCTGCGTGATTCTCATCGTGCGTGGTACAGCGGCGTCCCCGAAGTTCGGCTCATGGGCGAGCGGCGACTCGATGTGAGTTGTGAGCAGGAGCAACATGACGGCGACACGTCTTCGCCACGGCCGACGAGCGAGTCGGTGCCACCGGGCAACTCGGCATCATCTGCCAAGGATAGGTCAGCTGGGAGTCTAAAGACCCATTGAAGTGTGCGTGCCGATCGCGGAGAAGGCCAAGGGAGAGCCGGAGGCCCTCTCCGAGTAGCTTGCCGATGACATGAGCTGGACGCTCATCGAGAAATCCACACACAGCGGCCCCAGTGCAGCCCGAGAGGTGCGCCCGCCGTCCTCCCGAGCGGGTGGAAGTCATTTCGGTCATCGCCCACGGACGACGCGCTTCCTACGATGGATACCTCGAGTCTGTAGGAAGGCACGTCCGTTTCAGCCATGCGTTCCGCTTCGTCTAGCACCCGAAGACCGCGATGTTCGCAGAACTGCGAAGCTACTGTATCGAGACGTAGGTTGGCTAAGGCCTCTGTGGACAGCATGAGCGACTCTTGAGTCCGTAATCTAGGAACCGCAGAAACCACCCGATCGAAACGCAACTGCTTTTGAGCCGCGACCGTGCGCAGAAGGTGCTAGTAGCCATCCCTCGCGATCATCACGCGCATCGAAACCGTCACGACGCCACTGCCTTCGAGGTCAGGTGAGCGGGAACTGATTGCGAACGCGCTGTCCACTCTGGTTGAAAGATTGCGCCGCTGTAGACGACCGCCATCTGGATCCCGACGGTGACCGTGCTCTCGAGTGTTCCACTACCCAGCATTAGCGCGGTCAGGGTCGGCTTCAGGTGATGAGTCCGTGTCGGTAGGCGGTGATGGCGGCGTGGACACGGTTGTCGATGCCGAGGGTGTTGAAGAGCTGGGAGACGTACTGCTTGACGGTGCCTTCGGAGAGGTGCATGGCCCGGCCGATCTGGGCATTGGAGAGTCCGCGAGCGATGTGGGTGAGGAGCTCGATCTGGCGCTCGGTGAGCAGGGCAGTGAGTTCGTCTCGCGCGGTTCGGGTGCGGTGGCCCGCCTGTTGCTCGGTGGCGAGCCAGCGGGCGACTCGGGGGGAGAACGCGCCGCCGCCGTGCGCGAGGGCCCTGACGCCGGCAATAAGCTGCTGAGGCTCGTCGGATTTGAGGAGGAAACCGAGGGCGCCGGCGTTGATCGCATCGGCGATGAGATGGTCGTCGGAAAAGGTGGTGAGCATGGCGATCGGAAGCTCGGGCTGTCGGTGCCGGATCTCACGGAGAGCTCCGATGCCGTCGAGTCGTGGCATCTGGATATCCAGCAGTGCGACGTCGACGCGGTGTGTTGCCGCGGCGTCGACGGCCTCGTGGCCGTTGCTGGCGAGGGCGGTGATGTCAAGGTCAGTGGCGGAGGCGAGAATAGCGGCGACGCCGGTGCGGACGAGCTGGTCGTCATCCGCGATCAGGACACGGATCGGTGGGGTGTCGGTGCGATCCTCCGGGGTCATGGCGCAGGAACCGTTCCGATCCTGCTGACCTGGTCGGAGGCGAAGCAGACGACGTGGACGTCGACTCGTTCGAAGAAGCTGATTTCCGCCTCGTAATAGTGGCAGGTCTCGTCGGGGCGAGGCGGGAACTCATCGCGTGGAGGATCGAGCATCTCCAGGGCGGGGAGGGAACGCTCGACCGTCTCCTGGGTGTCTCCGACGGAGATGTCCGCAAACTGTGCCGTGGTCATCACCGATAGCGTGTTGGCGAGCACGAAGTAAGCGACCGCGATGAACACGAGTGCGCCGAGGATGGCTGAGGGAACGGCGATGGCAGCACGCGTGGCGCGGGATCGAAGGGTCGCGGCATCGTCCTCGGCGGCGACGATGTCGCCATCAGATGCTGCGCTGTCCGCAGATGGGCGTGCGTGCGCCGGAAGGGTGAGAGTCAGTGCGAACTGGGTCGGCATCTGATGGACGGTGAGGGCGCCGCCCAGCATCGCGGCGCGATGCCGCAGGCCATGCAGTCCGAATCCACCATCGAGCGGATGGGCTGAGGACGCCTCCTCGTCACGCGGATTGCAAACGATCGCAGTGACAGTATCGCCCTCGACCTCGACGCGCACGGTGACCGGTTGCCCAGGAGCGTGCTTGGACGCGTTGGTGAGTCCTTCCTGCACCACCCGCGCGACAGTGTTGAGCGCTTCATCGCTGAGTCGGTCAGTCAGATCTGCGGCGATGTGCGTTTCCACGTGCATCTCGGCCTGACGAGCACCGATCACTGCTTCGTCGATGCTCGGGGCGCTCCATCCGGCAGCCGGGTCTTCGGACTGGCGCAGCAGTCGAACGGCGAGGCCGAGCTGATCCGCCGCGTCCGCTGCGATCGTGCGGATACCGGAGACCTCTGCTCGGTCGGTATCCGGAAGCGTGGGCGTGAGGGAGAGCTGTCCGAGCCGGACGGCGATGAGCGTCAAGGAGTGGCCGAGGCCGTCGTGCATCTCCGCGGCAAGGTTCATCCGCTCTCGTTGCAGGATCTCACGGGTCTGGCTTGCTCGTCGTCTGGATTCGATCGCGGCAAGCTCCCAGCCCCGGCGGTGAAACTCTCGCCGCTGCGACACCGCGCGCCGCGTGGTCAGCGGTGCGGCGAGCACCAGGGCGGTCAGCAGACCATACACGAGGCCCTCGACGATCTCCTCAACTCGCAGTTCGGGGAGTCTGACGACGGTAGCGGCGAGTACGGAACCGGCAAGGACCACGCACACCCGCGCAGCCGGGGTTGCGAACATGAGCACGATCGCAGCAGTCGCAATAAGGCTCAGCACCAGCACGGGAGCATCGGGCAACCAACGCGTCGACATGCCGCCGCTGATCGCGACGACGCATCCAACGATGGTCTGCCGACGGCGGAGTGCCGCAGGATCATTGGAGCTACCACTCATACTCCCAATCTATGCGCGCGGCTCCAACCGGTGAACTCACGATCGTTAGGTCATGAATGGGCATTCGGCAATATCGGCACGTTGACCCATGAATCTACCGTCGTATGCATGGTCGATCTTCTCCGCATGTTCCTTGCACAGGCAGGCGAGCACGTCACGCTCGTGCTCGCCTGCATGCTCCTGTTCGCGGCCGTTGACGCAGCCCTCGGTATCGGTGCTGTCCTCCCAGGGGAAACGGGCATCGTCCTGGCCGCGGTTACGCTCTCTGACCGTGCCGAGCTGCTCGCCGCCGGCGTGTTCGTCGCTGCGCTGGGCGCATTTCTCGGAGACCATGTGGGGTTCGCGGTCGGACGCGGTCTTGGAGCCCGCCTCGGCGACACCAGACTGATCAAGCGCCTGGGTCGGGATCGCTGGGAGAAGGCACGATATTACGTTGCCGGCCGATTCTGGATCGTGATCCTCGCCCGTCTGCTTCCGGGTATCCGCACCCTCGTCGCTGCTGCAGCTGGCGCCTCAGCGGTGCCATACTCGCGGTTCGCAACCGCTTGTAGTGTTGCGGCGTTGCTTTGGGCGGGGCTTTGGGTCGTGGGTGGTGCGCTCATCGGCAACGCACTGCTCGATGTCGTTGAGCGCTACACTCTGCCCGCACTCATCGTCGTGGCCGCTGCACTCGTCCTTTGGCTCTTCGCACGCCACAAGCGGGGGGTGCGCGCATGAACCGCATGTCCTCGGCACACCCGCACCCCGACTGGGCGACTCTGCCCAATCTCATCACCTTGCTGCGGCTTGGGTTCGTGGTTCCGATTGTCATCCTCGTCCTCAACCATGCCCAGCCCGTCCTCACTGTCGTACTCCTGGCGGTCTTCGGCGCAAGCGACTGGATCGACGGCTATCTCGCTCGCGCCCTGAACCAGGTCAGTGCCACGGGAGCGGTACTCGATCCTGTCGCAGACCGCATCGGCGTTGCGATGATCGCACTCGCCCTCGCCGTAGCAGGGCATCTCTCCCTCGGAGTCGTTCTCACCATCGCAGCCGTCGACGCTGCACTCGCCGTCACCTACCTGGTGACTCGTCCTGCACGAGCGCCGAAGGTCTCCCGCGTCGGCAAGGTACGTACCGCGGTGCTCATGTCAGGCCTCGCGCTCATCGGACTCAGCCTGGTCCCCGCGCTCCTTCCAGTCGGAACCGCAGGCAGAATCCTTTGCGTCATAGGAGCGTTCCTCCACGCCGTCGCAGGGTTTGGCTATGTCCGTGCTCTCCTCCGTGACAGCCACACAGATCCGCCCGATATGTGAGCTCAGGTTGTTCAACTATCTTCTCCGGCGTCCACGCTGAGAGCCTGGGGGCTGGCCGTTGAGCCGGGTGAAGGCGCGGTTGAATGCGGCCTCGGACTGGTAGCCGAGTTCGGAGGCGAGGCGGGCTATGGTGATGTCTTCTTCGCGCAGCCGTGATGAGGCGATGCTCATGCGCCAGCGGGTGAGGTAGGCGATCGGTGCTTCACCGGTCAGTGCGGTGAAGCGGCTGCTGAATGACGATCTGGACATTGTGGCGACCTTGGCGAGACGACCGAGGTTCCAGTCGTCGCCGGGGTTTTGGTGGATCGCTTCGAGTGCGCGACCGATCCTGTCGTCTTCGAGTGCGCGCAACCAGCCTGTGGGGGCCGTCGCGTCGCTGATGAGCCAGGAGCGGATCGCCTGTACGACGAGAACATCGGCAAGTCTGGTCGCAATGGCCTCGCCGCCGATCTGCGGGTGGCCGAGCTCGCCGGCCATGAGGCGCAGCGTGTCTTTGATCGAGGACGCAGCCGAGAGCGTGTCGCCACCGATGAACATCACGGCGGGAAGCGTGCGCATCAACTCTCGTGCGGCGGGTTCGTCGAAAGACACGACACCACAGATCAGCTGCGCTGTTCGACCACCGCCTCCGTGCTGGAGGATCGAGTAGTTGGTGCTCAGGTACTCCTGGGGCAAAAGGTCGACTCTTGGGCCACGACGCGCATCGGCTTCGCTCAGCAGGTGGTGGCCGAGGCCGTGCGGCACGAGTGCGAGGTCTCCGGCGCGCAGCTCGATTGAGTTGGCCTCGGGCAGGCGCAGCCAGCAAGTCCCTGCCGTGACGACGTGGAAGCTCACTGAGTCGGCGATCGCGGGCATTTCCAATGCCCAAGGCTCCGAGAGTTCGGCGTGGCAGTAGAAGGTGCTGCGCATCCGCAGCGTGTGGAGCACGCGCGCCACCCGAGCCTGGTGTTCGAAGCGTGGGATGACCTCCATGTTGCAATCGTGTCACACCTCTGAGCAAATACGCTCACTGAATCGGACGAATGAGCAAGAAATCTGGATATATAAGCATGCTCCTGCCGCATGGAGCCGCATAGCGTCGAAGAACAATCAATCGATGCTCACAGGAGGAAACAACATGTACATCATCGCTGGGGTCACAGGAAGGGTCGGATCGGTCACTGCACGAAGGCTGCTGGATGCCGGTGCCGACGTGCGTGTTCTGGTGCGCCGCCAGATAGATGCGGAAGCGTGGACAGCGCAGGGTGCCGAGACCCGCGTCGTGGAGCTGAGCGACCAGACGGCGTTGAGCGACGCGCTTGAGGGAGCGACCGGGGTCTTCGCGCTGCTGCCGTTCGATCTGACCGCCGACGACCTCGATGCGCACGCCGATGCCCTGATCGCTTCGATCAGCGGCGCGGTCGTGAATCGACGGGTTCCGCACGTCGTCATGCTGTCCTCGGGCGGGGCGGATCTGGCCGAGGGTACCGGTCCGATCGTGGGGTTGCATCGGCTCGAGCGGGCGCTGCTCACCACTGGTGCCGTGGTGACGGCCCTGCGTTCGGGGCACTTCCAGGAGAAGGTCGTCGACGTGGTCGGCGTCGCTCGTGACAGTGGCGTCTACCCGGTGTTCGCAGCGTCAGCCGAGGCGCCGATTCCCATGATCGCCACTCGCGACATCGGTGTCGCCGCGGCCCAGATGCTGCTCTCCCCGCCAGCTCGCAGCGAGAGCGTCGATATCGTCGGCCCTGCCTACTCGGAACGCGATGTCGCCAGGGTGCTCGGTACCGCCCTCGGGCGCGAGCTGCACGTTGCGACGATGCCCGAGGACACCTGGATCGAGGTACTGGTCAATGCGGGATTCCGTCCGCATATTGCCGAGAGTCTCGCCGAACTGTACCGGGCTGACGAGCAAGGGTTGCTTGCCCCGCGCGGAGACCGCATTATCCGTGGGGAGTCGAGCCTCGAGGTCACGATCGATCGTCTGCTCACCTCCGGCTTGGGGTGACGATTGTGTTCGACTGTATTTTCACGTCCGTGCTTGTCGCCGGTGTCGTCACCAACGGACTGCTGGCCGGGGTGTTCTTCGCGTTCTCCTGTGCGATCAACCCCGGCTTCCGACACATCGACGATCGCAGCTACGTCGGAGCCTTTCGCGCCATCAACGGGGTAATCCTGAACGGCTGGTTCCTCAGCGTTTTCCTCGTCGCACCACTCACTGCCGTCGCAGGCGCGATCCTGGCCGTCGGCCGAGAGGACGTCTCGGCTTTCGGATGGCTCGTCGTGGGCGCTGCCTGCTCGGTGCTCTCCTTCGGCATCACTGCCGCCGGGAACGTGCCGCTGAACCGCGCGCTCGACCGGGCACCCGCAGACACGGCACAGCGGCTCCGCGACACGCGCAAGGGTTTCGAGGCTCCCTGGAACAGATGGAACCACACCCGAACCGTCTTGAGCACTGGCGCACTCGTAACGCTGGTGATCGCCGCATCCGGTCAGAGTTGAAGGGAGCCTTCGCAACGCAGGCATATCGGGTTCAGATGAGTTCCATCACCGGCCCCTCGTGGACGGCGCGGTAGATCGTGTTGCGGATCGAGTTGGCCTGATCTGCGGTGAGTGTGCGGTCGATCGGGCGAAGCACGATCCGCAGCAGCACATTGACCTGCCCCGGCCGCGTCCCCAACCGCGCTCGTGCGGTCTCGGGTAGGTTCTCATGCTCGGTACGGCTGAGCACTGCGACGGTCTCGATCAGGTCAGTGTCGTCACCGAGCGCCGTGCGTATGCGATCGCCAAGGGTCTCCTCGTCCTCTTCGTCCGTGACGACTACGGAGATATCACGTCGGGCCGGTGGCAGCGAGGATACATGTTGCCACGGTTCCAGGGTCAGCATCTGCTCGGCTATCCTCGGGTCGGCGGCTCGCAGATAGCGGATGTCCGGGATCGCCTTGCGCAGCATGAGCGCCCGTTCGAGCCCCATCCCGAGCGCCAGTCCCGACCACTGCTCGGGGTCGAGCCCTGAGCCGCGCAGCACCTCTGGGTGAATGCGTCCGCACTCGGCGAGTTCGAGCCATTCACCGTCATGTCGAACATCAATCTGACGCCCGCCCACGGTGTAGGGGTGGTCGGCTTCGGTGATCCTCCACTCGGCTCCTGGGAGAACGGCATCGACCAGTTCTTCGATCATGTCGAGCATGTCCTCGTCTCTGGTGTCTGGTGTGCTGCGGATGCGCCAGAGGTCGACCTGGTGAGGTTCTCCTACGTGGCTGCGGTCGACGGCGTCGCGTCGATACACGAGCCCCGGCGCGACGATCAGCTCATCGACATCTCCGCAGCCGGCGTAGGCTTCCAGCGCGGTGGGGAGCTCCGCACTCATGTGGCTGCGCAACATGGCCGTCGGGCTGATGTATCGGGTGTAGCGGCGGGCGCGGGTAACGTCGCCTCGGGCGTAACCGAGGCGGTCGTAGTTCGCGGTGATTGAGACGATGGGAGAGCTGCGCACGTACCGGATCGTGCTGCCCCAGGTGTATTCGAGGCTTGCGACGACGGCACTCAGAAGAGCTTGGATGGCATGCTCGCCCTGGGCGGGATCGGTGAGATCCCGGAGGTCGAGGGCGCGGCAGAGTTGTTCAGGGGTCAAGTAATCGGCATAAGCCATGAGAGTCTCCAACAGGATCGTGGGCTGATGAACGAGGAGAACACCCCCGGCCGCGCCTGCGGAGACCCAGTGAGCTATAGGCGCACGTCGAGAACCCCGCGGCCGTTACCCGGCCGGGGGCTGGAAAATCGCTGCTGCCAACTCATGGGAGGAATTCTAGCAGGAATCGGCACCGCCGTTCGGGATGTGTCCGCTCTTCATTCACGTCGATGTGCACCATGTGAAGCCGACCACTTGTGGTGACGTCGCATGGTTTCGATAATCATCACGAGTTCGTTCCGCGTTGCCGTTGGCTGGCGGATAGGTGCAGACGCACGGTCGTGCAAGCCGAGTTCACCGAATCAACGGTAGCGTCCAACCCGTTTGGATGCGGTGGCTCGAGAGATGCCCATCTCGGCGGCGACATGCGCGAGAGGTCAAGTCCGACAACGCGCGATGAGCCGGGGACAACCTTCGACCGTCAAGGGTGAGTCTGGGTGCGTCACTTGACCGCTTCGCTCTCGACAGGTGCAATCAGTCGAAGAAGCGGAACTGCGAGCAGCAATGCCGTTGCGGTCGCGAAGACGGCCACCCAAACCGGCCCGAGCGCGCCCGGCGTAACGCTGAGTGCGGCAGCGGCAAGTACGGGACCGACGGCTGCGCCCACGTTGAGCGCCGCTGTCGCGTATGACCCGGCCATGGTGGGCGCACCCGCCGCCGCATAGAGCACTCGCGTAATCAGCGTGCTCCCGACAGCGAAGCCCAACACTCCCTGAGCGAAAACGAGCCCGAGCAGGGCAACGGGGTTCGTCGCGAAGAGCGCCAAAGCGAGCCACCCGAGCACAAGAACACTTCCACCGCCCACGATGACGACGCGAGGTCGGGCATCCGAGAGCCGTCCCGCAACGGTGACACCGATGAAGGAGCCGACGCCGAAGAGCACAAGCGCCACCGACACCCACCACTGGCTCAGACTGGCGGTCTCCGTAACGATCGGCGCGAGGAAGGTCAGTGTGGCAAAGGTCCCGGCATTCACCAGGGCAGCCAGCATCATCGTCAAGACGAGGCGCGGAGAGGCAAGCTGCGCCAGCTCCACCCGCAGCGACGTCGAGGACGGATCCTCCCTTGATGAGCTGTCAGTTCGAGTGGTGAAGCCCGCGGCGATGCCGATCGCAGCGGGGACGCAGAGAAAAGCGATCGCCCAGAACGTCGACTGCCAACCGAGTGCCGTACCAAGCAGAGCGCCCGCGGGGACACCGGCGACGGTGGCGACGGTGGTACCCGCCAGCAGAACCGCCACGGCCCGACCTTTGGCGTCCGGTGCCACGAGTTGCGTCGCCGCTCCCAGCGCGACCGCCAAAAAGCCCGCATTGACGATCGCGGCGATCACGCGCGTGACGAACAGAACAGTGAAGTCCGGCGTGAGTGCGCCTACGACATGGGACAGCGCGAACACGATCACGCAACCCAGGAGTGTCCCGTTCACGGGGAGGCGACGAGTGAGCGCGGCCATCGCAGGTGCGCCGATCATCATCCCTGCGGCGAATGCCGAGGTCAGAAGGCCAGCAGTCCCCAAGGAAACGCCGAAGTGAGTGGAGATGTCGGGCACGAGGCCAGCGAGCATGAACTCGGAAGTACCCATGGCGAAGACCACCAGGGCAAGAAGATAGAGAGAGAAAGGCATCGAGATAGCTCCGAAGCGAGAGTACGAACAAGAGAACGTCTCGTCACCACGGTCAGCGCCCGAAGAAACACCCGAATGTCGTGCTGCGTGCAGTACTGGGCGGCAGAGCTAGGGGCTCAGCTGAGGTGAGGGGCTGACGGCGTGACCGAAAGCCCCTGAGTGTCCGATTCAGGGCTCGACATACGGCTCAGCTTACCCGTCTGCGCCGCAGTTCCCAAGAAGCATCAACAACATCCTGGCCAGCAACAACTGTTGCTGGCCATAACGTTGTGGTCACGTAGGAAGGTCGCGGCAGGAGGCTCCGCCTCTGCGCGCGTCATCTCGGATTGGCTACAGGTACCTGCAGACCTCGTCGGCGTTGCAGGTCTCGGGTTCGGGTTCTGCGGCTGCGTCGCGGAGGGCGGCAACGTTGTCGCGGAGGGAGACGAGATCCGAGATCTGGCGCTCAATGTCCTTCAGACGAACGTCTAGGAGGTCCCGGACGTGGCCGCAGGGAATCTCGCCTCCATCGCGGATGTCGAGGATCTGTTTGATCTGCGCGAGGGTAAGTCCGGCAGCCTGGCCGCGGTGGATGAAGTCGATCCGAGTCGCTGCTTCCGGATCGTAGTCGCGGTATCCCGACGCGGTGCGCTCGGCCGCGGGAAGCAGGCCCTGCTCCTCGTAGAACCGCAGGGTCTTGGCGGTGGTGCCGGCCGCCTCGGCGAGTTCGCCGATCCTCATCTGGGTCTCCGATGTGTCACAGGTCGCACTTGACCTTCCCCCGTACTGGAAGGTCCATTGTGGCTGCATCAAGAGCAATTCTCAAGACTCAGGGGAGGAATCGGGATGCAGTCCAGGTACGACCTTGCGATCATCGGATCGGGTGGCGCCGCGTTCGCCGCCGCCATCCGCGCGACCACGCTCGGCAAGTCGGTGGTGATGATCGAGCGCGGCACTTTCGGCGGCACGTGCGTGAACACCGGCTGCGTGCCGTCGAAGGCGCTCATCGCCGCCGCTGAAGCCCGCCAGACCGCTGCCGAGGCGGGCAACCGTTTCCCGGGGATCGCCACCACAGCGGACGACGTGGACATGCCCGCGCTGATCAGCAGCAAGCAGGACCTCGTCGAGGAACTTCGGGGTGAGAAGTACGTCGACGTCGCCGACGCCTACGGCTGGCAGATCCGCCACGGCGACGCTGCGTTCGCCGGCACGCCAGAAGCGCCCGTTCTTGAGGTCACCGCGACTGACGGTGCGGTCGAGACGATCGACGCTGATCACTACCTGGTCGCCACCGGCGCCAGCGCATGGGCCCCACCGATCGACGGTCTTGAGGAGGCCGGCTACCTGACCTCGACCACGGCGATGGAGTTGACCAAGGTTCCCGACTCGCTGCTGGTGCTCGGCGGCGGCTACGTCGCCTTGGAGCAGGCCCAACTGTTCGCCCGGCTCGGGTCGAAGGTCACCCTGCTGGTTCGTTCCCGGCTGGCGTCGAAGGAGGAGCCGGAGGTATCCAAGGCGCTGCAGGAGGTCTTCGCCGACGAGGGCATCCGCGTGGTCCGCCGTGCGGTCCCGACCCACGTTGCCCGTGACGACGTCAGGGGCCAGGTTGTTGTCACCGCTGACATCTCCGGCGGCGAGCAGGAATTCCACGCCGAACAGGTCCTCGTCGCCCTCGGCCGCCGACCGGTCACCGATGGGCTGAACCTCGATGCGGTGGAGGTGAAGACCGGCGACACGGGCGAGATCGTGGTCACCGACCAACTGCAGTCCTCCAACCCCCGGATCTGGGCAGCCGGCGACGTGACCGGGCACCCCGAGTTCGTCTACGTCGCCGCCCACCACGGCAACATGGTCGCTGAGAACACGTTCGCTGGCGCTGAGCGGTCGGTGGACCACAGCCGGCTGCCGCGGGTGACCTTCACCAGTCCGGCGATCGGCGCGGTCGGGATGACCGAGGCCCAGGTGCTCGCTGCCGGGATCCGCTGCGACTGCCGCGTCCTGCCGCTGGACTACGTGCCCCGGGCGCTGGTCAACCGCGACACCCGCGGCTTCATCAAGATCGTCGCCAACGCTGAGACCGGCGAGATCCTCGGCCTCACCGCCGTCGCCAAAGACGCCGGCGAGCTCGCCGCCGCCGGTGTCCACATCCTCGGCAAGACCGTCACCGAGGTCGCCGACGCATGGGCGCCCTACCTGACCATGACCGAAGGCATCCGGATCGCCGCCAAGGCCTTCACCACCGACATCTCCAAGCTGTCCTGCTGCGCGTGACCCGCAGCCGACAGCCTCCACCCGACTCATGAAGAAGGTACCGCCATGTCGGAGCTCACGACGCAACTGCCCGAACGACTCAACAACACCGAAGAGACCGGCCTTGACGCCGTCCTATTGATCCCGCTGCTGCGGCTGATCGTCGAGGGCGGCCCGGTCACCGTCGAGCAGTTCGCCGCGGCCGCCGGCCGTCCGGTCGACGCCGTACGCACGGGTCTGGCCGCGGTGCCGGACACCGAGTACGACGACCAGGGCCGCATCATCGGCCAGGGCCTCACCCTGCGCCCCACCCCTCACCGGTTCACCGTGGCCGGTGAGGAGCTCTACACCTGGTGCGCCTGGACACCCTGATCTTTCCGACCCTGCTCGAGCGCGCGGCGAGCGTGGAGTCGGTCTCCCCGACCAGCGGCGAGCCGATCCGGGTCACCATCGACCCCGTCGCCGGCGTCACCAGCGTCGAACCCGCCACCGCGGTGGTGTCGCTGGTCAACCCCGACCAGATCACCTCGATCCGGTCCTCCTTCTGCAACCAGGTCCACTACTTCACCTCCGATGAGGACGCCGCGGGCTGGCTGGCCGAGCACCCCCGCGCCGAGGTCGTGCCCGTGGCCGTTGCCTATCGGATCGGTACCGACCTCACGACCGGCTTCCTCAACCAGTTCCAGGCCAACGCGGCAGTGGCCGACGACGGCCACTGCCGCTGCTGACCAAGAACACCGAAGGGAACTCCACTCCGATGAAGTCCAACCACGACGACCAACCGGGAGGCAGCGGCCTGCTCCTCGGAGCCGGGGCCGCGCTGCTCATGGTCGCCTGCTGCGCCCTACTTCCCTTGCTCCTCGCCGGTGGTCTGCTGGCCAGTGTCGGCGGGTTCCTCGGCAACCCCTGGGTGATCGGCACCGGCATCGCCGTCCTGGTGCTCGCGGTCCTCGCGACCACGCGGCGCCGCAGCGGCGGCAACAACGCCAGGCATGGCTGTTGCCCGCCTGTGAACTCCACCCACCCCAGCGACACGAAGGACGACCAGAACCGATGACGCTTACCCGCACCCGCCGCGCGACCCTCTCGGTCGCCGGCCTCCTGCTTGCAGGCTCCCTGGCTCTGACCGCCTGCGGAAACACCGACGCCACACCAGCCGCAGATGCGGGCACGCCAGCGGCGGTTACTAGCATCGACGGCCAGATGGTCAGCCTGCCCGCCAGCGGGAAGCCGACCGCGGTGTTCTTCTTCTCCGTCGGCTGCGGCGAATGCGTTGAAGGCGTCCGCTCCCTCGGCGAGGCCGCCACCGCTGCCGAGAAGTCGGGTGCTGGGGCGAGCTTCCTCGCCGTCGACATGGACCCCGGCGAGTCCAAGGAGACCATCGAGGGATTCATGGAGTACGTCGACGCCGAACACGTCCCGGCCGCCATAGACGAGGGTGCCGCCTTGTCCCAGCGATTCGACGTTGCCGCCCTGTCCACCCTCATCGTCATCGACGGCGACGGCAAGGTGACCTTCCGTGCCACCGAGCCCGACGCGAAGACGATCACCGCCGAACTCGTCAAGGCCGGAGCCTGATCCATGGGCGGATTGCTCAGCCTCGCCTTCGCCGCCGGCATGGTGGCGCCGGTCAACCCATGCGGGTTCGCGCTGCTGCCGGCCTGGATCAGCCAGACCCTCGGCGACGCTGACGCCTCGCCCGTCCCGGTGCGGCTGCTGAGGGCCCTGCGGTCCGGAATCGCACTGGCGATCGGGTTCGCCGGCACCCTCGCAGCTGCGGGCCTGCTGGTGAGCGCCGGGGCTCGGGGCCTGATCCAGGCAGCGCCCAAACTCGGTCTCGCCGTAGGCGTCCTACTGGTGCTCCTCGGCCTGTGGATGCTGGCCGGCCGTTCGATCTCCGTGCGGTTGCCCCGGATCACCGGCCGAGCAACCGAAGGCCTCCGCCAACCGCCCGGATGCTGGTCTTCGGGATCGGCTACGCCCTCGCCTCCCTGTCGTGCACCTTCGGAGTGATCCTTGCTGTCATCGCCCAGGCACAGGCCACCGCCAGCTACGCGGGGCTGCTGCTGGTCTTCGGTGTCTACGCCGCCGGCTCAGCCAGCATCCTGCTGCTGCTCGCACTCGCGACCACCGCCGCGGGTACCGGCCTAACCCGCCACGTCGCACGCCTCGGGAGTTATGGCCCCCGGATCACCGGCGCCGTCTTGCTGCTCACCGGCGTCTACCTCGCGTGGTACTGGTGGCCCGCCGCCACCGCCGACAACAACCTCGTCGCGACCGGCCGTGCCGGCGGTGTCGCCAGGCTCTCAACGACCCTGTCCGGCTGGGTTCAGGCTCACACGGCGCCGATCGCGGCGCTCGCGGTCATCTCCCTCCTCGTAGTACTCGCCCTTGGCGCCGCCCATAGGCGGCGTCGAGCCAGTTCCGAATCGCCGGAGGCCTGCTGCGACACCACGAACGTCGGGCTCGGCGTGTCAGGCGGCGACCACGAGGGTCAGTAGCCGACGGCTGAATGGGGGGCTTGGTCCGGGACTCAGCGACTCGACTGGAACATTCTTCGAAGGACGTGCATGACTCACCGCAACTCGCCACTGTCAGTCGAGGGACGTCGGCGGCTGGTCGAGCGTTGCAAGACCCGGCCGATCGCTCACGTGGCAGCTGAGATGGGAATCTCCCGCGCTACCGCGTCAAAGTGGGTCCATCGCCATCGTGAGTTCGGTGAGGTCGGTCTGCTCGACCGCTCATCGACGCCTAAGCAATCCCCGACAGCCACCCCCAACGTCGTTGTTCGCGAAGTCGAACGCATGCGGCGCGAGCACAAGTGGTCAGCGGCTCGGATCACGTTCGAGCTCGAACAGGTCGGCATTCAGATCAGTCGGCGCACGGTGAGTCGCATCCTCACCGACCTGCAGCTCAACCGGCGCCGCTTCATCGACCCGACCGGGGAAAGTAACCGCGAAGCGAGGAAGATTGTCGCTCGGTGCCCCGGCCACATGGTTCACCTGGACGTCAAGAAGGTCGTCCGAATCCCCGATGGCGGCGGATGGCGGGCTCATGGCAAGGACAGCCCGGAAGCTCGCGCCGTCGCGCGGACGAAAACCCGCGGCACGCGAGCCGGCTACGTCTACCTCCACTCAGCGATTGACGGCTACTCACGCCTCGCGTACACCGAGGCTTTGCCGAACGAGCAGGCCGCGACGGCCGTTGCGTTCCTCGCGCGAGCGCGGGCATGGTTCGCGGCTCATGGCATCACGCACATCGAACGGATCGTGACCGACAACGGATCCTGTTACCGCGCCTCAGCGTTCGCCGATGCACTGGCCGGGTCGCGGCACCAACGGATCACGCCCTACACGCCCCGCCACAACGGAAAGATCGAGCGGTACAACCGGATCCTTGCCGAAGAGTTCCTCTATGCACGGACATGGACCTCAGAAGACGAACGCGCCAACGCCCTCGAGCGCTGGAACCTGCACTACAACTACCACCGCCCGCACGGTGCCGCGGACGGTCAGCCGCCGGCCACGCTCGTGCCAATTCGCGTCAACAACGTCCTGGCCTCATACAGCTAGGCGTCCCACGAACGGAACACACACTGCGTGGATCGCGTGGGCGCCCAGGAGCAAGCCCAGAATCTCGTGCGACTTGATGCCCACCTGAGTGCTCAGGTATGTAATCGAGAAGGTCACCACCAGGTAGTAGTGAATGTTCTCCACCAAACGCAGGCCCATAGCGCAGAACACTCCGCGAGGGTAGCGCTTAAACACTTCGAAGAAACCGTAGGACTTGTCTTCGTGGTGGATTTCTTTTTGGGCTTCTTGGAAGATCGGGGCGTCCGACACTCGGGTGCGAATGTACCAACCGATCAGCACAATAACGGCGGAGAGCCAGAAACCAATGCGCCAACCCCATGAGATGAACTGTTCTTCAGGCAGAACTGCCGTGAGTACAAACAGAACAGCCGTTGCCAGCAGGTTACCCAGGGGCACTCCCGACTGTGGCCATGAGGACCAGAACCCGCGACTCTCTTTAGGCGAGTGCTCGGCGACAAGGAGAACGGCTCCGCCCCATTCGCCACCCACGGCAAAACCCTGAACAAAGCGCAAGAGAACCAAAAGGATCGGAGCGATCGCACCGAGCGCTGCGTAAGTTGGCAAGCAACCCATCAGGAATGTCGAAACACCCACCAAGATGATCGACAGTTGAAGCAGTTTTTTACGTCCGTGCTTATCGCCAAAGTGACCAAACACTATTCCGCCGATAGGGCGGGCGATGAAGCCGACTGCGTAGGTTGCAAACGCGAGAAGAATAGGTGTGAGCGGGTCGTCGGCTGGTGGGAACAGAATCTTGTTAAACACCAAGGTTGCGGCCGAGGCGTACAAAAAGAATTCGTACCATTCGACGACGGTACCTGCCATGGATGCCGCAACAACGCGCGAAAGCGTGCTCGTATCGGCCGTCTTTTGAGTATGCGTGCTCATTGAAACTCCATCACGTCATTGTGCACACGCACATGTATATACATGTTGTACATAAAGCTAACCCCACAAGCCATGTGATGTCAGCAACTTCACGCACTACTAATTCGCAGAGCCAGTGTGCTTATGTGCGCAGAGGGTTACCTCTTCTGCGCCTTATTCAAACGTTCGAGCATTTCGTTGTAGGCGCGAAGTTCCGAGTCGCCTGTGCGGTCTTCCGACCTGTCTCGGCGCTTCGCTTCACGTTCGGACTGCTGGTTCCAGTGGATCGCAGCAATAATTGCCATGAGCAACGTTGGGATCTCACCGATTCCCCAAGCGATACCGCCACCAAGCTGCTGATCGTCTATCGCTGCAATCCATTCTTGTCCAATGTTTCCAAACCAATCGCCTTCGATGAGTGTTGTAGCACCCATAATCGAGATACCGAAGAACGCGTGGAACGCCATAGTGATGAGCAAAATGAGGAACGAAATCGCTGGTGGATAACGCTTAGTTCCTGGGTCAATACCCACAAGGGCAGCAGAGAACAAGTACCCGGCTGCTAAGAAGTGAATGATCATAATCTCGTGGCCCACGTGTGTTTTAAGTGCTGGCCACATGAGACCACCCCAGTAAAACACCACCAGGGAACCCGCAAAGTTGATTGACGCGACAATCGGGTGGGCCCAAAACCTCAAATAGCGGGAGTGGATGAGAAGCAAGATCCACTCGCGGAAACCTCGGGACCCATCTTGCCGAGTAGGGGCCGCCCGCATGAGGAGCGTGATTGGCGCGCCCAGAACCATGGGCAGGGGAACCACCATGACCAAAAGCATGTGCTGGATCATGTGTCCAGAGAACAGCACGCGACCGTACACTACGGGACCACCGCACGTCACGTACACCAACAGCGCCATACCGGTAATCCACCAGATCACTCGCATAACGGGCCATTCGCCGCCCTTCTTACGAATCGCCAGATAGCCGCGAATGTACAGGTACGAGGCGCCTACCGCGACGACCAGCCACAGCGGGTCCCACAGCCACTGGGTGAAGTAGTTGGAGAACGTGGGTTCCGGGGGAAGAGACTCATAGGACAGAATTTCCGCCGGCGTGGGAGCTGGAGGTGCTTCCTGGGGAATGGGTGGTTGCGATCGAGCCAGTGCGATCCCAGCCCCCAACGTTGCTGCCAGGAGCGCCGTTTCAACCAGGAGAAGTCGCCAGAACTCGACCCGTGCCGACACCTGGTCAGCGGTGGGTTGAGCACCACGCTTCGCACGAAGCTGAGCTCGCGTGTTGAGCGACTCACCCAAACGCCCGATCACAAACTTCCTGTGCCACAGACCAATCACAGCGACTGCGATGGTGGCGACGGTTTTGGCGATGATGAGCATGCCATAAGGTGTTTGCCAGTCGCTCAAGGATTTCACGCGCAGAATTGCGTTCATGAAACCCGAAAAGCCCACCACCAGAACCGCGGCCAGGGCCAGCTGCGAGTAACGTTCCACGATGTTGCGCAGATCGGCCCGGTGAATCAGGCGAGGCGCCAAGAGCGCCAACACCAGGATTCCACCCACCCACATGATGACGGCCAAAAGGTGCAGGCCCAGACTGTTGACAGCCTGCGTGTGCCCGGACGCTCCAACCGTGTGACCCATGAGTGCCAATGGGATGAGGGGGAAAAGCGAAAAAGCGGTGGCCCATGCAATACCGGCAAAACTCCGCACCGCGAAAATCACCGTGGAAGTGACAGCTGAGGCGAGGACAATCGTGAGCCACAGCCGCCCCGAATCCACCTGGCTCACGTACTGGCCCAACTGTGCAGAAAAGTTGCCAGCATACGCTTGTCCGCCGGCGGTTGAGACATAGGCCAGCACCAACACCGCAACACCGGCCACAGTCCACACAACGGATGCCACCTGCGCGATCTGCACAGACCCCAGCCATGCCAGGTCGAGGTCTTCTTCACGTGTCGCACTTTTCTTGCGATCTCGTGGCACAGAATCTGTGCGAGGAAACACCATGGAGGCCATGATGAGGCTTGCCACAGTGAGGGTCATCGCTGAGTTAAAGACGAATTTAGCAACCGGCAAACCAAGCCTGGCTAGTGGTCCGGCATCACCGATGAGGGTGGGTGCCCACGCCCCGGTGAGGACCATCGCAGCAGCCCCACCCAGCAAACCAAATACCACGTAAATGGGCATGACCCATGTGCGTGCGCCCTTTCCCGAGGCGGTCGCGGTGGTTTTCGTGTCAGTCCGGGTGGTCAGTGTTGTCATTCAGTGAGTGTTGTCGTTGAGTCAGAGGTGGTCGTTAGTTGAGCGTGTAGTTGAGGCGACGGTCGTCCAGCGCGGGGAATCGTTCGCGGCGGGCCTCGGTCGCGTCGAGGTCAATGGTCGCAGTGATGATGGTCTGCGCTTCGCCTGCTTCTGCCAACGGTAGGCCAGCAGCGTCGAGAATCACCGAATGCCCACCCATCTGCGTGCCACCGTGGTATCCGGCGGTGTTGACCGCGACGATGGGGAACAGGTTTTCAATGGATCGGGCGAGCAAGAGTGCAGACCATTCGCGCACGCGGGGTGCCGGCCATGCAGCCGGGATGATGAGGCCTTCTGCGCCCTGTGCGACCATTTGGCGGAACAGTTCTGGGAACCGCAGGTCGTAGCACGTGGCAAGTGCGAACTTGGTTTCCCGGCCGTCGATGTTGAGCGTGGGAATCACGATTTCGGTTCCGGGTTGTAAGAGTTTAGGCTCCCCGGACCCGAACCCGAACCGGTGGATCTTGCGGTAGGTCGCCTGGATCTGCCCGTCAGGGTTGATAAGGACAGAGGTGTTCCACAGTCCGCGTTCGTCGTCAGCAAGCACTGGGAGGGCTTTGACGTCATAGTTGGCGTCTTTGAGCCGGTCCAGCGCGTGGGGGCTTGCTTCGATGATGGATCCGGCGTGTACATATGCGCCCACTGAGCGCGCAGCGTGGGCGATCCGTTCGATCACAGGGCCGTCTACTGCTTGAGCTGCCTTACCCCACTTGGTGTAGTCGAAACCTGTGGGCGCCCACAGTTCTGGAAGAACGATCAGATCAGCTTCACGTTGAGATTCCACCATGTGGGTAGCACGCTCAACGCGATCCTCGAGGCTTTCACTGTCCGAATAACCGAGCTGAATAGCAGATACTCGCATACGCATAAGGATACCGTGCCCAGTTTCGGCAGGGTCACAGCGTTACCACCTCGGCCGGAAAAGCAAGTTGCTCCCCACCATGAGGCGGGGAGCAACTCAACACAAAACCGTAGAGGTTTACATATCAGGGCTTGCCAGCAGCAGCCTTGAGCTTGGAGCCAGCTGACAGCTTAACGGAGTAGCCAGCTGCAATCTGGATTTCTTCACCGGTCTGTGGGTTACGACCCTTGCGAGCTGCACGTTCGGTGCGCTCAACTGAGAGCCAACCGGGAACGGTGAGCTTTTCACCCTTGGAAACAACGTCTGCGAACGAGTCGAAAACGCCGTCCAGAACGTCCGAAACCTGCTTCTGGGTGAGGCCAGTCTTTTCTGCTACTTCAGCTACGAGTTCGCTGCGGTTCTTAGCCATGTAAGTGTTCTCCTCTGATAGGACGGTTAATCGGCTTCTCCGATAGTAACGGAGTTCAGACTACCAGCTCGACTTGGTGACACCAGGGAGTTCGCCTCGGTGTGCCATTTCGCGGAAGCGAACACGGCTGAGACCAAACTTACGCAGGTAACCGCGTGGACGACCATCTACCTGGTCACGGTTACGCAGACGAACTGGGGAAGCATCACGGGGGAGCTTCTGGAGTCCCAGGCGTGCTTCTTCACGCTGTTCGTCGGTGGAGTCTGGGCTGACGAGCTGGCGCTTCAATTCTGCGCGGCGCTCCGCGTAGCGCTCGACGATTTCGAGGCGCTGCCTATTACGAGCGATCTTTGACTTCTTAGCCATGAATTAGCGCTCCTCTCGGAAATCGACGTGCTTGCGGACCACTGGGTCGTACTTCTTGATGACGAGACGGTCGGGTGTGTTGCGACGGTTCTTGCGCGTCACGTAGGTGTAACCCGTGCCAGCGGTTGACTTGAGCTTGATGATTGGGCGTACGTCCTGTGCCTTTGCCATTAGAGCTTCACTCCCTTAGCCAAGAGTTCGGCAACAACCGTGTCGATTCCGCGACGGTCGATGACTTTGATTCCGCGTGCAGACACGGTCAGCGTGACGTTGCGACGCAGGGACGGTACGTAGTACTTCTTTTTCTGAATGTTCGGATCAAACCGGCGCTTGGTGCGGCGGTTCGAGTGGGACACATTGTGTCCGAAACCGGGGGTGGTCCCGGTTACCTGGCAGACAGCTGCCATGTCTCTCCTCCAGTTCACTAATTAGACATCAGGTTCACCGGGCCGAATCCTTCACGCTTAAGCATGACTATGGTTTCTTGCGGTGACGTTAATGCCCGGTGAGGGCCGTGTTTAAGCAAGTTGGATGGCTCGCTTAAAACAGATGTCACACCAGCGGGGAAAAGCTGATGGCCTGTGAGAGAGGGCCGAGCTCGTTGTTCGCAGTGTGAGCACAGTTGACCAATGGTCAACACAACAGTCATTCATATTAAGTGGAAACCCACATACACCGCAAGTTCGCACATGACAAACAGACACGCCACTCGCAGCACGCTGCCATGGGGTTCACCCGCGACACACGTGTATTACCAACTGGTAGTTGCTCATTGCTCCGGGCCGTGCGAAGGTTAAGAGCATGCACAACGGTGACGGCTCACGGCCGCGGATCCGTCCAGCAGTCAGCAATCGTTTCGACAGCTCCTCGTATTACGAGTACCTCGAACGGCAGACCGCTAACTCGGATCCACAGGCCCAACCTGCGCAGCAAAGGCAGGTTATCCAGCCGTCCCAGAACTCAGCACAGCAGCCTTCTCCGCAAAGTCTTCAACACAACCAGGCGCACAGCCAGCTACATGGTCAACCGACCCAAGCTACGCCGCCACCGGCACCTCGGAAATCTAAAAGCTCCATGTGGCTGTCAGCTATGGCAGCAATTGCTGTTGTCGCCCTCTTAATCACAGTGGGGGTTGTTCTTCTGGGTCCCAACAAGGGCGTGGAACCCACACCGCCACAGGGAAAACCGGCAACCAAGTCCGATGACGCTCCCAGTTCTCCAGACGAGCCCGAGTCCACAAACGAACAGGCGAAGAGCGAACTCGAAACGATTGTTTCTGACAGCAAATCTGAGCTCAGTGCACTGGAGGAAAAGTGGGTTGTGCAACTGTCTGCCAAACAGCCCAACGACAACGCGGGCGACGAAGAGTGGGACTACTCCAAGATACTGAAGGAGTACCAAGACAACGAAAAGACGTACGGCACACTCGCCATGCTAAAAAGTGAAGATTGGTCGTCTTTTCGCGTCAAGGATTACTGGGTGACCGTCATCCCCACCGGGTATGACTCCCCCGAACCGGCGTTGAAGAAATGCGAAGAGTTCAAACTTGACCGCGATAACTGTTTTGCTAAGCGCCTAAGCCACACGAAGGGCCCCGACGGCTCCACCAAACTGCGCGATTAAGCCCGGATACACATGTGTGGACCACGGGAAATCATTTCCGTAGCCCACACATGTTGTTGAGGCAGTCACCCTAACAAGAACGACCTCGGTGCGCTTTACACCAGCAGAAGTGTTGGGTCTTCCATGGCACGAGCCACGTCGGCCAAGAACTTCGAAATCACTTCTCCGTCGACAACTCGGTGATCTGCGGAAACACCCAGCGTGGTGATCTCGCGTGGCACGATGTCGTCGCCCACGACCCACGGCCGCTTACGAATCTGGCCAAACGCCAGGATCGCTGCTTCACCCGGGTTAATGATCGGCGTTCCGGTATCGATTCCGAAAACCCCAATGTTGGTGATCGAAATGGTCCCGCCTGCCTGATCCGCTGGCGTGGTTTTGCCAGCCCGCGCAGTGCGAGTGAGTTCGCCCAGTTCGGTGGCCAGCTCGCTCAAGCCCATGGCGTGCGCGTTCTTGATGTTTGGCACAATCAGCCCACGTGGCGTGGCTGCCGCAATACCCAAGTTCACGTACTTCTTCACAACGATCGAGTCGCCGTCAAGAGCGGAATTGATCCGCGGGTTCCGCGTAACGGCCCAGCACACGGCCTTGGACAGGATGAGAAGCGGTGAGACCTTGACGCCTTCGCCCAAAGTTTCGTTTGCCTTGAACTTCCGCACCAGGTTCATGGTTTCGGTGACATCCACGTCCACAAATTCGGTGACATGCGGGGCCGTGAACGCGGAGTCGACCATGGCCTGAGCCATGAATTTGACGACTCCCTTGAACGGGATGCGTTCTTCCGTGCCGTCCAGGGCACCGCTTCCTACCGGGGCGGCTGTCTGGGCGTGGCTTTCCGCGGCTCCCTGCGCCGAGGTGGTCCCATGGTTGAGGACGTCCTCGCGGGTGATCTGCCCGTTGGGTCCAGTTGGGGTGACTTCGCCCAGGTCGAACCCCCGATCCTTCGCAAGTTTGCGCACAGGTGGCTTGGCTAGTGGCTTCGATGGTGTTGAGGCACGGGTCTCCGCAGGCGCGCTTGTGGCAGTTGCGGATGCCCCCTGCGCTGGTGCCGGTGCTGGTTCAGCCTTCGCCGAGGTGGCCGCAGCTGGCGTTGCACCCCCCTTACGTGGGCGCCGCTTTGTGGAGCTGGCTTTGGTTCCGTACCCCACGAGGTTGGGGCCGCTTTCCTCATCGCCAGCGGACTGGTTCTGTTCGGCACCTTCCGCGGTGTTAGGAGTTGCTACTCCCTGAGCGCCACCAAAACGGACGATGGGCGTACCCACCTCTACGGTTTCGCCTTCTTCCACCAGGATCGCTTCAATGGTTCCGGCCTGTGGGCTGGGGAGCTCCACAAGCGATTTAGCGGTTTCGATTTCGACCAGGATCTGGTTGACGGTCACGGTGTCGCCGGGGCCTACTTTCCACGAAACGACGTCAGCTTCAGTGAGCCCTTCTCCGACGTCGGGAAGGTTAAATTCGTTAGACATGTAGTCCTCTCAGTAGGCGAGGGCGCGGTCCACGCCATCCAGAATGCGGTCGAGGTCAGGGAGGTAGTGCTCTTCGAGTTTGGAACCAGGGTACGGGGTGTGGAATCCGCCCACGCGAATAACGGGCGCCTCCAGGTTGTAGAAGCAGCGTTCAGTGATGCGGGCAGCGATTTCTGATCCCAGGCCTAAGAACACGGGGGCTTCGTGAGTGACAACCAGACGCCCGGTGCGCTTGACGGAGTCCTCGATCACGGAGAAGTCGATGGGGTTAAGCCCACGTAGGTCGATAACTTCGAGTGACTTACCTTCTTCTTCGGCAGCAACGGCCACGTCCATTGCGGTGGGGACAAGCGGGCCGTACGTGACCAACGTGAGGTCGGTTCCTGGACGCACAATCTGTGCACTGTACGGGTCCAGACCGCGGTTTGCTTCGTCGACCTCGCCACGCAACCAGTAGCGACGCTTTGGTTCGAAGTACATGACAGGGTCGGGGCTGTGGATCGCTTCTTGGATCATCCAGAAAGCGTCGTGCGCGTTGGAAGGGCTCATGATCTTGAGCCCGGCGTGGTGCGCAAAAACAGCTTCTGGGCTTTCCGAGTGGTGTTCAGGGGACCCGATTCCACCACCGTAGGGCACGCGGATGACAACAGGCAGGTTTTCTGCGCCACGGGTACGGGCGTGCATCTTTGCGAGCTGCGTGACGATCTGGTCGTACGCAGGGAAGATGAACGCGTCGAACTGGATTTCGACTACAGGGCGGAAGCCCCGCTTGGCCATTCCGATTGCGGATCCGACGATCCCGGATTCAGCCAGTGGTGCGTCGATGACGCGGTGTTCTCCGAAGTCTTTTTGCAGACCTTCAGTCACACGGAAAACTCCTCCAAGCTTTCCAATGTCTTCACCGATCAGAACAACCTTGGGGTCGTCTTCCATGGCCTTGCGCAGACCGGCGGTGATGCCTTTCGAAAGGGGCATTGTTGTCATTGTTAGTTGTCCCCTTCTACGTCTGCAAACGAGGCCAGGTATTCCTTGTATTCGCGCTGTTCTTCTTCGATCATCGGGTGTGGTTCCACGAAAACCGAGTCGAAGATTTCATCGACCGGTGGTGGTTCCATGTTGACGCACGCGCTTCGGATGCGTTCTGCCAAAGCGTCGGCTTCGTCGTCGATTGCGGTAAAGAACGCCGCGTCCACGTCGTTAGTGTTTTCGAGATACTTGCGCACGCGAAGAATAGGGTCTTTTGGCTTCCATGCCTCGACCTCGGCGTCGTCGCGGTACTTGGTTGGGTCATCGGCCGTGGTGTGAGCTCCCATGCGGTAGGTGTATGCCTCGATAAGCATGGGGCCCTGACCTGAGCGGATGCGGTCGGCGTATGCACGGCACACGGAGTACACGGCCAGAATGTCGTTTCCGTCGACGCGCACACCTGGCACACCGAATCCTTGGCCACGGGTGTAGAGAGGGACCGAGGTCTGCACCTTGTTGGGCTCGGAAATGGCCCACTGGTTGTTCTGAATGTAGAAGAGGACTGGTGCGCGGAAGGCCCCAGCGAAGGTCAGTGCTTCTGAAACGTCACCCTGGCTGGTGGCACCGTCACCACAGCAGGCCACGGCAATGGTGTCGCGGTCCATGTCACCGGTTCCCACCGCACCGTCGATCTGCACGCCCATGGCGTAACCGGTCGCGTGCATGACCTGTGAACCGATCACGATCGTGTACACGTTGAAGTTGTTGTCCTTGGGGTCCCAGCCGGAGTGGTTCTGTCCGCGGAAGATTCCCAACAGCGTTTCTGGTTCGACACCTCGGCACCAGGCAACACCGTGTTCCCGGTAGGTGGGGAACACGTAGTCCTGTGGGCGCAGTGCGCGTCCCAGCCCGATCTGTGCTGCTTCCTGCCCCAGCAGTGGCACCCACAGGCCCAACTGGCCTTGGCGCTGGAGAGCGTTGCCTTCGGCATCGACGCGCCGGATCAGCACCATGTCGCGGTAGAAGCCTTTGAGATCGTCAACGGTGAGTTCGTGGGCGTATGCGTCGAAGTCGCTGTTAGGTACGCGAGTTCCGTCGGGCGTTAGCATCTGGACTACATCGTCCACACCCGTGGTTGGATTTGACGTCGATGTCATGCCTTCTCCTTAGCGTCAGGGCTGGGCCTTGGGTTAAGTCAGCCAAACGAAGTGGACCGCAGCTTGTGGCGCGCAAGTCCAAAGTGAGCTATTTCATAAGGTGATACATAATCTAACTGAAACTCGTGTTTCGCACCACTCTACGGACGGGTTCCTTCATATTGGTGTGACTCTGTTACAGTGCCCCCAAAAAATTCGCCTCGTTTACGTTTGAATTCCTGAACGTCTGGGTCATCTTCGATCCCTGAAATGGCGTCCGCGTAAACGTCACCGCTGTGTGCGTCTTGGGCTTGTTGGCCCTGCCCGAGGTGTGGCGAAGTGGTTACGGTTGTCCAGTTGTGTTGGTTTGGGTTCTTCCGCCCGTCGAGTTGGGGAACGAGGTCGTGGTCGTGTTCGATCGACAACACTTCCACACTGTCGGGAACCCGGTAGTCGGAAACGGGCGACCCCACGGTCACAACCGTGGTGACGTTGTATTTTGCAGTGAAGTCTGGGTCATCTGCCAGTGACATGGCGACGATTCCGCCTTGGGAGTACCCCACCATCATGACCTCGGTTGAACTGTCTACTCCGGCATCTTCAAGTGCCTGCCGAACAACCTTTCGCATAGCTGAGTCCTTGCCCGCTATAGTTTCCAGGTTCGTTTGCATGTCAGTGCCATTCCCACTTCCAACTGACCAGTCCGTTGTCGCGGGCACGTACACAACCACACGTTCAACGCCGTCAGCTCCGCGGACCTTGTCGACTCGGACCTGGCCATTGTCTTTTCCCGAATGTACGGAACGTTGACGCGCGTACAGTTCGCTCAAGTTAGTGGGGTGCGTCTGTAGCTCACGTGACTCCCCCACTTTGGTCACAGTGACGCTCGAATCAAATACCCCCACCGTGTATCCCGTGTTCACCATCATTGTGGTGACCTGTTCTGAGGAGTGAGGTGTGCGAAACAGGTTTTGGATATTGGGTGGAAGTCCCACGAACCCTCCGACAAAACCGGGGATCACGTACTCGATGACCGGCCGGCTCACTTCAGGGTGCGTAAATGCCTTCTGAGTGAGGTTGTCAATGCCACGTTGCGCAATATCACGAGCGTTTTTTGCAAGTGTTCGCGTCAAAACGAAGTCTGGTCCATCATGCCCCAACACCCTGCGAACCAGGTTCGTTTGAAGGTCCACCGCAAGCACGGGAAGGTACGTCGCTATCACCGCTGGTGTTAACAGAAAGAGAGCTCCTCGCGCTACATGCCCCGCGATATTGCCCACGGCAGTGAGAGCATCATCAATAATGCGCTCGCTGATCTGCTGAGCTTGCCGATACGCTCTGACACTGGCCCGTAAGGCCACTGCAGTAGCTTCCAGTCGCGTGGCGCTCGCCCCCACGAACACCGTGAATTCGCCCATGGTCTGACGCACTTCCAGCCAGGTGGGAACAGACGCAATGACACTGACTCCCAGTTCAAGGTCACCCTGCGCTACTAGCGAGCGCGTCCCTACAAGCGCTAACTCACGCGCCAAACGCTCCAGCTCGTCCGCTTTCTTCTCCATGTCGTCGAGGTGGGCGCTGACACCTCGTGCCCCGCCGCTCATCACGTGCTCGCATTATTCACGGTGTCGATGTACATCCCCACATTGCGCATGTGAGCGCGCACCGCGGTTTCAACTGAATGTTGCAGACTTGGAGCCTGACCGGTCACCGCTAACGGGGCATCAGACCAAGGAATCTTCTGCCCGGCTCGTTCCAGAACCGCCAGCCCAGGACGGATCAGACCCGTGATGTTCATATGTCCCTGAGGCAGGACGTTTTCAGAGCACAGGACGGGAAAGTACGCAGGCTGAATCACGTAGCCCACCACCATGTGACGTTTCTCCACACATTCGGGACAGTCATCACCGGCGTACTGCATGAGCGCCACACATGTCGGACCGGCCATATACGCGCAGCACCTGATGTCATGTTCACCTGTGAACCGCACATGAGCGACGATTTCGGCTACGTTCATGACACCCAAGAACGCGTGAACCACGTATTGATGGAACTCGCGCGGACCGTCACTTTTAGGGTCCTGGGGTCGCATCGACTCCGGCCAACAGCGCGTCAACTCATCTGAAAAGTCATCCAAAACATCTGTGTTGATTCCTACGATCATCTGCCCAGCACCACCTTCGACACCGCTTCAACGGCTTGCCCGTGAACCGCAAGCGCGTGACTCACTCTTTCTGCTAAACTCGCGGCCGTGTGAAAGTCTGTTGCCCGGGCTTCCACGTCACGTTTAAACGCGTCAGCTGAAATCGAGTGCCACGCGACGCCTTGAAGATTGCTGGTCTGATGACCGTGTGTGCGCAAGGTGTCTGCGATGTGCATCCATTCCTTGATCGCAATTTCAAATGAAGTATCCATGCAAAACAGAATCCGCTTCCACGCTCAGGAGCACCACCACACAATCACCGCCTGTGGAAAGCACCCGCCCATCCACAGACTGAGGGCCATCCGGACGCTCGCCCAGGAACGACCTCGGCGGAACAAAACCCCACCTCAACCCACCACCCTGGACACTCCCCCGCGCACTCCACAGGCACCTGCCAGTCCAACACCGCACAGTCCACACGTCTCTGGCTACTCAAGAGCCATGAAACAATGGCGGTATGACTCGTGTGACTCTTGCTGACCTTGACCCCGCAATTGCTCTGGGCCCACTCGACGGCCGTTACCGTGGCGACGCCGCCCCACTCGTTGACTACCTTTCGGAAGCAGCCCTGAACCGCAACCGGATTCACGTGGAAGTGGAATGGTTCATCCACCTGCTCGAATCCAATGTGTTCCAAGGTGTTCGCGAACTCCATGACGACGAAAAGCGCCAGTTGCGTGGGCTCGTCGAAACGTTCGACCACTCAACTATTTCGCAACTTGCAGCGTTTGAAGCCGTCACTGTGCACGACGTCAAAGCCGTCGAATACCTCATCAAGGAGGCACTGTCACACATTGGTGCAGACGATCTGAGCGAACTGGTCCACTTCTGCTGCACATCAGAAGACATCAACAACTTGTCCTACGCTGTGGGCCTCAAAGGTGCTATCGAAGACGTGTGGTTGCCACGCGCACGCGCGCTCATCGACGCCCTAGCTCAGATGGCTGAAGACCTGGCTGACACCCCTATGCTCAGCCACACCCACGGACAGCCTGCAACCCCATCCACCATGGGTAAAGAGTTCGCGGTGTTCGTGCACCGCTTGGCTCGTCAGTACCGTCGTATCGAAAACACTGAATACCTGGGCAAGATCAACGGCGCTACCGGAACCTATGCAGCTCATACGGTTGCAGCCCCAGGTGTTGACTGGCCACACGTTGCGCAGACGTTCGTGGAGAAACTGGGCCTGACGTTCAACCCGTTGACCACGCAGATCGAATCCCACGACTTCCAGGCGGAACTGTACGCTGACCTGGCACGTTTCAACCGCATCGCGCACAACCTGGCCACCGACATGTGGACGTACATTGCGATGAACTACTTCATCCAGATCCCGGTTGAAGGCGCCACTGGATCGTCCACGATGCCACACAAAGTCAACCCCATTCGGTTTGAAAACGCGGAAGCGAACCTGGAACTCAGTTGCGCGCTACTGGACTCGTTGGGCTCCACACTGGTCACCAGCCGCTTGCAGCGCGACCTCACCGACTCCACCACACAACGCAACATCGGTGTAGCGTTCGGCCACTCGGTGCTGGCGCTGAACAACTTGGTCAAGGGCTTGGGTCGCCTCGCGATCAACACTGACGCTCTCAACGCCGACCTCGACTCCAACTGGGAGGTCTTGGCTGAACCCATCCAGTCAGTCATGCGCGCGGCGTACCTCCTGGGCGTTCCAGGCATGGACAACCCGTACGAAAAGCTCAAGGAGCTCACGCGCGGTCACCGTGTTACGCCGGAACAAATACGCGAGTTCATCGCAGGTCTTGGTCTTCCGGCTCACTTCGAAAAAGCGTTGACACAGTTGACACCTGCAACGTACACGGGTGTGGCTGCTGATTTGGCCCGCACCGAGGTGGCCGCTTGGCGCGCATGACCGTCACCTTCCAGCCTGGCTAGCTTCCAGGCTGGGCGGGGCGAGCCACAGTGCTCGCCGGGGTAGAGCGCGCCCCGCCACGAGGTGCGGGTTACTCTGCGCCGTCCGGCAGGGTGTATTCCAGAACCGGCCGACCGGCAGAACCATAACGTGGCTGACGTTTCAGAATTTCAGAGTTGGCCATCGCTTCTAAGTACCTGCGAGCGGTGACTCGGGATACCCCCAGAAGGTCTCCCGCTTCGGCCGCCGAAAGAGCCTGCCCTCCTTTCAAAGCGGCAAGAACAGCGTGCTGAATATCGGCTGGAACTTTTTTGGCCAGACGGACCTTGGGTTCGGATGAAAACGTTGACATGAGAGCGTCGATCTCTTGTTGCGACGCCTTTTCTGGGCAGTCTTCGAGTGAGCGTCGGTATTCGACATAGGCTTCCAGCTTCGTTCGGAACACCGGGAAGGTAAACGGCTTGACGATGTACTGGAAAACGCCCAAGCTTTTCGCGTTGTGTACCACGTTGAATTCGCGGGAAGCGGTCACTGCAATCGCGTCTACATTGACGCGGTGTGTCCGAAATGCTCGAAGTAACTGAATCCCGTGTCCGTCGCCTAAGTTCATATCCAACAAAACCAGGTCAATCGCTTTTGGATCGATCGCAGGAACCTGGCCCAACATGACCGCCAAGGCTTGGCTAGCGTTCTTGGCGATACCCACGACATAGAAGTCGTCCAGACGACTCACGTAGTTCGCGTGTGCACGTCCAGCGACCTCTTCATCTTCGACGACAAGCACGCCAAACTTCTGTTCACTACTACGCCACATTGATTCCTACACTTTGCACGACCAGGTGTTCCTGCTTCGAACTATATCCAACGCTCGATACACGAGAGACGTGTTCGTGTGCCAGGCACGACACATCGGGTTGTCACTCAGTTACATGCGTTTCACCGAGCAATCCCACGGAGTTTTGAGCTCCGCGTAGATCCCGGACATAATAGTTATGTATGGAGAAAAGTTGGACCCCCGCGGTACCTATTTATTCGCTTCCTCCTGCGGTTCTATTGCCTCATCTAGTTTGGGCCGTACTCAGCATGTTCGGCATGGGTGCCGGAGCTTTAGTAGGCGGACTGTTTCTAGGATTTATCGTTAAGTCCGGTTCATGGATCGCCTTTGGCGTTGCCGTCTTCGGCGCAGTGGGTGGACTTGGCACTCTATGGTTTGGATTGCGCCACCGAATGAAGTGGACCCTTTCTGAATTAGGGTTCAGAACCAGCTCACGTTCCTTGTGGCACTTACTCTGGTGGGCACCGCTTACACTCCTCCTAAGTGCTACCGCCTCTGCCGTTGTCGGCTCACTATTCGAGGTAGCACCTGGAGAAAGAAGTCTCGACGAAAGCATGCACCTGGGCATTGTCCCACAAATTGCAGTAGTCTTCTGCTCCGGAATAGCCCTACCGTTTCTAGAAGAAATCTTCTTCCGACGGGCTCTACTTGATTGGCTCCAGCGCTTCACACCTGTGTGGGTAGCAGGGTTGATCTCAGTATTAGTTTTCTCTTTGGCTCACGTCGCTCCGCCTTTGATGACCTACACCCTATTTTTAGGGACTTCACTCACACTCGCCCGATTCTGGTTTAAAACGATGAAAGCACCATTTCTCATTCACGCTTTCAACAACCTCGTCGTTTCCATAATGGCCCTAGTAGCGATATAGAAGAACAGAGGCAATACACCTGCAGTTACAGAAGACATCACCTCAAACCACCCCATCAACCGGTCACATCTGGTGCGCCGGGCAACCACACGGAGAACTCAGCGCCGCGTAGCTCACCCTGGTCTGCTTCGTCTCCGAGCCCGCCGTCTACGTCAATTGCGCCACCTAACCGCTTGACGGCCTGCACCACAATGTCGAGTCCCACTCCACGCGATCCGTCGGTTTTGACCCCCTGCCCTGTGTCGTGCTCGACGCCGTCGTGTTTGGTTGACCATCCGCGTTCAAAAATGTTGTCCACGGTGTCGTCGGGGATTCCGGGTCCGTCGTCGCGCACGGTGATGGTGTATCCCGAGGCGGTAGACCCTGACATGGTGAGTTCCACCTTCTTGCGGTCGGCTGGAATGTCCGGGCGGTTCACCGCGTCGAAAGCGTTGTCGAGCAAGTTACCTAGCACTGTCACTAGGTCGCGTTCATCACCAGGGATCGTGCTTCCTAAACTCGACGCGTCAACGTGCAGTTCGATGTTGTCTTCTTTAGCTTGAGCAAGCTTGGTGTACACAAGCGCTGCGATCACCGGCTGATTGAACCCGCCCAGCAGATCTTCCGGTGCGGTAGACGTGTGGGCGACAGACTGGGTAGCAAACTCAAGTGCTTCTTCTGGGTTTCCTGTCTCAATAAGCGAAGCAATGATGTGCATCCTGTTGGCGAATTCGTGCGTCTGCGAGCGCAAAGAATCCGAGAAAGACCGAATGGACACCAGCTCACCAGTGAGTTTTCGCAGTTCAGTGTGGTCACGCACCGTGACCACCCACGTGTCGACATTGGGTTCATCGTGCATATATTCACGTGCGGGCTGCTGATTGACAAGTAGCACGCGAGACGCGGTGTAGTGGATTTCATCGCGCACTAACCTGCCGGATTCAATGAGGTTGCGGAGCGTTTCGGGCACGGGTATTTGGTCGAACTGAATAGACGAATCTGTTACCGGTAGCCCTAAGAGTTCACGAGCAGTGTCGTTATACAGAACGATCCCCTCGTTTCTGTCAACCAACAGCAAACCGTCGTTCACGGCCTCCAAAACTGATCTGTAATACGCGATCAGATGTGCCAGTTCTTTTGTTCCGTAGTCCCCAGTGACACGTTTAAGTCCTCGCGATGTCAGCCAAATCGCAGCTGTTCCCAGCACAAAAGTAAATGCCCCACTTGCAATCAATAGGTTGCCAACAGGCTGGAAACTTGCCCGAACCGTTGACCTGTCAATCCCAGCGACAATCACGGCACGCTGATAACCCGGTGGAGTGGGTTTGACTCCCACCAGTGTGTAGAGAGTTCCACCGTGTTCATCGGGCAGATAAACGGTGACGGTGTCTCCATTAGCAACCTGTTGTATGACACTGAGGGAAAAATCCGGCACCTCGTCCAAGTTGCCACCAGTGTGCACCTGAGTTCCCGCTCGGTCAGCATCGTGATCGCCCACCGCGCCTTGCGGGTCGCTGACACCGGGCTTGCCCTTTTTCAGTTCACTGAGCGGAACGGACACCAAGAGGTCAAGCTCGTTGAGCCGTTTGAGTTCCGACAGAGTTCTCGAAAGCTGGGAATGTCCCATACTGTGCAGATCAACGGTAGTAGCGACGGCCACGGCGGTGGAAACCACGCGTTCTTCTTCGTCCTGCGAATGCCGGTCCGAAAAGAAGATGTACAAGACCGTAGAGATCACGATCACGATTCCCAAAAGCAAAACGGACGACGCCACCAGGATTCGCCCGGCAACGCCCATGGGCATCCACCCTGCTTTTGAAGTGGTGCTCACGTGTTCCCCTGCATGGTTCGTTCGAGCACCCGCGACATGGGAACCACAGATACAAGGGACATAAGAACCACCAGAATCGAGCTCATCGCCATCGCTTGACCCGCGAGCATGGGGTCGAGCTTTCCGAACATCGCGAATGGGATCATGACCAGGTTATAGCTAAATGCCCAGAACAGGTTGACTTTGATGAGTGCAACGCCCATGCGGGCTAAGCGGATCGCGGCGGGAATGGCGGCGGGGTCTGAACGGGTGAGGGTGACGTCCGAGGCGGCAATCGCTGCGTCTGTCCCCTCGCCCATGGCTACCCCCAGGTTGGCCTGGGCCAACGCGGCTGCGTCGTTGACTCCGTCGCCCACCATGGCCACGTGCTCACCGGACTTTTGTAGCTGATCAATGTGGTCGAGCTTGTGCTCAGGCCGAACGTCCGCGATCACCGTGTCAATACCCAGTTCGTTGGCAACGGCGTTGGCGGGTCCAGGGGCGTCGCCGGTGAGCATCACAGTTTTCAGTCCCAACTTGTGCAGGCTGGCAATCGCGTGGGCTGAACTGTCTTTGATGGTGTCAGCCACGTCGACAACACCCGCGTAATTCCCGTCGATAGCAACTGCCACTCGCGTGGTGTCGCTTGGCAGAATCTGCGCGCCAGTTTCTTCGCTCACAAGTTGCGGGCGAGCCACCAAAACGGAGTGCCCGTCCACCGTGGCGCGCACTCCCCCACCCGGGATACTGGTGAAGTCGGTGACGTCGAGTTCTTCCGTGCTGGCTTCGGCCAGCGCACGCGCAATGGGGTGTTCGCTGTTGCGTTCAGCGTTCGCGGCAAGGGTGAGCTCACGCTCGCCGAGGTCGTGGCTGACGACCTGCATGTGTCCCCGTGTGAGCGTGCCGGTTTTGTCGAGCACAACGGTGGTCACTTTGCGTGCGTGCTCCATAACCTCTGGCCCAGAGACCACAATTCCGTTTTCAGATCCCAGCTGAGAAACGGTCACGACAGCAATGGGGGTTGCCAGTCCCAGAGCACACGGGCACGCAACGACCAGGACGGCGATCATGGCGTAGAGGCCACCGGTCCAGTCTCCCTTGACGCCCCACACCATGAGCGTGAGGAGCGCAATGACGATGACGACGGGGACGAAAATTCCGGAGATTTTGTCGGCCAACCGTTGCATGGCTGGTTTGCTGGTTTGAGCGCGGGATACCAGCTTAGCAATGTGGGCAAAGGCAGTGTCCTCCCCCACGCGTGTTGCCCGCACAACCATGGATCCAGTGGTGTTGATCGTCGCGCCTGTGACAGTGGACCCCGGACCTACGTCGACCGGAGTGGGCTCACCTGTCAGAGCGGATTCGTCGACTGCGGATTCGCCACTGATCACTTCACCGTCGGTGGCAATCGTTTCGCCTGGCCGCACGCGGAACTCGTCACCCACGCTGAGCTTTTCGACCGGGACTTTCCATTCGCGTCCGTCACGAATGACGTTCGCAGAGCTCGCTCCCAGTTCAAGTAGCTCTTTGAGTGCGCGCGTGGCGCGGTTCTTTGCTCCTTCTTCGATCAGGCGTCCCAGCGTGATGAACACGATGATGGCGACAGCCGATTCAAACCACACGTATTCGTGGGGTGAAATCGCAAAACCCTGTGTGCTCACTGCCCGGATAAGCCGGTAGAACGAATATCCGCAGGCTGCCCATACACCCAAGGTGATGAGCGTATCCATGGTCCCTAAACCACCTCGGGCGGCTTTATACGCAGCCACATAGTATGGCCAACCGCCCCACGTAATGATGGGCAGGGCGAGCGCAAGAACCACCCACTGCCAGCCAGGGAAGTGGACGAACATCGAAATGACGACCACGGGGATACCCAGAATGAAACCCACCAGCAACCGGGGCCTGAACCCTCGGGGGTCAGGGTTGTCCGGGACTGGATCGACTGGGTTGTGAACCGTGGCCGAATATCCGGCTTTTTCGACAGTCGCGAGGAGCAGGTCGTTGGGAACGTCTGGACCGACTTCCACCAAAGCGGAGTTCAGAGGCAGGTTGACGGTAGCCTGAACCCCGTCGAGTTTGTTGAGTTTCTTTTCGATTCGATTGGCACACGACGAACACGTCATTCCTGTGATGTCGAGTTCAACGTCGCGTGTACGCGTGCCAGACATTTAGACGACCTCGTATCCGGCCTCGTCGATTGCCGCTACAACGTCCTGGTGACTGATGGGTTCCGTCGACTGCACGGTCACGGTCGACGGGGTGCCCAGCTCAACCTCGACCTGCGTGACGCCACTGATGTCACCGACTTCTTGTTTCACCGCACGTACGCAGTGCTCGCAGGTCATTCCGGAAACTGAAAAAGTACTGATTGGCATATCGCTTACTCCTTTTCACTTGTGTGCTTCACATGTGTGCCACGAACAGGTGCTGGAGCGCGGGTCGCTAGTGCAGCACGGGGCCGTCTTGCGTGTCACTCTCATGGTGCTGCTTGGCGACCACCGCATTGAGACCCATAGCGATCAGCGTGACCACAACGAAAGTTCCGGCGGAAAAGCCCACGGCGAGCAACAGTGCCTGAGACGATTTCCACGCGCCCATCGAAACGATCGTCACGATCAAAACAACCCAAGCGCAAATCACTCCAAAAATCACTGCATGTTTGTACGGAGCTGCGACCGGACGCTTGTGCGCGGAAGTCATACCTTCACCATTTTCTCTTCACATGTTTCGTCACTACACTGAGAACATGGTATCGACGCCGTATATTCCCGCGCACTTCAAGGCGTCTTTCCGCTCTTCTTATCGAACTCTCGTCACCGTTCTATGCGCACTTTTCTGCACCCTGGGACTTGCTGGTTCACTCACGGCGTGCGGACCCGATACCAGCCTGCGTGTCGAAGAAGAACACGTCGACAACGCACCAGAAGCCCCTCCCACCTCGGAAGCGGGACCCCGCGACCAACCCTTCAGCGCCACCCAAATCCGCGACGAACTCCTACAAAACCCGTCGGTGAGCAATGTCAAGGGCTTTGATGAGATTCACGACATTGTGCTGGCGTGTGAATCATGTATGGAAATGGACCCGGCTCTGGTTGTTCTTGGCGACAAGTTTCAAATGGCCAAGATCAACACGCCGGCTGACCGTAAGTCGTTTGCCACTGTGGTGATTGGTGAACGCGAAGGGCAACCCAATATCGAGCTCATCTTGGTGGGCAACGAACTCACCGTGACACCCGGGCGAGGTGGCACGCTGGTTGCGCAAGAGTCCGTGTTTAAACCCAATGACGAACCGTGTTGTCCGTCTGGATGGGCCGTGCGCGTGTTCCGCTACCACGACGGAAAGTTTGAAGCGGGCCAACGTATCAGCCGACTTGATTAAAACTTGACGCCAACTCAACTAGACTCGGCTGGACTAGTATTAGTTAAAGCTTGTGAAAGGGGGCGCGCGTGCACATTGTTCTTGTCGAAGACGACGAGGTGATTCGTGAGACCACGCAACTCGCTCTCGAACGCTTTGGGTACACCGTCACCGGATTTGAAGATGGCCGCGACGGATACGAATTTATTGCGTCGCAGGGCGCCGACGTTGTCTTGCTGGATCTGATGTTGCCCACCATGAACGGCGCGTCCATCACTCGTGCTATCCGGGAACGTTCCAATGTGCCCATCATTGTCATCTCTGCGCGCTCAGAGCCCATCGACATTGTTCAGGCGCTGGAAGCCGGCGCCGACGACTACCTGACCAAACCGTTCGACATGCAGGTGCTCAACGCTCGCATTCGCACGGTGGTGCGACGCTTCATTACTGCGGAAAGCGCGCAGATGGGTTTTTCTCCTCAGTCGGAGGAGCCGGAAGAAGAGAGCTCCGTGTCACTGGACACGCAGGGTATCCCGGAAGTCTTGGGACCCACGCCGGGGCACACCAACCCCACGCCGCGCCAGCAGTCGTCTACGGAAATCCGGGTCGAGAACCGGTTGGGCACCTTGGTTTTGGACACCGCTCGTTGCATGGTCTACGTCAACGGTGAAGAAATCCACTTAACACCCACCGAACTGCGGATCCTCATGTTGCTGACCGAAGAAGTGGGGCACGTGTCTTCGCGCGAAAAGATCGCCTACACCGTGTGGGGCTACGAATGGGGTGGCGACTCCCGCGTGGTGGACGTTCACATTCAGCGACTCCGCAAGAAGATCGGTGCCGCCATGATCGAAACCGTGCGCGGTTTCGGCTACAGGTTCTGCGCGTAACCCATGCGACTTCGCCCTGCCTCACTCAGGTTCAAAATCCTGATCGTGATTGTCACGAGTGTGGTCATCGCGGTGCTCACGTGCGGTCTTATTGTGCGCCAAGCCGCCGCCCGCGCCGAAGACAACCGCATGCGCGACAACATTTCCAGCCAGTTGCGCGAAGCCTCATCGATCTACTCTGAAACCGGTGTTCTCACGCTCAACGCAGCAGTCGATGACCCGGCGTTGCCTGAGCCGGCTAAGGAAGCTGCTCTCAATGGGCAGTCCGTGACCATGCGGTCTGAAATTGATAACACCGAGGTCGTGTGGGCTGCCGCGCCCATCATGGTGGGTTCGCACACGGCGGTCATTTCGGTGCGAACAACGACGGCGGAGTCGCGTGAGTTGGTTGGCGATATTGACCGTGCGATTCTGATTTCCATGCTGGTCTCGGCCGTGGTGATTGGCGGAATTGGGTTTGTTGTTGCAGGTCAGATTAGCCGCCGATTGACCTTGGGGGCACAGGCCGCACGCCGGATCGCTTCAGGTGACACCACGGTGCGCATCTCTGATGTGGTTGAGCACGGCGATGATGAGGTGACCGCGTTTGCGGAAGCTGTTGATACCGCGGTCGAACGCCTTGCTGAACGACTCGATTCGGAACAGCGGTTTACGGCGGACTTGGCGCACGAAATGCGCACGCCTTTGACTGGTCTGGTGAATGCGGCGAATCTTTTGGAGGAGGATTCTCGTCCGGCTGAGTTGGTGCGTGAGCGGACTGAGCGTCTGCAGACCCTCGTTGAGGATCTTCTGGAGGTGTCGCGCCTGGACGCCGGGAGCACCACGCCGGATTTCGAGACGGTCAACATCAACCACATGCTCAAGTCGTTGCTCCTGAATCTGCGGTCGTCTGGGCTCATTGTGGATCACGAGATCCAGGAAGTGTATGCAGATCCGTCCCCGCAGATCACTACAGATCCGCGTCGCTTTGAACGCATCGTGTCTAATCTAATCGCCAATTCGATCAAGCACGGGGCCGACCCCATCCGGATCGAAACCACGCCACACTCAGTGATTGTGACCGACAGCGGCCCGGGCTATCCGGCGGACATCATCGCCAAGGGGCCCACCCGTTTTGTGTCCTCCGGCGGTGGAGGTATGGGCTTGGGCCTGGTGATTGCGCAGGGCCAGGCGAAGCTGTTGGGTATGCGCATGGAGTTCCGGAACGCTCCTGAAGGTGGCGCCCAGGCCGAGGTGGTTTTCCCCGAGTAGGGTCCGCGCTAGTTGGCGGTTAAGAGTCTTTGCGGCCCTGTTTGCGTCGCGTGAGTCCCCCCAGAATGTACAGGACACCTGCGATAAGGACGGCCGCCGAGGTGAAACCGATGATGGTGAGGGCTCCGAAATTGTTGCCGAACAGTAGGAGAATTCCCAAGAGCGCGTGTGCGATTCCGGAGTACAGGTAGTCCGACGCTGACGCCGTTCCGCGCATGTCTTTGTACATCCACAGTTCAAGTGCTGCGTGCAGGAGTGCCCACCCCATAACGGCTGCGCGGAGTTGACCGGGGTAGCTTGCGAACATGAGGAAAACCAGAGCCGGGATCGCAATGACGGCTTGACCCCACAGGTGAGTGCGTAGCGGTTTCGTGGCGGAACCCTGGCCCACCAAAAGGAGCGCATTCAGCCCGATGTATCCCATGAGCAGATAGTCGACAAAGTCGACACGGAGCGCCAGCTGAGCAACGGAACCTAACTGTTCACGAGGCACGAACGCGGCGACGATTGCGAAAATAACGCCCAAAACACCTCGGGCGATCATCCACGGGGCGGTGGCAAGCTGAACTTCTTTTTCTGACGTTTGGGTCACCCCACTAGTGTAGGGCCCACTGAAGTTCACCGGAGCGACCCCTCAGGTTTGCGGTCCGGTCGTGTGGCGTCACTAAACTTTCGTCGAATCCACCATGTGACGAGTGATAACTGTGCGCGCAAATTCTTCGACAGACTTCAGCCGAAACCTGCCATTGGGCCGGTCGGCGCTGTGGTTGTGCGTGGGTTACGGTTTAGGCGCGGTCATCGGATGGGCCGTCCACGTTCTGTTCAACGTGGGGCATCCGCAGTACTCATCAGCTCTCACGCTCATGTGGCCACTGCTCATTGGTCTGATGGGCGGGGTTCTCCTGGTGATTGGAACCATGCCGGCTTCGCGAATTGCGATCAGTGTGAGCACCGCGAACGCGCTCGAGCAGGAGGGCACGCCGGGACTTGCGCGTATTCGCTACCTGAACTCCACAACGAACGGGTCATTTAAGACTTTGACTGTCTCCCTGGACGTCGCAAGTAGCTCAAGCCGGGTCTATAGGTCGGAGCTGGTGTGGAAACTGTCAGCGGTTGACGCATTGAAGTTACGGCCGGGAGCCACGATCCCGGTGCGCATTGACCCGCAAGCGCCATCCCGCGTGGTGTTTGATACACGCGCTACCTCGAACGATTTGGGCCCCGACCCCAACGAAGTGTTTAGCGTGCGCAACCGCTTCCGTCGCAGGCTGTCGATGATCCGGCCGGCTTCGTGTATCGCCACGCTGGTGGGATTCGTTATCGGACTGGGAATTGGGCTATTTACGTAATTACGGAATTATGTATTATTAGGGTGTGAGTACTTCTTCCGATGAGCTACGCGCACTGCGCGAAGACATTACGCAGCAACTCTCCCGGCTCGATGCACGCTTACGCGATGTTGAAGATCGGTTGAGAGGTGAGCCCCGTGAGACGCACACGCGTTCACATGACGCTGAAGTCACACAGCCGCAACTACCCACGGAATCTGGCGATCACGAGTTTTGGGCGCTCAACGAACTGTCCAAACGCTATGACCAACCGGTGGTCATGTTCGCAGGAACGGCAAAAACCGATGGTGGCCCAGTCATGTGGCAGTACGAACGCTTTGCTGAAAACCTCATGGACACCGACGCCTTCGCGGTATCGCCTGCTCTCGAGGCCATCGCCCACCCCATCCGCCTCACCCTGTTGTTGGCGATCATCAACGGGACTACCACCTCGGCGCAGTTGGGAGAACTTGAACAAGTGGGCACTTCAGGGCAGGTTTACCACCACTTGAGCCAGCTCAACGCAGCGGGATGGATCCGGTCTGTGAAGCGCGGCCAGTGGGAGGTCCCAGCATCCAAAGTCATTCCCCTTCTCACCATCATTTTGGCCGCCCAGTAATAACAGGACTCACCTCAACCACCCCAAGGAGCACTCATGAAACGAACACTCATAGCTGGAGTCGTAGCGTGTGTCGTTGTCGCCGTTGCTGCGATCTGCGTGCCGTGGTCGTTTGGTTTTCCGCACCGCGGATCCGGCGATCAGCACGTGCTTGACACCACCGGCCCATACTTGTCACACGGTTATCGACGTGAAGCAGCAGTAGCGATCATTCCCCCGTCTGGCGAACCGTCGTTCGCAGGTTGGGGAGCCGATGAGAACACGGTGTTTGAGATCGGTTCGATCACGAAAACGTTCACAGCACACCTGCTTGCTGACGCGATTGAGCGTCAAGAAATCAGCGCGGATACCCGAGTTGAAGACGTTTTCGACGAACTGAAGGGGACTTCCGCAGGGAAGGTGACCATGGAGCAGTTGGCGACGCACACCTCGGGACTCCCCCGCATTACCAACGTCAGCATGAGTAGCAACTTCACGCGAAAAGACCCGTACACCGCTGACTTGGGCGAATTCCTCGACACGGTTTCCGATCTTGAAGTCACACCGGGTGAGATTGCGTACTCGAACACGGGATATGCGCTGCTGGGGCAGGCGGTTGCCAAGAAAGCCGGCAAGGACTACCCCACCCTGGTGCGCGAACGGTTGCTGGAACCGTTAGGCATGGACCAGACAACGGTTCCCAGTACGCCGGAAGACTTGCCAGCTGACCACCCCACGGGGTACACCGCTAAGGGTCTTCCGGCAGGAGCGTGGACCATGCACGCGTACGCTCCTGCCGGGTCAATCCGGTCAACAACCAAAGACATCAGCACATGGCTCATTGCTGTCAGGGACGGGAAAGCGCCGGGGTCGTCAGTTGAACCTACAAAGGTCCGAGCTGAAGAAGATACAAAGAAACTGGGCCTGGCATGGAACACAAAAGAAGAGGATGGTGCAACGGTGATTTGGAAAAACGGAGGAACCGGCGGATACACGTCATTTGCCGGATTCAACGCAAACGGCGACGGCGTGGTCGTTCTCAACAACACCGCTACCAACTCTGACGATGTCATTGACTACTTGTTCGATGCGGAGGACACGAAATGATTCAACTTCTCATTCCTCTTATTGGTGTCCTCGTTCTGCTTGTGGGCTTAGGTTCACTCGCTTGGCGTGTTCGCCCCACACGAGGTGAACGTAAGCCCAAAGCCCGCAAACACCTCACCCGCGGTGGGCTCTTGGCGGTAGGTGCCGGGGCAGTTATTTACTTTGTGCTGGTTCGTATCTTCTTTATGTTTGACGGAGTACTGGGTATTGCCTGGATCGTCGCGCTTCTGCTGCTGGGGTTCATAGCGTTCCGCGTGGTGCAACTATGGCCGTCTAAGGAACACAACGCACAGTTGGTGGCTTCGCTTCAGAGCGACGGTGTGAAAGTGGGCAGTCGCCAAGGCGTTGGCACAGTCATCACCGCTGCGGTTCTTCTTGTGCTTGCCGTTCTGTACTGGTTCGCGCCAGTGCTGTTTTAGCGGGGGCTGCTCTTAGCTGGGGCTTCTTGTGCCGGGGCTGTTCTAGCTCTGGAGCGGCTTAGCCTTCCAGCGGCCCCACTTGTAAAGAGTCGCCGTTGTCTGCGACTTTGGCTTTCTTCAGTCCATCATTCGCGGGTCCATACAGTTTGGCCCCGTCTTGGGTTGAGAAGCCAGATGAGTGGCACGGGCACACGATTTCTTCTTCCGTGATGGTCCGCACCAGGCACCCTTGGTGCGGGCACACCGCAGTGTATGCCTTGAAGTCTCCCTTGGTTGGCTGAACCACCACGTAGCTTCCGGCGACAACACCTGAACCTACCGGCACTTTGTCTTTTGCGACGGTTTCCGGTTCAGCGTCCTCGGTGTTCGAGGAATCGTTGACGCACGCCGAAAGCCCACCGGCGACCGCAACGGTTGCGGCGACGCCACCTGTTGCTTTGAAAACTTGACGGCGACTGTGCTGATTCATGCTGTTCCTCTCTGTTCGCTGAGCCTGGTGTTTCACTGTGCCAGTTGTTCGATGACCGGCCACGTGCGAGCCAAGCGCTTCTGGCCATATGCGTGTGCGGGTTCTTGAGGCCGGGTCGTCAGCACGCGGGCCGCCCACGTGCACGCACCCAAACACAGGCGGGTGATTGCAGCAGTTTCGAGCGCGTCAAGCTCCGTGCTGGTCAAGTGCTGGTCGGTGCCCTGGGTGGCATCTTGGTAGGCGTCCGCTACGCGGGAAATAACGTCCCGAGGTGGTTCCCCGCTCCTGCCTCCACGGATAGTGAGTACGTAGGAGGAGGCGATTGCCACCTCGGCCATGCGGGCGGCAACCCGGCAGTCCCCAAAGTCCAACAGACCGGTGATCTTTCCGTCACTGACCAGCACGTTCTGGTCGTTGATGTCTTGGTGGAGGACCTGCTGGGGGAAGTCGTCGAGGAGAGGTTTGACGGTGGTTTCAAATTCGTGGGCGATGTGGCGTGAGAACGCCAGCACCCGGGTGAGCGACGGGCCGATGTCAGCGGGAACGTGCCCGGATGCCTCCCAGGTTTGGAGTCGCTCAGATGCGAACTTGACGTTCACGCCTGTGGATTCAAACGCCCACGGGTGCAGGATCATGTCACGGTCCGGGGACACGTTTGCCAATGCGGTGGCCACGTGTCCGGCGAGGGTGCCAACCTGGCTTGGGTAGTCATCGGTGAGTTCAGCCGTGGACGCTTCAGTACCGGTGAGGAAGCTTTGCAGGCGCACAATCACCGGTTCGTCATCGATGTGGGCGACTGAAACGAACCCGGAAGATTTTCCTGAAGTGGCCTGGAAAGGGTTTATGGCCGGGATTTGCCGTGCAACCGGCACGTTTGATTCATATGCCGCTTGGTGGGCGGTGCTGAGCCAGTCGGCGTATTCGGGGGTCATGGTGCGTGAAGGGTATTCGGCCTTGAACACATAGGCCGAATCTTGGGCGGTCACGCGGGCGTTGATCGCAATTTCACCGGACAAGAACTGGTCCATCTGAACATCGAGGCCAAAGTTGTCGCTGACGAGCACACGAATTTCGTCATCTGTGAGTGTGCGAAGTGACCTGCTCATATAACAAGACTACGTTACTGGGCCGGTTGGGTCTGCAGGTCCGGAGTTTTCTGAACCAGTTGGGTCTGCTGGTCCGGCCTCGTCGTCGCCCTCAACCTGCGAGGGTGGGAGGTGTTGCTGAGTGGAACGACCTCGGGCGTGGCTGCCTGCGCGCCGTAAGCGCGTGAGTTCACGCAGGCGGCGGGCTTTTTCAGTTAACCGTGGATATGTCCAGCCGCGGACAGTTGATGGGAGTTGCCAGCGGAAGTAGATGGCCAGAAGGCGCACGGTGACAACGAGGACAATGGTGCCGAACATGATCCAGTAGGACCAGATTCCATTGGAGTACAGAATCGCGGTGAGGAGTGCACCAATAAACGCTGGGGTGAGGTAGAGGTCGGAGGCTTTGAACAGGGCAGGGTTCTGGTTGGCGACGACGTCACGGAGAAGTCCTCCTCCGGTTCCGGTGACGATTCCTAAGAACACTGCGGAGACTATGTGGAGGTCGTGGGTGAGTGCAATGATCGTGCCGGACACCGCGAAAAGGCCCAGCCCGCAGGCGTCGAAGAAGATGATGGACCGGCGGGTGCGGAGGGCAGGTGTACCGATGAGGTACACGAGGACGGTGGCGATTGCCGGGGGTAGCAAGTAGATGGGTTGCTGGAGGGAGGCGGGGACTTCGTTGAGCATGAGGTCACGGGTGATTCCGCCGCCCAGGCTCACCAGCAGACACAGCATGAAACTTCCCGTGATGTCGTAGTTTTTGCGTGCTGCTGTGACCGCTCCGGAAAGAGCGAAAAAGAACACGCCTACGAGGTCAGCGAGGAGGAGGACAAGCTGTGCGCTGGGAAGATCCATGGGTTCCTTTGGAGGGTTAGAAGTGGGCAATTGACTTGTGGCCCTGTGACTGGCTGTTGGGTGACGGTTAGGTGATCGAATTTGGCACTGCTTTTCGCGTGGAGCATTTAGTGTAGTGCAGTAGATTGGTTGCAGTTAAATGCGTTTGCAGGGTGAGGAGCGGGTGTGCCTATCGTCATTGGAATTGCTGGTGGAACCGGCAGTGGGAAGACCACGCTGACGCAGGCTTTGGCGGAGAAATTTGCTGGGCGCACCACGGTGATTTATCAAGACAACTATTACAAACGCCAGGATCATTTGACGTTTGAGGAGCGCACACGCGTCAATTACGACTCACCTGACGCTTTTGATATTGATCTCATGGCTGAGCACATTGAGGATTTGAAGGCGATGCGCCCGGTGCAAGGGCCGGTGTATGACTTCAGCATTCACAACCGCACAGATGAAACCGTGGATATTCAGCCAGAAAGTGTGATTCTGGTCGAGGGGATCTTGCTGTTACACGAACCGCGTTTGTGTTCCCTTTTAGATATCAAATTGTTTGTGGATGCGGATGCTGATGTGCGCATTCTGCGCCGGATTAAACGTGACGTGTTGGAGCGTGGCCGGTCGATTGAGTCGGTGGAAAAACAGTATTTGGAAACTGTGAAGCCCATGCACGAACTCTATGTTGAAACCTCAAAACGCAACGCCGATCTCATCATTCCTGACGGTGGTCACAACCTGGTTGCTTTAGACATGCTGGTACACCGGTTGTCACGCGAACTGTAGGGTTTTTGTAGGCCGAGCGAGCTAGCGACTTAGGCTGTGAGAGGTGTGGGCGAGCGCGCTGATAGCGTTTTCGAGGTCACGGCTCAAGCGCACTCCGCGGATGACCTGAATAGCCAGTTCGTCCGGTTCGCGGGCCGTCAAGGCGTAGCCAACGTTGTGTGACGCGACTTTCGCAAACGCACGCGCGTGCTCCAGCAGGTAGTCGTTGTCAACGTTTAGTCCCTTATCACCGAGCCTACGTAAGACCACCACCAGTTCCTCCCGCGCCCAAGAGGGCACATCGGGCCAGCCCAGCTGTTCGCTAATGGCGCGCACGCGTTGGTGCTCTGACGAGTCTTGATTCTGTGGCGGATGTGTCAGCCGCAGCGCTAAGCACTGACTCTTTTCCATGATGCGGGTGTTGGGAGCGTGCGTGTCTATGAGGTGGGTGAGCTCTCGGATTTCATCAATCGGGGTGTCGAGGTCGTCGCGTAGCAAGTGAATGAGATTCAGGCGTGCGAGGTGTCGGTCTGTGTAGTCGGCTGTGGTCGCGTTGCGTTTAACCCCCGCAGGCAAAATCCCGGCCCGGATCCAGTATTTGATCGTGGCGATACTGACTCCGCTACGGGTGGAGAGTTCGGCGAGTTTCAATTGTCACGCTCTCAATCAGATAGTAGAAGTTGGCTCGACTATCTACGTTGGCACCAGTTGGATAGTGCAATTATCTTATAACCATGAACAGCATCTTCGCCGGGCTCACTCTGGCCACGGTCACGGTCCACCCCGGTTTCACTCATACCGTCATCACGATTCATGCCATCGCGGCTTCCCTTGTTGTTCTCATCGGTCCCGTCAACGTGCTGCGCAAGAAAAAAGACTCTAAGCACAAAGCGTTGGGGCGCTCATGGGTTGTAGCTATGTACGCCACGTGCGTTTCCGGCATGTTCATCTACACCATCTCAGGTGGCTTCACAATTTTCCATGCACTCGCGATCTTAACCTTCATCACAACAACTCTGGGCGTGATAAGCATTCGTCGTAACCGGGTAACGGCACACGTGGGGAACATGGTGGGAGGCTACTTAGGCGCGCTGATCGCTGGCGTGTTCGCCGCGTTCGTTCCGGGCCGATTTATTCCCGTGCTCGCGGTCCAGAATCCGGTTCTTTTGTGGTCTGTGATCATGGTACTTGTGGTTCTTGCTACAGCTTGGGTGCTCTACGTTCTGACGCTGTTCAAGCCTCGCATAACGCGTCGACGTGGTCTTGCCACATAGCAGGTAGGTCGTCATCTCGGCCTGGCACCGCACGTCTTTGTACACCGCACTCATAGTGCAACCACCTCGTAGCGGAAAAGCGGATCTGACTCTGCGCCCGGCCCCGCTACTACTGCTACAGAGGACTTCAGAACCTTCAAATACGAACTCTCGCTGTCCCACGAACACTTATAGCGTACGGTCAACGTAAGCGACGCACCCCGCTTAGCTTTGACGCTCACCCCTTTGCCACGGTTCGTGACAACACACTTCTGTGTTTCTTCGTACGTAATTGCGCGTAGTTCAACATTTGAGTCAGCAAATGCTGAGAGACTACGTGCAAGTTGTCCGGCAAATTCCTTAGGGACTTTTTCTAATTCATCGATCGAAGCCACTGCAAGTCTTCGATTCTGCAAAGGATCCGGAACTTGTCGGCTTCCAAGACATGAGCCTGAGCCATCGCTTTGGCAACATCTAGCGGCATGCCTAATCGGTCCTTAAGCCACACAAGCTCATCCTCAAGCTCCTCTTTGGACAGTGATTCGAAAACTACTGATCCCATGACTCTCCCCTCTTTTCTACTATGACACAGTACGTCCAGGGTCTGACACAGTTTTCGAAGCCTCTACCTAGGCATATTCGCAAACCGCGAACGCGCTCCCTGGAACGCCACGGTGATTTCGCCCGTAGGTCCGTTACGGTGCTTTGCCACCATAATGATCGCTTCACCCGCGTGCGGGGATTCCTTGTCATACATGTCTTCACGGTGAATCAGCAACACCATATCCGCGTCCTGTTCAATCGAACCGGACTCACGCAGGTCGGACACCATGGGGCGCTTGTCATTACGCTGCTCGGACGAACGATTCAACTGCGACAGGGCAATCACAGGCACTTCGAGTTCTTTTGCCAGAAGCTTGAGCGAACGCGAAAACTCGGAAACTTCCTGCTGGCGTGACTCAACCCGTTTACCGGAAGTCATCAGCTGCAGGTAGTCAATGACGACCATCTTCAGATCGTGTTGCTGTTTAAGACGACGGCACTTAGCACGTATCTCAGTCAGCGCCATATTGGGCGAATCATCGATGAACAGAGGCGCGTCATTGATCTTGCCCATGGTGTTGGCCAGCGTGGTCCAGTCACCACGCTCATCATCGAGCTTCCCTTGGCGCAACTTCTGCAACGGAATACCCGATTCGGCTGACAACAAACGCGTGGTCAACTCAAGGCGCCCCATTTCCAGCGAAAAGATCACTGTGGTCTGCCCGTGGTCAATGGCTGCTGACCGCGCAAAGTCCAGCGCCAAGGTGGATTTACCCACACCGGGACGCGCTGCAATCACGATCATCTGGCCGGGGTGTAAACCGTTGGTCAGTTCGTCGAATTCGAAGAACCCGGTGGGCACACCTGCCGTATCGCCGTCGTGCGACCCGGAGCGTTCGATCTCTTCGACCGTTGGTTGCAACACTTCTGACAGCCGCACATAGTCTTCGCTGGAACGGCGTTCGGTCACCTGGTAAATCTCGGACTGTGCGCGGTTGATGAGGTCGTCCGTGTCACCCTGCGCGTCGTACCCCATCTGCACAATGCGGGTGCCCGCTGTCACTAGGCGGCGGAGAAGGGCAAGTTCCCGCACAATTTCGGCGTAAAAGATGGCGTTCGCCGAGGTGGGAACCGACTGGATCAGTGTGTGAAGGTACGCTGCCCCTCCGATCCGAGCGAGGTCACCGGACTTCGACAAAGCGTTCGACACGGTCACCGCGTCAGCGGGTTCACCAGACGCATACAAGTCCAAAATCACGTCGTAGATTGTTTCGTGAGCCGGCTTGTAAAAGTCTTCACCGCGCAGGTTTTCAACAACGTCAGCAATGGCGTCCTTGGACAACATCATGGAACCCAAAACACTGGTTTCCGCATCCAAATCCTGAGGCGGGGTGCGTACACCCGATTCAGCTCGTTGCCAGTTGTCCCCGGACCATTCGTTACCCTGCTGCGAACCCACGCTCTCACCTTTCTGCCGATTGCCTACTCATCGTAGCCGACCTCGGGAAGGTCAGGAACGGGCAATAACTTTCGCAATAAGCGGGTTTGTAACGGCCAAGCCCGCGCGCACAACAAGGGCTCCCACAAGCACCATGCTGATGATTGTGAGGAACGAATACGGCGACAAAACTACCGCCGCCCCAGCAAATGGAAGCACCAAGAACAAGCCCAGGCCAGCGGAGATAGCGCTAATCCACACAACCGGCAACATCACCGATGCCACGGAAATTTTCCGGATGGTCCCGTTGTCCATTCCTGCCGCATTGAGTTCCTGGAAAGTGCTTGCACGGTCATAAATATCGGCCGCCTGGTTAATCACCGCGGACACCGTGATGAACACGAACGCGATTCCCAGGGTGAGAAGAATTCCCGTAAACATGTCTGTCAGCAGCAGGCTGTCTTCGCGAGTGAGGTTATTGTTCCCCACAGTCGTCTTGATTGACTGCATCAGCGAAACCCCAGTTCCGCAGAACGTGGCAATGAACGAGGTTAAAGCTAGACCGGAAACTCGTCGCCAGTACGACTTAGGCATCGCACTCACCAAACGGGAAGCCACCATGACGTGGACGTTTTTACTACCTCGGCGGATACGTGCCACCAGGCGAACCACCAGCACGCCCAGAACGTCGACCACCAGCAGACCAGTAAGCACCATGCCTAAGAACCCGGTCAACACAATGGCCATACCACCACCCATCCGCGACACAGCCATTCCAACGGCCACGCACATCAGGAGCACAACACAGGCAACAATCCGACCCCACGGGAACGACGATGACAGTGCCTTAGTACGCACGCCCAGAGGCGAGACGACCACCTTGCGCAGTCCCATCAGAGCTGCCACCGTGCTGACGGCAACAAGAGCAACAACAGTCGCCAAGATCATCCACCACGGCAGAATCATGTTGCCGTACCCCAAGGGTTCGCCGCGCAACTGCACCAGACTGACCGGAAGGGCGAGCGCAAAGTAGCCCACAACTCCAGCCAACGCGCCCACAGTCGCTGCCACCAGCGGTTCGGTGAGTGCCGCGGCCACGATGGTTGACCTCGGGGCTCCCAGGAGCGCCAGCGTTGAAAGCTGTTCGTCCTGCCTGCGCGTAGCCAAAGTCGCTGCCGACTGGCCCAGGGTGAACGCCGGCACCACCAGCAGTGTCGTAGCGAACGCGGCCAACATGCGGTAGCTACCGACAATTTCGTCCGAGGTGTCCCACGCAAAAATCGCGAAAGTTCCAGCGGCCACTGTGAGCAACAGCGCCGAGGTCGCCGCAAACGCCAGCATCATCAGCACCGTTGGGGTGCGTGTGAACCTGCGGAATGAGAACAGGGTTGGGAGGACTCGGGCTGTGAGTGCGAAAGGTGAATTGCGGGTTGGGACTGGCGGGTTTGAGGCGGGTTCTCTTGTATCCACGTTTGATCGTGCTTCGTTTCTAGGTGCCGGTTGCGTCACTGATGTTGTCTGCGAGTACACGTGATCTCCGTACTGGTAGTCGGGCTCTGCGTATGAGTTCTGCAATTTCATGGCTGCCCCTGGCAAAAGGTGGTCGGAGCCGGTTGGTGCTGTGGTTGAGGGGGCACCTGCGCCGAGGTGGTAGCTGGACCGCTGTGAGAGACAGCTGAGGTGGAAGGTGGGGCGGTGTCTGAAACAATCTGCCCGTCACGGAGGCGCACGGTTCGCGTGCACGTGGCAGCAACGTTTTCGTCGTGCGTCACCATAATCAAGGTGCGGCCGCGGCCGGTGGTTGTGGAAAGGAGAGTGTGTAAGACCTCGGCGCCGGTTTGCGAGTCCAGCGCACCGGTGGGTTCATCCGCGAAAACCAGAGCAGGGTCGGTAACTTGAGCGCGAGCAATCGCAACACGTTGCGCTTGACCGCCAGAGAGCTGGCCGATCAGTTTGGAACTGTGTTCCGCAAGACCCAGTCGGTTGAGCCAATCGCCGGCCATTGCCATGGCTTGAGGGCGTTGAGCACCTTTGAGCATGGCGGCCATGGCGACGTTTTCGACTGCAGTGAGTTCGGGTAACAAGAGGCCCTGCTGGAATACAAACCCGAACACCTCGCGACGCAAACGGGTGCGCCCAGATTCGTTGAGAGCGGTGATGTCGGTCTGTTGCGTGTGGGCAGTAGTACCCAACTGGACGCGGCCGTGGTCAGTCGAGATCATGCCGGCCAGGGCGTGAAGCAACGTGGTCTTACCCGAACCAGACGGCCCCATGATGGCGAGCGATTCGCCTTCGCGGACGTTCAGACTGACACCGCGCAGAGCGTGAGTATTACCGTAGGATTTTCCGAGTTCAGAAGCAGTGATAACCGATGAAGTATTCATGCTTCTATCGTTGTACGGGACCCGGAACACCACTAGGAAGATGACCGTCAGGTTGAGGTAGGGAAAACCTCCGTGGCTGGATCCGGGAATCCTGCGCTGGGGTGTTGCTCTACAGCCCGGGCACTAGCACCGTAACCGCGTGAATGAGCAGACCCACCAACGCGCCCACTACGGTTCCGTTGATGCGGATGTACTGCAAGTCCTTGCCCACATAGAGTTCGATCTTGTCCGCGGCGTCCTTGGCGTCCCAACTTGCGATCGTGTCAGAAATGACTGACGCGAGCTCCGGACCAAACGACTCCGTCAAATCCCCAGCCGTCGTGGCTAACTTCTGGTCCAGCATGGTGGCAAACTCAGTGTCGTTTTGCATGCGGTCTGCGGTTTCAGCAAGAAGCTGGCGAACGCGCGCCTTCACTTCACCATCGCTGTCTTCAACGGCCGCGTACAGCAACCGCTTGAGTGAAGTCCAGATGTCCAAAACGGACTCCACCACGCCATCCTGAGCTAACAGATCATCAAAAACGACCTCGGCGCGCTGGGCGATTGACGTATCCTCACTCAAGTCACGCGACAACTCAAGCAACCACCGATCCAGTGCCTGTCGTGCCTGGTGGTAACGGTCGTCGCGCACGTCAGCAACCCAGCCCAACACCTCGGTCTGAAGGCGGGAGGCGACCGTCCGGTTGACGAACTTGGGCACCCATTCTGGGGCACGATCGCCCACAATCTGTTCAATGACCTGCGGGTTCCGTTCCAGCCACACGTGGGCTTCGTACACCACTAGATCCACGAGCCGGTGGTGCGCGCCGTCCCGCACGATCTCTGTGAGTAGCCGCCCCACCACGGGCGACTTGTGCGTAGCGATGAGTTTAGGGACTAAAACGTTGCGCGTGAGTGACTCGATGGCGGAATCATCGACCCTGGCCAGCACGTAGTTAATGCCCTGACCGGCCCGCTCTACCACAATGTCCTGATTGCGTTTCACGGCCAACCACGTGCCCACACGCTTCGTCACCTGAGCGGAACGGATCTTGGGGGCCACAGTTTCTGCGCGCAAGAAGTTCATGGCCACGAACGTCGACATGGATTGGCCAAGCACGTCCTTCTTGCGCGGGATGATCGCGGTGTGCGGGATGGGAACCCCAAGGGGGTGCCTGAACAGTGCGGTGACAGCGAACCAGTCGGCCAAGCCACCGATCATCGCCGCTTCAGACGCCCTGGACACAAACCCCCACACACCGGTCTGGTCAGTAAACAGGTGGACGGTGATGAAGATCAAGGCTGCCAGGATGAGCAGCCCCGTTGCGACTGCGCGCATGCGGGCTAGCGCCGCGCGTCTGGCCTGTTCGTCTTCGGGTGTCTCCCCCGGCGGAGTGGCCAGCGACGGTGGGGTGTTCTGGTTCATGTGTTCCGCGTCCACTCCCCCAACTTTAGTCCTTGGGGTGCCTTTGGGGTTGCAGCGGGTGGTGCTTCCGTTCGTTTCGATACAGTCCAGGCCCTGATCTGAACTCGACTGTAGCCAAAAGCACCCACATTCACGGATTTTCCCCTAAAAACACCAAAAATCCGGCCGTTTGGATACAGTCCAGGTTCTCGACTGTATCCAAACGAGTTATCCACAGAACGAAAACACCCCCTAGTAACCAGACCTGGGCAGCGCTAGCTTCAGTGCATGGAACACCACACCAGCAGGCAACGCGAACTTGCGCTTCCACTGAAGCTCTCTGACGCTCGCACCCTTGGCCTGAACCAGTCAGACCTCAAACCCGTGACCCTGCACGGGCAAAAATTACACGGTGTCTACACGTCTAAACGGCACACACAAACCGTCACTGTTCCGCAGTGGGCTACTCAAGACCCACTGTGGTGGACACTGTTTACCCAGCTCAGATCCTTAACAACTGGCCGCCCTCATGCAATGGTCACGGGCAATAGTGCTGCATACTTGCGTGGACTCCCGGTTAAGCTCAGGCCACAACTCGACATCGCTGTGCCCCAGCACGCAGGCATCATCAAACGACCAAACGTCAACACCTTCCGCGTTTCCAACACGATGTCAGTAGAAAAAGCAGGCCTGCGGATTCACGACCTCGGCGGGATTCTCAGCATCATTGCCCGGCAGGAACCTGTGGAAAACCTAGTCACAGTTCTTGACGCGATTCTGGGTCCGTGGCGCAGGCCAGCTGAAATGACACGAGCTGAACTTGAGACATTCATCAACTCCCTCCCCCGAGGTCCCTCCTGGTCCACGCTCAAACAAGCTTTCACATTGGCGCGCGAAAGGGTCGCGTCACCACAGGAAACTCGTTTGCGGCTGGCGTTGGTGCGGGCTGGTTTGCCGGAACCACAGGTGGCACCACCTGTGTGGATCGAAAAGTTTCGCAGGTTCGTCCACCCAGATTTGGCCTATGCGTTTGCCAAGCTCGCAATCGAATACGAAGGACGCCATCACTTTGAACTCACGGACCAGGTGCTCAAGGACACTGAACGGTACTACGAACTGAGCTTGTTGGGGTGGACGGTGATTCGGGTGACGTCGCTGCACAGTTTCGACTCAGTGGTGGTCAAGGTGCAGGAGTTTTTGGGGCTGTAATTCGCCGAGGTGTCATCCGGCCGTCATTGAAGTGTCGCCGAGGTGTCATCCGGCTTTAGAAACGCCACGGGCGTCACAGCAAATGCTGTGACGCCCGTGGTGTTTCCCTACAAAAGGGTAGGTTGGCTCGTTAGGCCTTACCGATCACGTCGAACTTTGCGTTCGCGGTGATTTCGTCGTGTACGCGCACGGTTGCGACGTAGGATCCAGAGGTCTTGACGTGGCCGGTCAGGGCTACCTGACGGCGGTCAAATTCGTGACCGGTGGATTCTTTGAGTGCGTCAGCAACGAGGACGGGGGTGACGGCACCAAAGAGGCGTCCACCCTTTCCGGCCTTCATTTCGATGCGTGCAACAGTGGACTCGAGCTTGTTCTTGAGTTCCACAGCGGCTTCGCGGTCAGCGATCTGGCGGACCTGGCGTGCTTTACGCAAGATCTCAATCTGCTTTTCTGCGCCTGCGGTCCATGGTGAAGCCCAGCCGCGAGGGATCAGCAGGTTGCGTGCGTAACCAGCCTTGACGTCGACGACGTCGCCAGCTGCACCCAGTCCATCAACTTCTTGGTTAAGAATGACTTTACGAATAGGCAATGTTCTTCCCTTCTACCTCAGCGGTTTGAGCTCGTGTAGGGCAGAAGTGCCATTTCGCGAGCGTTCTTAACTGCCTTGGCGATCAGGCGCTGTTCCTGGACGGATACACCAGTGACGCGACGCGCACGGATCTTTCCGCGGTCAGAAATGAACTTGCGCAGAGTTGCTGTGTCTTTGTAGTCGATCGAAGCAGCTTCGCCCGGCTTGAGCGGGTTTGCCTTCTTCTTGATCGGCTTCCGGATTTCCGGCTTTGCCATTTTTATCTCCTGTTGAAAAGTTTTTAGAACGGTGGTTCTTCGTTCGTTGGGTTGCCCCATCCGCCTTGGTTACCCTGTGGCCGTGATGACTGCCATGGGTCGTTGTCTTGGTTTCCGGAGCCACTTCCCGAGTTGTTCCAGCCTCCGCCGGATTGCCTTTGGTCGTCATAGCCACCGGACCCGCCGGAGTTGTTCCAGCCAGAGCCACCCTGGTTACCCCAGTTGCCCTGACCTCCCTGGCCCCCTTGACCTCCACCGGGTCCGCCCTGGTTGCCGCCTCCGTAGCCGCCACTGCGTTCGTTACGTGAAACGCTTGCGGTTGCGTATCGAAGACTCGGACCCATTTCGTCGACGTCGAGTTCGAAGACGGTGCGACGGTCTCCTTCTTTTGTGTCGAAGGTGCGCGACTTCAGTCGTCCTTGCACCACCACGCGGGTGCCGCGGGACAGTGACCCAGCGACGTTTTCGGCGAATTCGCGCCACACTGAGCAACGCAAGAAGAGGGTTTCGCCATCTTTGAATTCGCCCGAGGCACGGTCAAAGGTACGCGGAGTTGATGCCACGGTGAAGTTGGCTACTGCCGCACCGTTGGGGGTGAATCGCAGTTCAGGGTCAGCGGTCAGGTTTCCTACCACGGTGATGACGGTGTCGCCTGCCATGGGCACTCCTTTGAGAAGACGTTTTCGTTCAATCTACATGCGTTGTATTCAACGATAGTGAGATTGAGCGGATGTGTGCGAGCTAGTTTTACTTAGCGTCTGGGCGAACGATCTTGGTGCGTACCACGATTTCGTTGATGCCAAGCTGGCGGTCAAGTTCCTTCGTGGTGTCTGGGTTTGCAGTGAAGTCAACGACTACGTAGTAGCCTTCCGATTTCTTCTGGATTTCGTACGCGAAACGGCGACGACCCCAGATGTCTACGTTGTCCACGGTTCCGCCTTCTGCGGGGATGACGTGGAGCAGCTTTTCAACAGTGGTTTCTACGGAACGCTCGTCGAGTTCCGAGTCAAGAATGAGCATGAGCTCATATTTACGCACGTGTAACCCACCTCCTTTGGTCTTTACGGCCATGGTCGGTCCATGGCAGGAGGGTAAATGCGTGTATGTGGACTCTCAATTGCCAAGAGCACACAGACCCGTCAATTCTAGTTGGCTTGGGAGTCTGGGGCAACCGCCGAGGTGGCAGCCACCTCGGTCTCTGTTTTCGACTGTTCGTGGGTTGAGGGCTCGCTGGACACAGAACTCTGGGATACACCCCCACGTTCGCTACACACATACGTCACCATGAGCCCTACAAGCCCCAATCGCACAATCGTCAGGAACGCCAACCACGCGTCGCTCAGTCCCGTGGCTTTTTCCAAATGAAACGCCACGTTGAGGTTCACTGCGATCAGGAGGGCCACCTCGGCCAGATTCCATGCCAAGTGGGCCCACACATACGGGACAACCAGAGCAAAGAACGGCAGGGCCCACAGAGCCAAACTCGTTGGCGACGACGGCAGCGTCAACAGCGCCCACCCCACGCACACGCTGACAAGCAGCGGAAGCGACGGCCGTGTCACACCGGCTTTCTGCAAAAGAACCAATGTCAGTGCCACGGCGCCAATCCACGCCAGGAGCGAAAGCACCACAATCACGTTGTGATCGACTCGTGAACCCACAAGGGAACCAACAGAACCCCAGGTCACTCCGGATGTAAACGCCTGCCGGATCCGTTCGGTGAGTGATGCGTCGAGCATCACCAGAAGACCCATAAGAATAGTCGCGACACCGGCCAGATTCAGCGCATCGCTCTTGCGCCCCGACAACAGTAGCCACGTGATAAGGGCAGCCCCAACCACTACGGCAAACGGTTGCACAAACACTGCCGCGACAACAGCAATCCCGGCCAGCACAGGAGCTCCAGGAACCCCGTTCAGAGCATCCCCGTCGCGCCGTTCCAGCAGCAGGAACCACGCGGCAACAACAAACATGATGCCCACTGGGTCGAATGACTGGCCAAGCGTGAGCGCAATCATGGGCGACGCAAACACGAACACCAACCATTGCCGGCCCGCATCGGCAAAAATCCGAAACAGCAAACAACCCGTGACAATCCACGCACATGCGTTGACCCCCACCGCCAGCATCATCGCAGTAGTGACACTGTCACCTGACCCGAATGCGCGAACAAAATAGTCGGTGAACACGCTGCTCGCGATCAACTGTGTGGTGCCGTCCGTGCTGGGCGTGCCGGGTGCGCCCAGGGCTGTGGCCAGGGGCGACTGACACACTCGAAAAACCGCACTGGGTAGTTCATACCCTTTGCCAAAACAGGGCGCCTGCTTCACAACACCAGCCATCAGGTTGAGGAAGAGCAGAGCCAGAAGCGCCACCGCGTTCGTGATCAAGTACCGACGGTTTGCCGGACCCACGAATTTTCCACGCGGAATGCCTGCAAGCTCAGCAGGTGAGTACATGGATGTCGCCTTCACTCTTGTCTTCCGTCCCGAGGTGTCTCTTACGCACGCGCGGTGGCCCCTACCCACTCATAGTGTCATGTCTACCCTGTGGTGGTTGAGGATTTCGACGACTTAGATTTGCCGTCAGAGTTCGACTTGGGCTGTGGCTTCTTGGGTTCTTTTTGCTTAGGTGGGTTCTTGCCATCTTCGCCACCAGGTTTGTCGTTCCCTGGTTTCTTGCCACCTGAGTCGTTCCCGGAGGAATCACCCTTGTCCTCAGAGCCCTTGTCACCCGAATCATCTGAGTCGCCTAAATCCTTGTCTGAATCGTCTGATTCATTCTGGTCTTCAGGCTTCTTTTCGTCGTCCTTATTGTCCTTGTTGTCCTTCGAGTCGTCCTTATCGCTCCGTTTCTTGCTTGACGAACCTGACGAGTTGCTCTTGGGTGCGGACTTTGAAACTCCCGACTTATTCGTTGGCTTTTCCTTATCAGGCAGGTCAGGTCGCTTAGGGAACTTGCTCTTGGGCTTTCCCTCTAAAGCATCACTCATGTACTTTGTCCACACTTGGACAGGGAATGACCCACCCGTGACTTCGCCACGTCCACCGTAGGACCCGATCCTCTGCGGACGACCTTCTTCGTCTTCACGGAAGAGGGACACAGCGGTTGAAAGTTCCGGGGTGTACCCCACGAACCACGCTGAATACGCATCCGAGGACGTACCAGTCTTACCGGCCGCTGGGCGTCCCAGGTTTTGCGCGTACGATCCCGACCCACTCTGAATCACCTGCGACAGGGCATACGTGGTTTCCGCCATGATGTCCTGTTCGAACTTACGCTCACCTTTGGTGTCGGGCTTGTACAGTGTTTCACCGCTTGGGTCTACGGCTTCGCGCACAAAGTGAGGCGACCGGTACATACCTTCAGCTGCGAAGGTTGAGAAAGCCGAAGCCATCTGCAGCGTCGTTGGACTTGCAGTACCTAGCACGTTTGCGGCGTTGCCTTCGAGCCCGAACGTGTTTTCAGGCAGGCCAGCGCGAACAGCTACATCGCGGGTCTTATCCGGACCAACATTGATGTTGAGCTGTGCGTACGCCGTGTTGATGGAGCTCTGCGTCGCCTTGAGCAACGTCACCGAACCATAGGACGCACCACCGTAGTTCTTTGGTGTCCACGGGTTCCCGTTATTGGGGAAGGTCACAGCTGATCCATTAAACGTGTCGTTCAGACGGTAACCCGCTTCCAACCCCGCAACTAGCGCAAACGGCTTAAACGTAGACCCAGCCTGCGCGGTGTCTTGCGTCGAGTTGTTCTGCATCCGTTCAAAGTATTTAGGGCCACCGTAAAACGCCTTGACCTCACCAGTTGCGGGGTCAATTGAGGTAAGTCCCGCGTGCATACCCTTTTTCATTTTGGGTAACGTGTCGATCGCATCTTGAGCGTCACGCATCATGTCGCGGTTGAATGTGGACGTGATCTTCAGTCCGCCACGGTCAATCTGGTCGTCGCTCATGCCCTGTTTCTTCAGTTCGGATCGAACGGCGTCCATCATGTAGCCAGCCTGTCCCAAACGTTCGTTGTCCGATCGCGGTTTTTTCACCTCGGGCATTTGCGCGTTCTTCGCATCTTCTGAAGTGATGAACCCGTTTTCGGCCATGTTGTTGAGAACGTACCGGAAGCGGCTTTCGTATTTTTCAGGGTGTTCGGACGGGTCAGCCAAGCTGGGTTGCTGGATCATCGCTGCTAGCAGGGCGGACTGTTCTACCGTGAGTTCTTTCGCCGAGGTGTCAAAGTAGTTGTGTGCCGCGACTTCAATTCCGTAGGACTTTCGTCCCAGGAAGATGGTGTTGAGGTAATCGGCCATGATTTGGTCTTTAGACTTCTCTTGGTCGATCTTGATCGCGATGAACATTTCCTTGAGCTTACGCGTGAGCGTTTTCTCGTTGGTCAGATAGTAGTTCTTGACGTACTGCTGTGTGATGGTGGACCCACCACCAGCGTAATTGTCAGTGATGACACCCACGGCGGCACGAGACAAACCCTTGACGCTGATACCGCGGTTTTCATAAAACGACTGGTCTTCTGCGGCGATCGCGGCCTGTTGCATGCTGGGCGAGATGTTTTGAATGTCTACGCTCTTGCGGTCTTCAACTTTGAAGGTACCGATCACGGTTTTTCCGTCGTCGTAGTACACGGTGGAAGTCTGACCTGCCGCTTCGGCGTTGGGCTCGGGGATCGATGTGCTGAGGTAACCAACGGTGAAAAGACCAATGATGAGAACGAAACCGGTCAAAATACCCAAGCCAACCAGACGCAACGATGGGAACCATTTGGCCCATCCCGTGTGCCCGGCCCGCGGGTAGTTCAGCAGGCTCTTGGTCTCATCTTTTCGTGTCCGCGTCCCCACGCGTCTCCCTTCACCACAAAAGTCAGTGCGCTTAGCCCCACTACTCTGCCATTCAAAGTTGAGAGTTTACTTTGTTTAACTTTGTATGAGTCTTGGAACATGTTCGGGACCCGGTACAGCACAAGCGGTCCACTCACATTGTCGCATGTGAGTGGACCGCTTGGCGGTGAAGCACCCCCGCCGAGGTGTGTGTCACCTTGCGCGGGTGTGTGTCACCTTACGTTGAAAAGCGAGTTAGCCCTTGAGTTCAGGAAAGTCCGTGTCAGCGTATTCCTGTCCCGTCACGGTAGGGTCACCAAAGTCGGGGTGCAGTTGCTGTTCGCGGGAACGCAATTCAACACGACGGATCTTTCCAGAAATAGTCTTGGGAAGTTCGGTGAACTCGATGCGCCGGATGCGCTTATACGGCGCCAGTTCTGCACGGCAGAAGCGCAGAATCTCCTTAGCGGTCTCCGGTCCCGGTTCAATTCCGGGTGCCAGCACCACGTACGCCTTAGGCACTGCCAGACGAACTGGGTCGGGGGACGGAACCACAGCCGCTTCGACCACGTATTCGTGTTCAATGAGCACGCTTTCGAGTTCGAACGGTGACAAGCGGTAGTCGGAAGCCTTGAACACGTCGTCGGCGCGGCCCACGTACGTGATGTAGCCGTCAGCATCCCTGGCTGCGACATCACCAGTGTGGTAGACGCCGTCAGCAAAGGCTTCTGCCGTTTTTGCTTCGTTGTTCCAGTAGCCCTGGGTAAGGCCCACCGGACGTGGGTCCAAGGTCAGACAGATTTCACCTTCGTCACCAAGTTCGCCAGTGGCAGGGTCACGCAGAACCACGTTGAACCCGGGCAACTGGCGTCCCATGGACCCGGGCTTCATGACCTGGCCCGGGGAGTTACCGATCTGCAGAGTGGTTTCCGTCTGCCCGAACCCGTCGCGAATAGTGACGTTCCAGTGTCTCTGCACGCGCTGAATAACTTCTGGGTTGAGTGGTTCACCGGCACCCAGCGCCTTTGTGGGCGGCGTCTTGAGTTCACGCAGATCCGCTTGAATAAGCATGCGCCACACGGTAGGCGGTGCACAGAAGGAAGTCACTCCCACCCGTTCCATGACACTCATGAGCTTGGAGGCGTCAAAGCGGGAGTAGTTGTAGAGGAACACGCACGCTTCAGCGATCCACGGGGTGAAAATGTTGCTCCATGCGTGCTTGGCCCATCCTGGGGAGGCGACGTTGAGGTGAACGTCACCGGGTTCCAATCCCATCCAGTACATCGTGGACAGGTGCCCCACCGGGTAAGACACGTGGGTGTGCGCCACCATCTTGGCTTTCGACGTGGTTCCCGAGGTGAAGTACAGCAACATCAGATCGTCAGCTTTGCTCTGTCCCTGGGGGTCGAACTGGGCTGGCTCGTCGACGTAGTTGGCGTAAGCGAAATCACCTTCGCGAGTAGGTTCGGCTCCCACCACAATACGAACGAGCGGGTGTTCGACGTCGTCAAACTTGGCGCAATCTTGTTCGTTCGCAACCACAAACTGGGCCTCACCGCGTTCTGCACGGTCAGACAGGTCAATGGGTCCCAACTGTGTGGTGGTGGGCATGATGACGGCACCCAGCTTGATGCCGGCAAGCATCGTTTCCCACAGTTCCACCTGGTTGGTGAGCATGACCATGATGTGATCGCCACGCTTAACGCCGCAGCTACGCAGGTAGTTGGCAAGTTTGTTGGATCGTTCAGAAAGTTCTTGGTAGCTCCACTTTCCTTCTGCCCCATCTTCTTCCACGATCCACAGAGCAGGGTTGTCGTTGCCTTGCGCGATCTGGTCAAACCAATCCAGGGCAAAGTTGAAGTTCTCAAAGCGTGGCCAGCTGAACTGTTCACACGCGGCGTCGTAGTCTTCTCGAAGGTTGATCAGCAGGTCACGTGCCTCACGAAACTGCTCTGTTTGTGGGTTCATCCGGCTCTCCTATGACGAATGTGCTGTAACGCACAATATACATTACGGATTTTGTTGCTGACCTGAGCCCATCTCCGTACTTTCCCACCAGTTGAGAAGCTGAAGCCGAGCTTCGTCATAGGATAGCGGACCACGCTCCATCCGGATGTCGAGCATGTGCTTATACGCACGCCCTACCACCGGCCCAGGAGAAATCTCCAGAATCTCCATAATTTGCTGCCCATTGAGATCTGGGCGGATCGCACCAATCGCTTCTTTTTGTGCGAGCGCTTCAATCCGACTTTCCAAATCGTCATAGGCAAAAGCCAACCGTTCGGCTTTTCTGCGGTTCCGAGTCGTGACATCAGACCGGGTAAGAATATGCAAACGCGTGAGCAGATCACCTGCGTCAGTGACATAACGGCGCACGGCCGAATCGGTCCACCCGGCGTCCCCGTAGCCATAGAACCGCAAGTGAAGCTCCACCAGACGAGCCACCTTGGTTGTCGTTTCTTTATCGAAGTTCAACTTCTTCATGCGGGAGCGCGTGAGCTTAGCGCCCACCACATCGTGATGGTAGAACGTCACCGCACCCCCGGGCGCGAACTTGCGAGTTGCCGGTTTCCCCACGTCGTGCATCAGTGCAGCGAAACGGACGATAAAGTCAGGTGCGGTAAATTCCGGGTCCACTGTGGCTCTTTTCGCAGTGTCCTGCGCCTGCTCAGCCACAGAATCTCCCGCTTCGCCTTCGGCGTTACTCAGCGCCCGCTTTGCATACTCCGCTTCAAGCTGAACAGCCTGGCGCAGCACCGTGAGACTGTGCTGATACACGTCCTTGTGGCGATGGTGCTCATCGCGCTCCAAACGCAGCCCTGACACCTCGGGAAGAATGTGGTCAGCCAAGCCCGTATCAACAAGGGCGTCGATACCCTCCCACGGCTGAGCACCCACAATAAGTTTGGTCAACTCATCACGCACCCGCTCAGCGGAAACGATCGCAATGCGATCTGCCATATCCGACATCGCGGCACGCACCTCGGGAGCCAGAGAAAAACCCAACTGCGACACAAACCGCGCTGCCCGCATCATGCGCAACGGATCATCAGTAAAACTCGTCGTTGCACTACCCGGGGTAGTAATGGTGCGACTCTCCAACGCACCCAGACCGTTGTACGGATCCACAAATGCGCGGCTGGGAAGACGCACCGCCATGGCACCGATCGTGAAATCCCGGCGCACCAAATCGTCATCCAGATTGTCGCCAAAAGCCACGGTGGGCTTGCGAGACTGCGGGTCGTACGAATCAGCACGATACGTGGTGATCTCTACCTGATAACCCCGCTTCATCATGCCAATAGTGCCGAACTTCCGGCCAATATCCCAATACGTATCAGCCCACGGTGCAATGATCTTCTCAATGTCGTCGGGCCGAGCGTCAGTAGTGAAATCTAAATCTGGAATTTCCCGGCCCAGCAGAGCGTCACGTACCGAACCGCCCACCAGGGCAAGCTCAAAACCTGCCTCGTCAAAACGGTTCCCTAGCTCGCCCACAATCGGGTCCAATGAGTCGAGTACATCCATGAGCCGGACATGCGCTTCCGCAGCAAACACGGGGTTCCTTTCTTCCTGCGTCCCATGAAAGATTACACGTCTAGGGAATCTTCAAACTAGCAACGTAGGGTGGAAGTATGAGTAGACCACTTCCGCGACCGGGCCGTTACCCGGCCCTATCACGCACAGTGGAGGAAACCTCCGCTGGTGGAATCGTGGTCAACCTCAACTCTCCCGCGCTCGAAGTCGCAGTTATTGCTCGAATTAACCGTGCCGGTCGCCTCGAATGGTGCCTACCTAAGGGACACTTGGAGGGTGAAGAAACACCCGCCCAAGCAGCGATGCGCGAAGTCGCAGAAGAAACCGGAATCGTGGGAAAAGTCTTAGCACCCTTAGGCAGTGTGGACTACTGGTTTTCCGCAGCCGGCTTCCGTGTACACAAGGTCGTCCACCATTTTCTGCTCCGCGCAATCGGCGGCGAACTCACGATTGAAAACGACCCTGACCACGAAGCCGTCGCTGCCGCATGGGTTCCGTTCGAAGAACTCCCCCAACGCCTGTCATTCGCAAATGAACGGCGCATCGTCATCGCAGCCCGCCACACCCTCCCGCGCTTCGACCTGTCATGAAAATCCTGACCACACTAGGCTCACTGCTACTGGCCTTAATACTCATCGTCACGCCCTCCACCGGGGCCCTAGCGCAACCCAACAGCCCCACCCCACAGCCCACTGACAGTACAGAAGCTGCTGACACCTCGGCGACCATCCACATCGCCGAAGCCACCCCATGGCTAGACGAAAACGGCACGTTTAAACTCGCCGGAAAAATCGAAACCACAGCCAACATCAAGAACCCGCGCCTCAGTCTGCGCATGACACGCAACTCACTCTCCAGCGTGGACTCCGCCCGCACCTGGCAAGAAGGCACACCAACAGGCACCCACCAACTCGCCACCGCAGAAGAACTCCCCAAAGAACTGCGCGCCGGCACCACAACCTCGTTCTCGTTCGAACTCACACCCACCCAAATGGGACTGCGCAAAGGAAACCCGCTTTCAACATGGGGCGTGCGCGGAATCGCCGTCGCGTTGAGCGGCGACACCCAAAACGACACCGTCGCCAAACCCCAAACCACATTCACAACGTGGTACCCACACCCCAAAATCGACCCCACCCGCATCAACATGGTCGTCCCCATCACCTTGACCGGGTACAGCGAAGACGGCCTCATCAGCCAAGACGAACTAGCTACAGCAACCGACGACGGACCGCTCAAAACCGCACTCGACATCGCGCGCTCCTACCCGGACGCCACTCTGGCAATCGACCCACGGGTGGTCGAATCCGTCGACCGAGCACTCAACCCACCACAGGTGGAGCAACCGGAACAAACCGCACCACCACAAGACCCCGAAGAACTTCCCCGCAGCATCACCGACTGGTGGGACGCACTCAAAAAAGAAGCCGAAGCCTCTACCGTAGTGGCCCTCCCCTGGGCCGACGCCGACCTCGTTGGCCTGCAACAACACGACTTAAGCAACTACAAAAAAGAAGCCCTGCGCTCGCGTTCAATCGTCAAAAGCCACTTCCCCAACGCCCTCGACTCGTGGGCCTGGGTCGGAACGGGAAGCGCCAGCATGGACAGTCTGGCCCAATTCGCCAACGACGGCGTCACCAACGTCATGCTCAGCGACACCCAACTCCCCACCTCCGACAGCGGCACGGTCAATGCCGTCCAACACTTGTGGAAACGAGACAGCGCAACTACCCCACTCACCACCATCCCACGCGAACGCAAGCCGGACATGACAACCGTTGCCACCTCGGCGAACTTGGCAGAAACCTTTGTCACCCCCGGATCCAGCCGCGCCACACGCGTCGCCGAACTTGCCGCTAAAAGCGCCCTCATCACCAACGAACGCCCCTTTGACCAGCGTTCCCTCGTCCTGGCGCTCCCCCGAGGTGGCACCCAGAAAACATGGACCGAGCAAGTTCGCACTCTGGCGTCACTGCCGTGGGTGAAACCACAGACCTTCGACGACACCCTGAAAGCTGAACCCGGAACCCGCCTTCCCCTACAAGACGGCGACGTTCCCTCTGACATCAGTACGGCGCTCAACGACCTAAAAGAACCCGGCGCGAACCTCAACGAGTTTTCCTCAGTTTTCGTTCACCGCGCAGACGTGCGACAAGAGTTCAACCGTTCAGCGCTAACATGCACGTCGATTGCGTGGCGCACCCAACCCAGTGCGAAGACGTGTACCAAAAACTTCGCAAAGTCAGCTGGTTCGACAATGTCGGGACTCAACATTGAACGCGGGTCGAACGTCCTTTTGGTGACGGGTGAAAAGACCACCATCCCCGTCACAATTCACAACACCACGCACCACGCAGCCCGGTTGCGCGTACGCATCAATTCCGCATCACCACAACTGAAAGTGGGGAACTCACCCCTAGTTGAAATTCCACCTGGGCAGCGAGCGCGCGTCGAAGTTCCGGTCACCGGGCTAGCGAATGCGAACCTCGACACCACGATCCATATTGTCGCCACCGACGGTTACACCGTGCGCGACTCCTCGCCCCTACAGGTTCAGGTGCGAGTTGACTGGGAAAACATCGGTATAGCGGCAATTGGTATTTCGCTGTCGATCGTTTTTGTGGTTGCATTGTTTTTCTCTGTGCGTCGCGGACGCCCCAAGATTCCAAAGAGCCAGCTCGAAGCTGCTCTGGCCCGCGCCGAACAGTAGATGAAGCTTTTAGCCTCTGTTTGAGTTTCCGTTTTCTTGCATATCGAAAGGGCAGTCCGTGGCATCGATGTCATCGCTTGCGAAATCCTCAGCGGTCATGACTGCGGGTACGCTGGTTTCACGCATTTTGGGTCTGGTGAAGACTGTTCTTCTCACCGCCGCGATCGGACTGGCTATCGGAGGTGCAGCGGACGCTTTTGACGTAGCTAACAAGGTGCCCAACAACCTGTACATGTTGTTGGCTGGCGGTATTCTCAACGCGGTTCTGGTGCCTCAAATTGTGCGCGCGTCCAAACAGGCTGACGGTGGCGCCGACTACATCAACCGTCTGCTCACCCTGTCGATTCTGCTTTTGGCTGGATTCACCGCGGTCGCAACGCTGGCTGCCCCAATTCTTGTGCGCATTTATGCCAGCCCCACATGGGATGCTGACAAGATTGCGCTAGCAGTTGCGTTTGCGTTTATTTCTCTTCCCAAGATTTTCTTCTTTGGCCTGTACACCATGCTGGGCCAAGTGCTCAACGCAAAGGAAAATTTTGGGCCATACATGTGGGCGCCCGTTCTGAACAATCTGGTTTCCATTGCGGGGCTGGGCTTGTTCATTTTCTTGTTTGGCCCTGGTGACCTGGGACAACATGCCGTGGGAACGTGGGACGCCGCCAAGATTTGGGTGATAGCCGGAACCGGAACCTTGGGCGTTGTCGCTCAGGCTCTCATTCTCATTTGGCCGCTCAAACGGATCGGCTTCAAGTACACCCCTACTTTCGGGTTCCGAGGTGTGGGTTTGGGTACCGCTGGCAAGGTAGCCGGGTGGACGTTCGCCGCGGTCCTTGTGGGCCAGTTGGGATTCATTGTGACCTCGCAGGTTGCGTCCACGGCATCGTCTTCCGGCACCGAGGTGACCCCTTCCTTGGCAGCGTACACGGCTGCGTACATGACGTTTATGCTTCCGCACTCGCTGGTCGCGGTGTCACTGTCTACTGCACTGTTTACTGACCTGTCGCAGTCGGCAGCTGATCAGAACGACGAAAAGTTGGTTGATACTTACACACAAGGTGTGCGAGTTGTGGGGTTTGTCAACACGTTTTTCACCGTGGCATTCATTGTGCTGGCTGCCCCCATGTCGATGGTCATGGCGGGAGCGAACCAGACACAGGCCCATGCGGTTGGTCTCATCGTGATCACCATGATCATTGGGCTTATTCCGTTTAGTGGCATGTATCTCACACAACGTGTTTTCTATGCATACGAAGACGCCCGGACACCGTTTTGGATCCAGGTTCCCCAGATCATCATTCAATCAGCCGGTGTGATCGCTTCGGCATTCCTTCCCAAGCAGTACATCGTCGCTGGAATTGGTGCCTCCATGTCACTGGGCTATGTTTTCGCTTTGGCCGTGGCAGTCTGGTGTTTACGTAAACGTCTGCCGGCACTTCCCATTGCATCCACCGTTTTTGCCCACCTTCGATTTGGACTCGCTGGCTTGGTCAGCGGGGCGGTTGGGTTTGCCATGATGTGGTTCCTGCCCGATCCCATGTGGGCAGGGCGTGCACGCGCATTCATCGTGTGCGCCGTTATTGGATGTGTCATGCTGGCTGTCTTCATGCTGGCCGCGTGGCTGATCCGAGTTCCAGAAATGCGTTCGCTCGTCACAGCTGTCCGCACCAAATTAGGGCGGTAAGCGACCCCTGAAAGTTCAGGACACTACTTTGCCGAGCTCAGCTCGGTGGCAGACATGTGAGGTTCGCAGTCCGTTAAGATGACATGAGCAGGAGGTGAGGAAACTGCCACAGATCCAACGAGGCACAGCTATCGCAGACCGGTACGTCGTGTCCGAAATCCTACGTCCCTGGCTCGTAGATTTCCCCGAGCGTGGGTCAATCCTTTTAGCACTCGACGCTATCTTGGATGTACCTCGCATTGTCTACGTTTCCCCCACCGAATACTCCGGACCCCTGCTAGAACGAGCCGGCCGAAGCGCACTCCTCGCCGACCCACGCGTACCAGCCATCGAAGATGCGGGCACGTGGAATGACTTCGACTACGTTGTTGTCCAACGCACGGGTGGAACGTCACTAGCTCGAGTACTCGCAAACGGCCCACTTGACACACCCGTTGCAACCGCTGTAGTGGGTGAACTTGCCACAGTTCTAACGCACGCTGCCTCCCGAGGTCTCCACCACGGGGTTCTAGGGCCCGAATCAGTTGCCATCACCGCCGACGGCGATATTGTGGTCCGAGGTATTTCACTCGATGCGGCCGTCGCTCAGGAACCCTTGAACCTGGGCACGGGAAGCATGACCGAATCCGAACTCAGCCAAACGGACGCCCGCGCACTTGTCGCTATCCTCTATGCGTGCCTCACTGGCAAATGGCCAGGTGACGAACCACGGGCAGGACTTGACGCCTCGGGACGCAAAAACAACCGAATCTTGCCCGTTAGCCACTTCGTAGACACGGTTCCTGAATCGATCGAAGAGTTCGCCTCAGGAGTTATGGGCGAACAAGACCCAGGCCCCCGCTCCCCCAGTGAAGTTGTGCGGTTCCTCGAACCCTGGGACACTCGCCTCCTCAGCACAGTCGACCAGTCTTCACGCACCGAAGACGAACTGTTTTCAGTCCGAGCCCACGACCCCCAGACCGTTGTGGCGCCAGAAACTGGAGGCGAAGCAAAGTCCGACCACTCCCCCGGTGCGTCACCAGCTCAGCTCGCAGTCGCACTGGAACGCATTGGCCTCACACGACCCGGAATGCACGGGGCAGCCGCGGGCGTCAACACCGCCCACCCCGACCGTTACGCCGACCGCATCCAGATGCGCCGAGCAAGCACGTTCCCTATCGCTCCCGACAAGCTCCCGCAGGTCGAAGAATGGTCAGAAGAACGGCCACAGGGGCCCGGGGACGTATCAGAAGAAGACCCACACCAGACCGCACGAATCCTCAACCGCGATGACGCGTTCACGGGTAGCGCTACTGAACCCGGTGTAGCTGAAGGTGCTTACGCGCGGGACGGGTATGCATACGGTGGCGAGACCGAAGACTCAGAAGACCGTCTTTGGGACGAACCGGAAAACAACCTCGACGACAGTCCCGAATCAGATGCCACTGCAGAATCTGAGGACAACAGCAACGACTGGTTCATGGGAGGGGTATTCCAAACCCGCGAACAAGCCTTTGCCAGACAACAAGCCGAATTTGAACGTGAACGCCAACTGGAGCGACAGGCACGCGAACGTGCCCGACGAACTCAGCCGGCGGTCACCTCGGCGGCGGGCGGAGCAGCCGCGACGAGCCCCAAAGTCGTGACACCAACGCGTTCGGAGAAAGTAGCCGAGTCGGAACCGTCAGATTCGAGCAAAATACAGTCCGAGAAGCCGGAGCAGTCCGACAAATCAGGGAAGCGTCGCTTTGGAGTTTTATTCGGGGTTGTAGCCATTATTGCGGCTCTCGTTTTGGTGGGTGTCGTGATTGTGCGATCAGTGGGGTCCGGCGAAACCACTACCGCCTCACAAGAGAACCACGAAGAATCTCAAGGGGAAGACCAAAGCGAGGATAAACAAGACGAGGAAGAAGCGGAGCCTCCCGCTCCCAAGGAGCCAGAAGGTCCCGCACCTGAAATCAACAAGGCCACGCCCCTAGACCCTGAAGGTGACGGTAAAGAGGGTAACGCGAAAGCGAAGAATCTGATCCCTGGTGAAGCAGGAAGCTGGGAGACTGACCGGTATAACTCAAAGGAGTTTGGCCAGCTCAAAAAGGGAGTGGGAATCGCTCTTGAGCTGAAAGAGCGCACTACAGTCAAGGAAGTCGGAGTTGAGTCCGAAGTAGGCGGCGGATCCTTTGACATCCTTGTAGGAACCGATAAAAACATCGACAAAGCTCAAAAAGTGGGATCTGGCGAATTCCAAAAAGGTAAAGTGACCACTGTAACGATCGATGATCCCGCAGAAGCCACTCACGTGTTCATCTGGATTAAAGAACTTCCTAAAGTCGGCGACGGTTACCGTGCCGTCATTCCTAACGTCACACTGTCTTAAGTCACGCAGCACTAAGCACATGGAATAACTGAGTAACGCACAGTGTTGCCTTGAACGACAAAGGAGATCAATGACTCAGACACAACTCGTCATCGTAGGTTCAGGGCCAGCTGGGTACACGGCTGCCGTCTACGCCGCACGCGCCGGCCTATCCCCCGTCGTTATCGCCGGGTCAGTCACCGCTGGTGGTGAACTCATGAACACCACTGATGTTGAAAACTTCCCCGGATTTCCAGAAGGAATTCAAGGGCCCGACCTCATGGAGAACATGCGCCAACAAGCTGAACGCTTTGGTGCCCAGGTCGTGTATGACGACGTCGCTTCAATTGATTTCACACCAGGTGCACACAAGCTCACCACCGCGCTTGGAAGCGAGTACACAGCGCAGGCTGTAATTCTGGCTACAGGCTCGGCTTATCGTCACTTGAATGTCCCCGGTGAAGAAGCACTGTCTGGACACGGTGTGAGCTGGTGCGCCACGTGCGACGGGTTCTTCTTTAAGGATCAGCACATCGCTGTAGTTGGCGGGGGCGACTCTGCTCTTGAAGAAGCCACTTTCCTCACCCGTTTTGCTTCAAAGGTGACCCTCATTCACCGCAGGCAGGAATTCCGAGCGTCAGTGGCCATGCAGAAGCGCGCTGAAGCAGACCCCAAGTTGGAGTTTCTCTTGGATTCCGAGGTCGCAAGCATCCACGGTGACACCTCTGTCACGGGCCTCACCGTCCGCAATACAGTTACCGGGGAAGAATCCGAGCTTCCAGTTACTGGTCTGTTTGTAGCGATCGGTTCAGACCCACGCACAGATCTCTTTAAAGACACTCTTGATCTGCGAGAAGACGGCTACTTGGCCGTTGACGGACGTACATCCAAGACATCGGTCGAGGGAGTCTTTGCAGCAGGCGACGTCATTGATCCCGTATATCGTCAGGCAGTCACAGCAGCAGGTTCCGGCTGTGTGGCAGCTCTCGACGCCGAACATTACCTGGCCGAACTCACTGACCAGTCATAAACAAAGGAGAAAACATGGCACAGGAAGTTACTGACGCAACATTCAAGGAAGAAGTTCTCTCGAGCGATCTTCCTGTCCTCGTGGACTTTTGGGCACCATGGTGTGGCCCTTGTCGCATGGTTGGACCGATCGTGGACGAAATCGCCCAGGAACAGGCAGACAAACTCAAGGTCGTCAAACTCAACACCGACGATAACCTGGAGACCGCCTCGGCCTATGGCATTACTTCCATCCCAGCACTTTACGTGTTTAAGGGCGGCGAAGTGGCCAAGACCATTATTGGTGCACGTCCTAAGCCTGCACTGGAACAGGAACTGGCCGAATTCATCGGTTAATCCATTGAGAACTCTTTACGGGTGCCTGTTGTAAACTCAACAGGCACCCTTCTTCACGGTAAGGATCATGACAGTTTCCTCGATTCACCCTGGCGATTCAGACCCGTTAGTCGCAACGGTCAAAGCCCAACTTCACAGGTTGGGTTATCAGTGCGACCCTAGCTCTGACTTATTCGATCACCAGTTCGAATCCGTGATTCGGGAGTTTCAACAGTCCCGTGGGATCGTTGTAGACGGTGTGATTGGCGCGGAGACTTTTAAAGAACTAGAAATTGCGCGCTACAAGCTAGGTGATCGTGTTCTCCGCTTTGATCCTGTTAGGCCGTTGCAAGGTGACGACGTCACTGAACTTCAACACCGACTCTCACGCTTAGGTGTCTACACGGAATCAATCACATTTGAGTTCGGTTCAGCCACACACAACGCAGTGCGCGAAATTCAGAATGAGCTGGGCCTCTCCCCCGATGGCGTTGTTGGGCCGTCTACCTTAGCTGCGCTTTCGGCCGTGTATCGCCAGTCGTCGCATGGCAACTTGTGGGCGCTCCAAGAACGTGCACGTGTAACCGCTTCAGGCGAGTCATTGACCGGGCGCACCATTGTGATTGAGTCTGGTACAACCGCGCGCGATTTTGTGAACACCACTGCCACCTCGCAGTCACTTGAACAAGAAAGAACCTGGAGTAGCGACATCGCTTCCCGTGTCGAAGGCCGTTTGAGTGCTCTTGGCGCATCGATTGTGCACATTCCCAGCGATAAACCGCACCTCGCCGACGTTCTAAACGCGGCGGCAGTTATAACGGTTAATCAAGATTACGCTCCCTCCCCTGCCCCAAACGGTATAGCCACTTTTTACTTTGGACAGAACAAAGACTCAAACATGGTCTCTCCTATCGGTCGTTCTTTGGGTGGCCTAGTACACCGTGAGGTTGTTGCCCGCACTCCCCTGTTGAACTGTGGTGTTCATGCGCGTACGTGGGAAAGTTTACGCAACGTCAAAGCGCCAAAGGTTCAAGTGTTCGCAGGGTATACGTCCAACGAACATGACCGGGAGCTGTTAGCGCAAACGTCCGTCCGGGATTCAATTGCAGAAGGTATTTCCGTAGCTGTTCAGCGATTGTTTTTGCACAAGGACAATGACTACGACACCGGAACTTTGAATGTCGAGTCAATCCGTGAAATGCGCAATCTTTATTCTGCAAAGTAGCTTTTAATGACAATAGCCGCCGGTCCTTCGACCGACGGCTATTGCATACTGAAGCTATTCGTTAAGACCTAGTACCTTGAGAATTCGCTCTAGGTCCTGTTGATTAGCAAAATCAACTGTCATCTTCCCTTTGCGCTTCCCCATCACTATATTGACCTTGGTGTCGAGCTTGTCACCAACTGATTGAGCTAACGACACCAGCTCAGCGTCTGCTTTCCGTGTTTCACGTGAAACATTTTTTTGATCACCACGATTCAGAAGAACTACAGCTTCTTCGGTGGCTCGGACGGATAAACCTTCTGCGACGATGCGCTGTGCAAGCTCTTCCATTTGAGCAGGATCATTGAGTCCTAGCAACGCACGTGCATGACCTTGTGAAAGAACACCCGCTGCTACTCGGCGTTGCACTAACCCCGGCAGTCGCAGAAGACGCAACGTGTTCGCAATCTGAGGGCGCGACCTGCCAATTCGTTCAGAAAGCTCTTCCTGTGTGCATTTGAAGTCGTCCAGCAATTGCTGGTACGCCGCTGCCTCTTCAAGCGGATTGAGGTCCGATCGATGCAGGTTTTCAAGCAGTGCATCACGCAACAGGTCGTCATCACTTACTTCGCGAACAATAGCAGGGATTTCTTTCAGCCCAGCTAACTTTGATGCGCGCAGCCTTCGCTCACCCATAATTAGCTCGTATGCCGGCTTCTTGGTGTCAACGACGCGAACGACGACTGGTTGCAAAACGCCTACCTCTTGAATTGAGGTAACGAGCTCGTCGAGATCATCTTCGTCGAAAACTGTCCTTGGCTGTCGCGGATTCGGTGAGATCGTATCAAGCCTTAGCATTCCGAATGCGGTTCCAGGTACTGCGACTAGCTCTGTTTCACGTGAAACATCGTCATTCGAAGCTTGCTTCGTCGTTTTGCGAGTTGATGACGCCTTCGCTGTCGTTGTCTTCTTTCTTGTAGCGTTATTTTTTGAAGCTGTCGCGTTACCTTCGTGTGTCGTGCGGGGGAGTAGCTTTTTCGAAGCGCGTGACTGTCGCATCGATTCCGCGGGATCCTTAGATGTTTCACGTGAAACACTCTTGTTGGATTGAGGAAAAAAGACATCCACAGGGCGGTCCTCATTGATCACATCAGGAATGAGTGATCCAATTCCGCGGCCTAGTCCTCGTTTACGCTCAGCCATTCTGTGCTCCTCGCTCAGCTATTTCCTCCGCAGCCTCTCGATACGAAAGCGCTCCGGGGGAGTTTGGATCATAAGTAATGACGGTCTTCCCATAGGAAGGCGCCTCTGAAATTCGTACATTGCGGGGGATAGGGGTATTGAGAGTCTGCGCTGGGAAGTGAGCGCGCACGTCTTCAGCCACTTGTGAACTCAGGTTGGTCCGCCCATCATACATCGTCAAAAGAATAGTGCTTACTGACAGCTGAGGGTTCAAGTGCTTCTGAATGAGCTGAATGTTGTTCAGTAGCTGGCTAAGGCCCTCAAGCGCGTAATACTCACATTGGATAGGGATCAGAACTTCTTCTGCAGCGACAAATGCGTTCACTGTGAGCAGTCCAAGGCTTGGCGGACAGTCGATAAACACATAATCAACTGGGTTACCGTCAGCTTTCCGTTGTTCCAAGTAGCTCTCGAGAGCTCGTTTCAACCTGAATTCACGCGCGTGAACGGATACCAACTCAATTTCAGCACCTGCAAGATCTATTGTTGCCGGCACAGCGCTTAGGTTTTCAATATCAGGGCAATCGCTGACGACCTCGGCCATTTCCATACCGTCCAGTAGCACTTCATAAACTGAATTCACATCAGTTGAGTGCTCGATACCCAAAGCAGTACTTGCGTTGCCTTGTGGGTCAATATCGATGACAAGGACCTGCAGTCCGTGCTTGGCCAGGGCAGCGGCAATATTGACAGTCGTCGTAGTTTTACCGACTCCACCCTTCTGGTTAGCGATCGTAAATATACGTGTACTTTGCGGTTTGGGGAAGCGCTTCGCCTCTAGACGCTCAGCTCGACGACTGTTTCGAGCGATCTCTGCACCTAGGGGAGTCGAATCATCCAAAATGGGCATTTTGACTCCGTTCGTATCGTGACTACTCCATTCTAGGCCACATACGAACTGTCACTTCTAACGATCTAAACAGAATGTTTCACGTGAAACATTCCAAAAAGGAAACTCGACAATAACTAAGAGTCGTCTATATATCGAATGTACGTACTATTTAGCGACGTGCGGTTTCCACGACCCGTGTAGGAATCTCAAGGAACTCCTCACCCATGAGTTTGATAACCGGGGGAGTCATCTTGTCTCGCTTGAGGACCTTCTTAGCCTTGTCAATCTCTTCCTGAGCTTTAAGTCCCTTGAGGGCCAGCAGCCTTCCACCTGGGCTCAGAACTGGGGCCGACCATTCGACCAGCACGTTCAACGCTTTAACTGCGCGTGCGGTCACCACAGTAAAGACTTCGTCGTCTACCAGGTCTTCAACGCGCCCGCGAATGATACGAACGTTCTCAATACCAAGGTCGTCGACAACCATCCCTAGCCAGTCAACGCGCCTTTCCATTGCTTCGATAAGCACGAACGAGGCGTGAGGCTGTGCAAGCGACAAGACAAGGCCAGGCAGGCCAGCACCCGAACCAATATCACCCACGACGTCATCATCGTGGATAAGGGGAGCTACGACTGCACAGTTCAGAATGTGACGTGTCCACAACTTATCGAGCTCACGTGGCCCAATAAGACCCCATTCCACACCAGTGGTAGCCAAGTGTTCGGCATAGGTGCGAGCGTGGGGGAGACGCTCGCCAAAAATCTGTTCCGCGCATGCGGGTACTGGTTCTACCTGAGACATGATTACTCAGCTGAGATAACCACGTGCCTGCGGTCGCCTTCGCCTTCCGATTCGGAAACCAAACCGGCCTTGGAAACCTGATCGTGAATGACTTTGCGTTCAAACGAGTTCATGGGCTTGAGCGATACCGGTTCGCCAGACGCCTTCACTTTCTCAATGTAATCGCGTGCCAAGTCCTTCAACGCATCACGGCGGCGGTTACGGAAACCATCGATATCGAGCATCATCCATGAACGTTGACCGGTAGCAGACTGCACTGCCAAACGGGTCAGTTCCTGAAGCGCTGCAAGAGTGCGACCTTCCTTACCCACCAGTGTGGAAAGGTTGGAGTCTTCTTCGTCGCAGACAATGGCAACCTGCGGGCGACCTTCTTTCACATCGATGTCAATGTCACCATCGATGTCAGCAATGTCGAGCAGTTCTTCCAAATAGTCCGCTGCAATGTCGCCTTCTTCTTCAAGAAGTTCGGCGCGTGTGGGCTTCTTTTCAACGATTTCGTCAGTCATGCTTCTCTACTTTTTCTTATTCTTCTTCTTTTGACGAGCTTTGCTCATGGGTTGTCGACGCTGGCCTGACTTAGGCTTTGCCTCCGACTCAGCAGCTTTCTTTGGCTGCATCGACTTTGGAAGCGGTTTGCCCTGGCGTTCACGACGGGCAATGAGTTCTTTTTCGGCCTTTGAACCAGGTGTAGGCATATTGCGAATCACAATGAACTGCTGAACCATTGTCCACACGTTTGAAACCAGCCAGTACACAATCAGACCCAGTGGGAAGTAAATACCACCCACAGCGAAGATGATTGGCATCATGTACAGAAGCATCTTCTGCTGTTGCATGAACGGATTGTTCATAGCTGCTTCCGACATGTTCTTTGCCATGATCTGGCGCTGAGTGATGAACTGGGTAACACCCATAATCACGATCAGAATCGCGGTGAGGACCTTCGTTCCAAGGTCACCCTGAAGGAAGGTGTCGGAAAGCTCTACGCCGAAAATCGAGGCGTGGGTTGCCTGGCTTGCAAGCTCCTGTGTTAGACCCCCGATGGGCGGAATGTCACCGTTGCCGATTCCTTCAGTGTTGCGAATAACGCGGAACAGCGAGAAGAAGATAGGCATCTGTACCAGCAACGGCAAACATGAAGCGAATGGGTTGGTACCGTGCTTCTTAAACAGTGCCTGCTGCTCTTCTGCCATCTGTTGCCTGGAGAACTGGTCGCGCTTACCCTTGTACTTCTTTTGCAGCTCCATCATTTCTGGTTGCAAAAGCTGCATCTTTCGCTGCGCCTTGATCTGGTAGACAAACAGGGGAATCAGCACAGCACGCACAACGATGGTCAAACCTGCAATCGCTGCGACCCACGTCCACCCGGCGGTTGGGCTCATTCCCAACGCGGTGAACGCCATGTGGAAAAATGCAAGAATCCAAGCGACGACCCACTCAATGGGCAGAAGTAGCTTGCCTAGCCAGTCCATGTAGTAATCTCCTAGACGCTGCGAGAAGCGTCATCTGTAAAAGCGTCAGGCACCATTGTGCCATTGTTCGCTCGCTTCATTTCCAAACTCCGCTGGTGAAGCACCGACCCGTGTACATAGTCGACGCCACCTTGCGAAAAGGGGTTACACCTGAGCAGTCGCCACACTGTCATGGCCGTACCCACAATCAAACCTCTTACTTCAAACGCGTCTAACGCATATTTCGAACATGTGGGGTAGTACTTACACACGTTCCCGTACAGCTTCGACACGGTTTTTCGATACCCGCGCATAAAAAGAACAGCTGGCATCCGTGGTGCTATCACACACGCATGTCCAATCTTTGCCCACACGCCACGCGGCCACGGTGGGAGCGATGACGGAGTGTTCTCCAAATCCTTCACTGGCTGTCCTCTGAAAGTACCCGGCTGAGCGCAACGTCGAAGTCGCGTTCTAAGTAGATAAACTCACTACGAGCTGACTGGGGGAGTGCTCGCACCACGTAGATTCCTGGTGGCATGTGAGTCAAACGTTCATGAGCGATCGCACGTAACCGACGCTTTACTCGGTTACGCGTCACAGCATTTCCAATACCTTTAGAGACAACAAACCCCACGCGCGGGGCGTGGGATTCCGAGTTGAGTGCTACGTGAAGGATCAGGTTCCGGGTCCCGGCTTTCAGACCGGAGCGAAAAGCGCGCCGAAAGTCCTCAGAGCTACGAACCCGGTTCCCGACCGGTAACACTTAGGCTGAAAGATTAGCGCGACCCTTGCGACGACGAGCAGCAAGGATGCTGCGTCCGGCACGGGTACGCATACGCGCACGGAAACCGTGGGTCTTTGCACGCTTACGGGTGTTGGGCTGGAAAGTACGCTTGCTCACTTTAATACTCCGTCTATGTGGAAACTGTTTGCGGTGCCATGATTGGCACGGTGCGCGATCTACGGCGCTCCTGCGACCAGGCCGGATCAGTCACATCATGCAAAGGCCCGCAACACAGGACACTCCAGCATAAAGCGTGTGAGCCTCGCAGGTCAAACCCTATTGACTCATCGGTGCTGAGGTTCACAGTCTCGTCATTTCTACGTTGCTTGCACATCCTGCCCGTTACCTCACGTACACATCAAGTCTTCTTTTCAATTACACGTGTGTCGTTCTACGAGGTTTTAAACAACCCCTTCCACAAATGACAAGCATGTAGTTATCCACAAGGTTGTCCACCGATGTGGATAAATCAAGGGAAGTGGGTTGAGAATTCCACATTGTGTGGAAAACTATGTGGAAGTAGGAACCATCTCTATCCACACGTGTGTTCACGCACCCTTAGGAACCACATGACCAATGAAAACGAAAACCTCCAACAAATCTGGACCGATGTCGTTGAAGGAATGCGCACTGATTCACAACTTCAACCTCGGCTGAAAGGCTTTTTGGGGCTCGCCGCCCCCAAAGCGATCGTTGAAGACTTAGTGGTGATCTCTGTCCCCAACGATCTCACCCGCCACACGTTTGAGCGTGAACTCCGGCAACCGTTGGGACAGGCCTTCAGCGAAGCTCTTGGCAGGCCTGTGTCGTTTGCTTTCGCGCTTGATTCCAGTATGAACACCGATCCCACACCTGCAGAGGAACCTGCAACGACCTCGGCGCCGGAACCCCAGATTGCAACACCTGCCCAACCCACGGTGGTAGCGCCTACAGAGTCTCCCGAGGTGGGAAGCTCAGATCTGAACCCCAAGTACACATTCGACAGCTTCGTTATTGGTGCGTCCAACCGCTTCGCCCACGCGGCCGCATTTGCGGTAGCCGAATCACCTGCCAAGGCGTACAACCCGCTGTTCATCTACGGAGATTCCGGGCTGGGTAAGACTCACTTGTTGCACGCGGTGGGCCACTATGCGCTCCAGCTCTACCCAAAGATCAGGGTGCGATACGTGTCCAGTGAAGAGTTCGTGAACGACTTCATCAACACGGTTGGTTCTCAAGTGACGTCGAATACGTTGCGTCCTGCGTTCCAGCGCCGGTACCGGGAAGTCGACATTCTCATGATTGACGACATTCAGTTCTTGCAGGGCAAAGACGCAACCGTCGAAGAGTTTTTCCACACCTTCAATGCTCTGCACGCTGAAAACAAGCAGGTCATCATCACGTCTGACCAGCCACCGAAGATGCTGAAAGGCTTCGAGGAACGACTGCGGTCCAGGTTTGAGTCTGGGTTGCTTACCGACGTCCAGCCACCAGACTTGGAAACTCGTTTTGCGATTCTTCGTAACAAGGCCGCCAACGAGAACTTGGCCGTTCCAGACGAGGTCTTGGAGTTCATCGCTTCCCGCGTTTCGTCGAATATTCGAGAACTCGAAGGAGCACTCATTCGCGTCACCGCGTTCTCTAACCTCAACGAACAGGTTATTGACGTTGGACTTGCTCAAACCGTGCTGAAGGACTTCATCACCCACGATGAAACGCCCGAAATCACGGCGACAGACATCATGGGCCAGACCGCCCAGTACTTCAATCTGTCGATCGAGGACCTGCAGGGGTCTAGTCGTTCGCGCACGTTGACTACTGCGCGTCAGATCGCAATGTACCTGTGTCGTGAACTCACGGATCTATCGCTTCCCAAGATTGGTGAAGCCTTTGGTGGGCGCGACCACACCACGGTCATGCACGCCAACCGCAAGATCGGTACCCAGATGGCTGAACGTCGCGCGATCTACACCCAGGTCACGGAACTCACTAACCGGATCAAGCAACAGCACCGGCTTTAAGCCTCAGCGGCTAGGAGCCAACGTCCTCAATAAAACGTGCGCACGCACGTAATTAACACAGAAAATGCGTTGTACACAACTGTGGAAAAGCCTGTGCATATTGCATGTTTTCCTGTGGGGTGATGAATGAACTTCTCATGACCTCCGGTGGATGCCTGTGTAACTACCTCAATGTAACTCACAAGCATCCACTGACACGTGGAACTTTACGCACACACATGTGCACACGGCTGATCAGTCGCTCGGGCGCATAAAAGCTCGACGACATCGATGTAATTCCACAGTTTCCACAAGTCCTACTACTGCAAATATTTTCAAGTTGAATAACAAGAAGGGACGCCGCGCACTGCTCTGAGGACCCTGCTGTGAACCGATTTGCGAATGAGTAATTACAAGAATTGCTCGGGGTATCACCGGCGTGTAAAGTTGCAATCTGCGAATAAGTACGAACTTTGGGGAGAGACGTGAACGCAGACAGCACCGTGAAGTTCAAAGTTGAACGTGACGTCTTTGCCGACGCAGTGACTTGGGCAGCCAAGAATTTGCCTCAGCGTCCCGTAATTCCTGTTCTCACAGGTGTGTTAGTAACAGCAGATAGTAACGGCACCGTCCGCTTTGCGTTCTATGACTTGGAAGTTTCTCAACGCATCACTGTTGAAGCTGATGTTGAAACACCGGGAACATTCCTGGTTTCTGGTCGCCTCTTGGCTGACATCGCGCGTGCTTTGCCACCTCAGCAAGTTGTTCTTGAACTCAACAATGGCAAGGTAGACATTTCCTGTGGTTCATCGCGCTTTTCGCTGATGACCATGCCAGTTGAGGAATACCCTGACCTGCCAACAATTCCTGACACAACAGGTGTTGTGAGCGCATCCACCTTCCAGCACGCTGTGTCGCAGGTTGCCGTAGCTGCTTCACGTGATGACACATTGCCTGTTTTGACGAGTGTCCGCATTGAAATTGAGGGCGACAAGGTCACTCTTCTTGCAACTGACCGTTACCGTCTTGCCGTTCGCCAGTTCACGTGGAACCCGCGTACACCAGACTTTTCTGCGAATGCCCTGCTTCGCGCTAAGACCTTGTCTGAAGTCGCTAAGTCAATGTCGGGCGATCTCGAGATTTCGATTGCAGAATCCAACGGCAAGGAAATGCTTTCATTTACTTCCGACGGCCGAGTTGTGACCTCACTTCTCATTGAAGGTGACTACCCTAAGGTGCGTTCGTTGTTCCCTAAAGAATCAACGATTACTGCAGTTTTGCAGGTGGGAGCACTCCGGGAAGCGGTTCGCCGTGTGTCACTTGTCGCTGAACGCAACACTCCTATCAAGTTTGAGTTCACCGACGGTTCTCTTGTTCTTCGTGCTGGCGCTGGTGACGATGCGCAAGCAAGCGAAGCGCTTCCGGCCACAATCGAGGGTGGCGACATTCTCACTGGCTTTAACCCGCACTACATTTCCGAGGGACTTAACGCAATCGATACTCCGTATGTGCGGTTCAGCCTCACGGACCCCAAGAAACCGGTAGTGATTTCTGGTATGCAGGAACCTGATGGCGAAGTCGATTCGGCTTACCGTTACCTGCTCATGCCGATTCTGCGTTTCTAAGCGAGGTAAAACATGTGGGTTTCGCAGCTGCGTCTGCGTAACTTTCGCTCCTACGAGTCCTTCGATGTCGCTCTAGAAAAGGGCGTAAGCACGTTCGTTGCACCTAACGGATGGGGAAAAACCAATCTTGTTGAGGCGTTGGCGTATGTCTCACACTTGAAGTCCCACCGAGTTTCCCAGGATTTGCCGTTGGTGAGGTCGGGTTGTGATGAGGCAACGGTTGCGGTTTTGGCTCACCGAGGTGACCGCCAGTTGGCCTTAGAAGTCACCGTCCGTGCCAAAGGGGCCAATTCGGCCAGGATCCAGCGTCAGTCGGTGCGTCCGCGTGAGTTGGTTGGTCTGTTGCCGTGTGTGGTGTTTGCGCCAGAAGACTTGGGTCTGGTGAAGGGTGAACCGGCTCAACGGCGGGATTTTCTTGATGACTTGTTGGTGACTCAGTCACCTAGATTCGTGGCTGTGCGGGCAGATTCTGACCGGGCGCTCAAGCAACGAAACGCCTTGCTGAAGGAACTGAAAAACAACCGCGATCCAGGTCTTGAGGCAACGCTTGCAATTTGGGATGAGGCGTTTGCGGAGGCTGCATCCCAGCTGGTGGTAGGGCGAATGGATTTGGTGAAGCGCCTGACCCAGCCTTTGCAGAACGATTTTGCCACATTGGCGCAGGATGCCAATGAAGACCGCAAATCAGTAACCGCAACCTATACGTCGCGGATTGATTATTCGGATATCCGCAATACAACGGATGCGAAGAACGCAATTATTCAGGCACTCGAGTCCCGTCGGGTGCCCGAAATTGACCGGGGTCTCACGCTAGTGGGGCCACAGCGTGACGATCTTGAACTGGAGATCGGCGGAGTTTCGGCAAAGCACTATGCTTCGCACGGTGAGTCCTGGTCAGTGGCCTTGGCGCTGAAGTTGGCTGGTTGGCACGTACTTCAAGAAGACAACAGTGGCCCGGATGATTCTGCTGTTTTAGTACTCGATGACGTTTTTGCTGAACTCGATGAGGGCCGTCGCAACCGCTTGGCTGGAATGCTTGAGCCTGCGCAACAGGTTCTGATCACCGCCGCGGTCCCTGGTGACGTCCCGGAGTCCTTGCACTCGACCATTATTAACTTACGGGACGCGTAGTGGGGGAGTACACCCTGGGGAATCCCACCACCTCGGTCGCGGTGTTAGAGGCGTTGGACCGGGTGCGCCGCATGGGGGACGGTGCGGATCTGGCAACTGGTGCAAAGCGTTCGTGGCGTAGTTTTACCCGCGCCGAGGTCGTCTATTCCGGTCCTGGTAAGGATCCCCGGGATCCGCAGAAGTTGGGTATCAGCTTGGCTACGCTGACGAAGAAGTTCGGGTGGGAGACCCAGCTCGATGTGGGTGAGCTGATGGGTAGGTGGCCGCAACTTGTGGGTGCAAATGTGGCTGAGCACTGTGTACCGGTCGTGTGTGAACCGCCCAAGTTGGTAGTGCGTGCGAGTTCGAGTACGTGGGCTACGCAGATGCGGGTGATGTCGATGATGCTTTTGGATCGGCTAGAAAAGGAGCTGGGCAGGCGCATCATTGACGACATTGAAATTCTGGGTCCAACTCAGAAGTCGTGGAAGCGTGGAAGACGCTCAGTTAAAGGTCGGGGACCCAGGGATACGTACGGATAGAAGGCATCGTTTGTACGTCTGAAAAGTCCGCAAACTGGCGAAGCGCTGAACGCCCAAATAACGGCCGCACACCCGTGGAGCTAAGGGGCGGTGTGTGAATCGGGATAAACTTCCAAATTTGCCCGGTTCAAACGCCTTATATAAAGGTATGAGGGCCGCGAACACGGTACTATTGAGCAGTACGTATTGTTCAGACGAGGAGACCCATGACAGCGGACGACAACCGGCATTATGACGCGGACGATATTACCGTCCTGGAAGGTTTAGAAGCGGTTCGTAAGCGTCCCGGTATGTACATCGGGTCAACGTCCGAACGTGGTCTGCACCACTTGGTATATGAAATCGTCGACAACGCTGTCGATGAGGCTCTGGCCGGGTTCAACGACAGAATCCACGTCACCATTTTGGCTGATGGGGGAGTGCGGGTAGAAGACCGAGGTCGTGGTATCCCGGTTGCCATTCACTCCACTGAGAAGGTCCCCACCTTGCAGGTGGTTCTGACGATCCTGCACGCCGGAGGTAAGTTCGGTGGCGGCGGATACGCAGTATCCGGTGGTTTGCACGGTGTGGGTTCTTCAGTGGTTAACGCGCTGTCGAAGAGGATGGACGCAGAAGTTCACCGCGACGGGTTTGTGTGGCGCCAAAGCTACGAACGTGGTGTACCCACGGGTGAGGTCACCAAGGGCGAAGCGGCTGACCACACCGGAACGATCATTACGTTCTGGCCGGATGAAGAGATTTTTGACACCGTCCAGTTCAATTTTGAAACGTTGCGCGCTCGCTTCCAGCAGATGGCGTTCTTGAACAAGGGACTCAGCATTACTCTGCGCGACGAACGCGCCGAACAGGTCAATGACGACGACGTTCAGTTAGAAGAACAAGAAGAAGAGTTCAAGCCACGTGAAGTCACGTTTAAGTATGACAACGGACTCTTTGATTACGTGAAGTACTTGAACTCCACTAAGAAGTCTGAGCCAGTTCACGAAGACATCATTTCGTTTGAAGCCGAAGACACTGAAGAAACCATTGCGCTTGAAGTCGCAATGCAGTGGACGTCGAGCTACGCAGAATCGGTTCACACGTATGCCAACACCATTAATACCCACGAAGGTGGAACGCACGAAGAAGGTTTCCGCATCGCGTTGACTAACTTGATCAACGCGTACGCGCGTGAACAAAAGCTCTTAAAGGAAAAGGACACCAACCTCACTGGTGATGACGTGCGTGAAGGACTCACTGCGGTTATCTCCATCAAACTGGGTGAACCACAGTTCGAAGGTCAAACCAAAACCAAGCTGGGGAACTCAGAAGCACGCGGGTTTGTGCAGCGGGTAGTCCGCGACCACCTCGGGCACTGGCTGGAATCCAACCCCATGCAAGCCAAAGAGGTCGTCCGCAAGGCAATCCAGGCTTCCCAAGCACGGATGGCTGCCCGCAAGGCTCGCGAGGCGACACGCAGGAAGTCCCTATTGGAGTCTTCGGGTCTGCCTGGAAAGCTCAAAGACTGCCAGTCAAAGGACCCGTCGATTTCAGAAGTGTTCATTGTGGAGGGTGACTCCGCTGGTGGTTCGGCGGTGCAGGGCCGTGACCCACTGACGCAGGCGATTCTGCCGTTGCGTGGAAAGATCCTCAACGTTGAAAAGGCTAGGCTTGACCGTGCGCTGTCGAACCTGGAAGTGCAGTCGATGATTACGGCGTTTGGAACCGGAATCGGCGACGAATTCGACATCGAGAAACTGCGCTACCACAAGATTGTGCTGATGGCTGACGCCGATGTTGACGGCCAGCACATCACCACGCTGTTGCTGACGCTGATCTTCCGGTACATGAAGCCGCTCATCGAGCGTGGTCACGTGTACTTGGCTACCCCGCCGCTGTATCGCATCAAGTGGTCGAATGCTGCGGATGAATTTGCGTACACAGATCGGGAACGTGACGCGCTCCTGACTGACGGGCGTGCCAACGGGAAGCGGTTGCCTAAAGAACTGGGTATCCAGCGCTACAAGGGTCTTGGTGAAATGAACTACCACGAACTGTGGGAGACCACCATGAACCCTGATCACCGTCTGCTCAAGCAGGTCACGCTGGACGACGCGATGGTGGCCGACGAGATTTTCTCGGTGCTCATGGGCGATGACGTGGATTCGCGCAAACGCTTTATTCAAGAGAACGCAAAAGACGTTCGCTTCCTAGACATTTAAGACATACGACGTTGCCAGCTCGCGTGTGCGAGTCAGCGTTCAGACATGAGGAGGGCTTAAGTGGCCGACGAAACTCACGGTGAGGATCATACACCGGAAGACGCGCAAGGTGTAGTGGCCTCACGGGTTGAAAAGGTTGACCTCAACCTTGAAATGCAGCGTAGTTATTTGGACTACGCAATGAGTGTGATTGTGGGGCGTGCGCTTCCTGACGCCAGGGACGGTTTGAAGCCGGTTCACCGTCGCGTTCTTTATGCGATGTATGACGGTGGGTACCGCCCTGACCGCAACTACTCCAAGTGCTCACGTGTTGTGGGTGACGTGATGGGTCAGTACCACCCACACGGTGACTCCGCGATTTACGATGCGTTGGTGCGTTTGGTTCAGCCATGGGCCATGCGCTATCCGCTCATTGACGGGCAGGGTAACTTCGGTTCGGCCGGTAATGATGGGGCGGCTGCTCCGCGTTACACGGAATGCAAAATGGCGCCACTGTCCTTGGAGATGGTGCGTGACATCGAAGAAGACACGGTTGACTTCCAGGACAACTACGACGGGCGTAACCAAGAACCGGTGTACCTGCCGGCTAGGTTCCCAAACCTGCTGGTCAATGGTTCGGCCGGTATTGCGGTGGGTATGGCCACGAACATTCCGCCGCACAACCTGCGTGAAGTAGCAGCCGGTGCTCAGTGGTTGTTGGCCCACCCGGATGCCACAAACGACGAAGCTCTTGAAGCGTTGCTCGGCATTATCAAGGGGCCAGACTTCCCCAACGGCGCCACCATTTTGGGGCGCAAGGGAATTGAGGACGCGTACCGTACCGGCCGTGGATCGATCACGCAGCGCGCGGTTGTGGAAGTGGAAGAGATCCAGGGACGCACGTGCCTGGTGGTGACTGAACTTCCGTACATGGTGAACCCGGACACGTTGGCGAACAAGATCGCTTCGTACGTTAAGGACGGCAAGGTTGCTGGTATTGCTGACCTGCGTGACGAGTCTTCTGGGCGTACCGGTCAGCGCTTGGTCATTGTCCTGAAGCGCGATGCGGTCGCAAAGGTCGTGCTGAATAACCTGTACAAGCACACGCAGCTGCAGGAGAACTTCTCAGCGAACATGCTGGCGCTGGTGGACAATGTGCCGCGTACCTTGTCCATTGACGCGTTCTTGCGTCTGTGGGTCAAGCACCAGATTGACGTGATTGTGCGTCGTACGCGTTTCCGCTTGAAGAAGGCCGAAGAACGCGCTCACATTCTGCGCGGTTACCTCAAGGCACTTTCTGCACTTGATGAAGTGATTGCGTTGATCCGTCGTTCGCCGTCTTCGGATGAAGCACGGACCGGCCTGATGGAGCTGTTGGACGTCGATGAAATCCAGGCAAATGCGATTTTGGACTTGCAGTTGCGCCGTCTGGCAGCGCTTGAACGTCTCAAGATCGAAGAAGAAGCGCAGAAGATTGAAGAGCTGATCAAGGACTACAACGAGATCCTGGCGACGCCTGCGCGTCAGCGTGAGATTGTGTCTGAAGAACTTGACGCGGTTGTGCAGCGCTACGGGGATGACCGCCGTACCAAGATTTTGGCTGGTTTCGACGGTGATGTGTCCATGGAGGACCTGATCCCTGAAGAAGAAGTGGTCGTCACCATTACTCGCGGAGGGTACGCGAAGCGCACCCAGTCTGCGTTGTACCGGGCCCAACACCGAGGTGGTAAGGGCATCACGGGTGCCCGCCTGCGTGGGGACGATGTGGTGGAGCAGTTCTTCGTGACGTCGACGCACAACTGGTTGTTGTTCTTCACCAACACAGGGCGTGTGTACCGTGCGAAAGCGTATGAGCTGCCAGAAGGTATGCGTGACGCTAAGGGTCAGCACGTAGCGAACCTGTTGGCGCTTCAGCCGGATGAAGAGATTGCGGAAGTCCTGTCGATCCCGGACTATGACGCGGCGCAGTACTTGATGCTTGCCACGAAGTCTGGTCTGGTGAAGAAGACGCGCCTGTCTGAATACGACTCCAACCGCACCGGTGGTGTCATCGCAATCAACCTGCGCGAAATGGCAGATGGAAAGTCTGACGAATTGGTTTCAGCGCGCTTGGTCGACGCTGAAGACCACCTGCTCCTGGTGTCCCGTAAAGGCATGTCGATCAGGTTCGCCGCGGACGACTCGACAATCAGGCCAACGGGCCGTGCCACCTCGGGCGTTACCGGAATGAAGTTCAAAGGTGAAGACACCTTGCTCACCATGGACGTCGTCACCCCAGGCACGTACGTGTTCGTGGTGACGGAGGCCGGATTCGCCAAGCGCACCCCGGTTGAGGAATACCGTTTGCAGGGACGTGGCGGATTTGGAATTAAGGTCGCTAAGATCACTGAACAGCGCGGAGATCTGGTTGGCGGACTGATCGTGTCCGAGGGTGACGACGTGTTTGTTGTCATGGAAATGGGCAAGGTTGTGCGCTCCAAGATCGATGAGGTTCCTGCCAAGGGCCGTAACACGATGGGAGTTGTGTTTGCGAAACCGGGTAAGAAGGACCGTATTATTGCGGTGACTCGGGGACCGGAAGCTGAAGACATTCTGGATGAAGTCGACGAAAGTACGGTTTCTGATGCTGAGCTTGATGGCGAGTCAGTAGACTCGGACCAGTCAACCGAAACTCAGGACGACCAGTCAGCCGAAACTCAATCAGCAGACGAAGGTGATGGACACCAGTGAGCGATAACGAGAACAAGCCAAGGGTCCTCAGGACCTCAGCAGGGAAGACCCGCTTGACGGCGGGGTCGTCTGACACTGGTCAGTCGCAGAGTGGTGCTACTGAGAACAAGCAGGCATCTGGGGCTGGCGGCGGTCAGCCGGCGAAGCCACAGCAACCGGCGCAGTCGCAGCAGGCCGGCCAGAATGCTCAGCCAAAGACGTCGACGCAGGCACAGACGCCGGCAAAGGCTGGGTCAGCAGGACAGGCAGGGAAGCCGTCGGGACAGCGGGAGCAACCCGTGAAGGCACAGCCCGCGAAGCCTGCGCAGGCTCCAGCCGCTGGAACTGACTCTGCAAGCGCCTCCGGCTCTGGAAAGTCCGGTGCGGGAGATAGTAGTGCGAGGGGCAACGCTGGCACGGCTGGCAACTCGCGTGCTACTGGCGCGAAAGCTACTGACGCATCCAAGGCAAACAGTTCGGGTGTGCGCTCCACATCGCAGGGAGTTCGCCTGGGCGGTTCCAAGTCAGATGCTGGGCAGACTCAGGTGGTAGCGACCTCGGGCGGGGCTGGTGGTAACGCTGGCAGTGCCGGCGGAGGTACCGGAGGCGCTGCGGCTGGACGTGGTTCCGGGGCGCCAACACAGCAGGGTTCAGGACCAGATACGTCCCGCGACCGAGGTGGCGAATCGCACCCGTCCTCACAGACGCAGCGCGGGTCGGCTCCCACGCAGGTTGGCGGTGTAGGTGCTGTAGCCGGGGCAGGCGCGGGTGCGTCTGCAGCGGGTGGTGTTGCGACCTCGGCGGCGGCAAACCAGTCAGGGTCCGGGCCGGACCACTCCAACGTTGCGAAGACCAGTGGCGCGAAGAAGTCCAAGGATGGCGTGCGCGCGAGCTCTGCCGGCGTGAAGATGAAGGGCAACAAGAAGTCGGGGCCGCGTAGTGTGAACCTGACGGTGGCCAGTGTTGACCTGTGGTCGGTCTCGAAGATGACGCTGCTGCTGTCGGTGGCGCTGGGTATTGCGACGATTGTGGCGTTCATTATTCTGTGGCTGGTGTTGCAGGCGACGGGAACGCTGGAGAGCATCCGTGGAACCTTGGGTGAGATCGCGGGACCTGAGTCGGCAGAAGAAATGCTGAAGCTGCTTGGGTTTGGCCCGGTAGTGAGCTTCGCGGTGATTTTGGCCGTGGTAAACGTTGTGCTTATGACGGCGCTGGCGACGCTATTTGGGTTCTTGTACAACATCGGATCGTCGATGGTGGGCGGATTCCGCTTGACGCTGGTCGACGACTGAGGCTGATTTTGTGGCTGCGGCCCTGGCTGGCGGTTGACGCTGGCTGAGTGTGTGAGCTCTCGCTCGGATGCTGTTTGCAGTGTCCGGGCGAGAATTGTTTTTTGAGTGTGCGGTGTGGGGTTTTAGGTGTGAAATGTGCACGGTTTGAGCGGGTGCGAGTACGTGTTTTGCAAAGTGTTTGAAACGTGTGTATATTTGATTTTCGGTTCAGGGCCTATAGCTCAGGCGGTTAGAGCGCTTCACTGATAATGAAGAGGTCCCTGGTTCAAGTCCAGGTAGGCCCACGTGACCACATCCGATCGGAGGAAACGACGTGAAGAAATGGTTGCCGGTCACACTGTTAGTGGCCCTTTTGGGTTGTGTGTTGCGACTAAGATCACAGCGGCAGCGTGGCCACCAGGAGTGGAAATCTTACACCGACTCGGTATAGAGTAGATTTCACCGCTTGGGGGTATGGCGCAATTGGTAGCGCATCTGCTTTGCAAGCAGAGGGTTAGGGGTTCGAGTCCCCTTACCTCCACTCGAGAAGCTAGTGAGACAGCACTCATAAAACAAAAGCCCTGGTGGGAAAACCCACCAGGGCTTTTGCGTTGCGTCCGGTGGTGGGATTCGGGCTAGTAGTGTTGTCCAGGAGGCGAGTTTTTCGCGGTCGCACCATTGCCAGTCAATGACATGGGTGCCGGTGTGTGCGATGAGTACGCACCACCCGTTGAAGTAGGTGCCATCAAGCATGATCTGGTGGTGTATTTCACTGGTAGGCACCACGGTTGGTGCCACATTCCAGCACCACTGTGTATGCCGGGTAAACGAACGGGTGCTGGTACTGAAGTCGTGGCGGGGTTGGTTGCTTGTTAGCCATTTT
>NZ_ADNU01000019.1 GCF_000178455.1 Brevibacterium mcbrellneri ATCC 49030 | reverse complement strand
CCGTCATCCCCTCGGATGTGAAGTCCCGGAGCATCGCTTAAGCGGTGGGCCGGGACTTTTGCTTTGTGTTGTGTTGGGCCCTAGGGTCGTGCACTCCAGAGTCCCGCGCAACAGTTCCTGTTTGGTGCGCGCCAAAATGTGCGTAAACCTGGGGTAAACCATTAGACTAATCAGTTGTGTTCTGCGGGAGAATTGCCCGCGTAAGTTTTAACGAGAGGTAAAAAGTGAAGAGCTCCGTCGAGAAACTCGACCCAACCCGGGTCAAGCTCAGCGTTGAAGTACCGTTTGCCGAACTCAAGCCGAGCATCGACGAGGCCTACAAGCAGATCGCTCGTCAGATCAACGTGCCTGGATTCCGTCGTGGCAAGGTACCAGCAAAACTGATCGACCACCGTGTTGGCCGCCCTGTTGTTATGCAGGAAGCAGTGAACAACAGCCTCGATGACTTCTTCCGTCGCGCAGTCGAAGAAAACAATGTCGAACCCCTGGGCCAGCCTGAAGTAGAGGTTTCAGAAGTCCCAGGTTTGGACGGAAAAGACGAGGGCGAACTGAAGTTCACCGTTGAGGTCGACTGCGTCCCAGAAGTCGAGCTACCTGAATACTCCGACATCAGTGTTGAAGTTGAGCCTTTCGAAGTCACAGAAGAAGACGTCGAAGCAGAACTCGATGCCCTGCGTAGCCGTTTTGGCACCCTCATCGCGGTAGACCGTCCTGCTGAGAACGACGATTTCGTGACCCTTGACCTGGTTGCCTTGGTCGAGGAAGAAGAAGTGGACTCCGCAACCGACGTTTCTTACCAGGTTGGTTCCGGCACCATGCTCAAGGGCATGGACGAAGCCCTGGATGGGCTGTCTGAAGGTGAAGAAACCAGCTTCGAAACCCAGCTCGCCGGTGGCGAACACGCTGGTAAAGACGCGTTGGTTAAGCTGACCCTCAAGTCCGTAAAAGAACGTGAACTCGCTGAAGCTGACGACGACTTCGCCCAGATGGCTTCTGAATTCGACACGATTGAAGAACTCCGCGAAGACCTCAAGGAAACGGCAAAGCGTAACAAAGAGCTCGAGCAGGGTGTGGCAGCGCGCGACAAGGTCTTGGAAGCACTCCTTGAAAAGGTCGACGTGCCTGTTCCAGCCAAGCTTGTCGAAGCTGAAGTCAACCGCCACCTGGAAAACGAAAACCGCACAGACGACGACGAACACCGCAAGGAAGTCACGGAAGAAACTGAGCGCACCCTGCGTACCCAGTTCATCCTCGACGCCATTGTGAAGGTCGAGTCGATTGAGGTCTCGCAGCAGGAGCTCATCGAGTACATCATGACTGCTTCGCAGCAGTACGGCATGAGCCCTCAGGACTTCATGCAGGCTCTTGGGTCACAGGGGCAGGTCATGGCTCTTCAGGCAGATGTTGCACGTCGTAAGGGACTCGCAAGCGTTCTGTCCGAAGCGAAGGTTGTGGACACGGAAGGTAATGAAGTCGACATGACAGCCTTCACCACCCCAGAAGCTGACGAAGAAGAAGTTGCTGAGGCTGTAGCCGAAGCTGAAGAAGCTGTTGAAGAAGCAGAAGCTGCTGAAAACGCACAAGCAGAAGAAGGCGGCGACAAGTAAGTCGCTACAGCTACAGAGCCCGTCACGTACGCAAGCCGTGTGTGGCGGGTTTTCTGTATCCCACCTCGGCCGTACTCTTTCACGCTGATGGCGAACAACGGACATGCTGGGACTAAAACTGACCCCAAGCGGGTTAAAGTTCGTAGAAATTACCTCTATTACGGGAGTGAAACGTGACGAACCACGAATGGACAATGGATGTCCCAGGCTCCGGCATGGGCCTGGACGACCACATCTACAACCGTCTGCTCAAAGAGCGGATCATCTGGCTGGGTTCCGAAGTGCGCGACTCCAACGCAAACGCCATTTGCGCGCAACTGATGCTCCTGGCCGCTGAGGACCCGGAAAAGGACATCTGGTTGTACATCAACTCTCCAGGCGGGTCCGTGACCGCCGGCATGGCGATCTACGACACCATGCAGTACATCAAGCCCGATGTGGGAACCGTGGCAATGGGAATGGCTGCGTCAATGGGGCAGTTCCTTCTGTCGGCCGGTGCAAAGGGAAAGCGCTTTGCGACCCCGCACGCGCGTATTCTCATGCACCAGCCTCTAGGTGGAATCGGTGGTACCGCTACCGACATTAAGATCCAGGCTGAGCTCATTCTCCACATGAAGCGCCAGATGGCCGAAATCACCGCGGAGCAGACAGGCAAGACGGTTGAACAGATCCTCAAGGACAACGACCGCGACCACTGGTTCACCGCAGATGAAGCCCTGGACTACGGATTCATTGACAAAGTGGTAACCCACGCAGCCGACGTTCCAGCAGCTGCATCCAACTGATCGGAGACTTTCATGACACACATTGACCCATGGGCAACCGCTGGAAACATGCCAACGTCGCGCTATGTGATGCCGCAGTTCGAAGAGCGCACACCGTACGGTTTCAAGCGCCAGGACCCTTACACCAAACTGTTTGAAGACCGAGTGATCTTCTTGGGTGTGCAGGTAGACGACACATCGGCCGACGACGTGATGGCCCAGCTGCTTGTCCTGGAAAGCCAGGACCCAGACCGCGACATCACGCTGTACATCAACTCGCCAGGTGGATCGTTCACAGCACTTACCGCAATTTACGACACCATGCAGTACATCAAGCCAGAAATCCAGACTGTGTGCTTGGGGCAGGCGGCCTCGGCGGCGGCGGTTCTGCTGGCAGCGGGTGCGCCTGGAAAGCGTCTTGCGCTTCCGAACGCGCGCGTGCTCATCCACCAGCCCGCTATGCAGGGTCAAGGTCAGGGGCAGGCGTCTGACCTTGAGATTCAGGCGAACGAAGTCCTGCGGATGCGTCGTTGGCTTGAAGAGACTTTGGCTAAGCACTCCAACAAGAGCGCTGACGAGGTCTCCAACGACATTGAGCGCGACCTTTTCCTCACCGCCGAAGAAGCGAAGAACTACGGACTGGTCGACCAGGTGCTCAGTAGCCGTAAAGGCGTGAAGTAATCGCTCAAACGGCGCAAAGCGAACAGAACGGCGCATTACATTGCGTAGTTTTGCTCGCTTTGCGCCGTTTCGCTACCTAACAGCGGTAAGATCTAGCGACACACCGTTAACGGAAAACAGCCAGTGCTAGCGCGTTTATGCAAGCATGGAGCGAGCGAGCGTACTACTCTGGTTATGAGTTCTGTGAAAGGTTGTGACAGTGACACGCGCAGGTGCAGATTTACTTAAATGTAGTTTTTGCGACAAAACGCAAAAACAAGTCCGAAAGCTCATCGCAGGTTCGGGCGTATACATCTGCGACGAATGCATCGGCCTGTGCAACGAAATCATCGACGAAGAACTCAACGCCGGCAAAAAGACCGAAGAGAAGATCGAGCTACCCAAACCACAGGACATCTTCGACCACCTCAACGACTTTGTTGTAGGCCAAGCATCTGCCAAACGCGCCCTATCAGTAGCGGTGTACAACCACTACAAACGCATCAATGCGATGCAATCCGGTGACAAACCGGACGTCGAAATCGCAAAATCCAACATTCTTATGGTGGGACCAACCGGCTCAGGGAAAACCTACGTAGCGCAGACCCTCGCCAAGAAACTCAACGTACCCTTCGCAGTTGCCGACGCCACCTCACTCACAGAAGCCGGATATGTCGGTGAAGACGTCGAAAACATCCTGCTCAAACTCCTTCAAGCAGCCGACTTCGACGTGGAGCGTGCTCAAACTGGCATCATCTACATTGATGAAATCGACAAGATCTCCCGGAAAGCCGAGAACCCGTCCATCACCCGCGACGTTTCCGGTGAAGGAGTCCAGCAGGCACTCCTGAAAATCCTGGAAGGAACCCAGGCATCCGTCCCACCACAAGGCGGGCGAAAACACCCACACCAAGAATTTATCCAGCTGGACACCACCAACGTTCTCTTCATCGTTGCAGGCGCATTCGCTGGCCTTGAAGAGATTATTTCGGCACGCAAAGGCAAGCACGGAATCGGATTCGGCGCTCTCATCCAATCTAAAGAAGACAACGTCAACCACTTCGAGGACCTGCTCCCAGAAGACCTCCTCAAGTTCGGTCTCATTCCTGAGTTCATCGGGCGTGTCCCCGTGATCGCAACACTGGACAACCTTGACCGTGAAGCACTCATTGCGATCCTCACAGAGCCACGCAATGCACTGGTCAAGCAGTACCAAGCCATGTTCAACATGGACGGCGTTGAACTCGAATTCGAGCACGAAGCACTCGAAGCGATCGCAGACCTTGCACTCCTGCGCGAAACCGGTGCACGCGGTCTTCGCTCAATCCTCGAAGAAGTGCTCCAGCCCATCATGTTTGAACTGCCCAGCCGCGACGACATTGAACGCGTCGTCATCACCAAAGACGTCGTTAGCAGCAACGTCGCACCCACCCTCGTTCCTAAAAAGGAACGCAAAAGGCCGTCCCGAAAGACGGCCTAAAGCGAAAACAACCTCGGTCTAATACGTTTCTGCAGGCTGCACCACAACAAACCCCGGCCCGTGAAACATCAGCTGAACCGTCTCGCCCGACTCACGTCCAATAAACGTGCCAATCGAAGCGTCCACCTTAATCTGAGGTGCAAGATTCGCCGACCAGCACACCGCAGCCTGCGGGTCCACATATGTTGGAGTCTGCGAGCAGTCTAGAACCATTGGGTCACCGTAACAGCACACTGACGCGCTGCCTTGCCCGGACATTTCAATGTTGAACAGCCCAGACCCTGAAGCCAGAGCACCCATTCCACCGCGGATACGCTTGATATCCCAGTTGAGGTGCGCATCGAACGCCAGCAACCGTGAAGAGTTCACAGTCAGAGCATCCTGATCGCCCTCCAGCTGCATGAGAAAGATATTCGCAGCGTTCCGCGCGTAAAAAACCTCTCCATGCCCTTCGACACTCATCATGGGCGTGTCTTCGCTGGTCAGCTGCTTCTTGAAAAACTCACCAACCGAACGTGAGCCCTTGTGACGGAACGTCACATTGCCCTGGTACGCAACCATCGATCCCTTCGTCGCAACCATAGGCGCGTCAGGGGTGATGTAGGTGCGCAACATGCGTTTGGACTGTAGAGTCCATCGCTCAGTGTTGTTCTTTTCTTGGTGGATGTCGGCAAACAGTTCACTACGCATAGTGCCTCCGGTGATTACTTTTCTTCGACTGCGAACTCAATGTCAGTGACAGTGGGTTCTGTTTGCGCGTCGTCAACGGTGAGTTCCCACCCGCGAATACGGCCCGCAGCTTCCAAATCGCCTCGTGCGGCCTCTGCCATTGCTACCACGGCTGCGGTGGCGCGCAGAGTCGCTGAGGCGACCTCGGTCTTTTGGGACACCTTCGCTTCAGTCTTGGCGCGGCGAACCTCTGCCAGAATCGTAGCGATGGTTTCCAAGTCCACGCCCGAGGTGTCACCGGCTGTGATTTCGGTGGCACTCGGCCATGTGGTTCGGTGGATAGATCCGTTGTGCCACCACGACCAGACTTCTTCGGTGACAAAGGGCATGAACGGAGCAAACAGGCGCAACAGTGCATCAAGTGCGGTGGCCAGGGTCACGTGAGCAGAAAGCTGAGCCTGCTCGCCCTGTGCACCGTATGAGCGGTCCTTGACAAGTTCGACGTAGTCGTCGGTGAACTCCCAGAAGAACGACTCGGTGACACGCAACGCATGCGCGTAGTCGTACTCCGCAAAGTATGCGCCCGCCTGCTCGATCGTGGCACGCAGCTTCGCCAGAAACGCCTGGTCAAGAGGGTGAGTCACGTGAGCAAAGTCTTGGACGTGACCTGCGTGGACACCTTGCGCAAGGGCAAACTTCGATGCATTGAGTAGTTTCATGGCCAAACGGCGCCCAATTTGCATCTGCGACACATCATAGGCGGTGTCACCGCCCAAACGCGCGCTTGCTGCCCAGTAACGGACCGCGTCGGGACCAAAACCAGGTTTGGTTTCCGCGATGATGTCGCTGGGGACAACCACATTGCCTTTGGACTTCGACATCTTCTTGCGGTCCGGGTCCAGAATCCACCCGGACAGTGCGGTGTTCGTCCACGGGATCGAGCCGTTAATCGAGTTGGCACGAACCACCGTGGAGAACAGCCACGTGCGGATAATGTCGTGACCCTGAGGGCGCAGGTCGAACGGGAAGACCTTGTTAAACAGGTTGTCGTCTGTGGACCATCCACCAATCAGCTGTGGTGTCAGGCTCGATGTAGCCCACGTGTCCAGCACGTCTGGGTCGCCGGTAAAGCCACCTGGCTGGTCACGCTGCTCATCCCTATAACCCTCAGGGGTGTGTGCCTGTGGGTCCACTGGCAACTGGTCGTTGCGTGGAACAATCGGGTCGTCGTAGTCCGGCTGGCCCTGCCCATCGAGGCGGTACCACAGCGGAATCGGAACACCGAAGTAACGCTGACGTGACACTAGCCAGTCGCCGCTCAAGCCCTCAACCCAGTTCTCATAGCGTGAACGCATAAACGCCGGGTGCCAGTCGATCTCGCGACCCCGCGCAATCAAAGCGTCGCGGAGTTCCGCACTCCGTCCACCGTTGCGGATGTACCACTGACGCGACGTGACGACTTCAAGTGGCTTGTCGCCCTTTTCGTAGAACGGAACCGGATGGGTGATCTGCTCAATGGGGCCGGTGAGGTCGCCAGACTCTTCCAGCAGCTCAGCGATTTCCTTCCGCGCGGTGAACGTGGTCTTACCAGCAAGCTTGCCGTACACCTCGGCGGCGTCAGGCTTTGCGGAGTTGGCGATCCATTCGGGAACCTCGCGGCTCAAGCGCCCGTCACGGGTCACCACGGCACGCGTTGGGAGGTCCAGTTCACGCCACCACGTGACGTCGGTGAGGTCACCAAACGTACACACCATGGCGATGCCCGTACCCTTGTCGGACTTCGCGAGTTCGTGAGCCTTGACTTCAACTTCAACACCGAACAGTGGCGACACAACGGTCGAACCAAAAAGCCCCTGGTAACGCTCATCGTCAGGGTGGGCCACAAGCGCTACAACTGCTGGAATGAGCTCTGGGCGTGAAGTCAGAATGACAACGGGCTCACGTGTGGTGTCGGCCAGGCCGTCGGGTCCGGTGGGGAAGAACTTGACCTTGTGGTACGCGCCTTCCTTCTCGCGGTCCTCGAGTTCAGCTTGCGCAACCGCGGTCCCAAATGTCACATCCCACATAGTGGGTGCGTCCTGCGAGTACGCTTGCCCCGCCTTCAAATCGTGCAAAAATGCGCGCTGGGACACGGCACGGGACTTGTCGTCGATCGTGCGGTACGAATAGTTCCAGTCAACTGAGAGCCCCACTGAGCGGAACAGCTGCTCGAACACCTTTTCGTCTTCAGCAGACAGCTTTTCGCACAGCTCAATGAAGTTCAGACGCGAAACAGCAACAAAGTCGCGTGGATTCTTTGCTGGCTTTTCAGGTGGCGTGAAGTCCGGGTCGTAGGGAAGTGAAGGCTCACACTTCACACCGTAGTAGTTCTGTACACGACGTTCGGTTGGAAGGCCGTTGTCGTCCCAGCCCATGGGGTAGAAAACGTTTTTGCCGGTCATGCGCATGTATCGCGCCATGACGTCGGTGTGCGTGTAGCTAAAGACGTGGCCCACGTGCAAAGAACCGGAGGCTGTGGGTGGGGGAGTGTCGATTGCGTAGACCTCTTCACGGGTGGTGTTGCGGTCAAACGCGTAGACCTGTTCCTCACTCCATTTCGCATCCCATTTTTCGGAAAGCCCTTCGAGGGCTGGTTTATCTGGAAGGTGCACCGAGTCGTGTGTGCTTGGGCCGTTATTCATAGCTTTATCTTTTCACCTGGGTTGGGCAAAGGCCAAAGACCTTTAGAGTCCGGAGTTGCGCGCCACCTTGTGCTGTGCCGCTTGTGCGATGGGGCGAATGACCATGAGGTCAACGTTGAAGTGGTGCGGACGCGTCAGCGTGTAGACAACAGCGTCAGCAACGTCCTCGGCCGTCAGTGGGCGCTCAACGCCCTCGTACACTTTGTCGGCAGCTTCCTGGGATCCCAGCCGCTTGAGAGAAAACTCGTCAGTCGCGACCATACCCGGGGCAATTTCCATGACACGGACCGGCTGGCCGGCAAGTTCCAGCCTCAAGGTTTCCGCGACCGAGGTGGTTCCGTGCTTGGCAGCGACGTAACCGCCTCCGCCTTCATAGGCAATATGCCCAGCCGTGGAACTCATGATGCAGATGTCACCTCGGCCGGAGTCGACCAAGGCGGGCAGGAGCGCCTTGACGGCGCGCACAACGCCCAGCACGTTGATGTCGAACATCTTCTTCCAGTCCTCGACGTTGGCGTCCTTGACTTCATCGGTTCCCAGAGCAAACCCAGCGTTGGCCACAAGCGAGTGAACTGGACCTTGGGCGCGTACTTCTTCAGCCATACGCGCAACGTCATCGTCGCTGGTCATATCCGCCACGATGTAGGTGGCACCGGTTTCTTCAGCAAGCGCCTTGAGCTTGTCTTCACGCCGGGCAACTGCGACAACGTCCCAGTCGAGAGCCCGAAGCTGGCGAACGGTGGCGGCACCAATACCTGAGCTGGCGCCAGTGACAACTGCACGTAGTTTCTGATCCGTCATTGGTCCTCCTCTATATACGTCCCACATTACACACGTATACACGTGCTTCTATGCGGTAAGCTAATACCGCTATGATCCGGCTATCACCGGGGAGCATCCGGAAGAAAAGCGGTTGCAAGAAAGCGCAAACACACACGCAGCAAGACAGCATTCGCCCAGTAGAACCGGACGGGTAGGCCCGTAACAGCCTTATGAGCGATCTGTCCTTGCCACCTCGGGAAGAACAGATAAGCGGGGTGGTACCGCGGTGGCCCACTGGCCTTCGTCCTCGCACGGATGACACCGTAAATCGGGTCAAGTGCGAACCACTCGGCCCCTGAAAGTTAAAGGACGCTCATGACCGAAACAACCGGCTCAGAAGCTCACACCCAACGGGTGTACCCCCAGGCGACGACGTTTACTGGAGGACTCACACCCAGCCCTAAATTTCCAGAACTAGAAAAAGACATTCTTGCTTACTGGAACGAAAACAACACATTCCGCAAGTCTGTCGAACAGCGTGACGCAGGCGTTGACGGCGAAAACGAATTCGTCTTCTATGACGGCCCCCCGTTTGCTAACGGTCTGCCACACTACGGCCACCTCCTGACTAGCTACGTCAAGGACGTTGTTCCTCGCTACCAGACCATGCGCGGGAAGAAGGTCGAGCGACGCTTCGGATGGGACACGCACGGTCTCCCCGCTGAACTTGAAGCCATGCGACAGCTGGGCTTAAAAACCAAAGATGAAATCCTGGAGATGGGCGTCGAGAAGTTCAACGACGCCGCCCGCGCCTCCGTGCTCAAGTACACCAACGAGTGGGAAGAGTACGTCAACCGCATGGGTCGCTGGGTCGACTTTGAAAACGACTACAAGACGCTCAACCCCGAATTCATGGAATCGGTACTGTGGGTGTTCAAAACTCTGTACGACAAAGGGCTCATCTACGAAGGCTTCCGTGTTCTGCCGTACTGCTGGTCGGATGAGACGCCGCTGTCGAACCACGAACTCCGCATGGATGAAGAGGTCTACAAGGACCGTCAGGACCCGTCGGTCACCGTTGGTCTGACGTGCTCCGGTGGCCCGCTTGAACGTCTGCACGGCGCTAAGTTCCTCATCTGGACCACCACGCCGTGGACCCTGCCTTCTAACCTTGCGATCGTGGTTGGATCGGACATCGACTACGTGGTTGTGGAGTCCGAGGTGCCAACTGGTACCGCTGAAAGGTACGTGATCGCGCAGGCACGGCTGGCAGCGTATGCAAAAGAACTGGGGGAGGAGCGCACAGTTGTTGAAACGTTGAAGGGCTCCGACCTTCTTGGTCACACATACAACCCGCCGTTTACCTACTACGAAGGTCACGAGAACGCCTTCCGGATTCTCGAAGGAGACTTCGTTACCACTTCGGACGGTACCGGACTGGTGCACACCGCGGGAGCGTTCGGTGAGGATGACTACGTTGTCACCCAGGCTGCTGGAATTGAAGCCGTCATGCCTGTGAACGCGAGCGGCCAGTTCACAGCACCCGTCAAGGAGTTCGAAGGCCTGCAGGTGTTCGAAGCTAACGCGCCACTGATCCGCCAGCTCAAGAACGCCACCAAAAAGGACGGCGAAACTGGATCGGTGTGGGACGGCACTGTGCTGGTCCGCCACGAAACCTACAACCACTCCTACCCACACTGCTGGCGTTGCAAGAACCCACTCATCTACAAGGGTGTGAGTTCGTGGTTCGTTGAGGTCACCAAGATCAAAGACAAAATGTTGGCCAACAACGAAAAGATCACGTGGGTTCCCGACAACGTCAAGCACGGCCAGTTCGGAAAATGGCTGGAAAACGCGCGCGACTGGTCGATTACGCGTAACCGCTTCTGGGGTAGCCCAGTTCCCGTGTGGAAATCGGATAACCCGGAGTATCCACGCCTGGACGTCTACGGTTCGTTTGAAGAGATCGAACGCGACTTTGGTCGCCTGCCCACCGGGCCAGACGGCAAACCGAACCTTCACCGCCCGTACGTCGATGAACTGACTCGGCCTAACCCGGATGACCCCACGGGTAAGTCCACCATGCGTCGTGTCGAAGACATCCTGGATGTGTGGTTCGACTCCGGTTCGATGCCATATGGTCAGGTGCACTACCCGTTTGACAACAAGGACTGGTTCGAACACCACTACCCAGCAGACTTCATCGTTGAGTACATTGGCCAGACCCGCGGGTGGTTCTACACGCTGCACATTCTGGCCTCTGCACTCTTCGACAAGCCGGCGTTCATGGACGTAATCTGCCATGGAATTGTTCTTGGTTCAGACGGGCAGAAGATGTCGAAGAGCCTGCGCAACTACCCGGACGTCAACGAAGTGTTTGAACGCGACGGCTCTGATGCTATGCGCTGGTTCCTCATGTCCAGCCCCATCCTTCGCGGCGGAAACCTCATCGTCACGGAACAGGGAATCCGTGACGGTGTTCGCCAGGTGATCCTGCCAGCGTGGAACGCGTGGTACTTCTTCGCCACGTACTCCAACACAGCTGAGTCAGCTGACGGTGCAGACACGCGCGGTTACAGTGCCAAGAAACGCTATGAATCAAGCCAAGTTCTGGACCGCTACCTGCTGGCCAAAACTCACGATTTCCTGGTGGATTTCCAGCAGGCCATGGACTCCTATGACCTGTGGAACGGTTGCCAGCTGATCCGTGAGTACTTGGACATTCTGACCAACTGGTACGTACGCCGGTCGCGCCGTCGTTTCTGGGACGGCACAGCAACAACGCACGAAAGCTTCGACGTGTTCTACACCTGCTTTGAAGCGTTCATTCGTGCAGCGTCCCCGCTTATGCCGTTCGTTGCGGAAGAAATCTTCCGTGGTCTCACAGGAGAAGAGTCGGTGCACTTGGCTGACTACCCAGACGCCACCTTGTTCCCAGAAGACCAAGACCTTGTAGAGCGCATGGACGCAACCCGTGGCGTGTGTTCCGTGGGATCGAGCCTGCGAAAGGCACAGCACCTGCGCGTGCGTCTGCCTCTGTCCACGCTCACAGTCGCAACCGACATTGAGCTAGGTGAGGACTTCACCTCTATCATCGCTGATGAGCTGAACGTGAAGTCGGTTGACGTGTTGCGCATGAACGAAGCAGCTGAAGCTGGATTCTCACTCGACCACAAACTCACGGTGAACGCCCGCGCAGCCGGCCCGCGCCTCGGGAAGGAAGTGCAAACTGCCATCAAGGGTTCCAAGACAGGCGACTGGTCGGTCAATGATGGTGTTGTGGTCTCTGGCGGGATTGAGCTTGTGGAAGGTGAGTACACCTTAGAAGAGGTCGCCGAGGCGGCACGCGACAGTGTTGTTCTGGCACCTACCGACTCTGGTTTCGTGGCGCTGGATACAACCGTGACGCCTGAGCTGGAGGCGGAAGGTCTGGCACGTGACGCTGTCCGGGCTATCCAGAACATCCGACGTGAACTCGACCTGGATGTCTCTGACCGCATCCGCGTCACCCTCTTCACCGACGACGCAACCGCGAAGGCACTCACCCCTCACCGTTTGCTCATTGCAGGCGAAACGCTTGCTTTGCAGTTCGAACTCAGCACTGACAAAGCAGAAGGAGACGACCTGCACTCCGCTAATGAACTGAACGCGAACATTCGCGTGGTGAAGGCCTAATGGATTTCACGTCTGAATTCGCCCGCGCCCAGGCTCTCCTGCAGGCGCGGGCCGGAGAAATGGAAGTTGAACTACGCCTCGACGCTACGCGCAGGGCGTGCGAGCTTCTGGGTGACATTCACACGTTTGCCCCTGTCATCACAGTGACGGGAACGAACGGAAAAACGTCCACGGCTCGCATGATTGACACGCTGATTCGCGCACACGATCTGCGCACCGGACGGTTTTCCAGCCCGCACATGCAGAACCTGACTGAACGTTTCAGCGTGGATGGCGAACCGGTGAGCGCTGAGAAGTTCGTAGAGATCGTCGACGACATCCAGCCTGTTCTTCACATCGTTGACCAGGAACTGGCCCAGACGGACCGACCGCCTCTCACGTTCTTCGAAGCACTCACCGTGGTTGCGTTCGCCATTTTCGCCGACGCGCCCGTCGACGCCATGGTCCTCGAAGTGGGTATGGGAGGCGAATGGGACTCCACGAATGTCGCCGACGCTCAGGTGTGCGTGTTCACCCCTGTGAGCCTGGACCATCAGCAGTTCTTAGGCGACACTGTCGAAGAGATCGCGCGTACAAAGGCAGGGATCCTCAACCGCAATGTGGACCCTTCGCCTGCCCCGCACCCGGTTGCGGTTGTGGGTCCCCAGGTTCCCGAGGTGGAAGACGTCTTGGCGTCTGAGTTCTCTGACCGCGGTGCTCAGTCCAGGTGGCTTGGTCGCGAATTTGGCTTGCAAAGCCGGGTCAACGCGGTAGATGGCCAAGTGATCCACGTGCGCACGCAACTGGGGGACTACCCCGATCTGTTCCTTCCGCTGCACGGTGAACACCAGGCGGTAAACGCGGCAGTCGCTCTTGCCGCTGTTGAGGCGTTCTTGGGAGCAGAGGATAAACCCTTAAATGCGGAGATCGTTGGCGAAGGCATGAGCGCTGTGACATCGCCTGGCCGCGTCGAGATCCTGAGATCCGAACCCACGGTGATTGTCGACGGAGCCCATAACGCGCACGCGGCGCAAGTTCTCGCTGAAACGGTGAGTGACGCTTTTGATTTCGCCGAGGTCGTCGCAGTGGTCGCAATGTATGCGGACAAAGATCCGCACGGCGTTTTTGAACACGTTCACCGATTTGCTAAGCGTGTGATCGTGACTCAAGCACAGTCTCCGCGGGCGATGGAAGCGGAAGAACTCGCTTCTGCAGCTCGCGAATGGTGGGAAGCAGACGACGTCGTGGTAGAAAACGATATGAATTCTGCGCTTATGAAGGCACTCGATTTTGCACTCGACGAGTCAGGTACAGGTGTCGTAGTCACAGGATCTCTGTCTACGGTTGGCGAAGCACGCACACTTCTTGGACGGAAGGAATGAATGTGAGCCAGCCACTGCCTACGCTCCCTCTGAAGTCGAAGTTGCCAGTCCTGTGCGGCACGATTCTGATTTCCGAAATGTTGGTCGTCTATCTCGCGTTCCTTGTGGGGTACGGGCTTAGGCCTGTATCGCTTACGTGGCTAATTGTGGGTGCGTCCGTGATCACTGTCTTGTGTATCGTCGCCGCCGCAACCTTGCCCCGTAAAGCGCTAGGTTCAGGTATTGGTGTGCCACTGGGGCACGTCGCTCAAGTGTGTGTGCTCCTGACCGCCTTTGTGCTCCCTGCGATGCTCATTGTGGGTGTGATTTTCACAGCCATGTGGGTAGTGGCCGTGTACTGGGGCAGACGGATAGACAGGGAAGCCACAGAATGGGCCAAGGAAGAGATCGCCACAGCCACCAAAAAGAAAAGCTAACCTAGTACTGGTTGCTCAAGTTCAACGATAGGAGAATTTTCGTGAGCGAACGGACTCTTGTCCTCATCAAACCCGATGGCGTGAAGCGTGGTTTGATCGGTGAAGTCATTTCACGCATCGAAACCAAAGGCTACACAATCGAACGCTTGAAAATGATGGTAGCTTCGCGCCAACTCCTCTCGGAACACTACGAAGAGCACGAAGGTAAGCCTTTCTTTGACCATCTAGTCGCCTTCATGGCCTCCGGGCCAATCGTCGCAATGGTCGTTGAAGGCGACGGTGTGATTCTCGGGTTCCGAGCGCTCGCGGGCGCTACCGACCCAACGACTGCTGGGCCTGGAACGATCCGCGGTGACCTCGGGCGAGACTGGGGAACGGCGGTTCAACAGAACTTGGTTCACGGCTCAGATTCATCGCTGTCTGCGGAACGCGAAATTGGTTTGTGGTTTCAAGACTGACCCACACTTAGCTGGTTATGTAAATCGCCCCCGGTGCACAGTGCATCGGGGGCGATTCGTTGAAATGAGCAGCTAGATAAGTTCTAGATAAGGGTGCTGAAGTAGCCCCAGAAACGAATCACAATCGACACGTAGACCACAAAGAGCAGGACTACGCTGATGAGTAACGAATTTGATGCGAAGACGCGAGCAGTGATGCTGTCACGAATGGTGGCACCAAAGTTTCCGACCAGAGCGTTATAGCCAGTAGTTGTGCAGAAGAGTGGGATGGTGATTGTCCACACTACGATGCACCAAGGGCACCCAATTCCAATGACCCAGATGGAACTGATGTAGAGGAAAACCACCAGGGCCATGCCACCTAAAAGTCCAATGTTGAGCCCGACCATCACCCAGCTGGGAATGCGTACGCGACTGATGAGCAAAACCCCTAACAACAGTGGGAAGACAAAAGCGGCGATTCCCAACAGCTGGTTAGGGAAGCCAAAGAGCTGAGACTGGGGGAATTGCATGACACCGCTACACGAAAAGAACGGGTTCATGTCGCACGAAAGAATATAGTCAGGGCTTTCGAGTTTTTTGATCTTTTCAATCGAAAGGTCAAATGAGGCAATCAGCCCGATCACTGACAGCACAACCATATAGGCCCCGTGGACAATCGGGTTGAGAAGCCACGTTGAAGGCTGCGCGAGCTGTGTCTCAAGGTGCTCATCTTGTTCAGTTTGTTTTGGACTCACGGTGTCAAGCATGCCACGGAGAGCCGATCTTGTGCCATAAAAGTAACGTGCGTGGCACGTGACGGTTCACTGAATGGACAGGTGCCTTGGCGCGTGTACAGGGTTTGTACATGAAGCGTGTGACATAATGAAGGACGAGCGAGGTTGAGCACCCAACCTCGAGCTTCCACCTTGTGGGTCTTGATCCGCGTGGTTAAAGAGAAGCAGGCCAACGCGCCGTTGCGCGAGCCTCACTGCTCAAGAGTTTTTGCGTACAAACGCGTAGACAGTGTCAGTTCCCTGACAGTGTGCGAACGGTGCATCGCAGACTGGACGGGGCAGGAGTTTAACAAAATGAATACACAGGACCTCGATCCTAAGGCAGGCATTCTTGCCGACCTCGAAGATTTAAGAAAATCCCGCGGTAAATCTGGTGTCGAAGACGACCACCAAGAAGCCACCGAAGTTGACCAAAACAAGCGCGACGTCCTCGAGGACATCGCTCGTGTCGCCGAAGACAAAAGAAAAGAAGCGGCGACCGCAGGTGCAACCGAAAAAGACGAGGAGACCGAACCTCAAACGGAGCGTCGTCGCCTGGACCCACTGTCGTCGATCTTCTCTAATCTGCCGGGGCAGGTGGCTCAGCCCGAAAAGCTGGTGACCACCTCGGCGGGGGATTCCTTTGACCCCAAAGCGGTGTTTTCCGCAGCCCAACAAGACGAAGAAGAACTGATGGAGCCAGTCAAAGCTCCTAGCTCCAACTTCCTCACGTTCCAACAGCCACAAGCTGAGTTGGGTGAAGTCGTTGACCCCACGTGGACGGGGGATGACGAGGACGAAGACGACAGCGACGACGATGACAATGACAATGACGCGTCAGACAGCTCCGATGAGTCAGAGGACTCGGGAGAGTCGGGAGACAATGATCGGCGACGTCGTCGCCGTGGTGGCCGAGGTCGTCGTTCCCGGTCGCGCGATGACTCTGGGGGCTCGGAAAGCCAGGCTTCCTCGGGTGAGAACAAAGACGACTCCGACAGCAACAACCAAGCCGACGTAAAAGATTCGGACGACGATGACAATCAAGACTCGTCGCGTCGTCGCAGGCGTCGCCGAGTTCGTAGCGCAGAAGACTCAGTCACCGGTGTGAAAGGGTCTACTCGCCTCGAAGCGAAGCGTCAGCGTCGCCGTGAAGGTCGCGAAGCTGGTCGCCGTCGCCCACTGATTACCGAAGCGGAATTCCTGGCTCGCCGCGAATCTGTTGAGCGCACCATGATTGTGCGCGAACACGACGGGCGGACGCAGCTGGTCGTTACCGAAGACGGAATTGCTGTAGAACACTACCTGTCCGAAGCCAAAGCTCAAGCGTCGCTGATTGGCAACGTGTACCTGGGGAAGGTGCAAAACGTTCTTCCCAGCATGGAAGCAGCGTTCGTCGACATCGGTAAGGGGCGTAACGCCGTTCTGTACGCCGGTGAAGTTAACTGGGACGTCCTGGGTATGGATGGGAAGCCTCACCGTATCGAGGTTGCGCTCAACCCTGGTGACTCGGTGCTCGTGCAGGTGACGAAGGACCCAATTGGTCATAAGGGTGCGCGCCTCACCAGCCAGATTTCTCTGCCGGGTCGTTTCTTGGTGTACGTCCCTAACAACGCCATGACGGGTATATCCCGCAAGTTGCCGGACAAAGAACGCCAGCGTCTACGGAAGCTTTTGGGTGACGCGGTTCCAGAGGGCAACGGTGTGATTGTTCGTACGGCTGCCGAAGGAGCAAGCGAAGAAGAGCTCACCCGCGACATCGATCGCTTGGCTAAGCGCTGGCAGACGATTGAGAAGAGGTCGACGTCGACAAAGGTGCTGGCTCCGCAGCTGCTGTACTCAGAGCCAGACATGATCGTGCGCATCATTCGTGACGTCTTTAACGAGGACTTCACCAAGCTCGTCATCGATGGCGACGGTGTCTATGACACTATCCACGAGTACGTGGAATTGGTTGCGCCGGACCTTGTGGATCGCGTAGAGCGGTACACGGGTGACGATGACGTGTTTGATCACTTCCGCGTTTCCGAGCAGATTGAAAAAGCGCTTTCCCGCAAGGTGAACTTGCCTTCGGGTGGTTCGCTCGTTATCGACCGAACTGAAGCGATGACCGTCATCGACGTCAACACGGGTAAGTTCACCGGTTCCGGTGGCAACCTCGAGGAAACCGTTACCAAGAACAACCTCGAAGCTGCGGAAGAAGTGATACGCCAGCTTCGCTTGCGTGACATTGGCGGAATTATCGTAGTTGACTTCATCGACATGGTTCTCGAATCCAACCGTGACCTTGTGGTTCGTCGTTTGGTCGAATGCTTGGGCCGTGACCGCACTAAACACCAGGTTGCAGAAGTGACGTCACTTGGGCTTGTGCAGATGACACGTAAGCGGATCGGCACCGGCTTGGCTGAAAGCCTTGTGGCTGCTGGGGAAGACTTGTCTGGACGTGGACTTGTACTTCCCGGAACGGAAGTCGACAACTCTAAACAGTACAAATCACGGAAGAAGCGTACTCGGTCAAACGAGAAGTCGTCGGCTAAGCCTTCGAGCAATGAACTTACGGCTATTGCCGCTGCCACAATGCGATCCCGCCAAGACGAGAACGCGGAAGCTCAAGAAGAAGCACCGGCTCAGGCGACGGACAAAGAAACGACAGTTGCGCAGAAGCCCGTGGCAGACGAACAGACAACTACGGCGCAAACTCAGCAGACACAGGAGGAAACTCAAGAAGCTCCGCCGGAGGCCGCACCAATTGTGCACGCACCTGGAACGGTGATGATTGGGGACGACACTGAAACGAAGATTCAGAAGGCAGAACCCAAAAAACGTCCAACCGTGACGCCAAAGGAGCAGAGAACCGAGGACACAACTGAGCGCAAACCTCATGAGGAAGCCCCGGCGTTGCCAGTCCTTATCATTGGCGATGACGACTAACTGAAACCTAGGGGTAGTAACGGCCCGTCAGCGTGACATTTTTCGCGCTGACGGGCTTTCGTGTTTGTCTGAACGAAGAACGATAAACCACCAAATAACGGTTCGATAACACAGTGTGGTACACGCCACATTCTATGTTGCGAAATTCGAATGCAACCGGGAATCTGTTGTGAGACATAACTCACACTAAGGTGGTGAACGCATTGAGTAATGCGCAAACAATAGAAGAGGCAATTAATACTGGGTTTGAGCCCATCGCCACGGGTCTGGAAAAGATTGTGTTCTTTGCAATCCCAGTAGGTGGCGGTAGCCTCCCGCTCGTGTTGGTCTGGCTGATTGTCGGGGCGACGATTTTTACGATCATCACCGGTTTCATCCAGTTTCGTGGGTTCGGTGTTGCTCTTGAAGTGGTGAGAGGGAAGTTTTCATCAAAGGACGACCCCGGCGAAGTGACGCATTTCCAGGCGCTGGCGTCCGCAGTGTCCGGAACGGTTGGTTTGGGTAACATCGCCGGTGTCGGTGTGGCTATGTCGGTTGGTGGTCCTGGTGCAGCCTTTTGGATGATGGTTGCAGGTATCTTGGGTATGGCCACCAAGTTTGTTGAATGTACTTTGGGTGTGAAGTACCGCGAAATCGACGAGGATGGCGTGGTTCACGGTGGACCTTTCAAGTATCTGCCGGTCGCCTTTAAGCGTTTCGGTTCCCCTGTCACCAAGTTGCTGACCGGTATCTTCGCTATTGCGATTCTGCTGTTCGGTGTCGTTGGTGGCGGTATGTTCCAGTCGAACCAGGCGTTTGCTCAGATGCGTGAAGCAACCGGTGGTGCTGAAGGCCCTCTGGGCGGTCCTTTGGGTGGCCTGTTCGCCGGTATCGTTCTCGCTGGTTTGGTTGGTTTGGTCGTTATCGGTGGTATTAAGGTCATCGGTTCTGTTACTGACAAGCTTGTTCCGGCAATGGCGATTCTGTACGTCGGATCGTGTCTGATTGTGATCCTTGGAAACTTCTCGCACATCCCTACTGCGATCAGTGAAATCATTACAGGGGCCTTCACTCCTGAAGGTGGTCTGGGTGGAATGATCGGTGTGATGATCGTCGGGTTCCAGCGTGCAGCGTTCTCTAACGAAGCTGGAATTGGTTCATCGCCAATCGCTCACTCGGCTGTTAAGACGCGTCGTCCAGTTTCGGAAGGTTTTGTAGCTCTGCTGGAACCGTTTCTGGACACTGTGGTGGTCTGCCTCATGACCGCACTGACCGTGATCATCGCCGGTGGTTCAGTCTATGAACAGGCTCGCGAAGAAGCGGCCGCTGGTGAATCTGTTGCTGGTGTTGAACTTGTCTCGGCTGCATTCTCAACAATTACCGGTTGGTGGCCAATCCTCCTGGCAATCGCTGTCGTTCTGTTCGCAGTCTCCACACTGATCACATGGGCCTACTACGGTGAAAAGGCGTGGCACTACCTGTTCGGTCGTCGCAACTGGTCGGACACGCTCTTCCGCCTGATTCTCATGGCGTTCATCTTGATTGGTTGCTTGGCATCGTTCGGATCGATCGTGGCGTTTGCTGACGCGGTTCTGTTCATCTGCTGCTTCATCAACATCTTCGGTCTGTACCTGCTGGTACCGGAAGTACTGCGCGAAATGAAGCAGTACCTGGCTGACCGCAAGGCTGGCACCCTCTACGAATTGGGTGCTGAATCTGAAGCAGAACTCCAAGAGATTCGCGAAGAACAGGGTAATGCCTAGTCTCTCATAGGTAACTGGGCCCGGAGCAACCAACGAATGCTCCGGGCCCTTTTGTGTGATTTACACTGAAGAAATGACGTCTCACCCTGAACTCGACCGATTGCGCCAGAGTATCGACAACTTGGACTCTGTTCTTATCCATGTGCTCGCAGAGCGGTTCAAGCTCACAGAGCAGGTTGGAGAACTCAAGGCAGAAACACAGTTGCCAGCGGCAGACCCTGAACGCGAGAAACGACAAGTGAAGCGCCTCCGCGCCTTAGCGGCGGATGCTCAACTTGACCCGGAGTTTGCGGAAAAGTTTCTCGCCTTTATCGTTGCCGAAGTGATCCGCCACCACGAACGCATCGCAGAAGAAAAAGCTACGCAAAACGACGTGTCCCTCTAACTTGCTCAGGAAGTTCTTTGTGAGTAGAATGATTCGTCGGTGCATTTGGCGCCTCGGCTGGATTTTCCTCGTAATGGGACAAATGGTCCAAGGAACGTCTGCTGACATGAGTACGCTCGCCAGAGCGCATACAGAAGGAAGGTATCGTACATGGTTTATGCCATCGTCCGTGCCGGCGGTCACCAGGAAAAAGTGAGCGTTGGCGACACTATCACCGTGAATCGGATCAAAGCTGACATTGGTGACTCTGTTGAACTTGACGTTGTCCTGCACGTAGACGGTGAGACCGTTACCCACGAGCCTTCTGCTCTGGCAAAAATGGCAGTGACTGCTGAAGTTGTCGGCGAACACCGCGGACCAAAGATTGTCATTCAGAAGTACAAGAACAAGACTGGATACAAGAAGCGCATCGGTCACCGTCAGGACCTGACGCGCCTCAAGATCACCGGCATTAAGTAGCGGTAGGAGAGTTTAGAAATGGCAAGTAAAAAGGGAGTCTCCTCGACTCGAAATGGTCGCGACTCAAACGCTAAGCGACTCGGCGTAAAGCGCTACGGTGGTCAGGTTGTTAACGCAGGCGAAATTCTTGTTCGTCAGCGTGGAACCAAGTTCCACCCCGGTATCAACGTGGGCCGTGGTGGAGACGACACGCTGTTCGCATTGGCTGCTGGAACCGTTGAGTTCGGCGCAAAGGGCGGACGCAAGGTTGTCAACATCGTTGCTGGCTAATTGATTTATTTACACTGGTGGGGTGAGTCGTTACGGCTCACCCCACACGTGTTTACAGGGAAAACTTAAGGGAGAACCGTGGCTATTGAATTTGTTGATCGCGTAACGTTACATGTGACAGCAGGTAATGGTGGGCACGGCTGTGTGTCAGTGCGACGCGAAAAGTTTAAGCCTCTTGGTGGACCCGACGGAGCCAACGGTGGCGACGGTGGAGATGTAATTCTGCGGGTCGATGATCAGACCACAACTTTGCTTCCATTCCACCGTTCGCCTCACCGTAAGGCCGAAAACGGGGGAGTAGGCAAGGGCGATCTTCGCCATGGTGTCAACGGTGAGAACCTGGTGTTGCTCGTGCCTGAAGGCAGCGTGGTGAAAACTAAAGATGGCCATGTGCTCGCCGATCTTATGGGAATCGGCACTGAGTTCATCGCCGCACGAGGTGGTCGTGGTGGATTGGGTAACGCGGCACTGGCATCGACGAAACGCAAAGCACCGGGATTTGCGCTTTTAGGCGAACCCGGAGAAGAGCGTGAACTCGTTCTCGAGATTAAGTCGGTAGCTGACATTGCTCTGGTCGGCTTCCCGTCGGCTGGTAAATCTTCACTGATTGCGGCGCTGTCTGCGGCTCGCCCCAAGATCGCCGACTATCCCTTTACTACGCTGAAGCCAAACTTGGGTGTTGTTGAAGCTGGCGACGTTCGCTTTACAGTTGCAGACGTTCCCGGTCTCATTCCAGGTGCCGCCCAAGGCCGAGGTCTGGGGCTGGAGTTCTTGCGCCACATCGAACGCTGTGCCGCCTTGGTTCACGTGATTGATATGGCCACGTGGGAGTCTGACCGGGACCCGGTCAGTGACTTGCACGCGATCGAGGCTGAACTCGCGGAGTATGAAGTTGAAGTCGACCCGTCAGGCGACCTTCTTCCTCTGTCGAAACGCCCCGCTCTAGTCACACTGAATAAAACCGACCTGCCAGACGGTCAGGACATGTCGGACATGGTGCGTTCGGAACTCGAAGCTGCTGGTTACCGCACGTTTGAAATATCTGCAGTGAGCCACAAAGGCCTAAAAGAGTTGTCCTTTGCGATGGCTGAGTTGGTCAAAGAAGAGCGTGAACGGCGCGCTCAGGTCGAAGATGCTCCTGTCCGGCAGATCGTACGGCCAGTAGCGGTAAATGACGCCGGGTTCGACATTGTGCTTGAGGAGACCTCCGAAGGTCCTGTCTACCGTGTTCTGGGGTCAAAGCCTCAACGATGGGTTTACCAAACAGACTTCTCAAATGACGAAGCGGTTGGATACCTGGCTGACAGGCTTGAAAGACTGGGAGTAGAAGAGAAGCTTTTTTCCATGGGTGCTCACCCAGGAGACACGATTGTGATTGGTCCTGATGACAACTCGGTCGTTTTTGACTGGGACCCAACCATGGTTGGCGGTGCGGAACTCTTGGGAGCCCGGGGAACAGATATGCGTCTTGAGGACGACCAGCGTGCGACGCGTAAGGAACGCAAGGCTGCCTTCCACGAACGCATGGACGCAAAGGCTGAAGCGCGCGCTGAACTCGAAGCCGAACGCCTTGCTGAAAAGCGTGCACGGGAAGAAAGAAGTGATTAGTGAGCATATATGAGGAGACACGCGAAGCAATAGCGGGTGCGACACGTGTCGTGGTCAAAGTTGGATCCAGCTCCCTTACAACCCCGACAGGCCTCAACACAGACGCATTAGAAAAGGTCGCACGTACCCTTGCCGAGTTTCGGCTGAACGGAAAAGAAGTCATTCTGGTGTCCTCGGGTGCTATCGCTGCTGGTATGGGCCCTATGGAAGCTGTCACACGCCCCAAGGATCTCGCCACGCAACAAGCAGCAGCCGGGATTGGCCAAGGTATTTTGATGTCTGCGTACTTCAAAGTGCTTGCTGAATACGGTTTAGTGCCGGCACAGGTGCTTCTCACAGCAGACGAACTCATCCGCAGGACCCAGTACCGCAACGCACAGCGTGCCATCGACCGCATGTTGGCACTGGGATTCATGCCAATTGTGAATGAGAATGACGCGGTTGCTACCTCGGAGATCCGGTTCGGCGACAACGATCGGCTGTCTGCTCTTGTCGCGCAGCTCTCGCACGCCGACGCACTCGTTCTGCTTACCGACGTCGACGCTCTGTACACGGCCCACCCTGCAGACCCAGACTCTCGGCGGGTCGAGTTTGTCTCCCACCCCAGTGAAATCCAGCAACTGAGTATCGGGGGAGCCGGGTCGAGTGTGGGTACTGGGGGAATGCGAACCAAAATCCTCGCCGCAACCATGGTGACTGACTCGGGCATCCCAACTCTTGTCACCTCGGCGGACAACTGCGCAGCCGCGCTCAGGGGCGAGGACGTGGGAACCTACTTCGCTGTCACCCACAAACGGCGCCAAACCCGAATGTTGTGGCTAGCGCACCTGGCTTCAACCAACGGCACCATTCGGATTGACGCCGGCGCTGCCAAAGCAGTCCTCAAAAGGGGCACCAGCCTTCTAGCAGCTGGAGTCACTCACGTGACTGGAGAATTCGAATCCGGTGACCCAGTTGACATTGTGGATCCGCAAGGAGACCTTATCGCTCGGGGTATGACAAACTTTTCCTCAGAAGAACTTCCACGTATGTACGGTCTAACAACCGAAGTCTTGGGAGATCGCTATGGTAGTGACTATCGTAAAGAAGTAGTGCACCGGAACGACTTGGTGCTCACCGACAGTGCTTATGAAGGACGTCTATGACCGAGGATGTTAACCCAAAGATCTCTCGCGCAGTTACGAGAGTTGTAGCGGGCGCAAAGGACGCATCAGCTGTTCTCAGCGTTTCTTCGACAGCGGAGCGGCACGCTGCTCTTGAACAGATCGCACTCACGCTCGAAAACAATGTGGAACAGATCCTCGAAGCGAACAACGAGGACATTGAGAAAGCACGTGAAAAGGGAACGGACGAAGGGCTGATAGACCGTTTGCGCCTGACCGACGAGCGGGTGCGTTCGATTGCTCAGGCTGTACGCGACGTTGTTTCACTACCAGACCCAGTGGGTGAAATCGTCGAAGGGCGTAGGCTCCCAAACGGCATCCACCTCACTCAGATGCGCGTGCCCATGGGCGTGATTGGCGCCATATATGAAGCGCGCCCAAATGTGACGGTTGACATCGCGGTTCTTGCACTTAAGTCGGGTAACGCGAGTGTCTTGCGCGGTGGCTCGCTCGCGCAGTCGTCTAACACAGTGCTCATCAGTCTCTTGCGTGATGCTCTCGTCACTGCAGGGCTACCGGAAAACTCGATCAATGGGATCGATAAGTGGGGTCGCGAAGGTGCGCGCGTGCTGATGAATGCGCGAGAGTACGTTGACCTTTTGATTCCGCGTGGCGGATCTGAGCTCATCCAAACTGTTGTCATGAACTCAACCGTCCCGGTAATCGAAACTGGGGTGGGTAATGTTCACATGTTTATTGACGCGTCGGCTACGGTGAGGACAACCACAAAGCTTGTGGTTAACTCAAAGGCCCAGCGACCCAGTGTGTGCAATGCGCTCGAGACGCTGTTGGTTCACGAAAAGGCCGCACGTCGAGTTCTTCCACGCATTCTTGAGGGACTCAACGATGCCAATGTGGTCATCCATGGTGACCCAACAGTTGCAGAGTACGCGCCGGACGGTGTCAAGGTTCAGCGTGCCACACGTAAGGACTGGAACAAGGAGTACCTGGACCTTGAGATCGCTATCAAGGTTGTCGAGGACATCGAGGCTGCCATCGAGCACATTCGCGAATACTCGTCAGGGCACACTGACGTGATTGTCACGAATGACCTGTCGAATGCAGAGCTCTTCGTGTCCACAATCGACTCAGCGTCTGTGGGAGTAAATGTCTCGACGCGTTTCACCGATGGTGGTGCGTTCGGTTTAGGAGCCGAAGTTGGAATTTCCACGCAAAAGCTTCACGCGCGTGGACCCATGGGACTCACGCAACTCACCACAACAAAATGGGTCATGCATGGGTCGGGTCAGGTTCGCTCGTAGATTCGTGAGACACTAAGAACTGCCGTAAAATCCTACAATCATATACAGGCCTTACAAACACATATAAAAGGAGAAGACGTGACGTCTGCTTTGGTAGTGCTGGCACAGGAAACGCACGAAACGGTTGTTGACTTGCCAATGCACCCCATCTGGTACGGAGTTATTGCGTTCAGCATTTTGATGCTGCTTGGCATTATTACGCTGTCGTGGAAGGGCATTTCCCACCGTCACTGATATGACAAGTTCTGTGCGCAGAGTTGGTGTGATGGGCGGAACCTTTGACCCCATCCACCACGGACACTTAGTTGCCGCAAGTGAAGTGGCAGCCAAGTTTGACCTAGATGAAGTTGTATTTGTGCCCACGGGACGCCCGTGGCAAAAGTCTGATCGTGAAGTATCGCACGCTGAGCACCGTTACCTCATGACGGTGATTGCAACAGCGTCGAACCCTCAGTTTACCGTGTCGCGCGTGGACGTGGACCGTCCAGGGGCCACCTACACAATCGATACACTGCGAGATCTAGTACAGATCTATGGGCATGAAACAGAACTCTTCTTCATCACGGGCGCCGATGCTCTGGCACAGATCCTTTCGTGGAAAGACGTTGATGAACTGTTTTCCCTTGCACACTTCGTAGGAGTGAGCAGGCCAGGGCACGACTTGACAAGAAAGGGACTTCCCGAACATCGGTTGAGTCTCATGCATATCCCCGCTCTCGCGATTTCGTCAACAGACTGCCGTGACCGCGTTGAGAACTACATGCCGGTGTGGTATTTAGTGCCGGACGGCGTCGTGCAGTACATCAACAAGCACAATCTTTACAGGAGTGAGAATGGCTGAGCAGTACATGTCGAGGCGGGAACGCAGAGAAGCTGAGAAGCGCGCTGCAGAAGCCCAGAAGCTCAACGACGCTGCTGAATCTCCTGCTGCTGAGGAAACTGTTCCGGCCTCCACCACAACGGCTAAATCACCGACCCCTCCGCAGGTGCAACCGGAAGCTGGGCAACAACAGGTAGAAGAGGAACTAACGCCTGCAGAGCCCCCAATGTTCGCTTCGCGAGCTGAGCGTAAGGCATGGATGCGGAAACACGGGCAGGCTCCTGAGATATCCGATGACTCCGACCTGACGTTGCGCTACCAGTCAGAGCAGGAACCAACATCCGCTCCAACAGAGACTGAAACCAAAAAGGCTGAGGATAAAGAGCCTGAGGCGAAAAAGCCCGCAGTTCAGGAGGTCGCGTACAAGGAGCCTGAACATAAGCTTGTAGATAAAAAGTTAGAAGCGAAAGAGCCTGAGCTGAAGAAGCCGGTTCTGGCAAAGCCCATGACGCAACTCGGTGCCACTCAGTCGGTGGCGACAGCACCTGCTGAAATCAATCCTGTTGAGAAGCAAGCTGAGCAGAAGAAGCCGGCAGAAGAGAAGGCAACTTCGGAAGAACATGCCGGCAGCAAGCCTTCCGCTACAAAGACGGATCAAGCACAGTATGCAACCAAGACGAGTACAGGCGACAAGAGCGCTGGCAAAGACGACAAGACGAGCTCTGACACAGAGCCGGGAGGCGCACAAGCGGCACCACCGCGTTCGCGTAAGTCACCAATCGTAAAACCACCGAACGCCGAAGGCATTCGTGTGATTAGTGGGGCAGTTCCCGTGGTCAGTACAGAGAGCCAGAAGGAACCTGAGTCTCAGACATCAACGAAAGCGCCTCACACTGACAAACCACAGTACTCTGTTTATACAGACGATGAGCGGTCTCGGGCCGCGTCCTGTGTAACTCGCCCACTGGAATCGGTTGAGGAAGAACCAGAGGTTACGCGCGACGAATGGCCTCCCCACGACGACATCGGAGTGGCCCAACCCATGTCTGCGCGCTCGGTGACGCATCAGGATGGAGAAATTCTCGCTGGCGAACGCTCTTTGGTTTTACCGTACATCGTTTTAGGTATCGGTGGCGTGTGCGCAATTGTGCTTGTTATCGTTGCCCTGATCATGCTGTTCTAGAAAGGTTTTCTTTTGCCCGCAACCGATGAAACCATCGCGTATGCCCGCAGTGCTGCGAAAGGCGCTCTTCAGAAGTTCGCTACCGACGTTGTGATTGTGGATGTTTCTGAACAGCTCGTTATCACAGACGCCTTTGTGATCGCGTCGGCATCGAATGCCCGACAAGTTGATGCGATTGTTGACGGAGTCGAGGAAACTCTTCTGAAAGAACACAACCTTAAGCCGAAGAGCCGCGAGGGTCGCGGCGAAGGCACATGGGTTCTGTTGGATTATTCGGATATCGTGGTTCACGTTTTCAATCGCGACGACCGCGAATTCTACGGTCTCGACAGGCTGTGGAAAGACAGCCCTGTGATTTCAGTTCCTGAGATTGACAAACAGGAAACTGAGAACAACAACACTGACAGCGCTCACCACGAATAGGGACAGCATGGCACGCGAGCTCTATCTCATCCGACACGGTCGTACAGCCTTTAACAAAGAAGGTCGGTTCCAAGGGCAGATTGACGTTCCGCTCGACGAAACCGGTGAACAGCAGGCGCACGCTTTGGCAATTACCCTGCAAAACAGTGGCATTACGCGTATCTTTGCATCAGATCTCACGCGTGCTCGGGCTACCGCACAAGCGCTAGCAACAGCAACCGGATTGACTGTGACCCTAGTCGAGGGGCTACGTGAAATCAGCGTGGGTGACTGGGAAGGTTTTACTCGCGACGAAATTGATCAAAAGTGGCCGGACCTGCTCGCGAAGTGGAAGAGCGGGGAAGATGTCCGCCCGCCTGGCGGGGAAAGTCGCCTCGAGTCCTCACAGCGTGTGTACGACTCTGTGCACCGACTGCTGAAGACCTGCGATGATAACGACGTGGTCGCAATGGTCGCCCACGGAGCAGTGATCCGTGGTGCCACTGAACTGATGATGGGCCTGTCTTCTGAAACGGACTATGCACGTCTAGGCGTGCTCGACAACTGCGAATACGTCCACTTTGTTCAGCGAAACGATGCATGGATGCTCCGGCGTTTCGCCGGAGGAGCCTGTGCGTGAAGCTCGCTGTCGTATGTGACTATTCGCTTCGATATACGGGGGGCGCACAGACTGCGCTCATGGCCCAGATTCGTGCTTGGTCACAACAGTTCCCCGTCGTGGTGATCGTCCCTGACTTTCCCCGGACTCACTTTCCGGGCGTGACTGTGGTGCGACCACCTCGGGGGGTTCGTAGCCTTGAACTTCCCGTAGTGCGAGCAAATTCTGTTCTCCACGCATGGATGCATCGGACGCTCAAACAGCACCGGGTTGAAGCGGTTATGGTGCATTCGGAGTTCGGGTTGGCGGCTACTGCGGTTGCGCAGGCTCAGCGGTTGGGGATTCCGTCCTTGCACACGGTGCACACTTTTTTTTGGCGCGCGCCACTCGTAACTCAGCCGTTTGCTCCTGTTGCACGCGTTTTTCATCAGTTGGTCACGGGGTTAGAACAGCCACGGTTACGGTTGGCGGATCGGCCCTTGGATTCTGCCCTGCGTGGCATGACGCTGGCTTTGGCCAAGCAGGCTGATGCGGTGATCTCGCCCTCCGCGCATCAAGCTGAGCGCTTACGTGACGCGGGTCTTGCGAACGTGAGTGTGGTGTCGAATGTCGCCGAGGTGGCCCCAGGCGGGCGCCCGTTACAGCCCGAGGTGCCATTGCGGCTTCTGTGGATTGGCCGGTTCGCCCCCGAGAAGCGCTTGGATGTGGCTCTTGAAGCGGTGAGGTTAGCGCGTCGTAGGGGAGCCCAGGTGGAACTGACCGTGGCAGGCGGTGAACGACCTCGAGGTGTGAACGATTCTTTTATCCACTTTGTTGGCGCCGTTCCGCATGAGCAGGTTGTGTCTTTGATTGATGAAGCGCATGCGACGCTGTTGACATCGTATGGCTTTGATAATCAGCCTATGGTGATTTTGGAGTCAGCGGCCCGAGGTCGTCCCACTTTCGTGTGTGACCCGGTGTTGGGTGCGGAGTTCGGTAATGCTGTTGTGGAATGCGCGGGGAGTGAAGCTTCAGATCTCGCTGACACAATTGTTGCGTGCGCGCAGAATCCTGGTGTGCTTGTGGACGCTGGGCGAGAAGCGTCGTTGTTGGCGCGCCAGTCGTCGCCACAGGCTCATGTCAAAAACCTGCAAGGTGTGATTGCCGGTATCCGCATGCGCTGATGGGTTCAGTTTTGGTCGTGTGGACCACATTTGGGTAGCATGGGTTGGACGCCCCGACGTCGTGTGTTAGTCGTAACAGAAGGAGTTCCGTGGCAATTTCCGCAACTCTGGGACTCCTCGCTCTGATCATTCTTGTCACCCCGGTTCTGTGCCGGTTGGTGGGCCGGTCCTCAGGATGGTTTTTAGGCCTGGGATATTTGGGGGCGGCCGCGTTCTTTATGCCAGCTGCCGTTGCAGCAGTTCACGACGGTTCGGCGTTCCCAACTGCGCAAGAAGCCGTGTGGACGCTTGAGTGGATGCCCAGCTTTGATGTGAACCTTGCGTTTGCGGTTGACGGGGTTGGCGCAATCTTCACACTGATTGCCCTGGTTATTGGTGCGTTCGTGCTGTTTTATTCCACTCGGTATTTGTCGCGCGGGCCCAACTATTCGTTCTATCTACTCATGGCGACGTTCACGTTCGCCATGGTGGGGCTCGTGCTGACCGATAACCTGTTCGTGCTGTTTGTGTGCTGGGAAATCACGTCGATCGCCTCGTTCATGCTGATTGCGCGCTCCGGCCGTGCCGCTGAGGGCGCCAGCCTGCGCACCATGTTCATGACGTTTATTGGTGGCGTGCTCCTCTTGGTTGCGGTTTCAGCCATGTACGGAATGGTTGGCAGCGCCAGTATCCGCGATGTTCTGACCTCGAGTGTGTGGCAGGAAAAGCCCGGGTTCACGGTTGCGATGGCGCTTCTGGTTGCAATCGCAGCGATGACGAAGTCGGCACAGTTCCCGTTCCAGTCGTGGCTTCCCGACGCGATGGCTGCCATCACCCCTGTCAGTGCGTATCTGCACGCCGCAGCGGTGGTCAAGGCCGGTATTTTCCTCTTGTTCCGCTTTAGCCCCGCGTTTAGTGATGTTCTTGCGTGGAACGTTTTGTTGGTAAGCGCTGGGATCGTGACCGCGTGGATCGGCGGTTGGTGTGCGCTGACTCAGAACGATCTGAAGAAGCTCATGGCGTACTCAACCGTGAGCCAGCTGGGGCTCATCGTCGCGGCTGTGGGGGTCGGTACCGAGTTCGCGTTGACCGCGGGGCTCGTTCACGTCATTTCACACGCAATGTTCAAGTCTGGCTTGTTCATGATGGTCGGTGTGGTTGACCATTTGGGACACACGCGTACGTTTGGCGAAATTCCTCGCTTGATCAAGGTTGCTCCGGTCAGTTTTGCAATCACGGCGATCGGTGCCGCGTCGATGGCGGGTATTCCACCCCTGATGGGATTCGTCTCAAAGGAAATGCTTCTCACCGCGGTGAGTTCCGCTGGGGGAGAGGGCCACGTTCTTGGTTGGATTGCGCTCGTCCTGGTTGCCGGGGCTTCAGTTCTGACAATCAGTTACTGCATCAAGATTGTTTTCGGGGCGTTCATTGACGGTCCCGAGGTCGCCCCTGAGAAACTGGGTCACAACGACTTTGTGATGGTCACGTTTGCGGCCCTTCCGATCGTCTTGTCGGTTCCCCTAGCCTTTGCGCTGGGAGTTATTGAACCCGGGGTAGCCGCGGGCACCTCGGCGGCGCAGGGAGAAACTGCGCACCACGTTCACCTGGCGATGTTCCACGGAATCACACCTGAACTCATTGCGTCGTTCATCATCATTGCGTGCGGTGTGTTGGTGGCGTTGAACCGTGCACGTGTGTGGGAATTCTTCAATCGCGTCGCTATTCCGTTTACCGGCGCCGATGTTATTGACCGAATCGTGGCCGGGCTCGAACGGGTGGGTAAAGCGCTCGTGTCGGTTGTTGCTAGCGAGCGCGCGTCACGTCACGTCGCCATGAACCTTGGTTTTTTGGCGGTGGTGATTTTCGGATCGGCGATTGCGATCTACACCGGCCCTGGTTTGCCCAATTTTGTGCCTAATCTCAACAGGCCCATCGACTACGCGCTTCTCGTGGTCATTACGTTTGCCACACTCGTGGTGTGCCTGTCGCGTTCACGTCTGACAGCGGTGATTGGTCTGTCAGCTGTTGGCATCATGGCCACGGTCCAGATTATGGCGTTGGGCGCTCCTGACGTGACTTTGACGCAGTTGCTCGTTGAAACCATGACCATCATCGTGTTCATGCTGATCTTGCAGAAGCTGCCTCGCACGTTCTGGAAGTATTCGGCAAAACTGCAGGTGATGCGCGGTATTTTTGCGATAGCTGTAGGTAGCTCCGTCGCGTTAGCAGTGTGGATGTTGTCAGGGCGCAGGGCCCGGTCTGACATTGCCATGTACTACCTGACCAAGGCTCCGGAGATTTCTGGTGGAGACAACATCGTCAACACCATTCTGGTGGAGTTCCGTGCACTGGATACACAGGGCGAGCTCGCTGTTTTGGGCATGGCGGGAATCGCGATTGTTGCCGTGTTCTCTTCCGTTCGTGACCGCTACATTGACCCGCCTGCTTCCGAAGTACCTGAAATGCCGAGGCGCCCGTGGTTGGCGATTCGTCCACGTGGAAGTACCGCGTTTGCTGCCGTGACTGAGGCTTGGCCAAACGTGATCGCGATGCAACTCATGGTGAAGGTGGTTGCTCCGTTCCTTGCCATTGGTTCACTCTTGATTTTCTGGCGCGGACACAACGAACCAGGTGGAGGGTTCATTGCTGCACTGGTCGGTTCCGCGATCGCTGGTCTTTTGTATATGGCCACTTCAAAGGACCGGGCTATTGGTCCACCCCGACTGCCGATTCTGCTCATTGGCGGCGGTGTTCTGGTTGCGGTTCTGACAGGCCTTGTGGGTCTGATTGTCAAGGGCTCGTTCCTCGAACCGATTCACGGGTACATTTTGGGCCAGCACTTCACCTCGTCAATGGCATTTGACGTCGGTGTGTACATGGCGGTTGTGGGTATGTTGCTGGTTTCCTTCAACCTGCTTGGTACCTCTGACTCGGCATTTACACCCGCCGGCGATGACGTTTTGGTCGACGGTTTGATGATGCGTGATGTTGGAGATATTGAGCGCACCCGTGAACGTACTGACGAAATGCTTTACGGTGAGCTTCGAGGGCCGTTGGAGACGATGCGTGGAGCTAAGCCAAAGGCACATGAGTTCTTAGAAGCAGAGAAACCAGAAGACAAGAAACGTGTGGGGCTAAGAACCAAACACATTGCATACGGAGACCAACCAAAGGAGCGTGGCGAATGATTATCGCAATCACGGTCGGGGTCTTGGTGTCCGGAGGAGTCTACCTCATGTTGCAACGCTCAATGGTGCGCACAATTTTTGGTCTGGCGCTCATTTCCCACGCGGCTAACTTTGCACTTCTGCTGTCTGGTGTTCCGGCGTGGCGAGGAGAACCCATTGCGGGACGAAGCCCCGTGTCAGAAGCAGCCGATCCTCTTCCTCAAGCGTTCGTGTTGACGGCGATCGTGATTACCCTTGCGGTCACCATCTTCATGTTGGCGCTGGCGGTTTTGGGTCACGATGATGACCAAGACCGTATACCTGAAACTGGAGAAAGGCGCACACAGTGAACGGTTCGCTTCTTCTTCTGTTTATCGTTGTCCCTCTTGCTGCCTCGGCGATCACCACATTTGTGCGTTCCCGCACGATCAACCTGTTTTTTCTCTTGGGAGTACCACTCGCTACATGTGTAGCGGGCATGTACTTGATCGGTGTAACCGCAGACGGGCGCACCATATCCCACTCCGTTGGTGGGTATGTACACGGTTTGGCGATTCCGTTTGTTGCGGATACCTTTACAGCGGTCATGCTGGTGATCACATCACTGGCCGTGGTGGCGTCATGTGCGTTCTTGCGAACAACGGGTGAAGATCAGTACCGGTTCGTACCCACGCTCATCCTTTTAATGCTCACGGGTGTCAACGGTGCCATGCTCACCGGGGATCTTTTTAACTTCTTCGTGTTTATCGAGGTGATGGTTCTTCCGTCCTATGCACTGATCGCAGTGACAGGTACGTGGCGTCGCTTAGGCGTGGGGCGCATGTTCGTGATTGTGAACCTCTTGACGTCCACCCTTCTGGTCATTGGTGTTGGATTTATCTACGCTGCAACAGGCACCGTGAATATCGCCGTATTGGCTGACCAAAGTCGCTTAGGCAACGTGTCGCCGCAAGCGGCACTAGCGGTTGGAATCGTCGTTCTGGCGCTTCTCATTAAAGCCGGTGCCGCGCCGGTCCACGGGTGGTTGGTACGTTCCTATCCCAACACCTCGGCGGGAATGATGTCACTGTTTGCATCGACCCACTCAAAGGTTGCGATCTACGGAATCTACCGAGTGTACGTCTCCGTCTTTGGAGGGCACCCAAGGTGGGAAGACGTGCTTCTGATCATCGTGGTGTTGACGATTGCTGTGGGAGCGTTCTCAGGGTTTGGCGAAATCCGCGTTCGTAACATCTTTGCGTTCCAGATGACGGCAGGTGTGGGACACATTCTCATTGGTGTAGCAGTGCTCACGACAGCCGCAGTGTCGGCAGGCATCTTCTACATGGTTCACCACATTGTCACCATGTCTGGACTTTTGCTGACGATTGGTGCGATTGAGCAGACCTACGGTACCGGAGCGTTTAAAAAGCTCTCTGGTTTGATCAGGCGAGAACGTGTCGCATCTGTCCTTATGATCATCGGATTATTTTCCCTAATCGGGTTGCCACCCACCTCGGGACTGTGGGGAAAAATGGGGCTTGTCCGCGCCCTCATGGAGCACGTAACACCAGGCACTATTGCCGTGGTGGTCATGGTGATTGTGGCGTCGATTGTGTCACTCCTGGTCCTGCAAAGATTGTGGAAGAACACATTTTGGGGTGAGGACATGATCCAGTATCACCCGGATTCACCGGCTACCGGCCGAGCTCCGGCAACAGATCTCACCGATGATGTGCGTGTACGCTGGCCCCTCCTGGTACCAGGTGCGTTCATGATTGCAGTGTCAGTGGCAATGTTCGTGGGTGGGCAAGCGATTATGCCAGTCATTCAGGATGCAGCGGACGCACTTCTGAACGTTGATCCATACGTGAAGGAGGTGCTTGGACGGTGATGATTGCGCTACGGTCAATTGGATATTTGGCATGGTTGGGTAAGGAGATCGTCAGCGGGACGCTGGACATCATTTTCAACCTGTTCAAAACAGGCGATTACGGAAAACCGATGATTGTCGAAGTGCCCATGCGGTGCGTGACAGACATTGAAATTACACTTTATGCCTCATCCATTACGATCACCCCGGGCACCCTGGTGGTCGCAACAGGGCCGGGAACGGCTACCGCACCACCCACCCTTTTTGTCCACTGCTTGTTCTCTGAGTCGGAAGAGGACGCTTTAGAGGGGCTGTTTGATATGGAGTCTCGACTGTTGCACACGCTCCGTGGTCGAGCTCCTGGCGAGATCCCAGAGTCTGCAGGCTTGGCGCACACGGATGATTCTGAAAGCAAGCAACAGACGACGGAGGAGGACTCATGACGATCATTCTGTGGACGTGCATTGCCATTCTCGTCGTCTCGATTGTCTTGGGGCTGGTGCGCGCGCTCACCGCACCAGAGTCAGGGTCACGCGCAGTGGTGGGAGACCTGGTGTATTTTTCGGCGGTGGGAATCCTCGCATTTATTGGGATGTTGGTGAATATCTCTATCGTTATAGACGTATTCTTCTTGTCGTCGTTGTTGGGGATTCTGGCGACCGTTGCCCTGTCCCGCATTCTCACTCGAGGGCACAGGTGAGTGGCATGGATATTCTCTTCACCGTCTTGGTAGGGGTGTTTGGCATTGGTGGGTGCCTCATTGTTTTGGGCTCGTCAATTGCCATGTTTAGGGCACGTGATGCGCTGTCTCGCATTAACGTGTTTTCGCCCGTCACCGGTCTTGGTATGCCCATGATTTTGGTAGCGGCGTACGTGCATTCGCTGTGGGCCGAAGGTTTCAGTGTGTGGCGGACATTTGCGGCTGTGGTGGCGTTTCTTGCGCTGATCGCGGTGTCGTCGGTGGCGTCGAACGTGCTGTCGCGTGCCACGTTTGTGTCAGGGTCTCCCGTGTCCAGGGCGACGGTGCCTAACCGCCTGGCGTATGCGAAAGACCCTGACGAGGATTCAAAGCTGGCGGCACAGGCCTACCGCGAAGCAAAGCAAGCTGAACGTGAAGGCAAAGCTAAGCCACACCGTGACTTTTACGGCGAGTGGCGGTAGGTCCCGTAGCTTAGAGGCCTCGCAATTTAGAGGCCTTGTAGCTTAAAGATCTACAACTTCGAATTCGAGCATCCCTTTAGCGGCAGACACTGTTTCGTTTGGGTTGCGTGGGTGGCGTTTAGCAACCCAGTTTTGGAATGACTCCTCGTTTTCCCACCGAGTGACTACAAAGTAGTCAGTGTTGTCGCCAGTCGGGCGCAGAAGCTCGAAACCTAAGAAACCTGGTTCCTGGTCAACGGACTTTTTGCGTGCTGCGAAACGAGCCTCAAGCTCTTCGCCTTGGCCTTCAGGTACTGAGAGTTGGTTGATCTTAACAAGAGCCATGTCAGGTCCTTTCTAGTTGGGTGTAGTGTGCAGGGTCGTGTGAGTCTTGAGTGTCGCTAAGGTCGTGTGCGAAGTCTTCAATTTCTCTGGCGGTGGCTTCAGCAGCTTCGTAGTGCACCAGGTGGCCAACCCCGTTAAAAACGCGGGCTCGGGCGTTGGGGAGTGTATCGATGAACCGGTTTGTTGACTGAATGGGCACAATGAAGTCGCGTTTCCCTGCAATCACTAACACGGGCATTGTCAGCCGGGCTGACACCTCGGCGACGCTGGCGGACATGGACACGTCGAAAGCCTCACTGAGCGTCTGGGGGTCAGAGAAGGTGGAGAAGTAGCGGTGGTGCTGTTCGTGGATGTATTTGCGCAGGCCAGGGTCGTTGGTGGTGGCCATGGTCATGCTCATGGCACGGACGATTAGCCAGTTGGAGAGCAGGCTACGGCCCAGGTGTGTGGGCAGGTCCCGGCCGAGGTGGTAGTACAGTTCGGTGATTTTGGTTGCGATCTTGCCGGCGCTGTCGCGAGGGGAGATGGTGATGGGGTTCATGAGCACGAGCCCTGGGATAGTGGGGTTGTTCGCTGCCCAGTGTGCCGCGAGGATTGAGCCGAACGAGTGGCCGGCAAGCACCGGTTCTGTGCCGAAGCGGTTCGTAGCTTGTGCGTACAGTTCGTCGATGAACTTGGTGTACGAGTCGAGGGTTGTGGTTGGCAGTGGGGGAGTCTGGCCGAATCCGGGAAGGTCGGGGACCAGGGCTTCGTGTGTGCGCAGGTTGTGTGCGATGAGTGCCATTCCGTGGTGGTCGCCGCGGAATCCGTGGATGAAGAGGATGGGGCGGTGTGAGGATGTCGCCGAGGTGGTTTCAACGTAGCTGGGAGGGTATAGCCACGCCGAGGTGGTAAGCGTTCCTGCTTCCACGGGGATGTAGAAAGTCGTGGCGACTGAGTCAATAAAGTCCATGATGAGACCAGCTTATTGCGTCAAGCTGGACGTTTGGTTTGAGAGTGGTTTTGCATTCCGTGAGCCGAAACTTTAAAATAGATCGAGTGCTCGGGGGTATGGCGCAGTTGGTAGCGCGTCTCCATGGCATGGAGAAGGTCAGGGGTTCGAATCCCCTTACCTCCACGTA
>NZ_ADNU01000020.1 GCF_000178455.1 Brevibacterium mcbrellneri ATCC 49030 | reverse complement strand
GGCTGAGAGCTGATGGGCACTCCACGTGGTGGAGTGATCTGGTGATCCTATGCTGCCAAGAAAAGCATCGACGTGAGGTTTGATCCGCCCGTACCCATAACCGACACAGGTAGTCAGGTAGAGAATACTAAGGCGAGCGAGATAATCGTAGTTAAGGAACTCGGCAAATTGCCCCCGTAACTTCGGAAGAAGGGGGACCATCCTGGTATGAGCCTTTTTGCGGTGAAAGCTGGTGGTGGTCGCAGAGACCAGAGAGAAGCGACTGTTTACTAAAAACACAGGTCCGTGCGAAGACGTAAGTCGATGTATACGGACTGACGCCTGCCCGGTGCTGGAAGGTTAAGAGGACCCGTTAACCCTTGGGTGAAGCGGAGAATTTAAGCCCCAGTAAACGGCGGTGGTAACTATAACCATCCTAAGGTAGCGAAATTCCTTGTCGGGTAAGTTCCGACCTGCACGAATGGCGTAACGACTTCTCTGCTGTCTCTACTACGAACTCGGCGAAATTGCATTACGAGTAAAGATGCTCGTTACGCGCAGCAGGACGGAAAGACCCCGAGACCTTTACTACAGTTTGGTATTGGTGTTCGGTGTGGCTTGTGTAGGATAGGTGGGAGACTGTGAAGCATGCACGCCAGTGTGTGTGGAGTCATTGGTGAAATACCACTCTGGCCATTCTGGATTCCTTAACTTCGGACCCTGATCGGGTTCAGGGACAGTGCCTGATGGGTAGTTTAACTGGGGCGGTTGCCTCCCAAAGAGTAACGGAGGCGCCCAAAGGTTCCCTCAGCCTGGTTGGCAATCAGGTTTTGAGTGTAAGTGCACAAGGGAGCTTGACTGTGAGACGGACGTGTCGAGCAGGAGCGAAAGCTGGGACTAGTGACCCGGCCGTGGATTGTGGAATCGCGGTCGCTCAACGGATAAAAGGTACCTCGGGGATAACAGGCTGATCTTGCCCAAGAGTCCATATCGACGGCATGGTTTGGCACCTCGATGTCGGCTCGTCGCATCCTGGGGCTGGAGTCGGTCCCAAGGGTTGGGCTGTTCGCCCATTAAAGCGGTACGCGAGCTGGGTTTAGAACGTCGTGAGACAGTTCGGTCCCTATCCGCTGCGTGCGTAGGAAATTTGAGAAGGGCTGTCCTTAGTACGAGAGGACCGGGACGGACGAACCTCTGGTGTGCCAGTTGTACCGCCAGGTGCATGGCTGGTTGGCTACGTTCGGGAAGGATAACCGCTGAAAGCATCTAAGCGGGAAGCCTGCTTCAAGATGAGATTTCCATGAGGTGCCCTACAGACTATAGGGTTGATAGGCCAGATGTGGAAGCACAGTAATGTGTGTAGCTGACTGGTACTAATACACCGATCACTCACACACACCC
>NZ_ADNU01000021.1 GCF_000178455.1 Brevibacterium mcbrellneri ATCC 49030 | reverse complement strand
ACGCTCCGCGGTCACGTAGAAGATTCAGCTCCCAAAAAGCATGAGTTTCCGCTGACCTATCGTCAAGTTCGAACACTGGCACGCTCATGCTTGCCGGGGTGTTATTACCGGCGGCTCCCGTTGTTTCGCTACCTATTGGTGTGGAATCACTCCTAATTACAAGTAGGAGGGTGTAGACGTTAAATACCAACTAGAATCGGTCGAGTTCAGGGCTAACGTGTAAGTGGCTGGAGCTGTATACGCAGCGTCGACGACTAACCGAGCAGAGTGCGATGTTGCTTGCGAGTCTTCATCGAGTGAATTATCGCTTCGGTGTCGCCCTCGTAAAGTAGTGGCGATTGAGTCTTCCGGCTTGATGCTGTGTTTCGTGGCGCTCTGACGGACTTCCACTTCTAGATGGCATTCTTTAACGCTTCGCGGATTGCCTGCGACCTCGACCATCCGTTTGCGGCCGCATATTTGTCGAGATCCGCTATCTCGCTGGCGGAAAGCCGAATGGAGATAACTTTTGCAGCGTCCTTGTCGCGAGGTTTCCTTCCTCGACGACGAAGCGCCTCAACGTCATAACCGTTTTCAGTTTCGGTTACCCACGCATCAATTTGCTCTTCGCTGACCGGCTGTCCGTTGATAGTTTTCATACATATAATCGTAATACGAAAATGGGCTTGGCGACTAGGGGTGTTGCTTTCGTTGAACGGTTCCTCTCATAGCACGTTGAGCTCCCTCCGGGTGACCCTGGAGAGGTCCTCAAGGACGACTTTCTTGAAGACGTGGTTACCGCACAACACAAGCTTTCTGTGTCCGTCGGTGTCCCTCAGCAATGGATCAATGAGCAGGAAGTTTCAGGCCTTCTGAACAACGTTCTCAGCTCATGGTTGTTATGGGGAGCGCGAGTCAACGTTCATGGCGCCCGTCTGGGCAGCTCGCGCCAGGGCGGTGCTTGGGGTGCGTACTCGATCGGCCCGACGAAATGGGGTATTCCGGATGTTCAAGTGGTGGGTTCGAAGCGTGAGCCCTGCGAACCGTTCGACTGCCTGTCGGACATCGTCGGATGCCAAATACAGGTTGGGTTAATCCGGACAGGGGACGCCGTCGCAGGGCATTTCCCTCTTTCCTGCGCTGTCCACCGTCGAGCGTTATGATCGGCGGGGTGCGCTGTCTCATTTGCACCTTTCGGTGTCATTCGGTCAGAGCTATCATGATTGATAGCGGAAGGAGGTGGCGCCGATGGCATCCATCATTGTGCGGGGTCTCGATGACCACGTGAAGCAACAGCTCGCATCTCAGGCGAAGGAGCACGGGCGGTCCATGGAGGCCGAGGTTCGTGACATCCTGACAAAGGCGGTCCGGCGGCCACACATAGGCATGGCTCTTCTGGATGTGGCGCGGGATGTCGGTGGGGTCGATGAACTGCCTATTCCGACGCGCGACGATGTCGCAAGGGTTGCGTACTTCGAATGATTGTCCTGGACACCAACGTCATCTCGGAGATCTTTCGGCCCTCCCCGGAGCCTCGTGTCGTTGAATGGCTCGCGTCGCTGACGGGTGACGTCGCGATCACGTCCATCACTCTTGCGGAGCTGCTTGCCGGCGTCCGAAGACTCCCGGAAGGCCGACGCAAAGACGAGCTGGCGCACGGGATCGAGGAAGCGGTAGCGCCGTATCGGGCGAGCCGGTCATTGCTCGTATTCGATGCTGACGCGGCAGAGCGATACGCGGAAGTGCTCGCGTCGTGTGAGGCAGCAGGTGCGCCGGTCAGTACCGCCGACGCCCAGATCGCCGAGATTTGCCTGGCGCACGGGGCGACCTGCGCTACGCGCAACGTAAAGGATTTCCAGCACACCGGAGTCAAACTCGTGAACCCTTGGGACATGGACGCGTGAAGAGTCCTTCGTCCGAGGTCCTCGCCCCACTAAGAGCTCACTGAAGCCGATCTGCAACGGCTTCGACAGCGCTACTCGTCGTGCTGGTCGCTCCGAGGTGCCTCTGGTGCACCCTCAGACTCTTCGTGCTGGATTCGCGCGACGTGCATTCTGGCGTGAGCGATGGCGTCTAGGGTGTTGTCGAAGGCGTGATTCTCGTGTGCAAGCTGGTCGAAGACGCCGAGTTCGCGCAACACCGGGACGTGTTCAGGCTTCGTGGCTGCGAGTAAGACCCGGGTGCCTCCGCGTTCGAGGCGCTCGATGGTGTCAGCGAGCATCTGGGCGCCAGTGGCGTCGATCGTCGTGACGTAGCGCATGCGAAGCACGACGACTTTGACCCATGAGACCTCAGCGAGCTCGAGGAGGAAATCGTGCGCCGCGCCAAAGAAGAGTGGGCCTTCGAGGCGGAAGGCAGCGATCTGTTTGTCGAGGAGCTCGCGTTCGGCGTCGCGGTGATCTCCCTCGTCCAGCGGGGTGGCCTCGAATACCGCGGTGCGGGCGGTATCGCGCAGTGCGAAGAAGCCCGCCACGACAAGGCCGATAAGCACGGCAACGACAAGGTCGAACACGACAGTGGCAGTGGCCGTAATGAGCAGGGTAGCCCCGTCACCCTTGGTGGCGCGCATCACCGAGCCGATGTTCCGCGGGTGGATCATCTGAACCGCAGTAGCGATGAGCACGCCGGCCAGAGCAGCAAGTGGGATCTCGCCCACCCACCGGGCTGCGACGAGCACGGCGACGAGCAGGAGCAGCGAATGGAACACCGCTGCCAGACGTGAGCCTGCGCCTGCCCGCACGTTGACGGCAGTTCTGGCGATCGCTGCCGTCGCGGGAATCCCGCCGAACAGGGGCGCGACGACGTTGGCGATGCCCTGCCCGAAGAGCTCTCGGTCGGGATCGTGCCGATCACCGACGGTCATCGCGTCGGCGACCGTCGCAGACAGCAACGACTCTAATGCTCCGAGAGCCGCGACAGCGACGGCCGCCAACAGCAAGGAGTCCAGGTGCTCCCACGGGATCTGTGGCCAGCGCGGAGCAGGCAACGTTGACGGGATGTAGCCGATGGTCTTAAGCCCGCTGTCTGCCAACATGTTGATGGCCGTCGCGATAGCTACCAACACCAGCGCTGCAGGGAAACCACTACGAACGCGCGCAGCAATCACGATCCCGGCCGCCACTGCGAGGGTCATCACGGGCGCCTGCCATGCCGGAGCGGCTAGCCAAGCTGTGATTGCGTCCCACGCCAATCTGAGGACTTTCTCGCCTTCCGCCTCGACGCCGAGCGCTGCAGGTAGTTGTTGGAGGCCGATGATCACCGTGATCCCTGCCGTGAACCCTTCGACGACCGGTAACGGCATGTACTTCATCACGCGGCCAGCACCTGTGATTGCCAGCAAGAGCAGCATGAGGCCCGCCAGCACGCCGACGACGAGGACCCCGTCGGCGCCGTGGGCTGCCACAATGGGGATGAGCACGACGGTCATTGCGCCAGTCGGACCACTCACCTGGACGTTGCTGTCGCCGAAGACCGCGGCCAGGATGCCCGCGACAATGGCTGTCGTGATTCCGGCTGCCGCACCGACGCCGGACGCAACGCCGAAGCCCAGCGCGAGGGGGAGTGCGACAAGAGCCACCATGAGCCCTGCCGAGAGGTCGCGCCCAATCGTCGCGCGCGACCAGTCCGAGCGGCGAGGCGCGAAACGCAGGGCGCGGGCTCCGAAGCCTTCCTTTGAGACGGCGCGTGGGTGGGTCATAGTACTTGCTTGCTCCTTCAGGTCTTCAACGACACCCAAAGGATACACAAGACGCCATCCTGCGACGGCGCTGGCTCATTGTCGGTCTCGGCCGGGGCGGCAGGCTCAGACAAGCACCCCGCCATGCACGGCGGGGTGCTGTCATGTCATCGTCCATACCGGTGCTCATGAATAAAATGACTCCTCAGAGCTCGACGGCGAGGATCGAAACGAGGCAATCTACCTCACCCTCTCGCTTGTAGTACTCGATATGCGGTCGGGTCGGGTCGTGATCCGCGAGATCGAAGAGCGCGTCGAAGGCTGGCGATATCTATCCGTAGATTTCAGGCGCATTGCCGTGCAGCCGTAAGCGGAAGGTAGGAGCCGCCGGGGATCGTCGTCTCGATCGAGGCGCACGGACGATAGGCGGTACACGTCGTTCCCGCCGAAAATAAACCACTGCAGATGGCGTGAGCTTCCGCAAAGTGCAGCGCCCTGACGGCGTTTCGACCGCATTCACTTCGTCGATACGGCGAGGTGTCGCGCTCACAGCACTGTCAGTCGCCCGGTTTGATGTTTGTTGGTCGAGGCGTCCTCATTGTCCAAACCAAGTTCTAGGGGTGGTTGCAACACCTGTTTGGAGAGGTGTTATTGACATGTCTGGAAATGTTGTAGGTCGTTTGGCACTTGATATGTGTTCTCGCGCTCAGGGTGATGCTCTTTGAGAGGCTCGTGCTATGGGAAAACATATGACGAATTTGGTGAAGAGATTGGTGTCTCGTTTCGTTCTGTGATGAGGTATAACCGCATAACTGGTGGGATGCGTGAACAAGCGTGGAAGGGTACTGCCAGGTACTTGACTTTAGAAGAGCGTACTGAGATCAAAGCGATTTTGTGTGAGAGGCGATCGATAAGGGAATAAGCGCGTTGCTGCACAGCGTGTCGCATATCAGAATCGTTGCCGTCCGAAGCCATTGAAATACGAGACATGGTTTCGATTCGGGGTCGGCTCTTCGAAGTGTTAGACCGGGCAGTTTCTGACCACTGGGAAGACGGTCTCTTAGCAGATAAAAACGGGGTCTCAGCGATCGCAACAATCGTAGGAGTGTTCTTCGTCGTCCCCCGACTCCCCGTGGCAATGAGCAGGAAACGAAAGCACTAACGGGCTGTTACGCCAATACTTCTCAAAAGGCGCCGATCTATCCACATACAGCCAAGAAGAATTCGACGCAGTCGCAGCCGAGATGAACGACCGACCACGCTTACGACTAGAGTTCACAACACCACATGAAGTACTCTCAGAACAACTGTTGCGATGCCCCTAGAATTCATCCTTCCCTTCCATTCCCGGTGTTGGACACGCTCTGACTGAAGAGAGATGATGCAGACAGCCTGCGTTGACGGACAAAGATTGATCGTTGCCATCGAGTATGCGCGGTTGAGCGCTGGTGAACGAGAGGAGCTCCGTGGACGTTTATCCTGCCCCGACCATGCATGTGCTGCTCCGGTCCACTTCCGCTCTCGCAGCGTCGATGGCAGGCCGCCCCTTTTCTACTCCAATGAGCATGCCCCGTTCTGCACCGAAAAATCTCCGGAAACCAAACAGGCCGTCCTTGAAGGCGAAAAGAGGGAAGATGAAGCGATCTGGAACGATGCCAGCGAACTCGTGCTCCGTCTTGACGGCCCCAAAGCCGATAGGGCCTCCGTCATTGACGGAATAGGACCAACGGTGACGCAATGGGGGCGCAGACACAATCCCCGGCGCGGGGAACGTCATACGCATGCGAGTTCTATCGGTCTGCGGCCGCTTTTGCGTCGACTGCGAGATGTCCCATCATTTCGCGCGTCGACAATGCCATTGACTCTATCGGACAAAACCCAGAGCAGCATCCAAGAAGCCTGCACCCATGTGTCTCACTACGTTCATCGGTTTGGCAAACGTGTTGTTGTGTGGGGTCCGGTTGTCGCGGCACAAAACGGCTGGATTAACAGCGGCTATCGGGAAGAGGAGCTTCCTGCCGTACTGGTACGCGAAAAGTTCATTGCCGAAGTCCTCGGGCGAGTGTACTTAAAGAAATTTGCTGATCTCAATCCTGGCGACCGCGGCTCATTCCACTTCATCGTCGAGGGTGTTTTCAGGATGACGAAACACGATACGCCCTGGGTGACCCTTGAAAGTCCGAACCATCTTGCGCTTCTGCCCGACCCGTCTGCCGGAGGTTAGTGGGTTAAGCCACCGCGGGAAACCAGGGCCAGGAAAACCTAGAAATCTTGGTTGGTTTACTCCGCCTCGGCGGCTGTACGCCGTTCTTCCCTGGACGGAAGCGGTAATGCAACTTTCCCTTTCATGGCGAAAACTATGTTGCTCGTTTGGCGGTGGTGGCCCAACCATGCCTATACTGAACATGTTCAGTGAACATGTTCAGGGAGGTTTAGTTGGTTGGTATTCGCACTGCGGCGCGCACTGAAACCCGCCGTTTCGTGTTGGAGGCAGCGGATCGACTGTTCCATAATCGGGGATTCCAGGCGACAACAGTGCGCGACATAGCCCGTGAAGCGGGTGTGAGCGCAGGAACCGTCATGTCTGTCGGTGACAAAGAAGCTCTGCTCGTTAAGCTTTTCGACGGTCTCATTGCGGAACGTCAAGACCATGCTGATGCACAAAACTATGCTGCCGATGCCCGCTGCGGTGCAGACGCAGTCGCCGTAGTCGACCCCTTCGTGGCGCTGTTCGACGAGCGCCGCAGCCTCGCGCAGGCCTATGCCTCGATCCTTGTTAGTGGACGGCATACATCCGTGGTCTTCACGGACCTCGCACAGAAACTGACCGCAGTGCTCCAGCAGGTCATTACAGCCTGCGGGTGTGCAAACACGACCGAGGCGCCAGAGCGGGCCGAAGCACTTCACGCCGCCTACATCGGCAGCCTATTCATATGGGCTTCAACACCTGAAACCACCGCACGGCAGTTCTTGACTCAGCTGCGCGACATCTTCGCAACAATCTGCCCACATACAGGAGGAGACTCATGACCCTGATCCCAACGTCTTGGACGCTACCGGCGCTTCTGGCCGCTGTCCTCCTTGGGGATGTAGCCCTGTCCATCAAACCAGTCCGGTTCATCCGCGACTGTCTTCACAGCGTTCACTTCCCCGAAAACTGGTGGTGGTCCCTGCTCGTGATCAAGCTGCTCGCCGCCGGTGGACTCATTGCGGGAATATGGGTGCCCGGACTTGCTACAGCTGCCAACGCCGGGGTCATCGCTTACTTCCTCTGCGCGGCCGTGGGGCACATTCGAGCAAAAGCGACCGGCTCGGCCTTTTGGATCAACTGCCTGGGGATGCTGGTGCTGTCCTGCGTCACTCTGGCATTGAGCTTCCTGTAGACACAATCCATTAGTTCCGGTGTCCTCAGCTGAGTCGCACCTAGTGGCTCTGGCAACCCGCTAGCAGAACGTTTAGACCTCTTCCGGGACCAACAAAGTACACCGCCAGAGCGCGGACCTCACCACGAAAGGCCTCGGAATTGTAGCGGATACACTCGAGATCGAAACTTGCGTTCTCCGCATGCCTTCGGAATGCAGCATTGTCAGGGTGCACACCGTTCTGAACTAAAGGTGTGCTACCGCGTACTTACTTCTTCGGAGCCTTGAATATCTGGGGAGCAAGAGCGCGGAAAGTTTCACCGTTGCGTGCCTTTATAGTTCCGATGATTGTCACCACCAAGTGCGCTGCAGATGTCAGAAACCAAAGGATTCCGATTGCTAGGAGAGCTGCCTCCATGCCTCCGTGCATGCGGACACCCGTTTCGGTCTTTTCGCCGGTGAGGAGTCCAACGGTCATAGTGGAAAAGAACAAGAGAGGAATGGCTAACTGCAGCACGCCCCAGTTTGCGGCGTTGACACCGTTCTGTGCAGCTACACCGCCCTGCTTGCGCTGACTGAGGCCAACCACCAGCATGATGATGCCGGCCACAATTGAGCTGAGAAACGGAATCGGGATGCACGCGAAGAACCCTGACGCCCAAGCGCTGGTGCCGGCAACAAGGTGGGAGTTTGTGGGGATAGGTGCTGTCTGCGGTGAGAATGCGTCGTTACTGTTTGCCATAGATTCTAGGGTCCCATGGAATGCGAGTTTTGTCGTTCAGGAAGGTCTCTTGAACGCACCTCGGGATGAAAGTGTCAGAAAGACCGTGTTGAAGCCTCAGTGAAAGCTGGGGTCGTACAGACGAGAAAAACGAACGATGATGATCGGCCCATCTACTCAAGCGACTGTCATTTCAGCTACACATCAGCGACGCAATGTTAGCGGAATAGCACAGTGGGCTTCCCTTACATTGACGTAGGCATCGGCCAGTGTGAAGAAGTTCAGCGCCGAACATGGTCTGTACGTCGACGGCAGTGGCCCGTCAAAGTGGGGCCGTTAGTTCGCAACTACCGTTACCGCCGCTTGCGTCGGTGTTGTTGTGGGGTGTCGATACGCAGTGCTACTGGTAGTCAGAAACTGCATTCGACGAAAACCAGGATCGCTATGGCCAACACTGCCAAAGCTCACTGCTAATGTGACAGCGAGCCGTCGTGCGGACTGTTTCACGTCAGTGGGGTGGAGTGGGTCAAAGCGCACCCTGATCGTCGAACCGAGTGGACGCGCTGGAGTTTGGTAAAAGTCCAATCGTCCATGCTGGGTGCGTCCGTAATGGTCAGTGAACTTGGCCAGGGGAGTCCAGACCTTGTGGCCGTCGCTCTCACCTTCGATGTTGTCGACCACAACTCCGGCTGCTGGTTTGCGTTGGGTGGGAGTTTTGAACAATGCGACTGCGAAGACAGCGCAGACGATGCTAACGATGACGATGAAGCACGCTGGGATAATGCAGAAAATCGTCATATACATCCCAGAAGACGAACTCGGTGTGCATCTGTCGACTCTGTCCTGGTTGGGGTGGCCTGCGAGTCCGACGCGCTGCGCAATTTTGTTGTTGGTAGTTCGGACTTCTTGTGATTTCGTTGCAGGTTTTGGCGACTGTGCTTAGTTTGGAACGACAGAGGAACCGAGAATGGCCTTGGTCAAGGTGGTTGCGGACCACAGGATGATGGTGGCTGGCGCGTTACCGCGCATCAGTACTGGCAGGGAGGCATTTTAATGTCTGATGATCCGAGCCAGAAATGTGTTGATGCCGCGCAGGCTCCGAGATCGATGAATTTCTTCTTCACATAGTACAAGTTTTGCGTAAAGTCCAGCGAGATACCAGATCCTAATGCGACTGCTGGATTGTAGTCGCTCTACTGTGGCCTCTATCATTTCGAGGTGCAACTCCTGCACGTCGACGGTGGCATTGCCATTTCCAACGGTAGAGCTTGTCCTGTCCTTCAAAGCGCGGTTGACCAAAACGCGTAGATCATCACGATCTTGCTCGTACCGTTGCTCGGAGTAGGATGTGATGGCAGGCCATGGGTTAGCGCTATGCGACTGTCTGTAGCTGTCGCTCAGTAAAGACCAGCTGTGTTTACCGGCCTGCCGAGCAAACGGGATCAGCGATTCCACCTGCGATAATGCATCCAACAGTGTCTTGAGTGCATCCAGGGTAGTCTCGCGTTGCTCACATAGCGTATCCCACTTCTCCCTGCTGCGCTGCCATGATCTGCCCGCAGCGTATGGGCGGTCGTCGTTGATCATTTTGACGCGACCGTTCTGTAATTGGAGGCGTCCATTGCTGAGGTTATCTATGGTAGTTTCACAGAAGAAGCGATCGTGCAGAGCTATTGTGTGAGTAAACTTCGCTATCTCAACGGCTGCTTTCCGTGCCCGCGGCCCCAGTACAGTGAGCGTGTTTTCTGCGGCAACAGCGGCATCAAACATGCTCTTATATCGTGCCCGACGCTTCGTGGAGAACGCGTAGGCGGCAAGCAGGCCCAGAACGGTGGCGAAAAAACCAACAGCAGCTGGAACTGTCGCCGGGTCCCACCCTTGAACCCAGCGACGGAGAGAGTCGATAGATGTGGTGAACCAGTAAGGTCGAAGCGTCCATGCTGTTCCCAGTAGAACGTATAGGACAAAGACACTGAAAATGGCTTCGCGGAGCAAGTAAAAGATAGAAAAGGTAAGTCGTCCTGCTACGATCAACGCAATAGTCAGGTACTCCAACATTCGGCGTTGGGGCAACCTATCGGCACCGGCCAGCGCTGGGGTCCGTCCACGTGGGTTTTCTGCATAGCCATAGCGCACTCCCGTTCGCGAAGCCAAGGAGTATATCCAGGCTTTTGACCGTTGTGCTTGCACAGCCAGTTCCAGCAATTCATCTACGTTACCACGCTCCGCGCGCTTTCGGAGTAGCTCGCCCCAGTGCCATGCAATAGACGTCAGAAACCGATGAGCAATGAGGGCTAACAATGCGTAGCCGAAGACCGATAAGAGTAGAGCGCATATAGCTAGCGCGACAAACGAATTTGGACTGGTCGCGTCCCAAGGACAACCAGTTTGCGAACACATGGCGTCCCACACCCAGCGCACGGGGGCGAACAAAATATCTAGAATTTGCTCCACGCGACAGTAGTTTAATGAATGACCCACTTACGGTGGCTTCTCTGCCTGTTTGAAGATCGTGTGGTGTCTGGAAGTGCTTCGGGAGCTTGACCCCGGATCTATCTTGAGGTTTTGTATGAGTTTCGGCGGCGCTTAGACATCTAAATTATATTCATATATAATTGTTTGCAACACGACAGGCCTGTTTCTCGCGATGAGACGCAGGTCTGTTCTTCTCTGCCTACGCCCCGGTGTCGGGAATATCAGGACGGTGCGCACATGACGTTGCCGGAAAGTAGCTACGCGAAACCATTTTTAACTGTCCCCGAACAGGTTCGCCGGTTGCGGGAACGTGGCATGGATTGCGGTGACGACGCTTACGCGGCTGAGGTGTTGGAGAGATACGGTTACTACCGGCTCTCTGGCTACTGGCATATCTACCGCGACCGCCCTGCACACCCTGCGGCTCAGTACGATGATGGTGGCCGCGAGATCCGCCTAAACACATTCATCACCGGGGCTAGCCTTTCACGTGTCGTGGCGCTATACGAGTTCGACCACGAACTACGTACCCGGCTCGGTGACGTTCTCAGCACAATCGAGGTTGCGATCCGCTTTTTCATCGGTCACCAGTTAGGGAAAGCAGACAAGTTCGCACATCGCGTTCCGGATGCATTGGATGCGGTGCGAGGAGCGAAGCAATGTCCGCACGCCGTGCTGACCAACAAATACCGCGACTGGCTCAAGGAGTACAACCGCGATGAGAAGCGTGCGAGAGGAGACTTTGTCGCGCACTTCCGGGAGAAGTACGGCCCTCATCTACCGATCTGGGTAGCGACGGAGGTAATGTCGTTCGGCGTACTGAGCAACCTCTACCGCTTAATGCGGCAGAGTGACAAAAAGATCCTCGCCGCGCGATTTCAAGTTCACGCCGCCGACGGTCGCGGCGACTGCAAAGCATTGGCCAATTGGCTCAATAGTCTCAGGAATGTGAGGAACATTTGTGCCCATTATGGTCGCGTGTGGAACCGCACTTTCGACGTCATCATAGACGTGCCGGGTCAGGCTCGTCGAAGCGAGGGGGATCGTCTTGCTCCACTCGCAGATGACGGCGTTAACAATAGGCTCTACGGCGTGTTGCTCGTGATGCGGCACCTTATGCTGAGTATTGATCCCGGTAACACCAATGTTGTCGACTTGACTGACTACATCGATAAGCAGTCCCAGATTCTCGACTTCGACATGAGGCAGCTTGGATTCCCGGCCAATTGGAAGGACAGCCTGATCTGGGATCCAACGTTTGCGCTCGATCGTTCGCCGATGATGGCAGCTAGTTTGCTGGATCGTACCGAGAGCCTCACCGCCCCGAATGCTCGTGAAGCGCTCACCAGCGCCGAGCCGAAGCCTAAGACTGAGCCTCGAACACTTGATCAGCAGGCGGCAGCGACGCGAGCGGCGCAGAAGTCCTTGCTACGAAAATACCTTCAGGACCAGACCGTAATTGAGATCGAGCTCGGCGGGACGAAATACTACCCTGCGTTCCAATTCCGTGATGGGAAGATCATCGATGCGCTTGCTGACATCAATCAGAAACTCGCATTGTCCTGCGGTGACGCTGAACGGACCGTTGTCGCTAAGGCTCTCCTAGACTGGTGGCTGACTCCGCACCCTAGCTTGTTGCGAGGGACGACGGGCGCACATCAATCACCGCTCGACCTGCTCAATGATCTTCCGGAAGCTGACTTCGCTGAAGTGGTCCGCGCTACTGATGTGTTAAGCAGTTTCGTTGTTCCTGGCCCAGGCTCCGTGTGACGTCGTTACGAACTTGCGCCACAGACTGCGCTTCATGCGTAACCTGGTGGAATTCGGATATTTGAACGGACTTCTGCTCGCGAGGAAGGTGCGATGTTCCTGTGCGACCGCGGTTCTGCTCTTGAAGAGGTCACGTGTCCTTTGGTGCGATTTTCGGAATCTGCGCTGAATTCTGGATGAACCTGCAGGCGATGCACGTGACCTGGTGCACGCTGTTTGCTACGCCAAGTACGTAGCCTGATACTAAAGACGCGACAATTTGGACGCTATCTGACGACTGGTTCGATTGACACACCACTCAAGATCTCACCTATCGAGTTCGGGTGCGAGCCTTGACACCAGGGGCTTTGGACTCCGCGTGGGCACGAATCGCTGACGAGCATGGCACTAACGAAGACGGTGTTGTTCCGATCGGTGGGGCCGCACTCATCCGTGTAAACGACTGGGAAGCTGAGGCCATAAGCGAGGGAGAGGAAGCACTCGATTCCCTCGAATGGGCAGTCAACGACGCCCTCGGTGAGGCTCTCAAGGGAGCAGAGGCGCTGGTCGTTGCAGAAGAGAACGCCATCACTGCCGATACTGCACTTCGCTTGGGGCGTTACTTCGGAATGGGCCTCAATTCTGGCTGAATCTGCAGAGTCGATATGAGCTGGAACTGGCGCAAGAGCGCGTGGCTGAGCAGGTGGCCGAGATCGAGTCACTGCATGTGGCGTGAGCGTGCGCAGGCGGTCGGCTGGCTAGTCGGGTATGAACTTGAGGCACGAAACGCGTAGCGGCCCTAGTTCATAGACGTGTTGCCCCGTTTCAGCTTGGCATCTTGCTAGAAATCGGGATTGCCCACACAAAACTCATTACCTTCCGGGTCCTGCATAACGGTCCATACAAGTCCCGGTGCCTTGTGGTCACTGAGTGCGGTAGCGCCCAAGGATGTTAGACGCTCCACCAGAGCTTCGCGTTCAGCCCCGCCAATGTCGATATGCATACGGTTTTTCCCGGGCGTGGGGCGCTCAACTCGCTGAAACCCCAGAGCTGGTGTGGAATTGACCATTACGAAATCGCCGTAGTCGGCGACGATCTCGCGACCCGTTGCAGCTGACCAGAACTCGGCTAGCTTAGAAGGGTTGTGGCAGTCGAAGGTGATCTGGCGAACTGTGAATGCTGCTTGACTCATGGTTTCCAGTGTACCCGTGGCGACCAGCTCTTAAGCTGTGTTCGTTGAGCGCACCTCTTGGACGTGCTCACTCCACATACGTTCAAGCTCATTTTCGCGACCCTGAACAATCTGCGTTCCGCTTGAACGCGGGCGCCAACGGTTGACTGTGAAAACTGTCTGTAGCAAGTCGCCGGGGAGTACGTCGGCCGGTTCTAGAAATTCGTCCCACTCGAGATTGACGTAGTTGGCCAACTTCCGAGGATCATTCCAATGCACCTCTTTGTACACCTCGCTTGTGACGAACCCACTGGCGAATATGCCGTGATCGCTGGATCCCAGAACAAGCAAAAATACGCGGTCGCCGGGTTGAATCTTTCTGGTGGTGCCACCGGTGTTCCACCTGCCGGGTACACGCTTGCCCTGAGCGGTGAGCTCGACGTTGCGTCGGATCGTCGACTCGCCGAGACCGCCGTACACGGGGTTCCATGTCAGAAGAAACGTGCTCACGCCATTCAGCATAGTCTCCGGTTTAGCTTCTGACTGTTCACAAGCGGTCTTCGATGCTGGGTGGAGCCGGTCAGCTAGGCAACCCTCACATCGAACAGCGACACGTGTCTGTGGGGTTACGGCGACACATGCATCAAGACGTACACCTGACTCGAAGGAGTCGTGGAGAATGTAGAGCACACCGCATGCGGAGCAGCGCCTTATCCCAGCAACTCAATAATGAGGTGCACTGTTTGCGACGCCAGATGCCTGGTCTGATACTTAAGACATGACACTTTGGACGCTATCTAACGACTGGTTCGATCGACACACCAGCCAAGACCTCGCCTACCGAGTTCGGGTGCGAGCCTTGACACCCGGCGCTTTGGACACCGCATGGGCACGAATCGTTGAAGAACACGGCGCTGACGAAGACGGTGTTGTTTCGATTGGTGGGGCTGCACTCATCCGGGTTAACGACCGGGAGGCCGAAGCAATCAGTGGGGGAGAGGATGCACTCGATTCCCTCGATTGGGCAGTCAACGACGTCCTCGGTGAGGCTCTCAAGGGAGCAGAAGTGCTCGTCGTTGCAGAAGAACGTTCCTTGGTCGTTGACTAGTTGCCAAAACGGCCACAGGCTCTGAGCAGTCGCATGTTCTTGAACTGGAAGTGCAAAGCCGAACTTTAAACTGGGGTGCAGCAGAAACGAAGGATGTTTCTGCAGTCTGTACTCGGTTGTGCGGTGTGGGGTAAGTGCCAGCTGGCGAAGAAGCATGACTAGCTGAAATGCCATCGTCAGGAATAAGAGAGCAGCGACGCCTCAAAGGATATCGCCGAGTTGAGCTGGCTACTCGCTTTTGTGTGAATGCAGTCCAGATCGAGAGATGGAACTGTCAACACTTGCCTAGTGGGATCGGCTGCGGGGTCCAGCTGACATTCAGGACATGCTGTATTCGTTGTTTTGGAAGGTTGAGTGTAACTTAAACTGAAAGTCACACTGCAAAAGATTTCAAGTGTGATTTGCAGTGTGGGGTCTTCTAGAGCTTAAGTGAGGCTGTAGCGAGTGGACTTGATGCCTTGGCGACCTTCCATAGCCACGATGTTCTCCTGAAGCGGTCTGCGCAGTGCGTAACGAACTTGACCTATGGTCAGATTCGATGCTTCAGCAAGCGCGTGAATGTCAAGGGGCCCCATAGCTAGCGCGCCTAGAACGGTGGCCTCATTTTTGGTTGGCGATGAGCTAGAAGCTACAGTTTCTCGGCCGCGAGAATGATCGAGCGAGTGTTGCTGGTTGTTTCGCGTCTGGGAGTGGAGAGCATTGACTGGACGCCACAGGAGCGCCTTGAATTGGACGCCGGTATCAACAAGCTGAGGGTCCCTCAGCCCACGCTGTTTTGTGGATCGAAACACCTCGCGGATACCCCCACCTTCCCCTTCGATTATCGATGCGCCATCGCGGGTCGTTAGGCGTTTTGCGATGTGGTAAAGGCGTTGGTTGACAGCGGCTTGGGCGTGTTCAATACTCTCCAGCTGTGCTAAAGAAACGCCCCTGAGGCCACCAGGGCTTTGGACGAATAGGCTCTTATCAGTCATTCTTATTTGTATCTGTTTTCCCGTGCCCAGCGTGTTCGGCCCAAGGTCACGATGAACTAAAGCGTTTGCGAGCAGTTCTCGCACAGCGTTCAACGGTAACTCTGGAACAGTTTCCAAATGTCCGTCGTCGCGGTAAACATGGTCGGTGTGCAGGTTGTGTTCAACCCATTGAAGTAGCTCATCAAGCAGCACAGGGAGTGGGCCCGTGAAATCTTGCAGATTGCGGTTGCGGGCCTGTCCTTCTCCGCCGGCGAGTTGCACGGCTGCGGTTACTGTCAGGGCCGGATATTGCCCTTGAGGGTAATCACCGAGTGCATACAACCCTGCAAGTGTGGGTTCGCCAGACGCGGTTAATACGTTAGTGAGGCGTAGGATCTGCTCGTCGGACTCGTTTGCTAGCCTGCGATCTCGAGATCGCACCTCACTCACGTACCACTCCGTGAGATTCTTGTTCAGGTCATTACGATCGCGACCCTTCGCTGGCTCGAGGTCGTAGTTGACTTGCTCGTCACTATGAAGTCGCGCAACCTCGATCATCCTTTCCTCATGCGCGTGCATCGGATAGTCGCCATCAGCTTGTCGAAGGTATGCTCTGTCGCCGACCCTTGCGGGCTTATCAGCTAATGGAAGAGGAGATACTGTCGCAATGAGAACACGTTTCTTTCCGACCTCAATAGTTTTGAATTCTATATGCGGTTCAGGGCGCACTCGGTGTCTGGCGGAACTGACCAGACCAGCTTCTAACTGAGCGATGTCCTGTACGCCAACGATTGTGAACTCCGCATCGCCCTCATCTACCCCGAGTATTACAGTTCCGCCGTTTGGCATGTTTGCAAAAGCGCAGAGAGTCTCAGCCATACTGGGAACTCCACCTGTGCTACGTTTGACTTCGATCGTGGTGCTGTCACCGCGTCGATCACGTAGCTGTGCAAGCGTGCTGTTGAGGGTTTCAGGGGTCCACTCCATGTCTACAGACTATAAGTAAGACTGAAACTTTTGCAGTCTTACTTATAGTGTGGGCGTTTAGCGCGCGAGCCTGTCCGACCTCGGGCGTTTTTCGGAATGCGAACGACCTACAATAGGCTTATGAAGCTTTTCCGTGCGTGCCTCGCCGTTGCTGCCATCATCACCCTAGCCGGATGCGGATCTGCGCAACAGTCCGGTGGCGAGTCGACCGTTGAGAGCCAAAGCCAGTCAACTGAAAAGAGTGACGCCACCCCTTCCACGGCTGCTCCCACTAAGAACAGTGACATCGTGGACAGCAAATCCACCAAAAAGAAACCGTCAAAGCCGAAAACTCCGTTTGCTGAACATTTCGGCGGGCCTAAAGTCAACAAGGCGGACTTTCATGAAAAGCTGATGTATTCCAATCAGGACGCCTATTACTTTCAAGCTCCTTCACAAGTGCACTTTTGCATGATCACGCCAGAAGAAGTCGGCTGCATGTCTAACCGCTTTCCAGCAGATGTGCCCATGGTCCCCGCTGCAGACGGAGCTCCAGAAAAGCAGCCAGCGAACGCTATCCACCTGCCAGCGGGTAAAAAGGGTGAGATGTTCGCCATCAGTGACGCTGCGTACATCAATCACCAAGGTTCCACCACAGTTCTTGAGTACGGCAAAGTGCTCGCCGTGAGTGGTTTTGAATGCACCACGAACAAGGAACTGGGGGTCATATGTCGGAGCAACTCGCACGGCATCCAGTTCTCGTCCAAAAAGCACACTGAGTGGTAGTGAGTCGGCGAGTTAGATCAGTCTGCAGATTTATGTAGTGGTCAGGCTTGAATAGAGTGGGACTCTGAGTAATAGCGCGGAGCTACAGCGAGCAATGTGCTGTTTGCGTCCCGAGGTGGCAGTCGCCTGGGTGTGACTGGCACCAGGGCGTTGTTCCGCGGAGAAGGTAGCGGTGTTGGGCGACCCAGGTGTATGCGAGGTCTTGCAGGTTGCGAATCCCAGGGAGTCGGTAGAACTGTGTGAACAGTCGAGTTCCAAAGGTCACGTCAAGGACCAGGTTGATGGATTCGGCTCCGGCGGCGCTGCGGTCGTGCGTGAAGGCCCATGCTGCTTCTTGTGTATCAGCTTCCGTGAGACTGAACCGTTCGTGAACGCCGGGCCGCTGAGCCGGGTGCAGGCGGATGCGCGCTTTTCTGTCGAGACGCTTGATTGCATATGCAGCACGCGTACAAAACCCGCATTGTCCGTCAAACACTAGGTCGACCAGATTGTGTAGCATGAGGCGATTTCTATTCTGCGGACCGTTTGGATTGTGTGTGGGAAAGCGGGGTTCCCGCTGAGAATGCCCAGCGGGAACGTCACCACATTACTTCTTGTCGTTTCCAAGTAGGCCGTCTACCGTGCCCTTTACGGAGTCTTTGACGTCGTCAAACTTTTCCTTGGCCGAGTCCTTAGCGTCGTCGAGCTTGTCTTTGAAGTCGGCCTTAGCGGCTTCTGTCTTGCCGCGGGCTTCGGTTTCCTTGTCGCCGGTGAGTTTTCCAGCACCTTCTTGAATCTTTCCGCCCACTTTGTCGGCGGTGTTTTCAAACTTGTCTTCTGCGCTCATCGCGCACCTCCTTCGAGTTTGACACTGCACATTTACGTGCACGCTTCCATCCTATTGGGTAACCGGGTCCTGGTTGTTTGGGCGCTCGTCGCAATCGACCTCGGCCACGCCACGTTCCGAAAAGTTGGTCTGCGCGGCCATGGTGAGCGGGGCATCAAACGAGGGACATGTCGAAAAAACGGCAAAATTTCGACATATCTTCTCAATATGTCGATGAAATCGACATATGTGTACATAAGGGTTCACATCGCCATCACACTTACTGCGGTAAAGGCGTGTGGAAGAGAGTTTTGAGTAGTTCAGAGTTGATGAAGAGAACACTGCGTCCTGCACGTTCTTTTGTGAGTAGATTCGCTTCTGCAATCGTATTAAGCCAGGTTGAAGCGGTTTGGCGTTTGGCAAGTCCCGCGTTTATGACGTTGTCGATTCGAAGGTATGGCTGGCTGAACATCAACTCAGTGAGTTCTTTTGCGGGCAGTCGGGGGTTGTGGTCGCGAATCTTTTGGACGGTCTCTTCTCGCATCCGGTCAGTGGTTTCCACTAACTGCAAGGTCCATTCGGCGGTCGATCTAACTCCAGCCAGCATGAAAAGAATCCAATCTTCCCACTCGCTGTCCTGTGTCACACGGTTAAGAAGTGTGTAGTACTGATCCTTGTTGCGCACAATATGTCCTGAAAGGTAGAGGACCGGTAGCTGTAGGAGGCCCTTTTCAATAAGAATCAGTAGGTTGAGGATCCTGCCAGTTCGACCATTTCCATCAAAAAATGGGTGTATCGCTTCGAACTGGTAGTGCGCCAGTGCCATAACAACAAGCGGGTCAAGTTGGTGGTTATCGTGAATGAACTCTTTCCACGCCCGCAAATGGCCAAGAATGACATCTTTGCCTTCTGGGGGAGTATAAATGTGCTTTCCGGACGTTGGATTTCCTATATAGGTGCCGGACACGTCACGGATCTTCGCCTGAGCGGCCTGTAAGTGTGAACAAATTTTTACTGCAGTTTGCGTTGTGATTGGTCGCTCTTGCAAGGACTCGTAACCTGCGCGGAGAGCCTCCCTGTATCGCAACGCTTCTTTGACTTGTGGGGTGATTTCTTGCAACGCACCGTTAGCTGCTTTAAACAGCTCGTCGTTGGTTGTGACGATGTTCTCGATTTCACTGGAAGCTTGTGCCTCCATAAGAGGAATCAAGTTGATGAGCATTGTAGGGTCGGGCAAACGCTTGTACGCGCCGTCTAGCCGTGCAAGCGCGCGACTAGCCTCAATGGTCGCTCTGAATACGGCAGGTGTTTCGATTTGCTGTTTCGGTGGAAGCGGTGGCAAATCTTGGTATGGCTCATCCGGTTGATTCCACATGGGTGTCAGCCTAGCCAAGATATGTCGATAAAATGGCGAAATTTCGACATATCTTCTCAATATGTCGATGAAATCGACATATATGTACATAAGGGCTCTTGGGTATACAACCCCCAGTTACCCACCACACGTAACCTGGTTTGGACTTGCTGTGTTGGGTAAACGGTTCTTTGGGTCGTGGGATGTGAGCGATGCCCTGAAACCAGACAAAAATGAGCCTTGAAGGGTCAGTTCAAGGTTAGGGGTGCGTGTGGTACTCGTGAGCCCCATGTTTGAGTGGCTCGAACTGAAACGTGGAGTGCTCAATGTCGAAATGTCCCGCAACACAATCCTGCACTTGATCGAGTAACTGGGGGATGTGCCCGTCCTTAAAACACTCGTCGTCGACAACAACGTGTGCCGAAAGGGCTGGCAAGTCAGTCGAGACGCTCCACACGTGCAAATCGTGCACGCGCTGCACGTGGGGGAGTTCAAGAATATGTTCCGTGATTTCTTCCAGGTCAATACCTTTTGGCGCTGCTTCAAGTAGAACTCGGCCGGCGTCGCGGAGCAGGTTCCATGCCGCGTACACCATGAGTCCGCACACCAGCAACGACGCAATGACATCTGCCATCACCCACCCAGTGAACATGATGATCAGGGCGGCGATCATCGTTCCGATGAAACTGTAGAGATCAGTCAGAATGTGCTGATACGCACCCTCCACGTTAAGGCTCGAACGGTTGGCACGCGCAACCAACCATGCGACCACGATATTGACTGCCACGCCGACTGCGGCAACGATCAGCACCGGGCCGCCGTCGACCTCGGGCGGTTCAAATAGACGGCGGATCGCTTCAACAGCAATAATGCCGGCAACAACCAGTAGTGTGATGCCATTGACCGCAGCAGAGATGATCTCAACGCGCCTCAACCCCCACGTCAGCGCTCCTTTTGGGGGACGGGCAACCAAGCGAATCGTCCACAGCGCTAGCGCAATTGCGCCCACGTCGGACAGCATGTGCCCGGCATCCGAAAGCAACGCGAGGGAGCCGGTCATGAAACTCATGACGACCTCGGCGATCATAAACGCGCCAAGAGTGATCAAAGCCAGCCACAGATACCGGCAGTCAGCGTCGGCAGAGATGCTGTGGTTGTGTCCTTCGTGGTCGTGTGCGGACTGCTTAACCAAGTCAGACATGGCTGGTGTCTTTCTGTTGTGAGGACTCAATGCATGTGTCTGCACTGGTCAGGGCAGCCGTGGCGGCTTTGAAGAGTCGTGCGGTTTCTTGTGGGTGCGCCAAGGTGTAGTAGGTGGCCCTTCCGTGAGTGTGGCTGGCGAGGAGGCCCGCTTTGCGAAGCGAGGACACGTGCGTTGACACGGTCGACTGGGCAAGGCCGAGGTGGTCGACGAGGTCGGCAACCCGGTGTTCGCCTAACTGCAAATGTTGGATGATCTGAAGGCGGTGTGGGTCGGCGAGGCTCTTAAAGAGCGTTGCCCAGCTTTTGAGCTCCGTGTGGGAATTTTCGTGGGAAGCTTCCTCGTGAATAATCATCGCCATAGACCGATGATATCGCTAGTTGTCGATAAACGCTATTCGGTTGTTCGGGTAGGCTTTCCGGATGCGCTCATTCTTTGCCCGTGGTCAGAAAGCCCTAGAGCCCATCCTTGTGTGGATAGCTCGCAGGCTTGGTCCGTGGACCGTCATGACCATTGTTCTAGCTGTTGGTGTGGCGGTTCTTGCTGCATTGGCAAAACTTACGGGTGAGGTTTATGAAGAGGTCGCCTATGAAAACGGCACTGCTCACATTGACCGGCTAGTTCTAGATTTCATGCTGTCCATGCGGGCAGCATGGCTGACCTCAGTGGTCAACGCATACACTCACGTTGGTGGAAAAGTGGGCGGTGTGATCGTGTGCCTTGTGCTCATTGTTGTTCTGACATTTCTCATGCGCTCGGCACGACCCGCAGTTCTTCTAGCGGCAGGCGCGCTCGGCTCTGTGTGCATCTCAATTGCGGGGAAAGAGATTGTGGGTCGTGAGCGTCCGCCTCGCGTTGACGCGATTCCTCCGTATGAAGTGTCGCCGTCGTTTCCGTCAGGGCACACGCTTTCGGCAACTGCGATCATGATTGTCACTGCGTACCTCCTGGTGCTGTGGCTTTCGCATACGCATGCGCGGATCCTGGCTGTTCTTCTGTGCGGCACTTATGCAGTGACGATGGGTTTGAGTCGCGTGTACTTAGGGCACCACTGGCTCACAGATGTCATAGCGGGATTCGGGGTAGGGGCAGCCTGGGGAGTCGTGGTTATCCTTGCCCATCAGGTGTTCCACACTGTGCGGCGGGTAAGAGCCACTCGGAGGTTGGACTTGGAGTGAGAGCCACTCGGGGGTTGGACTCGAAACCGTGAACGACCTCGGGGCGTTCCTTGCTTACCCAAAGACCATGATCCCAGCGGCCGCGAGCGATCCACACAGCACACCCCACAGCACGATCGACACGAACTGCCACCCAGCTACCGCATTGCGTGAAGCTCCAAAGGACACCATGGCCATAGAGGTGATCTGGCTGGGTAGGACCGTCTGACCCAGCAAGCTGACGCCGGGAACACCCCATTTGTCGAACAGCCTCTTGAGCTTCGCTTTCTTGGGGCCCATGGAAGACTCATCGTCTTTGCTCACGCGTTTGCGCAGTTTGTGTGCTCCAAAAACCAAGAGCAGCATCGAAGCGGTGTTGCCAATCACTGCGGCGGGAATTGCGACTGCCGGATGAATGCCGGCCATGATTCCAATTGTTGACCCAAGATAAGACTCGACGAACGGGATCGCTGAAATGAGGATGACCCCGGTCCAGCGCGCCCATTCGGGGAGTGAAAGTGTGAACTCCTGAAGTGTCTCTAGCATTATTTCTCCTTGTTAGTACGGTGTGCTAGTTCAGTGTACTAGTACGATGTACTACACTGTCAAGAGGAAGCTTCAGAAAAATGAAAGGTGTCGTGCCGGTGACGGATAGGCGAGAAGAAATTATCCAGGCGGCAATCGAGCTAGCGCAGAAAGAAGGTCCCAAAGCCGCGACTGTGCGAGCGGTTGCACAACACGTGGGAATTGGTGCAAGCACTCTGCGTTACTACTTTCCCACTCAAAGCGATCTCGGGCGGGCAGTGGCGGAGCGTCTCATTTCGTCCGCGACTCCGGACCTCAATATTCGCGACTCTTCACGGCCGCCCCATGAACGTTTAGCCGAATGCATGATCCAGTTCTTGCCTCCCTCTGATCAAAGCGTTGATGTGATGGTGAGCGCGTGGGTCGCGCAGATGGCGCGTTTGCTTGACCCTCAGTCTGGTGAGGGGCCCGCTCAGATGTTGTCGCGCTTGTACGAGGTAGGTTTGGGCCGAATTACAGGATGGCTTCAGGTCTTGGCTGATGAAGGGCACATCGACGAAGAGGACATTCCGCGTGCGGTTTCGTTGCTGTCGGCTTCCTGCGATGGCCTCATGTTTCAACTGGGGGCGAAGAAGCTGTCTCTCGATGAAGCCAAGGACCATGTGACCTGGCTCAGTGCCACTGTTCTTCAGCGCGCAAACAACTAAACTGCACACCATATGAGCGTGCGTTCACCGGAGAACATTCTTTTCTACCTGCCGCCTGACCAGGAACAACAGGTGCGGGACATTTTCTCTGCCCTGAACGACCTCGGCCTTCCCCAACAAAACCAGCGCCCGCACATTACGGTGACGTTCGCGCCCCGCATGTCGCCCGAGGTGGTCTCCCGTGCCGCTGAGATCCTGCCTCCCGTGGTGCCAGCGACGTTCACTCGTGTGGGAACCGTGATTTTTGGGACGCGGAGTAAACAGACAATCGCGTGGCTGTTAGAAACGGACAGTGCCGTGACCGAGGCTGCACGTGAAATTTGTGCGCTCAACCCTGACGGGCGGGGGACTGAGTGGATACCGCACCTGACCGTGGGGTTGCGCATACCGCGCGCGTTAGTGCCAGATTACATGCGGGGACTCGAAGAAGTCACTCCTACCAGGTTTAAGGAACTGACGGCGCTCAGGGCCGCGTACTGGCGACCTGCAACTCGCCACTACACACATCTAGCTGGGCCAGAACCGGAGGGCTAACAGGCAGTCTTGTGCCAGCTACACATACTTCTCGATGACCTCGAACTCTGAACACAGCACCTGCGTGTCATCGGTGAGGGTAAACGGCGGGTCGCCTAATGCGGTAACCAATTCGTCCGAGGTCCAGAAGCGTTCATGTCCAACGCGCCACTCGTGAGCATTTGCGTAACCTTCGCCCTCTTTGCGTGCGTGCTCATCAGAAACCTGAGCCAGTGTGGTGACGTAATTGCGGGTCGTGCGCGTTACGCACACGATCTTTCCTTTAGAGTCGATCACTGCCTCGAGTTCGCCACCAGTGGGGGAGGGAAGCGGCTCACCTGAGCGCGTGTATTCCTCGACAAGCGTGGCTGTTGAGGTCTTTTCCCCCGAAAGAATTGCGCTGACCAGCGCATCTCTGAGAGGGCCAGGAAATGCGTACTCCCCAATAGGGATGCTGGTGAGGTCAAGCGGCGAATCGTTCATGACCCACATGTTACACACAGAACTCACGCATAATGGACGCACAGGCAAGAACAATGAAGGAGCATCATGAGCTTTGACGTGTACCTCTCTGGCGAAATCCACACTGAATGGCGCGAAGAAATCGAGCGCGGCGCAACTGCTGCTGGCCTCGACGTCGTTTTTAGCGCCCCTGTGACAGATCACGACGCGAGTGACGCAGCCGGTGACCACCTGGCAGAGACCCAGACATCCTTCTGGCGAGACAACCAGTCGGCCAAAGTCAATGCCATCCGTACGCGCACCCTCATTGACAAAGCGGACCTCGTGGTGGTGCGTTTTGGTGACAAGTACAAGCAGTGGAACGCGGCGTTTGACGCCGGGTATGCGGCTGCACTGGGCACGCCGTACATCACGTTGCACTCAGCTGACATTGTTCACCCGCTGAAAGAAGTTGATGCAGCTGCGCTCGCATGGTGCGAAACGACAGAACAAGTCGTGAAAACCCTGCAGTACGTGCTGCGGTAAGGGCGTTTACCTACTCGATGGGAATGGTCGTGTCGGCACATTGAGCCAGAACAGGCTCTATGAAAATGGCCTGGTTCAGAACTGAATCTGAACCAGGCCATTTTTGTTTATGGGCCCAAGGCGATCAGGCGTTAGGGTTTACCAGGATCTTCACGTGGTGCTCGTTGTTGTTGATGAGCTGGTCGAAGCCCTTGTCGACCAGTTCGTCAAGCTTGATGCGGGCGGTGATGAACTTCGACAGGTCGAGCTTGCCTTCCTGTACCAGCTTGATGGTGGCCGGGTGGTCGCTGGCGTAGCCGATGGTTCCGCGCAGGTCGATTTCCTTGAGAACCAGCTTCGGCAGGTCGACCTCGGGCTTGTAGCCCCAGATCGACACGTTGACGATGACGCCAGCAGGGCGGACAGCATCCATGAGCATGTCGAGGACAACCGGGACGGACGAGCACTCAAAGCCCACGTCTGCGCCCTTGCCGCCGGTGAGTTCCTTGACCTTGGCTGCGACGTCGACTTCGCGGGGGTCGAAGACTTCATCTGCCACGCCGGTGCTACGGGCCATTTCCTTGCGGGCTTCGGACAGTTCCGAAATGTAGACTGTCAGACCCTCAGCTTTGAGCACGGCTGCGGTCAGCAGGCCGATGGGGCCCGCACCGCCGACGATTGCGACGTCGCCGGCCTTGGCGCCGGAACGGACGAATGCGTGGTGACCAACGGACAGTGGCTCAATGAGAGCGGCTTCGTCCAGCGGGATGTCGCCGATGGGGTGAACCCAGCGCTGTTCGACGACGATCTTTTCGGACAGACCACCGCCACGGCCACCCAGGCCGATGAAGTTCATGTTCTCGGAGAGGTGGTAGTTCTGGCCTTCGCTCGTGTCGACGTCTTCGCTGATGATGTAGGGCTCAACGATGACGTTCTGGCCGACTTCCAGCCCGGTGACGCCCTCACCGAGCGCCGTGATGGTTCCGGAGAATTCGTGGCCCAAAGTGACAGGCGCTTCTTCACCAGAAATAGGGTGTGGGTGGCCCTTAGGTGGAACGAAGATAGGGCCTTCAAGGTATTCGTGAAGGTCAGTTCCGCAGATTCCACACCAAGCAACGTCAATTGCAACGGTGCCAGGCTTCAGTTCTGGTTCGGGGATGTCTTCGATGCGAATGTCTTTTTGGTCGTAATAGCGTGCGGCCTTCATGGTCACTTCCTAACGATGAATGAGTCCGGCTTGCGGTGATGAACAGGGGTTATATTGCTGTTCACTTATGAGTGTAGTGGTGCAGGTCGAGGTGGATGAAGCCAAGCCAGGCCCATCTTTATAACCGAAATGTGTTGTCTTGAGGAGTGACTCACATGAGACACGCGTTTGTGTAAACGTGGTGGTCGACACAGTTGGCGTATGAGTACTGTCACATAAGTTTGATGGGCAGTGCGAAGCTACCGTTTTGTGTTCAGCTAGAGCTCAGCAGGCAAGCCCAGGAAGTCCAGCCATGCGGGTAGTTCTTGGCGCGACTGCGTCATCCCAGCTCGGTGTGCCGCCGCCAGTTTTGAAAGGCTCCGTTCTCCGTTTCCGATGGACATGCGTTCCGGCACAAACAGATAGGCCTTGCCTTGTTTTTCCAGCTCAAACAGTTCTTCCCGCGTTTCGTTGTAGCGTTTCCACCGGGTCAGAAGAGCTTCTGCAATGGCTGGGTGACGCCGGAAGTAACGGCGGTAGAACTCACTGAACCGTTGCGGGGTCTTCTTGTACGAACGTTCCTGTGTGAGCACTACAAAGAAACGCTCAAACCCGTCTGCACGCGCTTGGGACAGAGCGATTCCACCGTCTGGCCCCAACGCGCCATCCACGTAGATCCGCCCGTCAATGTGAGTGGGTGGCATGATGACGGGCATGGTTGAGGACGCACGTACTCGCACCATGAGGTCTCGCATGGTTGGGAAGTCGTCTTCAGTCCACACTTTGAGGTCACCCGATTCGGCATCGAAAGCGGGGATTCTGATGCGCGTACCTGAGTTGGAAAACGTGTCCCAATCAAAGGGGAGTGCTTGGTGCGGCAGGCTTGTGTTCTCATAAATGTACTCAGCGTTGAACAGACCCTTGCCTGCGAGCATGGTGCGCAGATTGCCAAACTGAGGGTCGGCGGCAAAGTCCACAAAACAGCGCCGGGCGCGAACAGGGTCCTGCGATACATAGTTAGCAGTGTTGGTGGCTCCCGCACTTACTCCTGCCACCCAATTGAAGTGGATGCCCTGTTTGATGAGAGTGACAACCACCGCTGACGTCAAAGCCGCCCGCATGCCTCCGCCTTCAAAAATGAGGGCAGTGTCGTCAACCACGTGATACGGGGTGTTTGCGCGCGCCGAGGTGGTAGTACTCGGAGAATTTGTGTCAGGCTCAGGGCTCATGCACCCATGTTAACGATCTAAAGTGGTGAACATGACGAACAGTGAAGCACCCAAACCTTTTGCAATCGAACTGACTCGGACTGCTGAAAACCGCTACGTCGCCACCAACGGAAAAGGCGGACACATTGAATTTGGGCGGGGCGAAGACCTCATGTCACCCGTTGAACTTCTGCTCGCCGCGATCGCTGGGTGTTCATCGATTGACGTGGACACAGTGACCTCACGTCGCACCGAACCTCAAGACTTCACGGTCACCGCGCGTTCGGAGAAAGTCACCGAGGACGGTGACGCCTCGCGTTTGGGCCCCATCAGTTTAAACTTCGACATCACTTTCCCGAATGACGAAGCAGGACAACGAGCGACCGCAATGATCGAACGGCTCGTGAAACTGTCGCACGACAAGTACTGCACCGTATCTCGCACCGTGGAACACGGGACCCCGGTCACATTTGATGTCGCTTCAGACAGCGACGCGTGACCTAGCCCTGAAACGAGTCCTCGTCCCTGAGCCGGGGCTCCACTTTGTGCTGAGGGTAGAAACCGGCTTTGTCTGAGTAGAACTCACGAATCCGGTCCATGTCCGCTTTCACATCGCCGGTGAGCACAACCGTGGGGCCAAGCCCAGTGGTCATGGTGGTCCGGTCCACATATCCCAGCACCAACGGCAGACCAGTCTCACGAGCAATCCGGTAAAAACCCGACTTCCAGTACGAATGCCCTTTGCGGGTCCCGTCGGGAGTAATCACCAGGCTCAGGTTGTCGCCACTGCGCAAGGTGTCAACGACCTCGGCGACCATCCCTGCAGGATTAGCCCGGTCCACGGGAATCCCACCCAACTTGCGCATCACCGGGCCCTTCCACCCGGTAAAAAGCTCTTGCTTGCCCATCCACCGCATGTGGATTCCCAAGCGCCACGCGATTCCCAACATGAGCACAAAGTCCCAGTTCGACGTGTGCGGAGCACCAATAAGGACCGTGGGCTGTTTAGGCGCGGGGGCCGCGCGGAGCTTCCAGCTGGAGAAAAACCAGAACACGCGGGCGACAAGGCGACGGATCATATTTTAAGTCTATGAGGGCTGGCCTAATCACACCCAGCGAGGTTCCTCGCGGCACTGCGCAAGGGACCGGATCTGCGTGCCATCAGCGTTGAAGTTTGCGGGGTCCAGCCACCGTTCAAACCCCGCGCGGATTGCGGGCCACTCCGCGTCCGTGATGGCAAACCAGGCAGTGTCTCGGCTGCGACCCTTGTACACAACAGCGTTGCGGAACGTGCCTTCGTAAGTGAAGCCTAAACGTGCGGCTGCCCTGCGTGACACACTGTGGAGGTCATCGCACTTCCATTCGTACCTGCGGTAACCCAGGCCGTCGAACACGTAGCGCATGAGCAGGAACTGAGCTTCGGTTGCTGCACGGGTGCGCTGAAGCAGTGGCGAAAACTGCACAGTTCCCACCTCCACCACACCGTTGCTCGGGTCCTGGCGCATGAGCGCCATAGTGCCTGCGGGCTTTGCAACTGGCTGTTCCGCAGACGATTTGAGGAGCACCACGTAGTGGCGCGGGTCAGTGCTGACCTGGGCTTTGCGTGCCCAGGTCAGGTAGTCCGCCGAGGTGGCAAACGGCCCGTCCTTCATGTACGTCCACGCGCTGTCGTCGGGTGCCAGCGCGTACGCGTCGAAGAGGCCAGAGGCGTGTTGGTCTGCCACCAGTGGGGCGAGCGTACACCACTGGCCTTCCAAAGTGACCGGTTGCGGTAGCGGTGCTGGAGTCCAGTGGGGGAGCGCCGGGCCGATCGGTTGGCCAAACTCATTCAGTGTCATCGGTTCTCTTCTGGTGAGGGGACTGGGAGGGCGTGTGCTATTTTATTTGCGCCGGCGCCTGCGTCCGGTCCCAAAGATTCCGCGCGCAATCTCACGGGCTGCCGTGCGCGTGAACGTGCGAACCTCTGAGGACGACAGTACGGTTTCGAGTAGCGACTTGTCTTGACGCTTCGGCGACTGGGACGTCTCACGCGTGTTCCGAGGTGCCGGAATCCGTTGAGGTTGATCGTCGCCGGCCTGGGCGTCAGAGCCAGCACCAGCCGCCTTGCCCTTCGCCTGAGCGTCGTCTTCAGCGCCTTCTTCCAAACGCTGCGTGAGGATTTCGCGGGCGGATTCGCGGTCCAAACGCTTGCCGTACGTGGCACTCAGGGGAGAATCCGCGACCATCTGAGCCATGACCTCGGGCGAGGTGGGCCCCATCTTTGACGTGGGAGCAAACACCTTGGTGGGCGCAACGGGCGTGGGGGAACCGTCAGGGTCCATAACCGTGACAATCGCTTCACCCGTACCTAGGCTGGTGAGCAACTCACCCAAGTCGAAATCCGTCACGGGGAACGTGGCGACCGTGTCCTTCATCGCCTTGGCTTCTTTGGGGGTGTGCGCGCGTAACTGGTGCTGCACGCGCGAGCCCAGTTGCGCCAAGATTTCTTCCGGCACATCGGTGGGGCGCTGGGTGACGAAGAAGATGCCCACGCCCTTGGAACGAATGAGGCGCACGGTTTGTGTCACTGACTCGATGAAGGCTTTCGACGCGCCTTCGAACAACAGGTGCGCTTCGTCGAAGAAGAACACCAGTTTAGGCTTGTCCGCATCGCCCACCTCGGGGAGCTGTTCGAACAGTTCGGCCAGGAGCCACATGAGGAACGTCGAGAACAGTGCGGGTCGGTTTTGCACCGCAGGCAGTTCCAGCATCGAAACGACACCGGCGGGGCCCTCTGTGCGTAGCAGGTCGGAAATGTCGAATTCTGGTTCGCCAAAGAAGGCTTCCGCGCCTTGCGCTTCGAGGTTGGCAATGGACCGCAGAATCACTCCCGCCGAGGCCGTTGACACCCCACCGATGCTCTTCAGTTCCGCTTTTCCTTCATCTGAAGTGAGGAACATGAGCACGGCTTTGAGGTCGCTTAAGTCCAGCAGGGCCAGGCCGTTGGAGTCGGCGTAGTGGAAGATCAGCCCGAGAACGGACTCCTGGGTTTCGTTGAGGCCCAGCACCTTGGCGAGGAGGAGCGGTCCAAAGGAGCTGACGGTTGCGCGCATCGGAATCCCGGTGCCTTCGCCTCCCAGCGCGTAGAAGGTGACCGCCGAGGCGGCAGGCTCCCAGTCCTGTCCGTTGGCCTTGGTGCGGGCTAAAAGTTTTTCTGACGCTTGGCCTTCTGATGCCATACCGGAGAGGTCGCCTTTGAGGTCGGCGGCGAACACAGGGACCCCAGCGCGCGTGATCGCTTCCGTGAGCACCTGCAGAGTAACGGTCTTTCCCGTCCCGGTCGCACCGGCGATCAGGCCGTGTCGGTTGAGCATGCTTAAAGGAATGCGGACGCGCGCGTCAGTGACTGGGGTGTCACCGTCGAGGGCGGATCCGAGTTCAATTGCTGGTTCAGAAAAGGAGTATCCGTCGCGAATAGCATCAAGCGCTGAAGTCATGTCTGTATTCAAGCACAGTAACGAGCACGCTGGTTGAGATTATTCGGCTGGATTAGCCGGATTCAGTCTTTCAATTGCCGACATTGGGGTGTCATAGGCAAGCACGTTGTACCCGTCGTCTTCTCCTGGCCACAGGAATGTGTGGTCGAAGCTGTCGGTGGCGAGGTCGTATCGGGCAACCCAGGTCTGCCAATCGCCACGCTCGGGATCGGCAGTGAGCTCGCGTAGCCGCGCGATCAGCGCTTTGTTGAACGCCGGGTTGGCCCCGGACACCGTGGTGATCCGAGTCTCTCCACCGATAAACCGCCACGCCTGGTGCGCCGAATGCCCCGGCTCGTAACCGGAGACCACCACAAAGCCGTCCCACGGTTTGCGCTGATTGAGTTTCCTGTCCACCCGCAGGCACCGACCGATTGCCTCCAGGATCGAATCGGCAGAGTCGTAGTCGACCTCGATATCGGGTGTAGTCATTGTGCTCCCTCGAGTTTCGTCAGACGGACGCAGAATTTCCGTATTGCGCACTTGGTTATGCGAAAGTCTATGGGAATGTATCGGCGACGTGCATGATGGCAGTTTGCTCAGCCCACATGACCAGCCAAGTTCGCCCCTACTCATGTAGCGCTGAAATACGCTGGCTCTTGGTATTCTCATTGAGCAACGTATCGCACGTGTTTCACGCGCACAATGCGTCTCATGGACTTGGGAGGAGGAAGCAATGCCTAGTCGTCGCTTAAGCAGAGGTTTCCGCGTTCCGCGAAGTAGAAAAGTCGTTGCAACGACCTCTACTGCTCCCGCCCGTACCAAATCTCCTGTGGTGACAGAAATTGACAAGGGTGTTCCGTGCCGTGTTGAAGGCGAAATGTCGCTCAAACAGGCCATGGATTTGACCAATTCATCGCCAGACAACATGGTGCTTCTGCTGTACCCGTCACCCACAAAAGAAGAGATTCGTGAGCTTGAAAACGAGTGGGACCTTCACCCTCTGCTCACCGATGACCTGCTCAATGCACACCAACGTCCAAAAGTAGAACGTTATGGTGACGTCATGTTCCTGGTCGCCCGGGCTGCTAGCTACATCGACGAACAAGAAGAAGTGAGGTTTTCGGAGTTTCACGTCCTGATGAAGGATGGCGTGGTTGTTGTCCTATGCCAAGACGGGCGGTGGATTGACGGGGAAGACGGCTTGCAGATGGACGTGTATAACGCGCTGGTTGCACGCAAACACGGCAAGACCGTTCTTGCGAATCAGGGGATGTTGTCATACGGGCCAGAAGCCATCATTTATCGCCTGCTCGCAGCCATCGTGGTGGGTTACGCGCCAGTGCTACGGGGAATCGCGATTGACCGCGAGCAGATCGAACGGCAGGTGTTTTCCGGTGACGCGGCGGTAGCTGAACGTATTTACCGTCTGAGCCAAGAGGTCATCGATATGCAACACACGATTGCGTCTCTGAATGAAGTGATTGACTCATTGCGCGACGGGTTCGAAAAGTATGAAATACCAGAAGACTTGCGCACATATCTCGATGACGTCGAAGATGATCTGCTTCATGCGCTTCGACAGACGGCCGATCTCCGTGATGCTCTTGCTCAGATTCTGAGCGTGAACGCGACGCTGGTGTCGCAACGCCAGAACGAGGATATGAAGAAGATTTCAGGTTGGGCTGCGATTCTTTTTGCTCCCACGCTGATTGGTGCGATTTATGGAATGAACTTTGACCACATGCCTGAGCTTCACTGGGCCCTTGGGTACCCCATGGCGATCGGGATGATGGTGGGAGTTGGCGTTCTTCTGTATTACTTCTTCCGAAAATCTGACTGGATGTAACGAGCCTGTAGGGGCGTGATCATCGCCTCGTGGTGGACGAATACTGCGCCTTGCAACGGTTTAAAAACTCTGCCAGGGTGCGGGCATCCCGTGTGTGTCTCCAGGTGATGTGGGCGGATCGTATGTTTCCGTTGAGGTAGTAGTACGCCAACTTACCTTTGATGTGTGGGCGTTCCGTTTGAAGTCTTTTAACCGTGTGAACGTCTGGTGCAATGATCGCTGTGTATGGTGGCCACGGCCATTTGTTCGGAAACTGTTGGGCATCGATGTATAGGATGCCGTCCCATGCGTAGAAAAGGGGCGGTATTTCTTCCGAGGTGCGGGCGAAGTCTGGTGGGTACAGGCCTTCGCGGGTGATGACCCAGTCCCGTGTTTCCAGTTTGTCTTGGGGGCGAGGCCTAAGACGCAGAACTACCGCTTTCACGGCTGCCACTGGAACCATGATTGCGAAGGTAGCGAAACACGCTAGAAGCAACCACATGAGGGGGTTTTTCCAGGTTCCTTCCACGTAGTTGAGCCATAAGTAGAAGACGGAACCCACCCACAAGGCCATGGCTCCACGGGGAATCACAACCCAGTTATGGATTTTCGCAACGGGACGGACGCGAAGCGTCACCTGTCCTGTTGTGTTGAACTCGTGTTCGAGCTCGTCGAGGTAGCGTTGCTTGATCCGGGTCATCGTGGGTTTCCTAGAGGTCTTGTGCGGACAGTGAGTAACGGTTTTTACACGTTTGCAGGAAGCTTGCCAGTGTGCGGGCATCTGGCGTGCGTACCCAGGTAATGTGGCTGTCCGGTCGGATCGTCCTGGAAAAGTGGACAAACCATGGGCTTCCGTTGAGCGGGACGTAAAGCCACTTACCTTTGATGTATGGGCGTTCTGTTTGAACTCTTTCAACCGTGTGAACGTCTGGTTCAATGATCGCTGTGTATGGTGGCCACAGCCATCTATCTGGAAAACGCTTAGTGTCGATGTCATGAATGCCGTCCCATGTGTAGAAAAGGGGCGGTATTTCTTCCGAGGTGCGGGCGGCATCCGGTGGGTAGACCCCCCACGTGTGATGACCCAGTCCAATGTTTCCAGTTTATCTTGGGGACGAGGCTCAAAAAGCAGAACTACCGCTCTCACGGCTGCCACTGGAAGCCCTATTGCGAAGGCCGCGCAACAAACTAAAAGCAACCACGTTCGAGGGTCTTTCCACGTGCCTTCCACGTAGTTTACCCATAAGGCAATGACCGAACCCGGCCACGCGACCAGGGCCCCAAGAGAATACACAACCCAGCGAAGGATTTTCGCAATGGGACGGACGCGAAGCGTCACTTGTCCCGTTGTGTTGAACTCGTGCTCGAGCTCGTCGAGGTAGCGTTGCTTGATCCGGGCCATATTCAGAGTCTAAATAGCTTAGGGCTCATGCAATTCGAGCGCATGACACAGAACTGAAACGTGCTGTGTAGCCTCAAACAAAACTGGGGCCCTTCCCGAAAACAGGAAGAGCCCCAGCTGAGTGGACCGAATCAGACTCCCATAGGGAAGTGTTTGTGGTCCGGGCCGTTCTTCCGTTCCGTCATCCCTTCAGGGTTGTCCAACCAGTTCAAGCCTCGATTACGCAACATGAACAGGTACACCATGAGCGACAGACCAATCGTGACGGTTGCATACACCACGAATAGGCCTGCGTGGTTCGCTTTTGCAGCCGACCAGATCACGGGCGCTGTTCCACCGAAAATCGAGTTAGCAAGTGCGTAGCCAAGGCCAACACCCAGCGCACGAACGTGAGTGGGGAACAGTTCGGCCTTAACAATCGCATTGATGGACGTGTATCCGGTGAGAATCACGAAACCAATCGCAAGGATCAGGAAAGCAAAAATCGGGTTGGTGACCCCAGGAAGTACCAAGAACATGACCCAAGTGAAAAGCACACCGCCAACACCGAAGAACACCAACAGTGTGCGTCGTCCCACACGGTCCGAAATCGCTCCACCAATGGGCTGCATGATCATGAGGAGGGTCAACGCAATGAGTGAAATAACCGAACCGGTGATGGCGTCTTCGCTAAACGAAGCCTTCACCACGTTTGGCCCGTTAACTGAGTAACCGTAGAACGCAAGCGTTCCACCCATGGTGACCAAGAAGCACACAAGCAGTTCGCGCCAGTACGCGGTAAGCAGTTCCTTCATGGACCCCGATTGCTTTGACCCACCGGAGCGCGCCGCGTCAATCGACTCCTGCGTCATCGACTCATCCATGGTGCGGCGCAACCACAGAACAACAAGAGCGCCCAAACCACCGATGAGGAAGGCGATACGCCAACCCATTCCTGAGATCCATTCCATGTCGGCAAAAAGCAGCATGGCCAAGAACACGGTCTGTGCAAGTACGTGACCACCTACCAAGGTCACGTACTGGAACGATGAAAGGAAACCACGGTGTTTAGCCACGGCGGCTTCGGACATGTACGTTGCAGAGGTTCCGTACTCACCACCGGTAGCAAAACCTTGGATCAAACGGCACAGGATCAGGATGACGGCAGCCCACACACCAATAGATTCACGGGTGGGTGTCAGCGCGATGACGAACGAACATCCAGCCATTACCAGAATTGAGAACGTCAGCGCTGCCTTGCGTCCGTGACGGTCAGCGAAGCGACCGAAGTACCAGGATCCAACGGGGCGCATCACGAAGGTGACAGCAAAAATCGCCCACACGTAAATGGTGGAGTTTGAGTCTTCTTCTGAAAAGAACTGGTGCTCAAAAGCTTTAGCAAAAACTGAATAGACATATACGTCGTACCACTCAACGAGGTTACCTGCGGACCCCTTGAGGGTGTTCGCGACTGAGCGTCCGAGCGATTGTGGCGCTCGCGTGCTCGTCGCGGAAATCGAGTGTGATTCTTCAGACATGGTTCGAGGGTACTGCCTATATGCACTATTTCTTCAACTCGCGCACAAGCTTGCGAAGCTTGCCATTCCGTAACCCAACCCAGCCCAACCCGTACTGAGCAGGAAGACTCCAACCATGGGGGTAGTGAAAGTGACTTTCAGCACACTCGCTATAGTGGAGACTCTGAGACATCTTTTAAGAAACGCAAATGGAGAAGGATTTACATTGCACGTCCAAATCCAACGACGCTTTACGATGGCTCTCGCATGGGTCGTCACGGCGCTTCTCGTTGGGGTGCTGACCGTCGCAGGGTTCACCCCAGCACACGCTCAAACTGACACATCAAAAACAGTAGCCCAAACAAGTGGTGCTCAAGGTAAGAAGTACACCATTGCGACTGACACCACGTTCGCCCCATTTGAGTTTCGCGATCCCGCTACCGGCAAACTTACGGGAATCGACATGGACCTCCTTAAGGCCATTGCTGAGGACCAAGGGTTCGAAGTCGAAATTCAATCGGTTGGTTTCCAAGCAGCTGTGACCGCAGTCGATGCTGGCCAAGCCGACGGTGTGATTGCCGGAATGGGAATCACCGACGAACGTAAACAGAAGTTCGACTTTTCTGAGCCTTACTTCGACTCCGGTATCCAAATGGCCATTTCGGAAAATAACGACGAGATCAAGGGGTATGAAGACCTTGAAGGTAAAACAGTCGTTGCGAAAACTGGGACAGAAGGTGAAGCAGTAGCCAAGGAGCTTGCAGAAGAACATAACTTCAGAATCAAAGGGCTCGACCAGTCAGCCACCATGTACGAGTCCGTTAAGAACGGAACCGCCGTTGCCGTTTTCGACGACTACCCAGTCCTCGCCTACGGTGTGGAACAGGGCAACGGCCTAAAGATCGTCACCGATAAAGTACCTGGATCCCAGTACGGGTTCGCGGTGAAAAAAGACCACAACACAGAACTCCTTGAGGCCTTCAACGCAGGACTTAAGAACCTCAAAGACTCGGGCGAATACGACAAAGTTGTCGACTCCTACCTAGGTGGTGCCAGCAAAGAAGACTCAAAACCGGGCAACATCTTTTCGCTTGCACAACAGACATGGCCTGCGCTCGCAAAGGGTCTGTGGAACACACTGGCGATTACCGTTGTGTCCTTTGCAATTGCGATGGTGCTGGGACTGGTATTCGGATTCATGAAGGTGTCTCAGAACCGCGTGCTTGCCGGCATTGCGTCAGTATTTGTCGCTATTTTCCGTGGAACTCCGCTTCTGGTGTGGGCATTCTTCTTCTACTTTGGTCTTCCACAGTTGATGGGCACGAAGGGTGATGTGTTCATTGCCGGTGTCGCTACCTTGGCACTGAACGCTGGCGCATACCTCACCGAGATTGTGCGTGGAGGTATCCAAGCCGTGGATGTAGGACAGATGGAAGCCGCCCGATCGCTGGGTCTGCCATGGGGTAAGTCGATGCAGAAGGTCGTGGTTCCTCAGGCTGTGAAAATCGCTACCCCGTCCATCATCAACCAGCTGGTCATTACGCTGAAGGACTCCTCGCTCCTTCTGACCATCGGATTTGCTGAACTTCTCTACCAAGCACAACAGGTGTACGCCTCAAACTTCCGCACCACGGAAATGCTCATCATCGTGGGTGTGATCTACTTCGTCATCATCACGGTGCTCACCTGGATTGCCAACATTGTCGACAGGAGGCTCAACAAGTGAGTAAGGAAACGTCACCTGCGATCAAGGTCAGCGAGCTACGTAAGTCGTTTGGCGACAACGAAGTGATTAAGGGAATCGACTTCGAAGTTGCTCACGGTGAAGTGATTTCGCTTATCGGTCCGTCTGGGTCGGGTAAATCCACAATTCTGCGCATGCTGAATCGTTTGGAAGACCCCACGGCAGGGCATGTCGTCATAGACGGAACCGACATTACCGACCCAGCAACCAACCTCAATACCGTGCGTCAACACATTGGTATGGTGTTTCAGCACTTCAACCTGTTTCCCAACATGACCGTGATTGAGAACATCATGTTGGCACCGGTGGAGTTGAAGAAAAAGAGCTCCAAAGACGCGCGGGATTACGCGATGCGACTCCTGGAGCGTGTTGGCCTTGAAGACAAAGCCGACGAACGCCCCCACAAACTTTCGGGTGGACAAAAACAGCGCGTCGCGATCGCTCGCGCCCTTGCGATGGAACCTCAGATCATGCTCTTCGACGAGGCCACTTCGGCACTTGACCCGGAAATGGTCGGCGAGGTACTCCAAGTGATCCGAGACCTCGCAAAAGAGGGCATGACCATGATCCTGGTGACTCACGAAATGAGCTTCGCTCGCGAAGTCTGCGACCGGGTGTTCTTCCTGGCCGACGGTGAGCTCGTCGAGTCTGGCCCACCCGAGGAGGTCTTTGACAAGCCGGAACACCAACGCACGCAAGATTTCTTGGCCAAAGTCCTCTAACCAAAGCTGGTGTGACAACCCCGAGGTGGAACGACCTCGGGGTTGTTTCTTCCCTCAAGGACACAAGAAGACAGTTTCAAATTGAACCATTTACTTCCCGCACGCGTGTGGTGAATGCATACGAAACGGAGCAGGACTATCTTTAAAAATGAGTAGTGCACACACGGAAGGTCACTCATGGGTTCCCGATCAAAAATCATCAGCCTGGCTGCCGCCGTCACGGCAACGGCCACAGCCGGCCTCGCAGTGCGAGACCTCCTGCAGAAGAAACACTCCCTTTTGCGCAACTACCCGGTGGCGGGTCACGCTCGGTACATGCTGGAAGATATCCGACCACAAATCCAGCAATACTTTATTGAACGCAACTGGGACGGACGTCCTTTTGACCGTGATACGCGAAGCCTGATTTACGCGCGTGCAAAGGGCCAAGACGACGACGATGCGTTCGGCACCGAACTCGACGTGACGCGCGTTGGCGCGGAATACCTGGTTCACTCGATGGCTCCGGTGGCCATGCCAGAAAATCCACCGCGTGTGCACATTGGTGGTGACGAATGCTCGCAACCGTATGACATGTCGCTCATGAATATTTCGGCAATGAGCTTTGGTTCCTTGTCTGACAACGCAGTACGCGCCCTCAACAAGGGTGCTGAACTCGGTGGCTTCCTTCACGACACAGGTGAAGGTGCGATTTCGCCATACCACCAAGAAGCAAACGGTGATCTGATGTGGGAGCTCGGAACCGGGTACTTTGGTGCGCGCGACGAGAACGGCAACTTTGATCCGCAACGCTTCCGCGATCGCTCTGCAGATGAACAAGTCAAATGTGTGTCACTTAAGCTGTCGCAGGGAGCAAAGCCGGGATTGGGCGGGATGCTCCCTGGCGCCAAGGTGACACCAGAGATCGCAGAAATCCGCGGAATCCCCGTGGGGCAGGACTGTATTTCCCCTGCGTACCACCGCGTGTTCTCAACACCAGTTGAGCTGATTGAGTTCACCGCGCGTATGCGGGAACTGTCCGGTGGCAAGCCTGCAGGTTTCAAGCTCTGCGTGACATCACGCACGCAAGTGCTGGCGGTATGTAAGGCCATGCTAGAAGTTGGGACCACACCTGATTTCATCATCATCGATGGTTCAGAAGGCGGAACCGGCGCAGCTCCTCTGGAGTTCGAAGACCACATGGGGATGCCACTGACTGAAGGCTTAGCAACTTTCCACAACGCTCTAGTTGGGACGGGGCTGCGCGATCGCATCAAACTTGGCGCCGCTGGAAAGGTCGCTGCTGGTAACGACATTGTGAAACGGCTGATCCAAGGAGCGGACTTCACGATGTCGGCACGCGCCATGATGATGGCTATTGGATGCATCCAGGCCCAAGTGTGTAACACCGGCAAATGCCCAGTGGGTGTGGCCACACAGAACCCGCTGCGTGCGCGTGCACTTGATGTCGAAGATAAGTCGATGCGCGTCTTCCGCTACCACCAGGCAACAGTGAACCAAGCAGTGCGGCTCATGGCGGCCATGGGTGTGGAGAACCCCAGCGAGCTCGACTACTCAATGCTGCGCAAGCGAGTATCTCACAAGCAAACGTGTGGTTTTGACCAACTATTCGACCACCTCGGCGACGGTGAGCTTTTGAGCCAAGCTCCGGAAGCGTGGGAAGCGGCATGGAACGCCGCCAGCCCCCATTCATTCCTGCCTGCACGTAAGTAGCAAGCACGGTTAGTGTCGTTGGGCTGAGGGGCACTCAGCTCAACGACATGAACAGCTTTTCAAGGTCTTTCCGAACTTCGGGCTCATTGCCTTGGGCCATACATTCATCCAAGCCGGTCGCAATGATTGCAAAGCCAGCCCGGTCCACCGCTTTTGACGCGGCAGCCAGCTGTGTCACGGCAGAGCGACAATCGGCTCCTTCTTCGAGCAAGCGGATAACTCCTGCGATCTGCCCTTGCGCTCGCTTTAAGCGGTTGATGACGGGTTTCATGCTCTCAGGTTCGAGGTCCATGTGGTCCTTTCGTGACGGATCTACTGTCGAAACTATATACCCCCAGGGGTAATGTTGCATGCCCCGTGGGGTATGTGGTGCGGTGGTGTGCAAACACATCGATTAGAGTGGAGAACGAGCCATGTGCCGACCTGTAAATTGCAAAAAATGTGGAAAAACGACGTGGGTTGGATGCGGTCAGCACATCGATTCCGTGAAGGCTACCGTCTCACCGCAACTGTGGTGCACGTGCTCACGTGAAGAATCCTCTAAATCCCCAAGCTTTTTCTCTCGACTGTTTGGTCAAGCTGGAAGGTAACACCATGCTTCTGGAACGTTTTTACGACGAAGATCTCTCACAAGCAAGCTATTTCATCGGGTGCCAGGCCACTGGTGAAGCGCTCGTTATTGACCCGCGTCGTGATATTCACGTGTACACCGAACTGGCCCAGCGCAACGGAATGAAGATTGTGGCCGCCACGGAAACACACATCCACGCGGACTACCTTTCCGGAACTCGTGAGCTTCAGAACGCAGGTGCAACGGCATATGTATCTAAAGAAGGCGGAGCCGATTGGACGTACGGGTTTGACGCAGAGTTGCTGGGCCATGGTGACACCATTCGCATTGGTAACCTCACGCTCGACGCTCGCCACACACCGGGACACACGCCAGAACACTTGATGTTCCTACTTACAGACGGCGCGTTTTCCGACGAACCTGGTTACGCGTTTACAGGGGACTTTGTTTTTGCTGGTGACCTTGGGCGGCCGGATCTCTTAGATGAGGCCGCCGGCGGTAAGGACACTCGCTTTGGTGGTGCTCAGGACCAGTTCGACAGTTTGGCACGTGAATTCGTGACCTTGCCGGACTATCTGCAGGTGTTCCCAGCACATGGGGCAGGGAGCCCGTGCGGTAAGGCCCTGGGCGCCGTCCCGTCATCCACTGTGGGTTATGAAAAACGCAATGCGTGGTGGGCTCCGTTCGTTGCCAGTGGTGACCGTGACGGGTTTGTGAACCAACTGCTAGACGGCCAGCCTGATGCCCACGCGTATTTCGCCCGCATGAAAACGGAGAACCGTGACGGCCCGGCTGTGATTGGTGAGGTCAAGGATCTGGTGGAATACAGCGCAAAAGAGTTGGCGCCGTTGGTTGAAAGCGCCGAGGTCGTTGTTGTGGATCCGAGGCACAACAGTGACGTACATGAGGGCACAGTTGCTGGTTCGCTCAATATTCCTGGGCCGGATAAGGCGGCGAGTTTTGGTGCGTGGGCGTACGATCCGCAGAAGGATTCGACGCCACTGGTGATCTTGGCGAGTGACCGCGACGAAGCGGGCGAAATTCGTGATCACTTAGTGAGGGTGGGGATCGATACCGTGACCGGATATGTGACAGACATGGTTGGTCTTCCGGTATATGTGCCTGCTGTTATCCCGTTCCATGAAGTGACGGATACGGACTATCTACTTGATGTCCGTGGCCGTGGCGAGTTCGACGCAGGGCACATTCCGGGTGCTCACAACATCAATGGTGGGCGTGTTCTGTGGCGTACCCAAGATTTGCCTCAGGATGCGCGCATTGTGTCTTATTGTCAGTCTGGCGTGCGCAACTCCGTTGCAGCGTCTGCACTTCGCAGGGCTGGATTTGATGTTGCAGAGCTTGAAGGCAGTTACGGAAAGTGGGCTAAAGACCAGGCTGCTGAGAACGCCTAGACCTCACGTATCGCTATTGTGGCGTTGAGCCTGAAGGGCCGGGATCTTGCATTAAGAGTTCCCGGCCTTCAATATTTTCCAGCAGACATGGGTCAATAGGTGTTCCTTCTTTGATCACTGAAAGCCGGCCATTGGCTTCGAGTATTACGCACTGAACAAGACCAGGGGACGCGATGCCAGCTTCGCGAATCGCGACGTACAGATTGGCTTCAGTGATGTGGGCGCGTTGCATAGCGTGAGGGATCATTTGGCCGTGTGCCATGAGGAGCCTTGGGGGAGCGCTCACAGTCCGTCTGAACCCTACTGTGTGTTGGAGTGCGCCAAAGATTGCTTCCATGACCATGAGCGTGGCCAGGCCGATGATTCCAACCATCACTGTGGGAGGGTGTCCCAGGATGACGCGTCCGGCGACTGCCCCAAACATGATGATGACAACTGCGTCAAAGGAACTCATGGTGCCAAGGATGCGGATGCCAAAGATTCTAATGAGAACCAGAAAAGCTACGTAGATGGTGACTGCCGAAATGATGACGAACGGAATGCGCCATAGGTCGATTCCGAGTAGTTCACCAGCAGCAGCCTCCCATCCCTGCGGAGGAGTGAAACGTTCGACCATATAAGCAACAGTACTCCCGGTGATTAGAGCGTCACGAAACAGGAGAGCAGGTCGCCTGAGTTTCACATAGCAAAACTGGTGCACCGGGCATATTCGGGACTGCTAATTTGTGGGACACGTTACAGAACCGATCGAAAAGAGGGGTGCGATGACGATCGACTTTGTTGCAGAGGCAAAAGAAATAGCTCCAGACCTGATTGCGCTACGTAGAGAGATTCACGCAGACCCTGAGCTGGGGAATGATCTTCCACGTACCCAGAAACGTGTGCTCGACGCATTGGAGGGCCTGCCTGTAGAAATCACGCTGGGTAAGGAACTGTCCTCAATTACGGCAGTTTTGCGTGGCGGCAAGCCTGGTCCAACAGTGTTGTTGCGCGGTGACATGGACGCGCTTCCCGTAGTTGAAGAAACCGGCCTGCCTTATGCTGCCACGAACGGCACCATGCACGCGTGCGGCCACGACCTCCACACAGCAGGCTTGGTGGGCGCCGTTCGATTGCTCAGCGCTCATCAGGACGAACTTCCAGGAACTGTTGTCTTTATGTTCCAACCCGGGGAAGAAGGGCCCGGTGGGGCAAAGCCAATGCTCGAAGAAGGCCTCTTGACCGCTGCCGGATCACCAGTCGACGCGGCGTTTGCCCTTCACGTTCTCCCCGGCGAACAGGGTGTATTCGAATGCCGACCAGGAACCGCGATGGCTGGATCGAATTACCTGCGTGTGACATTCCACGGCGAAGGTGGCCACGGTTCAAGGCCGGACGCAGCCACCGACCCGGTACCACCGCTCGTGGAGTTCTGTCAGGCCGTTCAGGTCATGATCACAAGGCGTTTCAGTGTTTTTGACCCAGTCGTTCTCTCCATCACAACTCTGAAGGGCGGTGAGGCTCTTAACGTGATCCCACCGGCTGCCTCAATGGGAGGAACGGTCAGAACACTGTCACATGAAACAACCGAGAAGTTCCCGCAGTACGCCAAACAGTTGGCTGAAAGCATCGCCCAAGCGCACAACTGCACAGTCGACTTTGACTGGGAGACCTTTTATGCCGTTACGGTCAATGCACGCGAAGAAGCTGATCTAGTACGTTCAACGTTGACCGAGGTGTTCGGTGAGGAACGCTTCAACGCGCCGGAAAAGCCTGTCATGGGATCAGAAGACTTTTCGTTCGTTTTGCAAGAAGTCCCGGGCGCGTACCTGATACTTCAGGCGAGCCCGCCCCATGTAGACCCAGCGACGGCAGCCTACAACCACTCGCCACGTGTCCTCTTCGACGATGCTGTTTTGACGGACCAAGCTGCAGCACTTGCTCACATCGCGTGGGAGTATAACCAGCGAGGTGACAACTCATGACAGCTATTTTCGCCGCGACGATTATTCTCGCCTTCATCGCTTTGGGCGAGCTGATCTCCCTGTGGTCAAAGGCCCGGATCCCAGCTCTTCTCATTGCTATGTTGGGAACGTTTATTGCTGTTCAGCTCAACATCATTCCCAAAACCATCATTGACGATTCGTACCTTCCGCAGATCTATGCGATTCTCGTGGCGCCTTTGCTGTTCCACATGGGTTCGCTGATCCCGTTGAAAACCATGCTCGCTCAGTGGCGTAGCGTGGTGATATCAGTTGCCGGAATGATCGTCGCCGTAGGTGTGATTGCCGCCGTGGTTGGCCCCATCTTTGGTTTCCAATACGTTGTGGCTGGAGCCGGTCCCCTGGCGGGTGGGATCGTGTCAACGGGTCTGACCACAGATGGGTTGAAAGCTGCCAACGTGGACTCCGCGATTGTGGTGCTTCCAGCCCTTGTGCTGATGCTTCAGTCCCTTCCGTCAATGCCCCTGACGAACCTGTTGTTGCGCAAGTTCGCGATTAACCTCCGCGATTCGGGTGACCTGGAAGAACTGGCTCGCAACTACAAGAAAGCCCAAAAGGAAAACGGTGGTGACAAGAAACTTGTCAACCTTCCGCAAATGCTGGTCGACAACGAACTGTTCATTCTGTTCCTCATTTTGGTGGGTGGTTCACTTGCGACGCTTCTGGCTATACCTACCCACATTCCGTCGTCGATCATTGCCCTCGTTCTGGGTGTTGCTTCGACCGCGATTGGTTTGACTCCAGAACGTTCAATGGAGAAATCCAACTCGTTTGGAGTCGCAATGGCCAGTGTTGTCGCAATCGTGATGGCGCCCCTGGTTGCCGCCTCCTTGTCAGATGTTTTGGCCGCTCTGCTGCCAGTAGCTGTCATCCTTGCAGTGGGTGCCGTGGGCATCATGATTGGTGGTGCGATCGCCACCAAGCTCCTCAAGTGGAAGACGAGCCTAGGAATGTCGGTGGCGCTTACAGCTATGTACGGTTTCCCCGCCGACTACCTCCTCACGAACGAAGTCGTGCGTTCAGTAGGTCGCACTGACGAAGAACGCGATGCTCTGAGGGAAGCGATGTTGCCAGCCATGCTCGTTGGTGGCTTCACCTCGGTGAGCGCGGGCTCAGTGGTGATCGCTTCAATCTTGGTCAGCTTCCTGTAGGTTTCAAAAATGGGAAAGTCAGGGTTTGGCGGATCGTGGTGGCCGTGAGCATCATGACCACCCGGTCCACCCCCAGGCCAAGACCACCCATGGGTGGGGCGCCCATTTCAAGGGCGGTGAGGAAAGCTTCGTCGACCTCCATGGCTTCTGGGTCACCCGCTGCAGCCGCCAGTGACTGCTCAGTCAAACGTTCACGCTGAATCATGGGGTCGATGAGTTCCGAATACGCGGTGCCCACTTCCATCCCAAAAGCCACCAGGTCCCACTGTTCGGATACGCGACTGTCGTTCCTGCCTGGGCGGGCCAGCGGCGACTTCTCTGCTGGGAAGTCGTAGTAGAACGTGGGCTCAACGGTCTGTTTTTCGACCAGTTCGTCATACAGCTCCATGAGCATGTAAGCCTGGGAAGCGTCCGTAGGAACCTCAATGCCGGCACGCGCGCACTCTGCGCGGTACACCTCGGGCGCGGTATCCAACGTGAGTTCCCGACCCACGGCGTGTGACACTGCTTCGTGGATCGTCATGGACCGCCACGAACCCGGCAGATACAGCTCTTGCACCTTGCCAGACGCATCACGGTACTTGGCAACCGGTTCGCTGTTGACCGCCCGGGCCGCGTTCTCAATAAGAGCGATCGTGAGACGCTCCATATCGTGGTACGTCAGCCCGGAAGCGTACGCTTCAAGCGAGGTGAACTCCGGGTTGTGGGTGGCATCCACCCCTTCGTTGCGGAAGTTTCGGCCGATCTCAAAAATCCTGTCCATGCCACCCACCATGAGGCGTTTGAGGTACAGCTCGGGTGCAATTCGCAGGGACAGGTCCATGTCATAAGCGTTGATGTGAGTAGTAAATGGCCTTGCTGCCGCACCCCCGTGCACCGTGTGCAACATGGGCGTCTCGACTTCCATGTATGACTGGGCGTGCAAAGTGTCGCGCAAGGACCGGATTGCAGAAGACCGTGCCACCAAAATGTCACGCGCGCTCACATCGGTGAGCAGGTCAAGTGACCGGTTGGTGCGGCGCTCTTCTTCTCCCACCGGGTGCCCCAACGCAGGCGTGGGTCTAATGGCTTTGGCAAGGAGTGTGAACTGTTCAACGAACACTGACAACTCACCGTGATCGGTGGTTCCCACGTGACCGGTGACGCTCACGAAATCGCCCACGTCGAACAGGCTCACGTGCCAGTCGCTCACTTTTGAACGGTCCCACACGGTCTGTACGAACGCGCCATCTTGTTCAATATCCATGAAAACCAAGCGCCCAAAGCGCCTGCGTGACCGAACACGGCCGCGGACGGTCACCTCGGCGGCGGTGAGGGTGCCCGGCGCTGGAACTGGGCGGTTCTGCATGTTTAGTTCCCACACCGAGGTGGTAGAGGTCGGCCCTTCAACCGGATAGGTTTCGATGCCCGCAGATTCCAGCGCGAGTTTGTGGTCGATCCGGTGGCGCTGCTGCGATGACCAGGTGTACTGGGGCGAAGGCGGGCGGATGAACTCGTAGTCGAGTTCTTTTACGCGGGTGAGAAAATCGTCCGAGGTGATCGTCGGTTGGGCACCGAAGAGCGGAGTGGGGGTGGTTTGGGTGATGCTGGCCCACATCCAGGCGAGGACTGCGCGCAGGCTGGGTGGAGGAATGAAGCCTTCGGCGACACTCATCGAATAGAGCGCGTGGAACACCATCATGGTGTCGTCGAACGCGACCCACCTGGGCGACCACTGCGGTTGGTACTTTTGATTGGCCCGGTAAAGCGATTCGATTTGAAAGGATCGCGACGCGACCTTCAGGAGCTTGTCACTTGCCCGGGTCAGAGGACCGGCACGCAGTTCATCGGTAGCGACAAACACGTCACGGAAAACGGCAAAGTTCAGCGAGATGTGCTTAATGCCCATGTCTCGGCCCTGCAGGGCAGCTTGTGCCACAAGAAAGTCCGTGACTCCAGGGACGGCTGTGGGGGAGTGAACCATGACGTCGAGGGAGAGCCCATTGCGACCCCACGGGACGAAACTTAAGAAACCAATCGGATAGCCGGAACTGTCGCATGCCCACGCGATGACAGAATTCGAGTCGGCGGGATCGCCCATACGGCCCAGGGCCATCGAGAACCCGCGTTCGACCTCGTGATTACGCCACGCGTCGCGACAGTTTTCTAACTGAGTGACGAGATCAGCAGGAAGGTCTCGCACGCGCGCCACCTTCGCAGTGATGCCCTCACGGTTCATGCGCCTGATGGTTTTGCGAATATCGGCCAAGGCTGGGCTAGAAATGTTGAAGTCGGCTGTGTTGACGACAGCTTCGTCGCCGATCGCAACAATTGACAACCCGCTGGCCCTGTACAGGCGTGCTGACTCTTGTGAACACGCCAAAACTACGGGACGAGCACCTACAGAACGACAGTGAGAGTGCCATGACTCGATTGCGTGTGGCCAGGATGCCGGATCCCCCACAGGGTCACCGCTTGCAACAAAAACGTTCCCTACGGCGCCGTACAGTACGGCGGCTTTGCGGTCTTGAGAAAACACCGCACTCTTATCGCGTCGAGTCGCAAAGTATGACAGTGAGTCCAGGTCTCCGAAGTCAAGAACCATGCGACGAATCGCGAGTTCTTCATCGGGTGTGATGGGTGCCGGTTTGGCCCTGATACGGAACATCACAATGAGTGCCCAGATCAGTGCTAATGCTGAAATAGCACCACTGATGTAGAACACGATGAACGTAGTGGGGTGTTGCCCGTCCGTGATCGAACTGAGCCCAGAGGTGGATCCAAGGGCCGCAGAAAGCGCAAATGTTAGACGTTCGCCCCAGTCGCTGGAGCCTACTGGGGTCAAAGCCGAAGTGAGCAGGGCGACCAGAAAAGACACCGCCAAGCCAGAAAGCAAAATACCTAGCGCTTTGAGGAAGTTCGTGGTGCGAATCCGTCCGGGAAACGCCGGTCGCATGATGATTATGAGGATCAACGACACAGCGTTCAGCACAAGACCCACAATCCTGAAAGGGAGGCTGAAGAACAGTGCGTCGAGCGGGCTCGTCACTGAAACGTGTAGCTCACTGCTTGGTCCCAGTGATATGACTGCGCTGGTGTTGAGCACCGATGCGAGAACGCTCAACACCGCGACCACCAGCATGGCGGTGTGAGCGATGCGTAGTCGGCGGGCCGCTGTTGTCGCTACGGCGATAAGAAACACCACAGCGACCAAGGACGGTTCAGCCGGAACCGTGAACAGTGAGAAGAAAATGTATCCCGCGTCCGCGACGTTGCTTAAACGAATCGGGATGGTCAAGGTAGTCCACATAGCGGCCAAAACATAGAGCCAGATGAACACCCTGGCCAGGGCCTCTGTTTTGCGTAGAGACGTGCGCTGAGTCATATTGCAACTTTACTGAAAACGGCACACTGCTGGATAGCAAAACGGCAATAGATGTGGTGAGGATTACAATAGATCCGTGAAATGGGTAATTGTTCCCGGGCTGAGCCTTTTACCGGAAGACTACAGCGGTTTAAGTGAGCTTCTTCCTGGTCCCGTAGAAGTGATCGACGCGTGGGAGCACGATCCAACGGGCGACATCGAGGACCTGAGGAAAGCTGTTGATATCAGCGAGCCGTTTGCTCTCATTGGTCATTCTGTTGGCGGTGTTACTGCCCTGGAGTGGGCGTTGAAATACCCTAAGGACATCATTCGGTTGGTTCTTCTTGATCCTTCGGCGCCACTGACATTTGTGGGTGGTTGGTTGACGCGTGGCACTGTTTTTGAACGCTTTTCAGCCCCGGTAGTGGACAAGGTGGCGCGGGCTCTCACGCCGTGGGGTGCGCAGATTCGCAAACATCTTTTCACCCGTGCTTCCGGTCTGGCAGACCATTTGCCACGTACGCACGCCACGCACCGATTTGTGAGTCGCCCCGGCCTCCAAACAGTTGTGGACCAGTGGTTTTCGAGCTGGGAACAGGAATACCGGTTAAGTTCACTGCTCATGTCCAATCATGTGCTCGACCGCAGGCTGCACCCCACTATCGTGTGTTCCTCTGGCAGTGCCCGCGCGGTATCAGTAGCAAAACAGCGCCGGCTCGCCCGCCTGATCGGAGCTGAACTTCACATCGCAGAAGGTGCGGACCACATGTTCCCAGTCACCGAACCTCAAAGGGTCATCGCCGCTCTGTAGGTTTGCGCCACACGGAGATTTTCACGGCTACCGTCGCCGAGGTGGGTAACTGGGAATCCGTCACCGTGTCGGTTGATAAGTGCCGGGCTGACGGTGTCATAAAAATGAGATCACGGGCCAGTTCCGGGGTGAGTTGGCAGTCATAAGAAATAACAGATTCCCGTACGGGTTCGAACATGTGCAGTGCCCGGTTCAACCGTTCGTCCTTGCGCGGATCAATGCCCACCATGTCCGTGCTTGCGCGAAGTTCCTTCAAATGTTGTGGCTCGGGTGTCACCACCACTGTGTGACCGCCGGGGGCTAGCACGCGGTGAAACTCCGGACCGTTTCGGGGTGAGAACACGTCCAGAACAACATCAATTGTGCCGTCTAGAAGCGGAAAATCCCGGAACACGTCCCATGTGAACGCAGTGATATCCGGATGAGCGCGGGCTGCTAACCGCACGGCGCGGGTGGCAGTGTCGAACCCCAGCCCAAGCGTAGGTGCCCCCAAGGTTTCCAACAGACCGCCGAGGTAGTACCCGGTCCCACAACCAACGTCTAGAAGGTGCGTGTGCGGCAGAGCTGCAACGACCTCGGCGAGGGAATTCTTTAACGGCGCGTACGCGCCGGAGGTGAGGAACCGGTCCCGCGCCAACACCATGTCAGTACTGTCCCCACTTGTGGGAGCGGGGCCCGAAAGCAGACTAAGGTAGCCCTGACGCGCTATGTTAAACGAGTGCCTGCGACTGCACACTATCTGCGAATCGTGTACCTGTAGACGCTGATCGGGTTCACCTCGGCGGGCGCACACAGGGCAGCGCAACAGGTCATAAGCAGGATGTGCAGTCACGGTGTCATTCTACGAGGAGCGTTGCGAAGCCAAGGACGCATGGAGGGGAAGAATGGGCAATCTGCACGTCACACGTATGGGGGAGCAAGGTCCAACTCTGGTGTTTCTGCACGGACTCATGGGGCGCGGGAAAAACTTCACCGGTGTAGCCAAAGAGCTCAGCAAGGACTTCCGGATGGTCCTCATTGACCTGCCGAATCACGGTGAGTCGTATTGGACAGAGACCTTTAGCTACACGGATATGGCGCAGGCAGTTGCGGACGAGATTAAGGGTGACGCGCCGGTTTATCTGTTGGGGCACTCGATGGGCGGTAAAGTCGCGATGACGCTTGCGCTCACAGAACCTGAACTCGTTGACAAGCTCATTATTGAGGATATTTCTCCACAGGCCGGTGGCGACATGGGGGAGTTTGTTCACCTGTTGGGCACACTGAAAAAGCTTGATCTGGACAGTTTGACTTCGCGTGCAGAAGCTCATGAGCGCATCGCTGAGGACATTCCTGATGAGTCTGTGCGTGGCTTTTTGTTGCAGAACCTTCGTCGGAGTGGTGACGGATTTGAGTGGCAACCAAACCTCAACCTCCTGTTTGACAGTCTTAAAGACATTGGAAGTTTCCCCTCAATTGACGCGACCTATGATCGCAAAGTGCTGTGGGTGGTGGGGGAGAACTCCGCTTACGGTGACCCTAAGTTTCTTCCCCTTGTGCGTGAGTACTTCCCACGAGCTGTACGACTCGTGATCCGGGATGCAGGGCACTGGGTCCATTCGGAACAACCGCAGGTGTTTGTCGATGCAGTGCGCGCG
>NZ_ADNU01000022.1 GCF_000178455.1 Brevibacterium mcbrellneri ATCC 49030 | reverse complement strand
CTCGCGCACGTTTTTCGGGGTCTCGCCGGTTGGTGGGGCCCCGAGTTTTTTGTATTCACATGCGGTTACGCCGTTTCGCCTTGGGTTAGTCGCAGGGACGCATCATTTGGCTACAGTCGAGTTCGATTTTGGGGCTCGAGTGTAGCCAAAAGGGTCTAAAACTGTGGCGTGCATCACGTTTTAGGGGTGTTTTGGGGTTATTTGGCTACAGTCCACAAATTGGACTGTAGCCAAAAGTGTTCTAGGGAGGCCGAGGTGGGGGATGCCCTGCGTGTTAATGTGGTTACCGCGGGTTACCCATCACGCGTGAGCACTCCATCTTTCGTTTGCTGTGTTGGGTAACTGGCCGACTTTGGCCCGAAAACGTGAACAAAACGAACAAAAGTGGCGTTTAGTCAACACATTGGATTGAGCTGTGTTGGGTAAACGGTTTGTGGGTGTGGCGGCGTGGCGTCTGCGGGGTGAAAGCGCGACTGGTTTTCGCTCGCTTTGCGCCGTTTCGCCTGGGGTTGGCCCTCCCATGTGGCGGTGGCCTTGCGATATGACAATGGGTCCGACGATTTAAACCGTGGGACCCATGTAATGTCCTAACGCTACGGTGCCTAACGGCTGGGCCGCCAGAGGATATGTTTCCGTAGGGTGTGTCGCCATTTTAGCTTCATGAGCGATGTGGAGCGTGTTTGGAGTGCTTCCAGTCTGCCGGTGCGGAAGCGCTGCAGTAAGGTTTCGGCCCTCCCGCGATTTTCTGCCACCTCGGGAGCCCGCTCTAACATGCAAAACCGCCCACTCCTAACCACCCCAACAACTTCTGTCCGGCAAGGTGGATAGTTTCTTGTGCTGGACAAAAGTTGCACTCCGGAGCCCCCAAAAATCGCGGTTTGTGAGCCTCGTCACGTGCTAGCATTGACCGTTCCTACCGCGTAAATGCGCGTCTAGTAACAGCTCAACACAGGGCCAAATCCAGTCTCAACAACAGTTCGGACTGCAAACCAAATACCAACCCAACACAGTGAGGAGTGCTCATGGCTGACACAAAGTCTTCGAGCGGTCTCGTCGAAAACCGCACCATTGACTGGGTCCCTCCAAACGAGCGGCACGGAACCGCGTTTTCACAGTTCACGCTGTGGTTTGGTTCGAACACGCAGATCACCGCGATCGTCGATGGCGCGCTCGCAATCGCCGTGTTCAAGTCCGACGCTCTATGGGCCATCATCGCTCTGCTTATCGGTAACATTTTGGGTGGAACCATCATGGCGTTGCACTCGGCGCAGGGGCCCACGCTTGGTCTGCCACAGATGATTTCTTCGCGCGCACAGTTCGGTGTGATTGGCGCGATTTTCCCGCTGGTGCTGGTTGTGCTCATGTACATCGGCTTCGCGTCCACGGGCGCGGTGCTGTCAGGCCAAGCCGTTAACGGAATTTTGGGGATCACTGATAGTGACTTCAAGTGGGTGGGCATCGTCATCTTCGGTATTCTGACGGCGATTATTGCCCTTCTGGGGTACAGGTACATTCACCTGCTGGGGCGTATTTCGTCTGTCACCGGTTTGCTTGGCTTCCTGTACCTCACTGCAATCGTGGTGATCACGGTCGACGTTCCTGCCGTCCTCGCAAACAGCGAGTTCAGCGCGCCAGTGTTCTTGAGCGTCGTGGCACTGTCGGCCGGTTGGCAGCTGACCTACGGCCCGTATGTGGCCGACTATTCGCGCTACCTGCCAGAAAACACTCCCCGCCGAGCCACCTTCTGGTTCACCTTTGGCGGCTCGGTCATTGGTTCGCAGTGGTCCATGACCCTGGGTGTCCTCATTGCGGCAACGGCGATGTCACAGGGTGGCGATGCGTTCCTGGACAACCAGGTTGGCTTTATTGGTGACCTGGCTGGCGGTGGCGTTCTAGCGCTCCTTATCTTCATTGTGATCCTGTTGGGCAAGCTCACGGTCAACACCCTCAACGCGTACGGCGCGTTCATGTGTGTGCTGACGATTGCGACCTCGTTCCGCAACAGGGTGAGCGTCACCAAGCTCGTCCGCGCGATTTTCGTTGTCTCGATCGTTGCGCTGACCATCGTGGTGGCCCTGCTCGCGTCCGCTGACTTCCTGGCCAACTTCAAGAACTTCGTGCTGGCGTTGCTCATGGTGTTCACGCCGTGGAGTGTGGTGAACCTGGTGGACTACTACTTTGTGTCCAAGGACCGCTTTGATATTCCTGCGCTGTATGACCGCCGAGGTCGTTACGGGGATTGGAACGTAGGCGCCTTGGTTGCGTATGTAGTGGGTGTTGCGGTGCAGATTCCGTTTATGGATCAGACGATCTACACAGGTCCCTTGGTGGAGATGCTCGGTGGTGCCGATGTCTCCTGGATCATTGGCATCATTGTCACCACGGCGATCTACTATCCGTGGGCTAAGAAGACCAACGTCGCACCCGCCCAGACCATTTATCCAGAGGCCAGCTAGGACCCACCTTGGGAGGCCCCGGAACGTAACCACCTCGGGAGGGGCGGTCAAAGCAAAGCGTTCCGGGTTATCTAGCCAAGGCCAAACGGCGCAAAGCGAGCGTAACGGCGCAATATAACGCGCAGTTTCGCTCGCTTTGCGCCGTTTCAGCACCGCTTCACGACCCTCGTATGTAACGAAAGGGTAACAACAGTGAATCTGCCGTGTTCCCCGTCGCGCTGGGCCAAATCCCACCCGCAACCGCGTGAAATCAGGGCATTAACACGGAATCGCGGTGCCAAACTCTAAGCGATCGTTAAGATTAGGAACGGTGCCCGAAGCCGGAGCGACCCTTCGGCCGTAAAGCTACCCCTGCACCGAATTTATGAATCATCATATTTTTGCAACCGCGGTAAACGCGGCTCCATCTGGTTTAGAAAACTTACCCTCGATTGACGTTCTTGCCGAGTCGGCAGATGCAGCTGAAAAAGCTGGCATCGATCAGTTCCTCGATAAGGTATTTGCCCCATTTGCACAAGTCCTGTCAGACATTGTGTTCTTCGCGATTCCGCTCCCTGGCGGCGCTGAACTCCCTGTGATTGTTGTGTGGCTGATGGCTGCTGCCATCTTCCTCACCGTGTACCTGCGCTTCCAGCCCATCACTGGTTTGGGGCACTCAATTGAAGTAATCCGCGGAAAGCTGACGCGTAAGACTGACCCGGGTGAGGTTTCATCTTTCCAGGCTTTGGCAACTGAGCTGTCTGGAACCGTGGGACTCGGAAATATCGCTGGTGTGGCTGTCGCTATTTCCGTCGGTGGCCCGGGTGCAGCGCTATGGATCATTCTGTTCGGCCTGTTGGCCATGAGTGTGAAAATGGCCGAAGCCACACTGGGTGTGAAGTACCGTGAGGTTCGTGACGACGGGACCACGGCCGGTGGTCCTATGTACTACTTGAAGGCCGGTCTTGCTGAAATTGGCCGCCCTAAGCTGGGTAACTTCCTTGCGGTGTTCTATGCAGTTGCCGCTCTGATCGGTGTGTTCGGTGCGGGTAACCTGTTCCAGGCCAACCAGGGTGCTGCGGTTTTGGTGAACGCTACTGGTGGTGAATCCAGCTGGTTCGCTGACAAGATGTGGCTCATTGGTGTGATCATGGCTGTTTTGGCTGGTCTTGTGATCATCGGTGGAATTAAGAAGATTGCCGACTACACCTCGGCTATTACTCCGCTCATGGCGATTCTGTACATGATCGGAACCATCGCCGTAATCATGGTGAACTTCACTAACATTCCTACGGCGTTTGCCGAAATGTTCACTGGTGCGTTCACCGGTGAAGGTGTTGCTGGTGGTTTTGTTGGTGTGGCCATTATTGGTATCCAGCGTGCGCTGTTCTCGAACGCTGCTGGTGTTGGTTCCGCTGGTATGGCTCACTCGGCTGTGAAGACTTCACGCCCAGCGACTGAAGGTTACACGGCTATGTGGGAGCCTCTGGTTGACTCGGTGATCGTATGTACGATGACCGCGCTGGCCATCATCACGACTGGAATGTACAAGCAGGAGAACGACGGTTCGGACGCTGCTGGTGTTGAGCTGACCGCGACCGCGTTCGCCACGGTTGCTGACTGGTTCCCAGTCTTGCTCACCATCTGTGTGATTCTGTTCGCGTTCTCGACTGTTCTGTCCTATTCCTACTACGGTCAGAAGGCTGTTGACTTCTTGACCGGTGGTAGCGCGGTTGCTCAGCGCATCTTCCAGGTTGTGTGGATTCTGGCGATCGTTGTTGGTGCATCGATTGGCCTGGAGAGCGTTGTGATGTTCTCTGACGCGATGTTCTTCCTGATGAGTGTGCCTAACCTACTGGGTATCTACTTCTTGGCAAAGATCCTGCGTCAGGAGATTCTGCACCACAAGGTTCGCGCTGACACCGGCACCCTGCCGGAGATTCCTGAAGATCTGCAGGTTGGTCTGCGCGACCACGAGCCAACCAAGGAACAGGTCTCCTCGGAGGCTAAGCGCATTGCCAGGAAGGAAGCTCGCGAGGACGCTGTGCGTGAGGCTTTCCATGAAAAGACTGAAGAACGCGCCCGAGGTCGTCGCCTGCGGAAGCGCGGTCGTAAAGAATAAGTGCGTGGCTGAGTTTCGATAACTCGCCAGTTCGCATGGCTGTATGCCGGTAAGTGCACGGCCAAACGTCGCAAAGTGAGCGGTATGGCGCAATATAACGCGCCGTACCGCTCACTTGCGCCTTTAGCGTGTCCAGTATGTCGGACAGTAACAATGTGGCGCCCATCGCATTCACGGCGAAAACCAGAGACGATTGAACAAACTCCTTACGGTTTTGCTCGCCCACGTGAGCATAACCAGAGACCAGCAGAAAGGTTCATCATGTCCTTTACACGTCACGACCCAACGCGCGTGATCCGCGCGCCTCGCGGTTCTGAAATCACTGCAAAGAACTGGCAGACCGAAGCCGCTAAGCGCATGCTCATGAACAATCTGGACCCAGAGGTTGCAGAACGCCCTGAAGACCTGGTGGTTTACGGTGGAACCGGCCGCGCTGCCCGCAGCTGGGAGGCCTACGACCAGATCGTTGCCACTCTGGACGACCTGGAAGCTGATGAAACTCTGCTCATCCAGTCGGGTAAGCCTGTTGGTGTTCTCAAGACCCACGAATGGGCGCCTCGCGTGCTGATCGCTAACTCGAACCTGGTGGGCGACTGGGCTAACTGGGAGCACTTCCGCAAGCTCGAAGCTGAAGGTCTCATGATGTACGGCCAGATGACGGCTGGTTCGTGGATCTACATTGCAACTCAGGGAATCCTGCAGGGAACCTACGAAACATTCGCCGCTATTGCTCGCAAGCGTTTCGACGGCACCCTGGCTGGAACCCTGACCGTGACCGCTGGTTGTGGTGGTATGGGTGGTGCGCAGCCACTGGCTGTCACCCTTAACGGTGGTGCCTGCCTCATCATTGACGTTGAAAAGGAGCGCCTGGAACGCCGTAAGGGCAAGCGCTACCTGGACGAAGTTGTCACCGACCTTGACGAAGCTCTCAAGTTGGTCCTTGACGCGAAGAAGGAACGCAAGCCACTGTCCGTGGGTCTGGTTGGCAACGCAGCTGAGATCCTGCCTACCCTTCTGGACCGTCCCGAGGCGGCAGAAGTTGACATCGTCACTGACCAGACCTCGGCCCACGACCCACTGTCCTACCTGCCTGTTGGCGTGTCCGTTGACGACTGGCAGACCGAAGCAGATGACGACCCAGAGAAGTTCACTCTGCGTGCGGAAGAGTCGATGGCTAAGCACGTGCGCGCCATGGTCGAGTTCCAGGACCGTGGAGCTGAAGTGTTCGACTACGGTAACTCGATCCGTGACGAAGCCCGCAAGGCTGGCTACGACCGCGCGTTTGAGTTCCCAGGCTTCGTTCCTGCCTACATTCGCCCACTGTTCTGTGAAGGTCTTGGGCCATTCCGCTGGGTAGCCCTGTCTGGTGACCCTAAGGACATCGAAGTGACCGACAAGGCGCTGAAGGAACTGTTCCCTGAGAACGAATCGCTGCACCGCTGGTTGGACGCAGCTGCTGAGTACGTGGAGTTCGAAGGTCTGCCTGCACGTATCTGCTGGTTGGGCTACCGCGAACGCGAAAAGGCTGGTCTGCTCTTCAACAAGCTGGTTGCTGAGGGCAAGGTTTCGGCACCTATCGTCATTGGTCGTGACCACCTCGACTCCGGTTCGGTTGCATCGCCGTACCGTGAAACCGAAGGCATGCTCGACGGCACCGACGCCGTGGCTGACTGGCCACTGCTCAACGCTCTGGTGAACACCTCGTCCGGTGCCAGCTGGGTGTCCCTGCACCACGGTGGTGGTGTGGGTATGGGTCGTTCGATCCACGCTGGTCAGGTGTCGGTTGCTGACGGAACTGACTTGGCTGCACAGAAGCTTCAGCGCCTGCTCACCAACGACCCTGGTATGGGTGTTCTTCGCCACGTGGACGCTGGTTACGACCGCGCTATTGAGGTTGCTGAAGAACGTGGCATCCGCGTCCCTGCAGTTGAAAAGTTGAACAAGCGAGCAGACTAAGGCATTCATGCTGATCGTCACGAACATTTCGGAACTGGTCACTAACAACCCGGCCCCCGGCGCAACCCCTGCTGACCCTCACAGCGATTTCCTGGGTGTCATCACTGACGCCACCCTGGTCGTTGAGGACGGTAAGGTCGCGTGGGCGGGTCCCACCTCGGGCCTGAAAGCGGGTCACCCGCAAGCCGCCGAGGTCGTTGCCACCCAGGCACGGCAGGCACCTTCCGCTCTCCAGGCGAAAGGGCAGGAAGGCGGCGAGGGCCACCGCGTGATCGACGCGGCTGGCCAGGCGGTCATCCCAGGGTTTGTGGACTCCCACAACCACACGGTGTTCGCTGGTGACCGTTCCGAAGAGTTCGCGGCACGAATGGCAGGAGAGTCGTACTCCGCCGGTGGTATCGCCACCACAGTGAAGGCCACGCGCGCTGCAAGTGATGATGAGCTGGAAGCGAATTTGGTGCGACTCATGCGTCAGGCCCAGCACTCCGGTACCACCACGTTCGAGGTGAAGTCGGGGTATGGGCTGGACGTTGAGTCGGAACTCAAGGCACTTGAGCTGGCTGCGCGTCACACGGATGAAGTGACGCTCATGGCGGCTCACGTAGTGCCTGCTGAGTTCAAGGATGACCCGGACGCCTACGTGGACCTGGTCATCAACGAAATGATCCCCAAGGCCACCACGCACGCCAAGTGGATCGACGTGTTCTGTGAAGAAGGCGCGTTCACAGAAGAACAGACCGCCCGCATTTTGCAGGCCGGTATTGAGCACGGTTTGCGCCCGCGTTTGCACGCCAACCAGCTCACTGACGGCGGTGCCCTGCAGTTGGCGGCTAAGTTCAAGTGCGCGTCTGCTGACCACGCGACATTTGCCAGCGACGCAGACCTAGCCGCGGCAGCCGAATCCGGCACGGTACTGACCCTGCTGCCCAGCATCGAGTTCTCCACCCGTCAGCCCTACCCTGACGCCCGCCGATACTTTGAGGCCGGCGTGACGGTTGCGATCGCCTCGGACTGCAACCCGGGAAGCGGTTTCTCAAGCTCCATCCCGTTCTGCCTGGCAATCGCGGTGCGCGACATGCACTTCACGGTCGATCAGGCGCTGTGGGCGGCCACTGAAGGCGGGGCAAAAGCTCTGGAACGTGAGGACGTGGGTCACTTGCGCCCCGGCGCACGCGCCGACTTCTCAATCCTGGACGCTCCCAGCTACCGGTACCTGGTGTACCGCCCGGGCGTGCAACAGATCGGTGCTGTGTTCTGTGAAGGCGAATTGATCGCGTCGAACCCGCAACCGTACAGTGTTTTTGCATAAGTTTGCATAATGTAGTGCACCTCAATTTTCAGGAGTTTTGATGAACCCAATTGCGCTTGAACCTGATGAGCTGACTTTTGCCCAGGTGGTCGCTGTTGCGCGTGAGAACGTGCCGGTTGAGTTGCCTGAGCACGTTCGTGAAGAGGTCGCAAAGACGCGTACCCACGTGGACGACCTGGCCAAGGCCCCCAAGCCGGTTTACGGTGTGTCAACGGGCTTTGGTGCCCTGGCGCAGCGTCATATTCCGCACGATCTGCGCTCGCAGTTGCAGAAGTCGCTGATCCGTTCCCACGCCGCGGGTATGGGGGAGCCGGTGGAGCCCGAGGTGGTTCGCGCCTTGATGCTTCTGCGTGCCCGCACGCTGGCTACCGGGCGTACCGGTGTGAAGGTCGAAACGCTGGAAGCGTACGTGAACCTGCTCAACGCGGGTATCACCCCGTGGGTGTACGAGCACGGTTCGCTGGGTTGTTCAGGTGACTTGGCACCGCTGTCCGCATGCGCGCTGGTGGTCATGGGCGAAGGCTACGTCCACGACCCCGAAGGCGGTTCGGAACCGGTTGAAGCTGGCCCCGTTCTCAAAGCAGCGGGCATCACGCCGGTTGAACTGGAAGAAAAAGAAGGTCTGGCGCTCATTAACGGTACGGACGGCATGCTGGGAATGCTCATCATGGCGCTGTACGACTTGGAGAAGCTGCTCACCACCGCTGACCTCACAGCCGCGATGAGTGTTGAGGGCCAATACGGTACTGACCAGGTGTTCCGCGACGAACTGCACCACCCGCTGCGCCCGCACCCAGGTCAGTCGGCCAGTGCGCGCAACATGCTGGACGCTCTGCACGCCTCACCAATTGTGAAGTCCCACTTCGACTCCACCCACCTGGTGCAGGACGCGTACTCCCTGCGTTGCTCACCCCAGGTGACCGGTGCGGCCCGTGATGCGGCAACGTTTGCCGCTCAGGTGGCTGCACGCGAAATCCGTGCAGCAGTAGACAACCCGGTGGTGTTGCCTAACGGTGAGGTTTCGTCCAACGGTAACTTCCACGGCGCACCTATTGCGCACCAGCTGGACTTCTTGTCCATTGTGGTGGCCGATGTTGCCTCGATCGCCGAACGTCGCACCGACCGTTTCATGGACCCTGCCCGTAACCAGGGACTCAACTCGTTCTTGGCCGATGACCCGGGCGTGGACTCCGGGCTCATGATCGCCCACTACACGCAGGCAGCCATGGTGGCTGAAACCAAGCGCTTGGCCGCACCGGCCTCGGTCGATTCGATCCCTTCTTCAGCCATGCAGGAAGACCACGTGTCCATGGGATGGGGAGCGGCCCGCAAACTGCGCACCGCAATTGAAAACCTCACCCGCGTGCTCGCCGTTGAACTCTACGCGGCAGCCCGTGCCATTGAACTGCGCGAACCAGAACCGGGTGCCGTGACCGGTGCCGTGATCGCGGAACTCCGCAAGGACGTTCCAGGCCCAGGTACCGACCGCTTCATGTCACCAGAGCTGGCTGCAACGTATGAATTTGTGCGTTCGGGCCGTGCCCTTGAGGTCGCAAGCGGAGTACACAAGTTTGTACATACGCTCACCGATACTGATGGAACTGTTCTTAACGGTTACGCACTGTAAATACTTAAGCGGCCCACTCCCACAGGGGTGGGCCGTCACTATATAGCCAGCCACCATATAACCACTCACTTTTTAATCACATATACATCCGCTTGATGCGCTGATGATTCGGAGGATCCATGTCAGACGTAGTTTCTCTTCTCAACGACATTCGCGATGTGGGGCGCGATCCGCGTGGCCCCGGATACATGCGACCCGGATTCAGCTCCACCGAACTCAACCTGCGCGAATGGTTCGTGGGCGAAGCGCAGGCGCGTGGCTTGGACATAGAAATCGACCACAACGGAATCACATGGGCGTGGGTAACTGCCCCGGGCGACAACGCTGTAGTGACCGGCTCGCACCTGGACTCCGTTCCAGGTGGAGGTGAGTTTGACGGGCCGCTGGGGGTCGCCTCGGCGTTGGCAGCCGTTGACCAGCTGAAGGCGGACGGCCGGCTGGAACAGCTCAACCGCCCACTGGCGTTGGCGGTGTTCCCGGAAGAAGAAGGGTCCCGGTTTGGGGTCGCGTGCCTGGGGTCCCGGTTGATCACTGGCGTGATCGAACCGGACCGTGCGTTGGGGCTCAAGGATGCTGAGGGGAGGACCTTCGCCGAGGTGGCTTCCGAGGTGGGTCTGAACCCGGACTTGATGGGGCAGGACAAGGAGCGTCTGTCACGGATTGGTTCGTTCCTTGAGCTTCACGTGGAGCAGGGTGTGGGGCTCATTGATATTGGACAGCCGGTGGCCATTGGGTCCTCGATTGTGGGACACGGCCGATGGCGGTTCACGTTCGCGGGTCAGGGTAACCACGCGGGTACTACGCCAATGACGAAGCGTGCTGACCCGGTTGTTGCTGGTTCGCAGGTCATTGGTGCGATTCCCGCTGTGGTTGCCGGTGTGGACGGAAAAGCCGTGGCGACTGTGGGCCGGACTATTTTGCACCCGGGTGGTACCAACGTGATCGCGTCGAGCATGGATTTCTGGTTGGACATTCGCCACCCGGATGACGGGGTTGTGGGCGCAGTGTTGCGCGCAATCACGCAGCGGGCGCAGGAAGTTGGGCACGATTTGGGTGTCGAGGTGACGGTGAGTCAGGAGTCGTATTCGGCCACAACGCACTTCAACAGCGCGTTCAACCAGCGTTTGCAGGGAGTGCTGCCGGAGGCGCCCATTCTGGATTCGGGTGCGGGGCACGACGCGGGGATCTTGGCAGGGTTTGTGCCGTCTGCCATGCTGTTTGTGCGTAACCCTACGGGTGTTTCGCACGCGCCAGAAGAAGCGTGTGAAGAAGACGACCAGCGCGCTGGTGTGAAGGCACTGGCTGATGCGCTGGCGATGGAAGCAGGAGTGCAGGCGTGAAAACTCTGTGGTTTGAAAACCTGTATGTAGGCGGCCAGGTGCTCAACAATGTGGCCGTGCTGGTCGCTGATGACGGGTCTGTTGAGGAAATGCGGGCTGGAGTGAACGCGCCACCTGAGGCTGTCACCTACAGCGGCTTGGCGCTGCCGGGTGCGAACAACGCACACTCGCACGCGTTTCACCGGCTGTTGCGCGGGCGTACCCACGCCGACGGTGGGACGTTCTGGACGTGGCGGAAAGTCATGTACCGGGCAGCCGAACAGCTCACACCTGAAAACTACTACCTGCTGGCACGCGCGGTGTACGCGGAAATGCTCACGGCGGGGTACACCTCGGTGGCGGAATTCCACTACGTCCACCACCAGGTGGGCGGTAAGCCGTACGGTAGCCACGACATGGAGCTGGCGTTGGCGCGTGCAGCCCGCGACGTGGGGATTCGCCTGGTGTTGCTGGACACGTGTTATCTTACCGGTGGCATTGGGCAGGAGCTCAACGAGCAGCAGGCGCGGTTTAGCGACGGTTCGATCGACGGTTACCTGGAACGTCACGCGGGGCTTGCGACTGCGTTGGCAGATGACCTGGGTGGCGCTTTTGGTGGGTATTCGACGGTTGGGTACTCAGGTTCAGAGGACCCATTGGTGACGCTGGGTTCGGCGATTCACTCCGTGCGTGGTGTGGCTAAACCTGATCTGCCCGCGTTTGCTGGTTTGGACGGGCCGTTGCACGTTCACTTGTCTGAACAGCCGGCAGAAAACGAAGCGTGCCTGGAGCACTACGGTGTGACTCCGACCCGTTTGTTGGCCGATGCCGGTGTTGTGACTGACCGGCTGTCAGCGGTGCACGCCACCCACTTGACGGATGAGGACATCAGATTGTTGGGTGACGCGCGTTCCGCTGTGGTCATGTGTCCTACGACCGAGGCGGATCTGGCGGATGGTATTGGGCCGGCTTCTGCTTTGGCTGGGGCCGGTGCGGTGATTTCGCTGGGTTCGGATCAGCACGTGGTACTTGACCCGCTGTTGGAGCTCAGGGCGCTGGAGGCTGGTGAACGGCTGGGCAGCGGTGAACGTGGGCGCTTTAGCCCCGATGAACTGATTGCGGCTTTGACCTCTGGCGGTGCGTATTCGATGCACATTCGCCCGGGGGTAGGTGTTGGTGAGGCTCAGGTGGCGGACTTCGTTGTGGTGGACACGGAATCGGTGCGCACGGCAGGTTCGGTTGGCGAACAGGTGGTGTTGGCTGCGACTGCTACGGACGCGACTCACGTGATTGTGGGTGGGCGTGAGGTGGCCGCTCATGGTGAGCACGCGCAACTGGGTGATGTTGCGCAGTTGTATGGTGCCGCGTTGCGTGAGTTTGAGCTGGACTGATGTCTCAGGTTCCTGCGCTCAGACGTGCCGTGGCGATTTTGCGTCATTTGGCGGCGTCGAACCGCCCTATTAGTGCGGGCGCGATTGCGCGGTCTGGGAATGTGCCCAGGTCTTCGGCATATGAGATTTTGAATGTGTTGGAAGAGCTGGGCTTGGTCACCAAGGTCGATGCGGGCTACTTGCTTGGACCAGGGGTGGCGGAGTTGGGGAGCGCGTATTTGCGGATCAACCCGTTACAGCGAGTGGCGCAAAAAGACGTGCGGGCGCTGGCTGAGCGTGCGCGCGGGGTGGCGCAACTGGCGGTGATCCGCGGGTGGGAGACCGTGTATGTGCTCAAAGAACAGTCGGTGCATTCGATGGCGGTGATCACAGCGGCTGGCGTGCATATGCCGGCGTACTTGACTGCAACGGGCCGGGCCATCATGGCGACGATGGAAAAACGGGACGTGTTAGCAGCGCTGTCGCGTGAGGTGGCTTTTGTGAACCGGACGGGTAAGGGGCCTAGGTCGGTTCATGATCTGATGGGCGAGCTGACGCGGGTACGTACGCAGGGGTACGCGATTGAAACTGGTGAAGTAACGCCGGGCGTGTGGACGGTAGCGGCACCTGTTTATGACGCGGCGGGACGGGCCGTGGCTGCCGTGGGGTTGACGCTGCCGGACAGTGACTATTCACAGAACCGGGTCAGTGAGGCAGCAACGATGTGTACCCGTGCAGCAGCCAACGTCACGCAACTCATTGGCGGGGGTTTGAAGGCTTTGAACTAGCCCATTAAAGTTGGACAGGTCTAATGCCACAGAGCTAGGTCTACGAGTCTTTCTTGTAGCCGTTCATCGAACTTTACAACAACTGAAGTATCAAGGTCTGACTCGAAGGTATATGCGTCGCGGAATACGGATGCGGAGGGTCGTTTGGAGTTGAAGCCGAGTAACAAAGGGTGGAGCACACGAACCCAGCCTCTGTTGAAATTCGGGGTGTTTTCTGAGTTTCCATTAATGCTAGACTGATCCGGCAAAGCATAACCAATTGTGCGCGTTCGGTCCGTGGCCCCTCATGGCCGCTGTGCGTGAGCGTGTAAGGGCGGGTTAGGAGACACGTTGTTACCCAGAACTATCAGGCGGACTGCGCTTGCGACGCTAGCAGTATTCAGTTTACTGCTAGCTATGACAGTGCCCGCAACGCGAGCAATAGCCGCGATTAACGAAAACATCGAAATCACAATCACCTCGTTTAAGAAAATCAACGATAGAAACGAGCCCCAAGACGGACAGTTGTACCAGTACGACTTGGCACAGCTCGACTTCAAATGGGACGCCTCGAACGCTGATCCCAAGCCGGGCGATCAGTTCTCCATTGAGTTTCCGCCGGAGCTGAAGATGAAAGACAGTGGCACTTTTCCACTGCAGGCTTCTGACGGCAAGAAATATGGAGAGTGCTTAGTAGAAGATACGAAAATTACCTGCACGTTCAACGACAACATTGCAGGCAAGACTGACATCAAGGGTAGCGGAAATGCGGTTGTTAGCGCTGAAAAAGCTTCCGAGTCGAACCAACTTGATTTCACCATCAACGGTAAGAAAACTGCCGTCACTGCACCTGACGACAAACCGATTGGCTCACGGGATGGTTACGAAGAGTGGCAGACAGATAAATGGGCGCCAAAGCTGAACGCAAACAGCACAGAGCTCAATTGGCAAATCGCCTTCAATGCCGACGTGATCACACGAGAGAGCGGGCAGAACCTGGACAACGTCGACCTAACCTTTATCGACAAGGCTGGTCCAGGACAGGTTTTTGTGGAGACTGACAGTAAGTGGTTCATCAAGGCCGCACAGTCGGCCGACAATCCCGACCTGCACGAGCCGATTACCGACGCAAGTGGCGAACAGTTCACCCAAGACTACGGTGACCTTAAACTGACGGTCACCTTAAACGATGCAAAGACGGAAGCAACCATCAACATCAAGGGTTCGATGAAGTCTGGCATCAACTATTCGCTCATTTACCACACCCAGCCCAGTAACGGCAAGATCTCCAAAGGTTTTGTTTACAAGAACAGCGTTAGTGGCACCGGCATTCAGGGAACACTCACTAAGAAGACGTCTTACATCGAAGCTTTCACTATCGGTATTGAGCTTAAAGACGGCTTCGGCAACTTTGACATTGCAAAACGCATTGAGGGTCCGGGCTCGGGCCACCTTGCTGAAGGAACCAAGTTTGACGTGGCTGTCGCATGGAGTCTTCCGGATGGCAAGAAACCCGAGGACTACGACTGGGAAATCCCTGACAACCCGATGATCCTCCCGATCACGGTAGGCGAAACAACAGTATCTACTGTTCAGTTCCCTGTAGGGACGAAGATCACATTGATTGAAGACCCGAATACAGCGAACCCCAAGAACGAATCCGTCACGTTTGGCACACCTACGTTCACTGTGGGCGAGTCAACAGGTGAAACGGCCGAATTCGTTATTGAGAATAAGAGCACCAAGAAAGTTAATCTGACTAATCAAGTTGATACAGTTCCGGAACCAACTCCGGAGCCATCGGAGGAGCCGACTCCTGAGCCTTCCGAAGAACCGACTCCTGAGCCTTCGGAGGAGCCGACTCCTGAGCCTTCCGAAGAACCGACTCCTGAGCCTTCGGAGGAGCCAACTCCTGAGCCTTCCGAAGAGCCGACCCCGGAACCTTCGGAGGAGCCAACACCGGAACCTTCGGAGGAACCGACTCCGGAACCTTCGGAGGAACCGACTCCTGAGCCTTCGGAGGAGCCAACTCAGGAAACTCCGATTGAGGACTCTGGAAATGACAACAGCCCACTTCCGCGGACCGGTTCAAACGTAGGTCTTGGCCTGCTTGCTGCTGTGACGCTCATCTGTGGCGGTGTCGTGATGCTAGTGGCTTCACGCAAGCGTGGAAAAATGAACCGATAAGATAGCAACTGGCCCGTATTAGCAAAGGAGTGTGTCGGCAACGGTTACCGTTGCCGACATATCTCTTTCACAAGAAGCTAGGTGGTGGCGCGACGGGCCGTGGCAGCCGTGCGGCAACCAATGTCACGAAAATCATTGGCGGAGGTTGAAGACGTAACTTTGGTTGCGACCCACCCCATAAACTAAACACCATGGTTGCCACACACGACCCACACGACGAACCATTCTTCCGCGAATGGAACACCCACAGACACGTCACCCGGTCCCGCACCAGAACAACCCAGCTCCAACACGCACTCGGCCTCACCCGTACCCTCCCCACCCCAGCCATTCTCATCGTTGGGTCCAAAGGCAAAGGAACAGCAACAGCGGCAGCCACCTCGGCGCTGGCAAAAAACGCCACCGTAGGCACCATCACCAGCCCACCGCTACGCCACAACCGCGAACGCATCCGGATCAACGGCCGCGCAATCAGCCACACCGAATACGCCCGGCTCTCCGAAATCGCGCACGACGCAATCCGCACCCTGCCACCTGTCACCGACGGGTACCTGCCACCCTCCGGGATCTACACACAAACAGGCATCGCATACCTACTGCAACAAGGCGTCGACTTCCTGGTGATAGAAGAAGGGCTGGGCGGACTCAGCGACGACGTCTCCCTCTTCGACTACCCTACAGTTGGCATCACGCAAATCTTTATGGAACACAGCGACATCCTGGGCAACTCCCTCAGCTCGATCACCCACGATCTGCTCGGAACCATCACACCCGCGACCACCAGCATCGTGAGCCACTACAACCAGCCACAAGAAGTATGGGACTACCTAGCGGGACGTGACATTGAGCTGCCAGAACTGGAGCTGCCAGAACCGGAACTTGTGCAAGCGTCCACCATGACGGCGACCAACCTGGAAATTGGGGCACGGGCCGCTGCCACGCTCAGAGGGCGATACGTGCCTATTGGTGAACAGGAACTGATACTTCCGGCCCGCGCATCAACACACACGCCACCGCACTCTGACGCACTGTGGATGGTGGACGCCGGAATCAACCCCGAAGGCATCCAACACGCACTCACCCGGGCAACCGAAGAGCTGGGTCACTTCCACGTGCTCGCAGGGCTCCCAGACGTCAAGGACGTAGACGCGTGCCTGGAAGTGCTGGAGCCATTTCCCGTCACATTTGTTGGTGCGGGCCGCGACTACCTGGACTACACCCACTTGGCGGCACACGGGCCGGTGCTCAAGGTTGAAGACGCCTGTGAACAAGCGTTGGCGTCAGGGAAGAACATTCTGGCAGTAGGCACCATGTCCGTCGCCGGGGCAGTGCTTGAGCTCTTGGACGCCCCCACCCATTTCTGGTGGTAGGGGGCGGGGGTGGGACGGCCTGTTTTTGACGCTGCGTGACACACTGTTGCACGCATGTGACACCAAAAGACGCGGTGTGACAACACCACCCGCTTATGCACCCTACTGAACTTAGCGTGGGCTCCACAGTCACTCACCTCAGACCAAGGAGCACGCAATGTCACTGTCCAGCCTCCCAATCCTCGACCTCTCCCAGGCCGACGACCCCCAACACGCAGACGACTTCCGCCGCCAACTCCGCGGCGTCACCCACACAGTAGGGTTCTTCTACCTCACCGGGCACGGCATCCCCGCCTCGGACTTCAGCGAACTCCTGGAAACCGCCCAACGGTTCTTCGCCCTGCCCGAGGAAGACAAACTCAGCATCGAAAACACCAACTCCCCGCACTTCCGCGGCTACACCCGCGTGGGCGGAGAACGCACGCTGGGCAACGTGGACTGGCGCGAACAGATCGACATCGGCCCTCACCGTGAACCCGTGACGGAGCCCCTGCACACCTACGACCGACTCACCGGCCCCAACTTGTACCCAGAGGCCTTGCCGGAACTCAAGACCGTCACCGACTCCTGGCACGAAAAACTCACCGCCGTAGGCGAACGTCTGCTGTCAGAATGGGCTCTGAGCTTGGGGCAGCCCGCAGACGTTTTCGGCCCGGCTTTCGCCCACGACCCAGAGTCGTTCATCAAGATCATCCGCTACCCAGCACCTACCGTGACGCCTGCTGAAGACAACTCAGGGGAGGAAGACGCGATCACGCAAGGTGTGGGTGCGCACCGTGACGGCGGTGTGCTCACCTTGCTGTACCCTCAACCGGGCACTACTGGTTTGCAGGTGAACTACCAGGATGAGTGGATCGACGTTGAACCGATCGAAAACACGTTTGTGGTCAACATTGGCAAACTCCTCGAGGTGGCCACCGGTGGGTACTTGCGCGCGACCGTCCACCGCGTGCTGCCCACGCCTCCGGGCCAAGACCGGATCTCTGTTCCGTTCTTCTACAACCCGTCACTGCGCGCGAGCCTGCCAGAGCTCACACTTCCTCAAGAGCTCGCGGCCCAGGCACGTGGTGTGAGCGCTGACGAACGTGACGCACTCTTTGCCGTGTACGGAGAAAACGCGCTACAATCCCGGCTCCGTTCCCACCCCAACGTCGCCGCTATCCACCACGCCGATCTCCTCGAAACCACCGCAGGTACCCAAGCGAGCTGAGGTACCTGTGACCACACTCTCTGCATCAGCACCCCTCGATACCCACACCTCGGGACCGGTCACTGACACGAGCGGAAGGCGGGAAGACGGCACGCTGGCCGAGACCTGGGAAACCGGTACCTTGGCAGCCGGAACCTCTGAGCGGGAGCCCGGCCACCAACCGGAATCACGGCTCGCCCTGTCCTTCGAAGTCATGCCACCCAGGAGCGCGCAACAACAGGAACAGTCAGGAGAACTCCTGGACCTCCTAGCGTCCTATGACCCCGACTATGTGGCGGTCACCTCGGCGGTGCGTACAGGCTGGTCAGCAGGAACAGCTGCGTTTATTTCGCAACTGTCAGCCACCACCCGCCTGCGCCCGCTGGCCCACCTGGCGTGCACTGCAGCGCCGCGTGACGAACTGGTCACCTGGATTGAACGCTACATTGACTCCGGTGTGCGCGGGTTCCTGGCAATCCGCGGCGACCTGGCACCAGGGGCCACTGCGCCTCCCGCCGGGCACCTGGCCCACGCGGACGCACTGGTCACGCTGTTGCGCTCAGTCGAACGCAACCAAGTGGCCCGCTTGTGCGCTGGCCGGTTTGCCATAGGGGTGGCCGCGTACCCCAGCGGGCACCCCGAATCGAAACGGCCAGAAGAAGACATCGACGTGTTGGCCGCCAAACAACGCAACGGCGCCGACTTCGCTATCACCCAACTGTTCTTCAACCCCGCCCAGATCACCACAATGTCCCGTCGAGCTGACTTAGCCGGCGTCACATTGCCGATCATCCCCGGCATCATGCCCATCACGGGAAGCGCCCGGCTCAAACGCATGTGCCAGCTGTCAGGCCTCACCCCACCGGCGTACATCGCGCAGGCTTTGGCTGCGGCGGGTAGCCCCGCTGAAGAGTACGAAATCGGGTTGAGCCTGACAGCTGATTTCGTCGAAGCGTTAGTGGCTGTGGGCGTTCCTGGCCTGCACTTCTACACCTTCAACGACCCAACAACCATCACCGAACTACTGTCACGCCTGAGCCCCCAAACCCGCGCCAGACTGACCACCACCCGAAAGGACACACCATGACCACCTCTTCCCAGACCCCATTCCCCCACGCAACAGTGACCGGGTTGCCGCGGATTGGTCCGCGCCGTGAACTCAAACGCGCGCTCGAAGCGCTGTGGGCTGGCACGATCGATGAGTCCGAATACGCTGAAGCCGCCCACAGTCTGCGCCTGTCCTCGTATGACCGGCAACGTGACCTGGGGCTTGTGGCCGACTACGCGATCCCCGGCGACTTCTCCGCCTACGACCAGGTGTTGGACGCGGCACTGGCCGCTGGGCTCGTGGGGGAGGACACCACCGGCACCGACTTGGGGGAGTACTTTGCGCTGGCCCGTGGCACGGTTGACCGGGCGCCGTTGGAAATGACCAAGTGGTTCGACACGAACTACCACTACCTAGTGCCCGAGGTCGTTGACGACCGTCCGTTCACCGCCCGCCCCCAGCGGATCCTGGAACTCGTTGACGAAGCCCGCCAGGCAGGGCACACCATTCGCCCCGTCCTGTTGGGGCCGGTGACCTTGTTGGCCCTGTCGAAACCAGCTGAAGGTGCTGGCAGGCAGCCGCTTGACCGGCTCGATGAACTGGTCGACACCTACGCTGAACTGCTCACTGCCTTGCACGCCGCTGGGGTGGAATGGGTGCAACTGGACGAACCTACCCTAGTGACCGACCTTGACGCGGTTTCTGATGAGGAACTCGCTCAGCGCGCGGGCCAGGCGCACGCACGGCTGTTGGCTACTGCGGACCGCCCGCAAGTTCTTATTACCGCACCTTACGGCTCGCTGCGTGCAGGGCTGGACGCCCTGTTAGGGGCTGGGCCCGAGGCGCTTGGCGTTGACCTTTCCGCTGCCACCCGCACCATTGACCCTGAGTGGTTGGGCCGGTTGAAGGCAGCGGACTTTGGGGGTACTCGTCTGGTCGCCGGCGTGATTGACGGGCGCAATATTTGGGCCGCTGACCTTGAAGCCGAGCTCGCTGTGCTGACGTCTTTGCAGAGTGGCGGCCGCGAGGTGTCCGTGTCCACCTCGACCTCCCTGCTGCACGTGCCATACACGGTGAGCGCTGAAAAGCGACTCCCCGTGGACGTGGCCGGCTGGTTGTCATTTGCTGAAGAAAAAGTCACGGAAGTTGAGGCGCTCGCCGCGGCTTTGGACGCTCATGGTGAGGGTGCCGCGGACCCGGTCAGTGTCCGTGAGGCCGCTTTCAGCCGCTCAGCCCGGGCGGTGCGCACGCGCGCAGAATCAGATCGTGTGGTTGATGAGCAGGTGCGGGCGCGGGTGGCTGCGATTGGTGAGCGCCGCACTCGCGTTGGCAGTGTTGAGGAGCGCCGTGAGGCTCAGGAGTCCCTTGGTCTGCCGTTGTTGCCCACCACTACGATTGGGTCGTTCCCGCAAACGCCCGAGGTGCGCCAAGCTCGCGCTGCCCTGCGTGGTGGCCGTATTTCGGAGGACGAATATACGGAGACCATGCGTGCTGAAATCGCTCAGGTTGTGAAGTTGCAGGAAGAACTTGGGTTCGACGTGATTGTTCACGGTGAACCGGAGCGCAACGACATGGTGCAGTACTTCGCTGAAAACCTGGCTGGTTTCGCGGTGACTGATCATGGCTGGGTGCAGTCCTATGGAAGTCGCTGTACCCGCCCGCCGATCCTGTTTGGTGACGTTCACCGGCCAGAACCCATCACGGTGCCCTGGTCCACGTATGCTGCAAGCCTGACCGATAAACCGGTCAAGGGGATGTTGACCGGGCCGGTGACGATCCTGTCGTGGTCGTTCGTGCGTGATGACGTGCCACTGTCCACGGTGGCTGAGCAGATCGGGTTGGCATTGTCTGATGAGGTCGCTGAACTGGAATCGGCTGGAGTGCGGATCATTCAGATTGATGAACCGGCACTCCGTGAGCTGCTACCACTGCGGGCCGATAACCGTGCGGATTACATTGCCTGGGCCGTGGATGCGTTCCGCTTGTCGAGCATCAGTGTAGACCCAGGCACGCAGATCCACACGCACTTGTGCTATTCGGAGTTTGGCCAGGTGATCGCCGCGATCGACGCCCTGGACGCGGACGTCACCAGTATTGAAGCTGCTCGGTCACGCATGGAGCTGCTGGCCAGCTTGGACCCGGAGGAGTTCGACCGGAGCGTGGGGCCGGGTGTCTACGACATTCACTCGCCACGTGTGCCCACAGTGGAAGAACTCACTGGTTTGCTCGAGGCTGCGATCACGCATGTGCCACGTGAGAGCCTGTGGGTGAACCCGGACTGTGGCCTCAAGACTCGTAAGTATGAAGAAGTGCGCCCGGCTCTGGCGAACCTGGTTGAGGCTCGCAACGAGGTGCGCGCCAAACTTACGGTGTGATGTTGGTCATCGTTCCCTTTTTCGTTTGATGTGTTGGGTACGTCAGGTGGTTTTCTCTACAGTCCTGAGCTGCTGTTCGTCAGCTGTGTAGAGTAATGCGCCGATTTTGGGCCGAAAACGTGAACAAAACGAACAAAAAGGGTGTTTACTCTACACTCTGGTTCGAGGAGTGTAGAGTAAACGGCTTTGCGCCGTTTCTAACGCGAACCCAACGATGGTGACGTGCACGTTAGCGGCTGATCCCTGGTGGGGTGTCGTCGTTGCCCGTGTCTTCTACGGTGCCTTCGATGACGTCACCGCGGCCGTCGTTGCTGGGGTTAGAGTATGCGCGTTCACGGTCTGCCAAGGCTTGAGCGCTCTTGCCGAACTTGAAGCCCAACGCCAAACATGTAGCGCCCACAAAGATCAGCACCGTAGCGACCACAGTGAGCAACGCCAGAGTGCTTTCACGTGGGAACACCACGATCATGACCGAACCGGCGAACGCCAACACACCACAGACCACAAAAGCGACCCACGTGCGGTTCCCGGTGGGTTTGATGACCAAACCTGTCGTCAGAAGTCCCATACCAATGAGGAACACAGCCAGGGACACGATCACTAGAATGATCGATGCGAAAACACCAGGCAACATCGCGATGATGACGCCCAAGATGATCTGGATAAGTCCTTTACCCATGGACAGTTGGGCGCCTGGCACACGCCGAGCGCGCAACCAGAGGAAGCATGAAAAGACACCGTCAGCGATCAACCAACCGGCAAAAATGTATGCCACGATCACAAAAGACTGTCCCGGCCACACCAGGATTGCCAGTCCAGCTAGTACTGCGAAAATACCTTGAGCTAAGAAAAAGTTACGAGCCTGACGATAGATCAGCGATAACATTGCACTCCTTTAAGCGTGTACCTGTATAGCGCTTTATGACTCTGATTTATTCCGGTTTGTCCCGCAATGCCAACAGCTCACGTCCAACAGCATACGCCTCTACCGCGGCGGGTAAGCTCCCCGGTTTGCCTGATAAAAACACGTGCGTGAGACGGCCGGTGGGAGACGCGGAATCTTGCGGAGAAGCGGAAACTTGGGGCGGCTGCGGGGCTTGCGGTGACAGCGGTGCTGGAACGACCTCGGCGGGGTCCTCAGAAACCACCTGCGCGGCCAGCCTGCGCGCCAACTGACGGGCAACCGCCTGGGGCGAATCAAACAGGGTGACGGGCCGGTCAAACGCGGCCTCAATGCGGTCCGCCACCAGCCCGTAGTGCGTGCACCCCAGCACAATGGACTGGGCTTCCCGAGGTGTCGCAGTGACGGCGGCGGAAAGGGCGATGTCGATGGTTTCCGGGTCGGCGGAGTCGATTGCCTGGGCCAGTCCGGCACACGCGACTGGGTACACGTTGATGTCGCCCGCGTACATGCTGATGAGCGAACGCTGATACGCGCTCCCCGTGGTCGCTGTTGTGGCCCACACCGCGAACGGAGCGCCTGTGGCCGCCGCGGGCTTCACCGCTGGGACAGTGCCAATCACCGGGACGAGAGGTTCGAACCGTTCACGCACCGCCGAAAGCGCGTGCACACTGGCCGTATTGCACGCGATCACCAGGGCGCGGGCCCCAGCGTCCACCAACGTGCGGGCGGAAGCCAAGGCGCGTTGCTCAATCTGCGCCGAGGTGAGTGCGCCGTAAGGGGCAAAATCGGGGTCCATCGCAAGGGCCAGATTGGCATGAGGGAGTTCGTGGTGCACGGCAACCGCGAACGGCACCAAGCCCAGGCCCGAGTCAAGAAGGCCCACTGTGGGGGTGGAGCTGGTGGGGGCGGCTCCTGCGGGCGCAGAGTTGGCGTGCGGCTGCCCAGCGGCCGCGTTACTCATTGGAGCTCTGAGCGGTAGGGGTGTCCGGATCCGGTCCTGCGTGCGGGGTGGGCTCCGGGCTGAACGTGGGTTGGGCCGTGTCACACTCGCGTTCAGCGTCGGAGTCGCTGTCTGCGTCATGCGCCCGGGCAACCACGAAGTCACTGGTGTTCATGGGCTCCGAACCGCTGGGGCGCGGGTACGAAAAGTCTTCAATCGACGTGACCTGCTCCTCGGTTAAGCCGTACTTAAACTCCGGTGCAATTAGCAGCATCCGGTTGCGATACGTCTTCTCGAAATACTCGCGCGTGTTCTCATGCGCCAAGTCATCATCGACCCACACCGCGCGCTTGCCGGGATTGTCAGCCAGCCACTGCTTCATGGCAAGGGACTTCCACCACTTGGTGTGATCCCCGGCGTGACGGTTATACGTGGCGTCCGGCATCTCGATAATGGGGTAGGAACGTTCAAACTTGAGCTTGGGCTCAATTTCGGTGCGACACAGCGCCGACCACGTTGACAGCCACACAATGTCAGCATCGCGAGTCTTCACGATCTTCTCTAACGCCTTAATGATCTTGGGCCGAAAATGCAGAATGTAGTTCCACGCCTGCACTTCTTTACGGCCCTCTTTTTTGAACCGCTTGCCCTTGACGGGAAAAGAGTTCAGCACACCGTCCACATCAAGAAAAATTGTGATGTGACGCGCCCTGCGACGGGCAGAATCCTTCATGTGCGACTCCGAGCGAATTTGGCAGGCTTAGCTTCCAGTGTACGGGGGTAGTGCTTGGGCGACGAACGGATGTGCCACACTACGAGTATGAGTGACCTACATTACATGGGCGTAAAAGAAGTTCTCCAGGCATATCAGCAAGGACTGTCACCCGTTGAGCTCATCACGCACCTCCTTGAACGTATCAAACACGTCAACCCGCGTATCAACTGTGTCGTTGATACTCTGCCTGACCTGGCGCTCGAAGAAGCCCGCCGCGCCGAGGCGGTGCTGCGCGGGCAACAGTCGGGCACCTCGGGCGCGGGGGAAGCGGGAGTGGGGGACACCTCGGCGGTCTTTGCCCACAAACCCCTGCTGGGCGTGCCGTTCCTTTTGAAGGAACAGCACGACCTGGCCGGACACTCAGCAACGCGCGGGTCCCAGACGCTGGCGGGCGCAGTGGCGGAGGTCGACCACCCGATCGTGGCGCGACTGCGGGCCGCTGGGGCGATCCCCTTGGGCCGCACCACCACGCCGGAGTTTTCCTGCGCCACGTTTAGCCACACGCGCGAATGGGGAGTCAGCCGCAACCCGTTTAACCTCGATAAAACCCCGGGCGGTTCGTCCGGTGGGTCGGGAGGTGCGGTGGCCGCCGGGTTCGCGCCATTTGCCACAGCGTCAGATATCGCGGGGTCCACGCGAATCCCGGCCGCGTTCAACGGGTTGCCTGGGTTTAAGTCGCCGTTTGGGTCTACGCCCGGGACGCATCCTTCGAATAATGACTGGTACCGTGGCGACCACGTTTTGGCGCGCAGTGTTGCCGACACAGCGTACGTGTTCAACGCGATCACCGGAGTTGATCCGTACGACAACGCGACCGTTCCGGTGGAGGACTACCCGCACGAATTTGGGGAAGTTGGACAGCTGCTTGCCGGGAAGCGCGTGGCGGTGAGTGCTGACCTGGGGGCGTACGCGCTCGACCCTGCTGTGGCGGCGGGAGTTGACCGAGTGGCACAGGCGCTCGCGGGTGCGGGTGCGGTTGTTGAGACCGTGGACGTGGGGCTCGATTTGGCGACCATCACCCGGGCCTCGATGAGCCACTTTGGACACATTTTTGGGGCAAAACTGTTCCAGTCCGTGAATGGAGACTTGAGCGGTTTTGAGCCTTACACGCGCCTCATGGTCGAGTCGACCACGCAGGCCGCCCGTGAAACCAGCCTGGTGGACAGTCTTGAACTCGAGTCCCAGATCCAGGACACCCTCACCCGCGGCATGGAGGGGTACGACGTGTTGGTGACGGGCACCTCGGCGATTGAGGACCTGGACGCCGACTGCGACTACCTAGGCGAGGTGGAACGCGAGGCCGGGAACCTGGACTTCTACTGGGAAGGGCACATGACGGTGCCGTTCAACATTGCCAACCGCAGGCCAGTCATGGCCATGCCCAGCGGCGTGGGGAGCGCGGGAGTGCCCACCAGTGTGCAGATCGTGGGGCACCCGTATGACTGTGCGCCGGTGTTTGAGGTTTCGGCGGCACTTGAGCAGTTGGTGACGGTGCCGCGGCCTGAGCTGTAAACGGGGGAGCGTGGATACACGGCTGGTGTTACCGTGCATCCGCGCTTTTCGTTAGTGGTTTTTGCCCAGTTTGGTGAGCAGATCGTGCTCCGCGTTAGGACCCGGTGTTACACCGCCCGGGAGGCGGAACATCATCACGACTCCAGCAATGAGCCACAGGCCGAACATTGTCCACGACGGCCACGCCAGCTCAGCTGACCACGGTGTCACCGGGAGGTATAGGACAAACAAGAACAGGCACAGGACCGCAGCGATCGCACCCACCACGATTCCGACATTGCCTTTGCCTCCAACCCGCATGGGGCGTTCCATGTCAGGTTCACGCTTGCGGAGCAACACGAACGCGACTGACACCAGGAAGTACGTGATCACAATCATTGGTGAACCGGCATCCACAACCCAGCCCAGCATCTTCGAACCCAAGAACGGCGTCACAACCGACAATGCCCCGATAAACAGGAGCGCATTGACCGGTGTGCGGTAACGCGGGTGGATCTTGCCGAACCACTCAGGAATCATTCCCGAATTGGCCATTGCCCACATGAGTCGTGACGCACCCATCAGGAAGGCATTCCAGCTAGTAATAATGCCTGCGAGCCCTCCGGCGATCACGATCTTGCCCCAAATGGGGTGGCCCAACATCGCGGTGAGAGCGTCGGCTGTGACAAGACCGTCTTCTGCGTTGAGCGCAGCGATCTCGTCGTGGGGCATGGACACCGAGGTGGTGAAAATGATGACGACGTACCAGGCCACGGCCATGAGAACCGCGAACACCACGAGTTTGCCAATCTGGCGGGGTTTGACGTTGATCTCTTCTGCGGCTTGGGGGAGAACGTCAAAGCCCACGAAGAGGAATGGGACGGCTACGAGCACCGTGACAAACCCGCTGAAGCCACCAGAGTAGAGGGGTTCAACGTATTCCATCTCACCGCCGGTGAAGGACCCGAAAACCAGAAGCATACCTACAATCAGCAGGAACGAGACGACGAACGTCTGAACAAGTGAAGCGACTTTAACGCCTCTGATGTTGATGTACGTCAGCACAACGGCTGTGATGACACCCACCAGTGCCCACGTGAGGTAGACATCGAATCCCGCGACCGTCCACAGGTAGACCTTGTTGAGATCAGGAAATAAGTACAGAGCCGTTTTGGGTACGGCAACGGCTTCGAACATCACCACAGTGATGTACCCGCCCACGATGCACCACGAGCCGATCATGGCGATCTTTGGCCCCATGCTGCGCATCAAATAGTTGTGCTCTCCACCGGCTAGAGGCATGGCGGCGACGAGTTCGGAATACACGACACCAACAAATGCCATGATGACACCGCCACCCACAAACGCGAGCAGTGCACCAACAGTGCCCGCCTGCTCAATCCACCCTCCAGCTAGAACAATCCAGCCAAAGCCGATCATGGCGCCGAAGCCTACAAACAGCGCATCGAGACGACCCATCGCTTTGTTGAAAATCGAGTCGTGTGACTCATGCGTATAGCTACTGGGGTGTTGGTGTGGCTCACTCATGTCTATCTCCTTTGATACTGCAGTGGGGCACACACTAGTTCGCTTTACGCATGATGTGTGCAGTGGCTCACACGTTGATATCGAATTGTTTTGTTCAGTTCTGGCGCACGCCTGAGGTCAGTCCAGGCGCACATCGGTGATGGTCGCCGGGTCGCAACCCACGGCTTTCGCGGCGGCCACAACTCTTCGCCTCGCCAACTCACTGATGGTGATGGAGTCCGGGGTAACTTGGGAGTCCAATTTGCCTGTGGACGGTCGTAACACCTCGGGCTTTTGAACCAGGATGAACTCACGCCGCCCGCCGTCCTCAGCGTTGAGCTCCATGACAGCCTGGGCCGTCGTCCCGGAGCCGGCAAAGAAATCCAGGACTACCGCCTCGGGATCAAAGAACGTGCGCGAGCGCACCAACGTGCGCATGAGCGACACCGGTTTGGGGTACGTGAACAGGCCGCCCAACCCCAGGGCCTCCAGGTCATTGCGCCCCTCATGCCCCAGCGCGCGCACGATCGAATACATTTTGGACGCCACCTTTTCCGCGGGAGTGAGCCGCGCGACCGCATGCTTGCCGCCACCCCACGGCCGCAAAATGTGAGTGCCGGCTGCCAGCCACGCATCGACCTGCGCCTTCTTCGCCGAGCCGCGAACAGCCTCGATGTCTTCGTACATGAGGCGCCGTTCCGTGCCGCGCTCATACCGGCCAAAAGTGGTGCGCAAAACGTCGTCCTCAACCAGGTAGCGCTTGCCGTCGATGGTTTCGTACTTGGCGGGCGGGCGCTTTTCCTGCCAAAACCCGTCGACAAGTGACGCGTCCTTGGCCCACACCGCGATGTAATCGTGTCCGCGAATCCACGTTCGAGCCTGGCCGCCGCCCCTCGCACGTTGATGCACAAACGACCCCAAGAAGTTCTCTTCCCCAAACACTTGGTGGCCCACCAGCGTCAAGAATGCGTGCTCGCGGTCGTCGATAGACACGAAAATGACCCCGTCAAGGCGCATGAGCTCGCGGGCAACGATGAGCCTGGGCAGCATCATCGACATCCACCCCGCGTGCCCAGCCGCCCCGAAAGTATCGCGGTACGGCAACGCATTCCCCGTGTTGTACGGCGGGTCGATGTACACCACTGATACGCGGTGTTTGTGGGTCTGTTGCAGGTGCTTGAGTGCGTCCAAGTTATCGCCCTCGATCACCATGGAACCTGTGGACGGAAGTGTGGGGGTGGTTGCCGCCTCGGCCGAGGTGCCCCCCAACACCCCCACATACCCCACCTGCGCGCGGGGAGGGGTGTGGGCGGCCGCTTCTGCGTCAGCGCGGCCGGTCCAGTCGAGTTCGTAGGTGCTCACGCCCCAAAGTCTATTCAGTCGGCGTTGAGCTGGGCCAAAAGGTGGTCGAAGCTGGCACACTGGAACCATGGAGCTAAAGCGCATTGCAGTTGTTGGCGGCGGAATCATCGGAACGGCAGTTGCGCGTGAACTCACGCGCAAACAACCACAAGCACACATCACCCTGATCGAAAAAGAGTCGCTGTTGGCGCAGCATCAGTCGGGCCACAATTCGGGCGTGGTTCACGCGGGGCTGGACTGCGAACCAGGCAGCTCGAACGCCAAGCTACACCGGCGCGGCGTTGAACTCCTCACCGCGTACACCACTCAGAACGGCTTGCCCTTCAACGAGTGCGGAAAGCTGGTCGTCGCGCAAGACGTGGACGAACTTGAACGGCTGGAAACCCTGCTTGAACGCGCGCAAGCTGCCGACGTGCCAGGTGTGCGCATGCTTGACCGCACCCAGATGCGCGAAGTCGAACCCGGCGTGCGCGGGATCGCGGCCCTGCATTCGCCCCACACGGCTATCACCGACTACAGCAAAATCACTGACGCGTTTGCCCGCGACGTTGAAGCCGCCGGCGGCCGCATCATGTACGACTCTGAAGTCAAACGCGTAGATGCCATGGGTAATGAGGTGCGCGTTCGCCTGGCCTTGCCCGGTGCCCAGGATTCGACCATGACCGCTGACGGTGGCACATATGACCTGGTCATCACGTGTGCCGGACTGCAGGCCGACCGCTTAGCTGACAACAGCGGGCAGGACCCGCACCCCAAGGTCGTTCCGTTCACCCGCGACTACTTTGAGATCAACGGCGAGTCCGCCCAAGCCGTGCGTGGCCTCATTACCGCAGTGCCCGGCACCCCCAACCCGGTCCACCTGAGTACGACCACGCGCGGCGCACTCTTGGTTGGCCCGTACGCGTCCTTGTCCCTTGGCCGAGAAGACTATTCGCGCGGGCTGTCCGGCTTCAAGTTGGACGATGTCGCCTCCACGCTGGGCTTCGGTGGGTTCTGGAAGTACGCGTCTAAGAATATTCAGAGCGCGGCCCGCGAAGCGCGCACGGCCGTTTCGCCTAGTTCTTATTTGGAAAGCGCGCGCAAGTATGTGCCGGACCTGAACGTGTCGGCCGCGCGCCCCGGCCCCCGAGGTGTCCACGCCCAAGCCATGAACTCGGACGGCTCGCTGGTGGATGATTTGGTGTTATCTGCCCGAGGTCGCCTCACCCAAGTGCGGAGTGTTCCGGCTGCAGGGGCCACGTGCTCCATGGCGATCGCCGAGCACGTTGTGGACCAGGCTTTGGCGCAGGTTTCGTGAGGTCTGGAACGCGTTTGGATACAGTCCAGAAAATGGACTGTATCCAAAATCGCCAGATTCAAGCCATTTAGTGACCTAGATCACTGTTTTGGGGTCTTTTGGATACAGTCGACGCGCAAGATCGAGCTCGACTGTATCCAAATGACTCGGTCCCCACCCGCCGAGGTGTGAAGATGCGACTGCGAATTGTCGCCCACCTCAAGTTCCCCAAAAGTTAAACCGGGACCCACGTTGAGCACGCTAAGCGAGAAGCATGCCGTCGATATACTGAATCCATGACTGTTCTCATCGGCTATCTCCCGGCTCCTGAAGGCAAAGCTGCTCTCGAAGTGGGTTTCCGCGAAGCGCACGTGCGCGGTACTGACGCGATCGTCATAACGTCTCCCCGCAAAGGAGCCCCAGACGTCATCACGAAGTTGAACGAACAAGCTCGTGAAGACATCCTCGCAGTGGCCGAGAAGCACAACGTGCAAGCACGAATCGAACAACCCACACACGAAGACGACCTCGTGGGAACATTCAACGAATTCGCTGCTGAACACGGATGCGACCTGATTGTCATCGGACTGCGCAAACGCTCAGCAATCGGCAAGTTCATCCTGGGTTCACAAGCCCAAAGGATCCTCCTCGAAGCCGACGTTCCAGTCCTCACCGCCAAGGCATGAACAAGGCACCGGTAGCAACCCCGATCCGCCTGTCTCAACGTGAGTCTCGCATCTCGTGCACCACGTGTAACCGCACATTTATATGCAATAGTGATTCTTTGAGGGCGCCTTACGCTTGAGTAATCTCAAACCGCAGACGCTCAACGATGTCAGCAACAAAGAAGCACATGGAAACCGCATAGGCGCGGGCCGCTGAAGCTTCATCATGGAGAAACGGGAGTGTGAAGAAAGATGCCACGCCGTTCACAACCACTGTCCACTGAACAAAACGCTCTGGTGTCTTCAGTGCGACGCATTGCAAAACAACGCATGCGCATCAACGCTTCCTACATTGATGCCGTTGTGAAAGCCCGAGAAGCCGGCGTAACTTTCTCAGCCATCGCTGAAGCTGCAGGCATGTCATCGCAAGCAGCGCAGGAGATCTTCCGCCGCCACGGTTCGGCAGCCACGACTTCGCCGGCCAAGACCTCGGACGCCAAAGTCACCCCGCTCCAACCCAAGAGCAACGACACGGATACCACACAAGACGCAACCGCCAGCGCAACTGCAGGCTCAAGTGGCGTGCACAGTGGCGTGCCCCAAGGCGCCGCAGCTGTTACACAAGAAGTAGGAACCCAAGACCCTACCGAATAGGAGCGCTCGTGCACGCCACCCCCAACCCCAACCCGTACGCCCCGCTCCTCATGATCGCCCGCAACGCGGCAGTCATGGCGTGGGAGCGGATGGCGCACTGGTCGGCCCAGCTTAGCGACGCAACCGTCGAAGCAAAAGACAACCCAAATAACCTGGTCACCGTGGCCGACGCTCAAATCGAAAGCATCGTCACCGGCTACCTCAACTACGTTCGCCCAGATGACACGGTCGTTGGCGAAGAAGAGGTGCAACCCACCCCGTTCGACCCGTCCGCACGGCCCGGCCTCCTCGACATACCCGACCACGCGCACATCCCGGCCTGCGAATGGCACATCGACCCCATCGACGGAACCGTGAACTTTGTCCGCGGCATCGAACACTACTGCTTCTCTGCAGGCGTGCGACTGGCCAGCCCTGACCACCCGGCCCAGGGCACGTGGCTCGCCGGCCTCGTCGCCGCGCCGGTCATGAACACCACCTGGTTTGCCACCTCGGGAGCGGGCGCGTGGATGACCGCCGGTCTGCCTGACATGGAACGGATTCTCACCCCCGCCGAGGTGGGAGCAGCCCGCCTGTCCGGCACCCCCGCGGGGAGGCGGGGCAGTGTGGTGGCCACCGGATTCGGTTACGGCAAGGAGAGGCGTGACCGGCAGTTCCGTGCGCTGATCGACATTATGGAACGGTTCGACGATGTTCGGCGCATGGGTTCAGCCGCGATTGACCTGTGCCAAGTAGCGCAAGGGCGCGTCAACGCGTACTACGAACGTGGCCTGGGCGTGTACGACTGGGCCGGGGGAGCGGTGATAGCCCGCGAAGCCGGTTGCCACGTCCACATACCCACGGAACGGGACATGCCAGTGGTGGCGGCTGACACCGCGGACCTTTTGGAGTTCCTCACCAGCACGGCGTAAGGCCGTTGCCAATTCACCTTAGTGGTACACCGCGATCTTGCCGCGCGGCCCGTCCAACACCTGGATGGGGGTGTTGAAAACGCCGGTGAGGATGTCGTCGCGCATGATCTGTTCCGGTGTCCCAAACTCCACCACTTGGCCGTCTTTCATGGCGCAAATGTGGTCCGCGTACGTGGCGGCGAAGTTGATGTCGTGCAGGACAATCACCACGGTGCGACCCAGCTCGTGCGCAGCCTGGCGCAAGTGCTTCATCATGGTCACCGAGTGCTGCATGTCCAGGTTGTTCAGCGGTTCGTCCAACAGGACGTAGTCGGTGTCCTGCGCCAACACCATGGCCACGTACGCGCGCTGGCGCTGACCACCGGACAGTTCGTCCAGGTAGCGACCTTCAAGTTCGGTGAGGCTCAAGAAGTCGATGGCGTCGCTGATGATCTTTTCATCGTGTTCGGTGAGGCGGCCCTTTGAGTGGGGGAAGCGCCCAAAGCCCACCAGCTGCCGCACGGTTAGGCGAGTGACGAAGTGGTTTTCCTGACGCAGGATCGACACCACCTTGGCCAGCTCTTTAGACGGAGTTGAGGTCACGTCGAAGCCACCCATAGAAATGGTGCCCGTGTCCATGCCCATGAGACGGCCCATCATGGTGAGTAGCGTGGACTTGCCGGCCCCGTTGGGTCCCACCAGCGCGGTCACACCGCACCCGGGGATCACCTGGGACACCGGGCCAATCGCCACCGAATCGGAATACCGGCGCGTGACATTCTCAATCCGAATCGCCAAACTGGGGTCCGGGCCGCCAAACTCACACGTGTCGCACCCGTCACCAGCGCACGCCCCAGGCTTGGCCAGGGACCCCGAGGACTCCCTGTGCTCCCTGGGCTGGAGTGACAGGATTGTGCGACCCTGCGGAGGTGTCACGGCCTCGCTCTCGTGCCCAGTCTCCCGCGCACCCGCACCGGGGCCGGCCTTCCCGGCCACCACCTCGGCATCAGTCGCAACCCCACCTCGGTTCGCCTGTTTGCTTAATGTCACAGTCGCCCCCTCTTGAGAATGTATGCCAGGAAGAACGTGCCTCCCACCAGCTCAATGATGATGCCCACGGATCCTTGGGCGTAGAAAATGTTTTTCAAAATAAAGTGCGCTCCTCCCAAAATCACAAAACCGGTGAGCCATGAAATTGGGAAGACTCGGTAGTGATCGTAGGTGTCAGCAAGTTGATACGAAATCATGGCCACCAGGAACCCAAAGAACGTCAGTGGCCCAACAAGTGCCGTGGTCATGGCCATGAGCACACTGACTAGGCCAAGCACCATGATCAAGTTGGTTTTGTAGTTCAACCCCAGGTTCACGGCAGTGTCGCGCCCCAGGGCAAGCAGGTTCAACCGCCCGCTCATCAGCACAAGCAGCGCCACTGCCACCACACATACGGGCAAGGCGACGGTCAGGTACTCAACGTGAGCAGACGCAATCGACCCCACCAAACGGGCCGTCAACACGTCGAACTCGCTGGGGGTGAGCAGCCTTTGCATGAACGTTGAGCCGGCCCCTAAGCCGCCCCCAATGACCAGCCCAATGAGCAGCGTTGTCTGGAGGTCACCTCGGCGGCCGGACAACAACCACGAATACAGCAACACGGCAAAAGCCACCATCACCGCGGCCTGCAGAACGAACTGCGGAGTGCCACGCAGAATCGACCCGCCAGCGATTCCAAACAGGAATACCGCACCGGTTTGGATGAGCGTGTACAAGGACTCGAACCCCATGATCGACGGGGTCAAAATACGGTTGCCGGTCACGGTCTGAAACGCCACGGTGGCCGTCGAGTGGCACAGCGCCACCAACGCGATCACCAGCAGGTTTTGGACGCGCAACTGCGCGATCAGCCGGAACCCTTCCGATCCAAACGGCATGGGGTTGTCCCATGACAGCGTGCCAAATGCGATCCCTGTGGCCAGCGCAATCAAGACCCCAACGATGAGGGCGTACCGGCGCCGTGCCCGCGGGGTGGGAAGTGGGTGGGTGGAACGCGCCGAGGTGGTAGCCGCCTGCGTAGTTGCGCTCATTGTCCGCGCCTCCTTTGGAGGAGAAGGGCCACGAACACGATCGACCCGATGACGCCCAGAATGAGCGAAACGGGAACTTCGAACGGTGCGATAATGGTGCGTCCTACCAGGTCACATATGGTGACCAAGCTGATTCCTGCCAGGCACACCCACGGAAGGTTGGAACGCAGGTCATCACCACGGAACATTGACACAACATTGGGGACTACCAGCCCCAGGAACGGAAGGTTCCCCACGACCACGGTCACCAGTCCCGAGGCGAGCGCAACTAACCCGGTTCCTAACAGGATGATGCGGTTGTAGTTCAGTCCCACGTTGGTGGCGATGTCTTTGCCCAAGCCGGCAACGGTGAAGCGGTCGGCTGCAATGAAAATAGCGATGACCACGACAACCACGATCCACAGCGGTTCGTACTGTCCGCGTAAGACCGAGGTGAACGACCCCGCGAACCAAATCCCTAAGCTTTGGAGCAAGTTGGTTTGGAGCGCGATGAAGTTTGAAAGCGCACCCACCACTGCACCCAGCATGAGCCCCACGATGGGCACAATGACTGAACTGCGCAACTGGATACGGCTTAAGAATGCGAAGAAGATCAGCGTTCCCACAAAAGCAAATACCACCGCTACCACCATGCGCGTGAGAACACTGGCGTCCGGGGCTACCACCATGGTGAGCAGTAGCCCCAGGCCGGCCCATTCGGTAGTTCCGGTGGTGGTGGGTTCCACGAATCGGTTCTGAGTGAGCATCTGCATGACCAGTCCGCACATGGCCATCGCCGCCCCAGCTAACACCAGGGCGATCGTGCGGGGGATGCGGGTGATCTGGAAGATCGCTGCACCGTCTTCACCGGAAAAAATGTCATATTCGCCCACAAACAGGCTCACCGTCACCAAGCCGGCGGTGACAATGACACCAATGATGAGCGGCCAGGTGAAGAGCCGCCCCGCTGGGGCGCGGGTGCCCTCAGCTGCGCGACTCCCCTCGTCAGCTCGGGTGCCTGCACCACCTCGGGCTGCACCACCTCGGGCGTCTTCAGAAACGCGACTACCCGCGGGAGGAGTCGTGCTCCTTTCCGCGGGCGTCGCTGAACTGTTATGAGACTTCACGTAAAGTCTCCGCAGTCTGTGTGCATTACTTCTTTTCCAAAGCGTCTGCCAGTGAGTTGAAGAACTCGGTGTAGGTCTGCAAGCCTTCGTTGAGATAGGTGTCCTGCGGCATGTACACAATGCGCTGGTTCTTCACCGCATTCACGTTCTTCAACGCCTCCGACTGTGCGATCAGTTCATTTGCAGGCGTGTACTTCTCGCCGTTGTTCGCGCTCACCGAGGCGTCGCGGTCCATAACCAGAATCCAGTCTGGGTTGGACTTAGCGATCGCTTCAACCGAAATGTCATCACCCTGGTGGTCACTCGACGAGTCTTTCACTTCCAGGGACGGAGTCAGGCCCAGCATGTCATAAACCGGTCCCAGTGTGCGACCTTCGTGCGGAGCCGCGAAGTTGATGTTGCCACCAGAAGTGATGACAGACATAACCTTCTCGTCCTTGTTGTATGCGTCTTTCACGCGCTTCACGGACGCATCGAAGTCGTCATTGAGCTTCTTGGCTTCGTCCTGCTTACCAAAGATCTCACCCAAAGTGGTGGTCTGGCGCTTGAGCTCTTCGCCCAGGTCCTCGCCTTCGCGGGGCTCAAGGTTCACAATTGGGGCGTCGCCCGAGTACTTCTTGATCTCTTCACCGTGGTCACGGAAACGCTGTCCAGTAATCACCAGATCAGGCTTAGCAGCCACGATCACTTCGAAGTCGGGTTCACGGTGGTTTCCCACATCCTGAATGGAGTCGTCTTTTTTCTGTGGGTTGTCCGCCGGCATGAGCTTCTTTGCGGCAGCGACAGGCTTGATTCCCCAGCTTTCGAGCGTTTCAAATGAGCGGTTATCCAAAGTAACCACGCGCTGAGGGTCTTTGGGGACCTCAACAGTTCCTGAATTGTCCTCAATTGAGATGGTGTCCCCGGATTTGTTTTCGTCGCCCGAGGTGCCCGAGCTACACGCGCTCATCGTGAGGGTGAGCGCCATGGCAGTCGCGAGTGCCGCTGTGAGCCGGCGAAGTTTCATATCGTCTCCTGAGTTTCTGTCCTATAAGTAAGGTTAGGTTATCCAAACATCAGTGAATATGGAAATCCTTTTGTGGGCTAATTCGCGTTTTGGGTTGTGTGATGTGGTGGCTTCGGGGCATTTGGATACAGTCCAGCCTGGTTTTGCGCGTCGACTGTAGCGAAAAGTGTCCAAAACAGTGGTGTAGGTCACAAAATGGGGTGAAATGACGTCATTTGGATACAGTCCGATTTCTGGACTGTATCCAAACGGCTTTCCGGACCAAGCAAGCAGCCAGACCAACTAGTAGACCGCCCGGCCAGCAAAGCACACGGGAGTCCTACACTGGCTCCATGCCTCAACTTTTTGTCAACGCGAACATCCACACGTTCGACCCCGCCAACCCGCACGCCACCGCCATCCTCACCGACGGCGAAACCATCACAGCGGTGGGTGACGCGGAGGAGCTGCGGGCGAACACCTCGGGCGTGGAAACCGTTGACTTAGGTGCCGCCACCGTCATTCCCGGGTTCGTGGACGCCCACCTGCACGCGCTCGCCCACGCGGAATCCCTGGCGGAACTCAACATTTCTAAAACCACCTCCCTGCCCGAGGCGGTCGAAGCTATCCGCGCATTCGCCGCGATCCTGCCGGAAGGTCAGTGGGTGACCGGCGGACGTTGGGATTACAGCAAGTGGGGTCTGCGCCACCAACCCGATAGGTCGCTTTTGGATGTGGCGTTGCCGGATCGGCCCGTGGCGCTGTGGTCGATCGACTTCCACACGCTGTGGTGCAACGGCGCGGCCCTGCGTGCCGCCGGAATCGACCGCAACACCCCGGACCCCCGAGGTGGAAAAATCGTGCGCGATGCCCACGGCGAGCCCACCGGGATTCTGCGCGAGGATGCGGCAACCCTGGTGGAGCGCGTTATTCCTCACCTGCCAGAAGAGACCCTGGGTGAGCTCATGCGTCACGCACAAAAACAGTGGCTGCAAGAAGGTCTGACTGGGCTGCACGACATCGACGGTGAGTTCTCCAAGCGCGCGTGGAACCAGTTGCGCGCAAGCGGTGACCTGAACATGCGCGTTGTGAAGTACTTGCGACTGGACGAATACGACTGGGCCAAAGACACGAGGTGGACCACCGGATCAGGCGACGACTGGTACCGCCACGGCGGGCTCAAACTGTTTTCTGACGGGGCGCTGGGGTCACGCTCCAGCTACATGTCCTCGCCATACCCAGCCGAAGGTGAACTGTATGAGACCGGAAGTGAGGCCGAACAGAACTTCGGTATGCAGATCACCACGGAACAGGTGCTGGTTGAGCAAATGCGGGACGCGTATGCGCACGGGATTGTGCCAATAGTCCACGCGATTGGCGACCAGGCTAACCACCACGTCCTCAACGCATTCGAGCAGACTCAAGCTGACCGCCAAGCCGCTGAAGCGCGCCTGGGATATCCGTTGCGCGCCAGGATCGAACACGCCCAGTTCGTGCAACCACAAGACGTCGCCCGGTTTGCGCAGCTCGACGTCATTGCCTCCATGCAGCCACGCCACTGCATCTCTGACCTGCACCTGCTGAACGCGCTACGCCCGGACCCCAACCTGGCCGCATACGCCTGGACTGCACTCCTGGATGCAGGTGCGCACGTGGCGTTCGGTTCAGACGGGCCGGTGGAACCCACCACCCCATTCGCGGCGATCTACGCCGCGATGACACGTGCTGACATCGCCGGTGACCCCACCACGACATTCCAAGCTCAAAACCGCATGGATGCCTACCAAGCGATCAGGTGCCATGCAGCGGGACCGGCGTTCGCCTCGGGCATGGAAACCCGGGCCGGCGCACTCAAAGCCGGTATGAACGCAGACTTCATCGCCATCAACCACGACCCCTTAAGCGTGACCGAATTTGGCGACGACGACGCCCTCTTTGAACACGCTACCGCGATCCGCGACACCGTCGTCAACACCACCGTGGTGGGCGGGCGCATCAAGTTCCGGAGGTAAAGGGTGGAAGGCGCGGCCCGGAAAGGTTCCGTAGATAAAGCACTCAGAACTTGTTGAAGAACTCGATTAAGATAGACCGCAACTAAGATAAGTGAACAACTGACAACTCAATATCCCAATTCAATAGCCGTTTTAACGTGTTTGGGGAGAGGCGCACATGTTGCGTCGCCGAAGGTGCAATTCCCTCCCCCGGAAACTCTCAGGCCGACACACTCAAACACGAAGGCACTCTGAAGCCCGATCCACCACACACGTCATAGAAGCGCGTGTGCGGATCAGGTGACAGTGCGGGGAGGAAACCGATGTAATCGTTCCTACGTAAGGACTTATATGACCACCGGTTCCCACCAACCTGCAACATCGATGGCCGTCACTTCCGCCGTAACAGGCGACGCACCTCGGCCATTTTCTGACCGCCACATTGGCGCTCGCGCCCACGAAACCCAGCAGATGCTCGACGCGATTGGCGTGGACACGCTGGAAGATCTGGTTCGTCAGGCGTTGCCACAAAACGTTCAGTTCGAAGGCGAACTGGACCTGGAGCAGGGCCTGGATGAGCACATCGTCTTGGACCAGCTACGCGAAATCGCGGGCAAGAACCAGACGCGTGTGCAGATGATCGGACAGGGCTACTACGACACCATCACGCCTGCCGTGATTCGTCGTAACGTCGTCGAAAACCCAGCGTGGTACACCGCTTACACCCCGTACCAGGCTGAAATCTCGCAGGGTCGCCTGGAAGCGCTCATGAACTTCCAGCAAGTCGTCATCGACATGACCGGCCTGCCCATCGCCAACGCTTCGCTTTTGGATGAAGCCACCGCAACCGCAGAAGCTGTTCTGCTCATGCGCCGCGCCAACAAGAAGGGATCCACGGTCGTTCTGGACTCCGAGCTGCACCCGCAGGTCATCTCGGTTGTCCGCACTCGCGCGCACGCCATGGACTTCCAGGTGCAGGTCGCTGACCTGTCCCAGGGCCTTGTGGGCGACGACGTGTTTGGAATCGTGTGCGCCCAGGCGGGTACCTCCGGTGAAATCCGCAACCTTGACGACGCTGTGCGCGGCGCCAAGGAACGCAACGCGCTGGTGGTATTCGCGACCGACCTGCTGGCCCTCACCCTCATGAAGTCCCCTGGCGAACAGGGCGCCGACATCGCCGTGGGCTCCTCCCAGCGTCTGGGTGTCCCACTGTTCTTCGGTGGTCCGCACGCCGGTTTTATCTCCGTGACCAGCAAGCTGCGCCGCCAGCTACCCGGCCGTCTGGTTGGTGTGTCAACCGACCCTGAAGGCAAGGCCGCTTACCGCCTCGCTTTGCAGACGCGCGAACAGCACATCCGCCGCGAAAAGGCCACCTCAAACATCACCACTGCACAGGCTCTGCTCGCTGACATGGCCGGGTTTTACGCGGTTTACCACGGACCGGCGGGGCTGACGCGCATTGCCAGCCGCATCCACCGTTTGGCGCACGCGTTCGCTCAGTGCGCGGCAAGTATCTCCGGCGCCGAGGTGGTAACAGAAACGTTCTTCGACACCGTGACGCTCAAGGTTGCTGACGCCGCGGCCGCTGTCGCAGCCGCGGATGAAGCAGGCATCAACATTCGTCACATCGATGACGCGCACGTGGGTGTGTCCTTTGGCGAATCACACGATGTGGCCGTAGCAAACACCCTGCTTGAAGCACTGGGAGCCAGCGAAACCATTGACGCTGACGAGTTTGAAAAGGCCGGTGAAGGAACCTTTGGACCGGGTCACGTGGCAGCGCCACAGTTGCCCGAGAACCTGGTACGCACCTCGGAGTTCCTCACCCACCCAACCTTCAACTCCTACGGTTCCGAATCCGACATGATGCGCTACATGCGCGAACTCGCCGACCGTGACTTGGCACTGGACCGCACCATGATCCCGTTGGGCTCGTGCACTATGAAGCTCAACGCGGCAGTTGAGATGGAAGCCATCACGTGGCCTGAGTTCGCGTCCATCCACCCGTTCGCACCTGCCCAGCAGACTCAAGGCTGGAACCAGTTGCTCACGGAACTGGAAGAGATGCTGGCCGAAATCACCGGGTACGACAAGGTATCCCTGCAGCCGAACGCGGGCTCACAGGGTGAGCTGGCTGGTCTGCTTGCGTTCAAGGCGTACCACGAAGCAAACGGGCAGTCGCAGCGTGACAAGATCCTCATCCCAGCCTCCGCCCACGGAACCAACGCGAGCTCCGGTGCGTTGGCAGGGTTCGACGTTGTCACGATCGCGTCAGCCGACGACGGTTCGATCGACGTGGACGACCTGGGTGCCAAGATCGCTGAACACGGTGATCGGGTAGCAGGAATCATGATTACTTACCCGTCCACGCACGGAGTATTCGAAGCCGACGTTCGCAAAGTGTGTGACATGGTGCACGAAGCCGGTGGCCAGGTCTACATCGACGGGGCGAACCTCAACGCCACGATCGGGTGGGCCAAACTGGGCCAGATCGGTGGAGACGCCTCGCACCTGAACCTGCACAAGACATTCGCCATCCCACACGGCGGTGGTGGACCCGGTGTTGGGCCTATTGCAGTAGGCGCTCACCTGGCTGAATACCTGCCAGGTAACCCACTGGACGAACAGTACGTGGACGGAAGCAACGCGGACGGACTGCCTGTCTCCGGTGCTTTCCAGGGATCAGCTGGTGTGACCCCAATTTCGTGGGCATACATCAAACTCATGGGTCAGCAGGGTCTGCGCGTAGCAACCGAGCACTCGCTGCTCACCGCTAACTACGTGTCCCGTGAACTCCAGGACTACTTCCCAACCCTGTACACCGGCACCACCGGGTACGTGGCACACGAATGCATCCTGGACTTGAAAGACATCACCGCACAGTACGGGGTGACCGCTGAAGACCTGTGTAAGCGCCTCATGGACTTTGGTTTCCACGCACCAACTTTGGCGTTTCCCGTTGCGGGCACCGTGATGTTCGAGCCAACCGAGTCTGAATCCAAGACCGAACTGGACCGCTTCATCGTCGCGATGAAGAAGATCCACCAAGAGATCACGGCAATTGGGACGGACTACAGCTACGAAGAGTCGCCACTGGCACACGCCCCACACACCGCAACCGTGGTACTGGGCGAAGAGTGGGACCGCAAGTACAGCCGCGAACAGGCCGTGTACCCAGTGTCCAGCCTCAAGCGCAACAAGTACTTCCCACCTGTGGGACGTATCAACAACGCGCTGGGTGACCGCAAGCTGGTGCCTTTCTGCCCACCACTGGAAGCGTTCGACGTCGACGCGAACTTCGACCTCGTAGCAATCTCGATCTAATCAACCTCACACTCAAAGGAGTCGACGATGACTAAACACACTCCGCTGTACGACATTCACGAACAGTTGGGCGCTTCGTTCACCGACTTTGGTGGCTGGGAAATGCCGCTGAAGTACCAGAACGAACTGGACGAACACCGCGCTGTGCGTGGCGCGGCCGGTCTGTTCGACCTCTCCCACATGGGCGAAGTGCGCGTGAAAGGTGCTCAAGCAGGCGACTACTTGGACTACGCAATGCTGTCCAAGTACTCGACCATGAAGGTGGGCAAGGCTAAGTACGGTCTGCTCATTGATGAAAACGGGCACTTGATTGACGACCTCATCACGTACCGCCTGGCAGACGACGAATACCTGATCGTGCCTAACGCCTCGAACACGCCTGCTGACGTGGAAGCGTTCACGAAACGGGTAGAAGCTTTCCTGGCTGCCAACCCCGGCGCAGATGTCACGGTAACCGACGAATCCGCTGACACCGCGCTGATTGCGGTCCAGGGTCCTGCGTCGGAAGACATTCTTCTGTCCACGCAGGACACTGAGGAAGGCCGCAACGCCATCAAGGAACTTGCCTACTACGCGTGGGCACCGCTGAAGGTGGGAGGCCTGGACATCCTGCTGGCTCGCACCGGGTACACAGGAGAAGACGGGTTCGAACTGTACCTGCCCAACGCAGGAGCCCAGGAACTGTGGAACGTGCTGACTAAGGCCGGTGCGGACTTTGACCTGAAACCAGCTGGTCTGGCTGCACGCGACTCCTTGCGGCTGGAAGCCGGAATGCCTCTGTTTGGTAACGAACTCACCAACGACATCACGCCTGTCGAAGCAGGAATGGGCGGCATGGTCGCAGGTGCGTTGAAGAATAAGACCGAATTTGTGGGACGCGAAGCACTCGAAAAACTGGACACGTCGAAGGTCGACCGCACCCTGGTGGGCCTCAGCTCGTCCGGCCGTCGCGCAGCCCGCAGCGGTGCCGAACTCAAAGCCGGCGAACAGACGGTAGGTGTTATCACCTCGGGACAGCCTTCCCCAACCCTGGGACACCCCATTGCCCTTGCATATGTGGACGTGGACCAGGCAGAAGCGGGAACCGAACTGGAAGCCGACATCCGTGGCAAGCGCTACCCGTTCACCGTGGTAGAAACACCGTTCTACCGTCGCGAATCCTGAGGTAAAAGTTCCAACTTTTTCCACTGAACTACCCATACATGAGGCACACTTGAAGTGACGCCCCCTTTGCCCGGCACGGGCACCACGAAAGGAACACACATGGTTAACCTTCCAAAAGAACTGTCCTACTCCGCAGACCACGAATGGGTCAACGCAGCTCCTGACGCAATCGCTGGAGCTACCGTGCGCGTTGGTATCACCGAAGTTGCATCGGACGCGCTTGGTGAAGTCGTGTTCGTCGACGCACCCCAGGTGGGTGACACCATCACCGCTGGTGAAGCATGTGGTGAAATCGAATCCACCAAGTCGGTGTCCGACCTCATCTCACCAGTCTCTGGTGAAGTTGTCGCCGTCAACGAAGCACTCGAAGACAACCCCACCCTGGTGAACGACGACACCTACGGGGAAGGCTGGATCTTCGAGGTCGCCGCAACTGAAGCCGGCGAACTCATGGACGCAGACGCATACGCAGAACAGAACAAGATCTAAAAAGTTCACAGGGGGTGCGAGACTCTCGTGGAGAGTCCCGTGCCCCCTTTTTGGTGCTTGTTTTGAGAGCCTGGATTTGGATTCGCAGGCACAAGGACGTGCCAACACAGCAGCGGGAAGCTGCAATCGACGTGGAGCAGGGAGGACAGCGATGCCAGTAAGTGTGTTTGAACTTTTCTCAATTGGAGTAGGGCCATCGTCGTCACACACGGTAGGGCCCATGCGCGCGGCCGCCAGTTTCGTTGAGCTGGTAGGGGACCGGGTAAGTGAACTCGATTCTTTGCGCGTGGATGTGTTTGGGTCATTGGCTGCAACGGGGCGCGGCCACGGAACATTCGACGCGATCTTGCTGGGGCTCGAAGGGTGTAAACCTGAAGAGATCGAAGCCAACGACATGGACCAGCGCAAAGCACGCATGGCCCAGACGGGTGCTATCCGTTTTGGCGACGTGCGTGACATCAAGCTCACAGAAGAAGACATGGTGAAACGTCCACTCACCGTGCTTGAACGCCACACCAACGCCATGACGCTCACCGCGTACAACGCCGCGGGGGAAGAACTAGCGAAAGAAACGTACTACTCCGTTGGTGGCGGGTTCGTGGTCGCAGAGTCGGTTGAAAACGAACCTATCGGTGGTGAACTCCACACCCCGGACGTCATCCACGAAACCCACGACCACCTCGCCGGAACCACCGTCCTGGGTGAAGACCTTTCAGAGCTCACGGAGGTAGGGGAGGCTCAGGAGGCCGAGGCGGCAGCGGGCGGCGCTGCGGCAACGGGCGTCGCGGGCACCTCGGCCTCCGAACCCACCACCGCGGAAACTGGGGGAGCGGGGTCAGAGGGAACGACCTCGGGGCCGGTGTACGAATACTCTTCCGCAGCTGACCTTTTGCGCATTGCCAAGGAAAATGACCTGGCGTTGTGGGAGATCGTAATGGCCAACGAACTTCAGGAGCGCACGGAGGAGGAGATCCGCGAAGGGCTGCTGCACATTTACTCCGTGATGGACGAATGTGCGATGTCGTCGCTGGACCGTACCGGGTACCTGCCGGGCGGGCTGAAGGTGAAGCGGCGCGCCCACGACTGGTTCTTACGGCTGAAGGCCGAAGACCCCCACAACGACCCCAAGTTCTACCAGGAGTGGGTCAACCTGATCGCGCTGGCGGTGAACGAGGAGAATGCGTCCGGCGGGCGGGTCGTGACCGCGCCTACCAATGGAGCGGCGGGCATCATTCCTGCCGTGATGTACTACGCACTGCACTTTGTGGACCGGGTCGTGGACGCCGGGCCGCAGGGGCGCGCGGACGCGATCGTGGAGTTCCTGCTGACCGCGGCCGCGATTGGCGGGTTGTACAAGGAGAAGGCTTCGATTTCCGGCGCCGAGGTGGGTTGCCAGGGTGAGGTTGGCTCTGCTTCGTCGATGGCGGCTGGGGCGTTGGCACAGGTCATGGGTGGCACCCCTGAGCAGGTGGAAAACGCGGCCGAGATCGCCATGGAGCACAACCTGGGGCTCACATGCGACCCGATCGCCGGGCTGGTGCAGGTGCCGTGCATTGAGCGCAACGCAATTGCTGCGGGCAAGGCGATTAACGCGGCCAAGATGGCGATGTGGGGCGACGGGACGCACCGGGTTAGCCTCGACGAAGTGATCGAAACCATGCGTTCCACCGGTGAAGACATGAGCCACAAGTACAAAGAAACCGCGATGGGTGGTCTGGCGGTCAACGTCGTCGAATGCTGATGGACGGGTCTGGCGGTACTGCGGGGAGCGGGCCGGACGGTCGTGGCGCCGGGAGCGGGCTGGTGGGAGGGTGCGATTGGCTCAGCCCCGAGGCGCGGACCAGTGCGCGTGTGTTGCTCGGGTGCTTTTTGGCCACCCCAGATGTGACGGTTCGGATCACCGAAGTCGAAGCGTACGCGGGCACCGACGATCCCGCGTCTCACGCGTACAAGGGCCCGACTGCGCGTAACGCTGTCATGTTTGGGCCTGCTGGGCACCTGTACACGTACACCATGCATGGGCACACGTGTTGCAATGTGGTGTGTTCCCCAGCGGGTGTGGCTCAGGCGGTGTTGATCCGGGCCGGTGAGGTGGTTGACGGGGCCGAGGTGGCGTACAGTCGGCGTCGGCCTGGAGTCAGTGCCGCGCACCTTGCGCGGGGGCCGGGGAACCTGACCCGTGCGCTGGGCGTGACCATGCATCACTCCGGGGTTGATCTGTGTGATCGTGGCTCTGAGGTGCGGCTTCTGCGTGGCGAGTTGCGCGCAGGTGAGTCCGTGGCCGTGGGGCCGCGTGTGGGAGTGAGCAAAGCCGCCGATGACCCCATGCGTTTCTGGATTCAGGGCGATCCAACGGTTTCGGCGTACAGGCGCTCGCCCCGGGCGCCTAAGGTAATGACCTAGCCGCTACGCCACCGCCCCGGCGATTAGGATCCCTCCGCCGAACGTGAAGAACGTCAGGATCAGCACCATGATGGTGTAACCCATGATTTTGCGAACGTGGATTCCGGCCACGGCTAGCAGTGGTACCGCGAAGAACGGCTGTGCCATGTTGGTCCACTGGTCACCGTAGGCAACACCCATGACGACGGTTGACGGGTTGACTCCCAGGTTCTTCGCCGCCTCGATGAAGATGGGCCCTTGGATTGCCCACTGCCCACCGCCGGATGGAACGAACATGTTAAGCACTCCAGCAGATAGGAATGCCCAGAAGCCCAGTGTGAGCGGGGTGGAGATTGCCGTGAACCAGTCAGAGATCACTGTGATGAACCCGGTGCCCACCATCATGCCCATGATCCCGGCGTAGAACGGGTACTGCACGATGAGCTGCCCCACGGAGCCCGAGGCGTTGGCCACCAGTTTGATGTACTCCAGGATCGACCGTGACATGAGTAACCCCAGACACAAGAACGACCAGTTCACAATGTCCAAGTTGAGCGCCAGGCCGTTCTGCACAAAGTAACTGATGAGATATACCAAGAGCGCCAAGCCGGGGATCAGAACAAGGATGCGAGTACCGTCCAGTCGTTGTGCAATGGTGGGTCCGGCCGAGGTGGTTTGGGTTTCGTCGCTTCCGGTTGCGTTGGCGCGGAGCTCAGACTCTAGCTTTTCCTGTTCGTTTTGGTAATCGGCGATCGCTTCGTCGTTGATTTCGATGAGTTCTTCACGCTTGTCTTTAGGGTGCATGAGTGGCAGGAGGACAACGATTGCTGCCAGGGTAACGGCTGCAGTGATGACGTTCCAGGGCGCGAAAATTGTTTCAGATACGGGAATCAGTCCACCAATCGCTTCCTGCATTTTGTTGCCTTCAGTTGCAACGAACAGGGGTGCTGAACCGGAGTAGCCCATGTGCCACACTACGAATCCGGCGTATGCACTGGCCACAAGTAGTGGGTAGTGCACGCGGATGCCTTTTTCGCGCATTTCAATGGCCACTTGGCGGGCCACTAGAGCTCCTGCAACCAGCCCAAATGCCCATGCGAAAAGCGAGCCGATACCAGCAGTAAGTACGACCAAGCTGTACGCTTGCCACTCTTTACGAGGCAGGCGACCAAGTGCGGAGAGGAACCGGCGCACCGGGCGAGTGTGAGCCAGTGCGTGCGCGCACAGAACTGTTAAGGAAATCTGTGCCATGAATGACAGAAGGTCGGCTAAGCCAGTTCCCCACGCGTCGATGATTTGCATGGGCCCGGAGTCAGTAAGACCCCAACAAGCGAAAAAGACCACGATGCTGAGTCCAATGGCAAAGACAAACGATTCGGGAAACAACTTTTCGACCATGATCACAAACGGTCGCGCTAACTTGTTCATGCTCCTCCTTGAGCGTGAGTCCAGGCACTTCGCCTTTGCTTTCTGCGAGTTTCATGTAGCTGTCAGCGCAGTGTCAAGAGTGTGTCAAATTGTGAGGCGGAACATACTTTGTTTGGGTCTGGCCTGGATTTTAAGTTTCGCATTGAGCAGGTGCGTGAAAGCGTTTACTCTACACACTACCTCGAGGAGTGTAGAGTAAACGCCCTTTTTGTTCGTTTTGTTCACGTTTTTGGGCCAAAATCGACCCGTTACTCTACACTGCAAGTTCAAAACAGCTCAGAAGTGTAGAGTAACTCGCCTCGAGCCCAGCCCCACCGCTACGCCACTGCCGCCGGGCCTCAAACGCGCACCCGATCCATAGGCGGGTTCGTGGTCGCAGAGTCGGACGAAAACGAACCCATCGGTGGTGAACTCCACACCCCGGACGTCATCCACGAAACCCACGACCACCTCGCCGGAACCACAGTCCTGGGTGAAGACCTCTCAGAGCTCACGGAGGTAGGGGAAACTCAAACTACCAACGCGATTGCCGCAGGCAAGGCGATTAACGCAGCCAAGATGGCGATGTGGGGCGACGGGACGCACCGCGTGAGCCTCGACGAAGTGATCGAAACCATGTGGTCCACCGGTGAAGACATGAGCCACAAGTACAAAGAAACCGCGATGGGAGGTCTGGCGGTCAACGTTGTCGAATGCTGAGGTTCTGGGACTGTGCCTTGAGTGAGCTCGCGAAGCGGCCTGCGCGGGCCCGGCGCAGCTGGTCGAAGATCGGTCGGCCCTCCGGCTCCAGGCTGATCTCTTCGCAGTACTCCCGGTAGATCCGCTCCCAGATGGTGACGAAGTCGCCGGCGGTGGGTAAGCCCGGACTGCGGGCGCCGACGACCTCGGTTGGAGGGCCAGTGCGGGCAACCAACTGCGACCAGAGTTCCAGGAGGCATGACTCCGCGTTGCTGATCCGGTATCCGCGCTCCTCATCGGTCATCTGACCGAATGCCTGAACATCATTAGTCACGAGCATGTCGAGCCCGAAACCGCGGCAGGCCGTGTCGAGGAAGGCATCGTCCGGGTCGCGGACGAAGGAACGGCGCTCGGCCTTCAGCGCTGAGGGCAGCTCGGCGGTGTCGAGCACAGTCGCTGTGGCTCGGCGGTGGCGCACGACTCCGGCGAGGACAGGCGGCGGGCGCCGACCGAGGACCCGCTTGACGACATAGCGGAGCTCATCGAGCGCCTCGGTCGTCGTGCACAGCTCGATGGCCGCGCCCTCCCGGCTTCCGGCGATCTCCCGCACGGTCAGCAGCGAGCACCACAGGGCGTCGGAGACGAGGACATTCGTGTCGATGAGCAGCCTCACCATGCCAGTGCCCCCGTCGACGGGTGAGTTCGGAACTGGTCAGCGGCATGCGCGAACGCCTCGCGCACCGCGACCAGGGCGGGGTGCCGGTCCCGGCCGGCTCGCACCTCGGTGTAGAGGTTGCGCGTAGGATTGCCCGGCAGGTCGAAGAGCGCGACCCCGGACAGGTATTCGGCGCCCAGGACGCCGGGGATGATCGAGACTGACTGCCCGGTGCGAGCCATCTGCACGAGGAGCAGCGGGTCGAGGGTCTCGCAGATGATCCGCGGGGCGATATTAGCGCGCCCGTGGAGCCGGGACACCCAGCGGCCCATGCGGGAGTCCTTGGGCTCGGCCGACCACGGAACCTCGTGGAACTCACTCAGGTGCTCAGGCTCCGGCAGCCCGTCGATGCTGGTGGGAGCGACGAGGCGCAGAGGATCGGAGTAGAGGTCCTCACGCTGCAGGCCTGCAGGCGAGGGCATGGGCTCGCCGGGGAATTCCTCGCCCAGCACTAGGTCGAAGGCGTGGGAGAGCAGCCCTTCCTGCGCTTCGTCGACCTCCCTCTGGATGAGCTGAACCTCGAGATCCGGGAAGCTGCTTGACAGATGGGTGAGCGCCTGTGGGGCGAGCGAGAGCAGCACCGAGCTGAAGGAGGCGACCCGCACGGAACCCTGGACCGGCCCCTGCAGGCTCGCGAGGTCCGATTCCGCTTCGTCGACGGCGGCGAAGATCGCGGCGCCGTGACGGGTCAGCGTGACCGCCGCGTCTGTGAGCCTGACGTTGCGGCCGACCCGCTCGAGCAGCCGAGTGCCCACTTCCCGTTCGAGTGCGTTGAGCTGCTGGGAGATGGCCGAAGGCGTGTAGCCGAGCTCTGCGGCGACCTCTGCCAGCGTGCCCTGCCGCTGGAGCTCCATGAGGATGCGGAGGCGGTGGAGGTTGATCATGGTCTCCCACGTTCGAATGCGGATCTGTGCGGCCGAGACAGGCGGTGCCGGCCGCACTCAATAATTAAGACTATCTTAACTCTATTGGGTAGAAAGAGTTAGTAGACGTGAAGCTATGGTTGCCCCCAGAATTGACTTCAGAGCACCTGTCCGCAACCCATGAAGGAGACTCTGTTGACTGTCCAAAGTCCCGATACCGGCATGGTTCCCGTCGTCACGTCGCACGAACCGTCGCAGAGCACTCCTGCCGCCGTCCACCCCGAGGTGGGAACCGGTGTGATGCTCATGATCGGCTCGTGCCTGTCGCTCCAGTTCGGCGCCGCCTTGGCCGTGTCCGTATTCCCCGTCATGGGGCCGCTGGGGACGACCTCGTTCCGCTTCGCCTTCGCCGCGCTCGTCGTCGTGGCTCTCTTCCGGCCCAAGTTCTGGACCTGGGACGGGAAGCAGTGGCTGTCCGTCGTCTGCTTCGGGGCGGTGCTCTCATGCATGAACGCGTTCTTCTACCTGGCGATCGACCGGCTGCCCATGGGCATTGCGGTCAGTTTGGAGTTCTTAGGCCCGCTGCTCCTGGCCGGCATCCTGTCGCGTAAGCTCCGGGACTTCGGGTGGATCGCTCTCGCCCTGGGAGGCATCAGCCTCTTCTTCTTCGACGACTTCAGCGGCGACACCCGGCTCGATCCTCTGGGTGTGGGGTTCGTCCTCGTCGCGGCCTTCTGCTGGGCCCTTTACATCCTGTGCGGCTCGTGGGTCGCCCAGCGGGTGCCGGGCACGGGCGGCATCGCCGGGGCTCTCGTCATCGGCACTGTCTGCCTCATGCCCTTCGGAGTGCAGTCGGCCCATTTCATCGTCGACGACCCCATGCTCCTCCTCTTCTGCTTGGGCAGCGGGCTGCTGTCCTTGGCGGTCCCCTACAGCTTGCAGTTCATGGCGATGTGCAGGATCCCCAAGTCGGTCTTTGGAGTGCTGCTGAGCCTCGAGCCGGTCTTTGCTGCCCTGGTGGGGTGGCTCATCCTGGGGCAGAGCCTCAGCGTCGTGGCAGTGCTGGCGATCGTGCTGGTAGTGACGGCCTCCGCCGGCTCGACCCTGGGTGCCCGCGCAAAGGCCAGCTGAGGTGGGCGACTGAGTCCGCGAAGAAGAATGTAGCAGACAGTCGGCCCGGGGCTTCTCAGCCCCGGGCTGCAGTCGCGCAAGCCGGATCAGAAGATCGTGCCGAGTCTGCGCACGCCTTCTTCAATGACGTCCGGTTCCGCAGAAACGAACGTCAAGCGCATGGACTGGTGGTTGGGGTTCTCCATGTAGAACGGTGCGCCCGGCACAAAGATGACGCCAGCGTCAATCGCTTTGTACACCAGTTCAGACGTGTCATAGCGCTCCGGTAGGTACACCCACACGAACATGCCACCTGAGGGTTCGGCAATGTATGAGCCAGCCGGCAGCACCTGGTTCAGAGCATCGACCTGGGTGCGCATGCGTTGGCGGTAGGTTTCACGTACCGGTTCCAGTTTTTTGTCCAGGTTAGTCGTCTCCAAGTAGTGCGCGACTGCAAGCTGGTCAATGGTCGAGGACTGGATGACGGTACCCTGCTTGGTCACCGTGACGCGTTCCAGGATTTCGTCGGGCCCGTGGATCCACCCGATGCGCACTCCGGGCGACAGCACCTTGGACAAGGACCCCAGGTAGAACGCGCGGTCCGCAACCCGGGGGTCTGCACTGATGGGCTGCATGCGCTCCTCGGTGAACCGTAGCTCCGAATACGGGTCGTCCTCGATGAGCCACATGTCCGACTCAGACAGCACCTGTGCAATCTGTTCGCGCCTGGAGGCAGGCATGGTGATCCCGGTGGGGTTTTGAAACGTGGGGATCGTGTATAGCGCTTTGGGGCGGTAGTACTGGATCGCCGCTTCAAGGGCTTCGGGTACTAAGCCACCTTCGTCGGTGTCGATCGCAACGAATTCGATCCCGTGCATCCCAAACGCCTGCAGGGCAGACATGAACGTGGGGTTTTCGCACAAGAGAACATCACCCGGGTTAAACAGGGTGTGAGCCAGCAGGGAGATTCCCTGCTGGGAGCCCGAGGTGATCAGGACGTTGCTCGCTTCTGCACTGATCCCGGTTCCGCGAATCCGCTGCGCTGCGGCTTGGCGAAGTTCCCATTCCCCGTCTGTGACACCGTACTGCATGGCACGCCCACCTTGCGTGTCGAACACGTGCGTGTAAGCGGCCTTGAGCCCTTCAACGTCGAAGAGCTTTTCGTCTGGGTGCCCACCGGCGAAACTAATGATGGCCGGGTCGTGCGCGATCTTAAACAGTTCCCGAATAGGGGACGGTGGCATCTGTGAAATGCAGTCATTTAGACGCGCTCGAATTGGTTCCATGAGAGTCATGGTAAACCGAAATTCCGGGGTGTAAAGAATCCGCTAAGGGCAGCTAAAAACTACTGTCTGAAGTAGCTAAATACGTCCTCAATTTTTGTACCCGACTCTAGCGCCAGAATGGTGAGAATCCGGGCTTTGCGAGCGTCCAACCAGCCGGCTGGAATCATCCCCGCGGCCTGCAAATCGAGTTCCGCCCCGGGGTATCCGTAGGTCGCTTCCAAAGTGCGCCCCGCGCCGGTGCGCGCGCAGTACACCACCGGCATTTGTGAGGCGAGCGCCGTGACCCGCTCAAGCACGTTGACAGGAACGTGCCCGCCACCCACACCCGCGAGCACGGCTGCACTGTATCCGGCCTGTTTGAGGAAGTCGACGTAGGCCAGCGAGTCGTCCAGCGTGACTTCCACGAGTGCCACCTGCGCTTTTTGAGCCGAGGCTTCGCGAGTGAGCGTGCCCGGCAGGGTGGCGGGCATGTGCAGGAACACCAGGCGGTCTTCGCTCACCCAGCCCAGCGGGCCCGCCCCAGGGCCGGAAGAAAATGTGGAGACCGAGGTGGTGTGAGTTTTGCGTACGAGCGACGGATCGTGCACCTCGTCTGCGAAAACGAGAACAGCGGGCAGCATCTGAATGCGCGGGTCGGCTGCCGTGATGATGGCCGAACGCACGTTCGCCGGGCCATCAGTGCCGGGAAGCGTGGGGTTACGCATCGCGCCGGTGGTCACGATGGGAATACCCGAATCGTTCATGAGCGACAGCGCGAACGTGGTCTCTTCCAACGTGTCAGTGCCCTGCGTGAGAACGACCGCCGTGGCGCCTTCTTCGCGCGCTTTCTTAGCCGATTCGACAACCTGGCTCACGTGGTCCAGCGTGATGGACCCGGACCCCACCTGCGCCACCTGCTCATATGTGACGTCAACAGGGAACGGGAGCGTATCGATCCGAGCCGTTTCGACGATCGCCTGCGCGGTTGCACTGGGCGCGACCCCGCCAGAGTCGCTGGCCGTTGACGCGATGGTCCCACCAAGAGCAACAATGTGAATCCTCATGCTCTCACCATACTGCTCCAGATCATGAGCATGGTGACGAAAAATCCCACGGCGTAGTTGAGTGGAATGAACAGCTTCCAGCCCGCATTGGCCGCCCCCGAGGTGGTATCAGTGATCTGCCAAAACCGTCCCGTGTTCGCAATGTACGGAACGGCGAGTAGCGCGCCCAACCAGACGGGGAACGGCGTGAACAACACCAGCCCACCAGCCACAACGTAGAGCACAACCGCTAACCGGACCGTGGCACGAGCCCCCAACACAGTGGCAATAGAGGCTAAACCTCCCTCACGGTCAGGTACCACGTCTTGAACCGCGCCGAACGCATGGCTGGCACATCCCCACAGGAAGAAAGCAACCAAGATGAGAACGACCTCGGCGGTGGGGGTGGACCCCACCAGCGCCAGACCAAACCATGCGGGGGACGAAAAGTGGGTAGACGAGGTGAGCGAGTCCAGGAATGGGACCTCTTTAAACCGCAGGCCCGCCACCGAATACGCGACCACCGCGAACATGCTCAACGCGAACACGCCCAGCGCCCACCAGTTCCCCGGGCCCAGGCCCACTATCACGGACCTGACCAGGAAATACGCAACGAACGGCAGGGCGCTCAAAGTTGCTGAGGCCAGGATGAAACGGTGCCTTGCAGGGTCGGCGAGCGCGCCTTCGACTCCGCCTTTGCGCGGGTTGTGGACATCGGAGGCGTAGTCGAACACGTCGTTGACCCCGTACATCACTAGGTTGTACGGGATTAAGAAGAACAGGCACCCCAACCACAGGTCCAGCCCTAAGGCCCCGCCGGCCAATACGTACGCGGCGCCGAACGGGAAAGCGGTGTTGATCCACGAAATCGGGCGGCTGACCTCGAGCAGCGTGCGCACTATGAGTCCTTCCGGTCGTGGTGGGCTGTGGTGCTGTTGGGGGTGCTTGCGCGGTCGCCACCTGTGCCCAGCAACTCCCACAGGGCGGGTAGCGCCAGCGCGGTGAACACCACGTAGGCCAGGTCTTCGACCGGCATGAGGCCAAGGCGGATCCCAAGGGTGTGTTCATTGGCGTAGAAGAACAGGCCCGCGGCGATCATGAGGTTGTCGAAGATGACCGTGAGGATCACCAACCCCACCAGGCACACCCAAAAACCGGTCCGCGAGAAGCCTGGGGTGCGTGCCCTGGCCAGTATCAGGAGCGCGGCCGCGGGAATGAGGAAGAACAGGTTGAACAGGGTGTACGTCATCGCCGGGCCACCAACTTTGCTAAACCGTAGAGGTTCATGGTGAGCCAGCACAAGAAAAACAAGAAGAACAGTTCTTCGACAGGCAAGTGCGGGGCCAGGTTCAGCCCGGTCATGTAGGGGGAGTCGCCTCGGTGGAAAACACCTGCGCCAATGCCCACGAAATCCCACGCCAACAGGCTGAAAAACCCTGCCGCGTGCACCACGGCGGCCCGGCCAGGGTGTGCGAACCAAAAGAGCTTAAATCGTGCATCCAGGATCGCCATACCAGCAATGGAAAACAGCAGGAAGCCCAGATATGCCCAGCTCACAGCGCCTCCACCGCGTTGTGCGCGCTGATCAGACACATGGGCAGGCCAACCCCGGGGGCTGCGAACGCGCCAGCGTGAACTAGGTTGTCCACGTGCGGTGCGCGCACGGGGTACCGGAACATCGCCGACTGGAACAGCGTGTTCGCAGGCCCCAGCGCTGTTCCTCGCCACGCGTTGAACTGCGTGGTGAAGTCCCCGGGGCCCGTCACCTTCTTCACCAGCAAGTGCGACTGCAGGTGCGGCACACCCACCCGTTCACCAAGCGACTCGATCACCCGGCTGGCATAATCACCCAGCCTGGCGCCCGTGAGGTGTGCGCTCGCCGGTGCGGGGATGAGCACGAACAGGTTTTCACACCCCGGCGGCGCCACCGTGTCGTCCGTGCGACTGGGCGCACACACATACGCCGAGGCCGGCTCCGGCAACCGCCCATCAACAAAAATCTGATCGAAGTTCGCGTCCCAGTCGCGCGTGAAAAACAGATTGTGATGCTCTAACGCATCCAGTTTGCGGTCCACGCCCAAAAGCAGCGTCACAGCGCCAATTCCCGGGTCGCGCCTGCCCCAGCCGCGGACGCTTCGAGTGCGCCTACCGGGTGGCAAGAGCGCGGTATCCAGGTGGTGGAGATCGCACGCCGCGATCACGTTCTCAGCCGGGAAAACCTCCAGCCCAGCCCCGCCCGAGGTGGTATTCGGCACGGTCCTGGCGACCACCTCGGCGATGGTGCGGCCTTCCAACGAAAGCGAGACCACCTGGGTTGACGTGCGAATATCCACCCCGCGGGCCCTGGCCAGGCGAGTGAGCGCACGCACAATTTCATACATGCCGCCGCGGGGGTACCGCACGCCGTCCACCACGTCCAGATAACTCATGAGGTGAAAAAGCGAGGGGGCGCGGCGCGGTTCGGTCCCCAAGAACACTGCCGGATACCCCAAAATCTGGCGCAAAAGCGGGTGGGTCACGGTGTGCGAAACCATCGTGTCCAGCGGGGAGGCCAGGAACCTCGGCAACCGGTGGGCATGCCTTGCCACCTGGGGTGACACGAACTCCCGCAACGACGAAAACCGGGTGTAGAGGAAGTGTTCAAGCGCTAAGTCATGGGTATCGCGCGCGGACTCAACGTAGGCATCCAAAGCCGGACCCACGCCCGGCTCCAACCGCTCAAACAGCGCGCGCACGCCCGCGTAGCCGTGCGGAACATCCACGGTGAGTTGGGGCGCGGAATCCAGGAGACCTCGGTCGCACACCCGGTAACCCGGGTCCAGCGTGACCAAGTCAAGGTGCATGTCCTCACCCACCGAGGCAAAAAACCGCTCAAACACCTGCGGCATGAGATACCAACTGGGGCCGGTATCAAACACGAACCCGGCCACTTCATGTAGCCCAGCGCGGCCACCCACCTGCGGATTCATCTCCAGGAGCGTGACCTGATGCCCCCGGTCAGCAGCCAGGATTGCGCTCGCCAGCCCGGCAACCCCGCCACCAATGACCACAGTCTCACTCATGTGCCCGCTCCCGCCGAGGTGTCGCCTGGCTCATCGCTTTCGCGGCCAGCGCCGCTTTTTTGGTAGGCGGGACTGAGATGCGCGTGCGCATGAGTTCGCTGGCGGGCACTTGTTCGATGCGGTCGGTGAGTTCAGCGAAAAGGTCGTGTGCGATGAGCACGCCCAAACGGGCGCGACCGGGGAGTAAGTCAATTGCGGGGCGGGCCACCGCGAGTTTCTGCCGGATGCGCGCGATCTCTTCGCGTTTCACCTGGTCAGTGAGTTCTTGAGCCACATAGGTGCGGTTGAGCACGCGGGCGTCATGCCCGTAGTCGCGCAGGAAATTAATCCGCTGGAACGCGTTACCCAACGCCCGCGCACCTTCTTCCACCTGTAGCGATGCTGGAGGTGCCCCGCGGAAAAATATCCGGACGCACATGAGGCCAACGACCTCGGCGGACCCATGAATATACGCGTCCAAATCCAAGGGTGGCTGACCTGCGATGTCAGAACGCATGGCGTCAAAGAACGGGGCCCACAGTTCGCGGGTGATGCCGCACTGCCGGGCGGTGTGGGCGAACGCGTGAACCGGCATGTCTGTGGAGAAGCCGGTGCGTGTTGCGGACTCGAGGCGGTCCTGAAAGTCGTTCACCAGGGTGAGCTGATCCTGTGGAGGCGCGGGGGCTGCGCCGTCGACGATCTCATCGGTGATGCGCACGATTGCGTATAGGGCGCGGATGCGGTCGCGGTCTGGGTTTTTCAATGCCGAGGTGGCTAATGAGAAAGACGTGGAATAGCCACGGATCACGCGGCTGGCGACCGAATAGCTCACCCGCGTGTATGTGTCGAACCCGGAACCGAAACTCATGGCCCCATCTTTTCATGTGCCCGTACAGTAGAACCGGAGCACTACCGAAAGGACATGGAATGCGCTTGGCCGGAAAGATCATCTTCTTCGTAGGAATTATTGGATTCGTGCTTGTGCTTGGTGGTGCGATCCTCATGGGCGTGTTCAGTTTTGGCAAGATCGCCTCAACGACTGACAGTCTCAAGAGGTTCAGTGCAACGACGAGTATTGATCACGATGGCGAGTCGAACCTCACGGTCTACGCGCGGTCATCTGGGGCAGCGGCTTCAGTGTCGACAGATTGCACGGTCGAAGGGCCTGGTGGCGAAGCCATGTACAAGGGTGGTTCGTCAGGGTATTGGTCCAGTGGTTCGGATGAAAAGTGGCACTACGCCGGTTCGTTCGAAGCGAAAACTGCGGGGAAATACACCGTCACGTGTGGTGGAGCGCTGAGCGATGAACAGCTTATGGTGGGGCCTCCGGTAGGGATTGGGTCCATCTTTGGTTTAACAGGATCCATTCTTATTGGAGTCTTTGGTGGCTTTGGTTTTGCTGGGCTGACCATCCTGGGACTCATCCTGTGGTTGGTGGGGCGTAACAAGCAGAAGAAGCAGGCTGGCTTTGCCTAAAGTACAGCGCTTCTTCATGCGCGGTCACGCGGGCACAAGTTTGAAAGGAAAACTGTGGAAAAAGCCGGACGGATCTTCCTCTTCGCAGGAATCATTGGGCTTCTGCATGTGTTTGCTGGCGCGAACACGTGGGCGGTTTCTGCGGTGTGGTGTTAGCGGCGCCCGGTGCCCAATTGAAGCCGTTCACCAACCAGATGACCTTTGAATATGAGGGCGAATCATCCTTTGCAGTTTACGGGTCATCGCGTGCTGCAGCAAAAGCGGTGCCACGGGAATGTAAGGTCGAAGGACCAATCGAAAAAGCCTGGTACCGGGGTTTTGGGTCAGGCACAGTCATTAGTGTTCGTGGACAAGGGTGGCACTATGACGGCAGTTTCTCTAATAGTACTCCTGGAACATACACCATCACGTGCGGTGGGGAACTGAAAGATCAGCAACTCATGCTGGGTCCCCCGATGCATTGGGCAGCCAAAGTGGGACGAGTGATGAACATAGTGATCGCCGTGTCGGGTGTCGTACTGTTCACCGGGGTCACCGCCCTGGGGTTCATCATGTGGATTAGAGGGCGCGAAGAACTGGATCAACCGTCACGGTTATTTGGGTAGCGTTCAGCGCTTGTTCTTGCGGGGTCGCTTAGGCGTTTCACCAACGATACGGGCGGCCGTCGATCCACCAGTTTGCTCTTTGCCGACTTTTGCCTCACCAGCTTGAGCTTCACGGGCAAGCCGGGCTTCACGCCGGGACATGAACTGCCCGGTCCGTTGTTCGCCCGAGGTCGCTTGCACTCCCGGCACAATGCGGGGGCCACGGTTTGACGGAGTGCGGCGCGGGTCCGCCCTACGGTCCGCCGCAAGGTCCCCGTTTCGCTCAGAGCCACGCTCGGCCCCAGCACGGCCCGCCCCACGTTCCGCGTCGCGGCGAGCGTCGGTGACGAGCCTGGCTTGGCCACCGCTGTGCGGGTGGAGCGCCGGATGGGCCTTGAACACGATGAGGATGCCTTCTGTGACAACCAAAAGAACAGCCAAGATAATCGCTTCAACCGGCAAGCCCGCTACCACGAGCCCAACAACAGCTAACGCGTAGAGCACCGCGCGTGACGCCACGACCGCAATAGGGCTACGGAAGAAAGCGCGCGAGGACGCAAACAGGGACCACACTGAAATCGTGGCGATCAGCGCTAGCGCTCCACACAGAATGCCTAACCATCCGCGCCCAAAAATGAGGAAAACAGAATATGCGATGGCTCCCCAACTGAGCGCTTCGGCAAAGTAGTGGAATGTGTGAATCACCTTGATGAACTGCGCCATATCGCGAATTCTACGCCCTCACATGTTCTTAAGCACGGCCAGGGTATTCAGCGCTGCGGTCATGGCTTCGTGACCCTTATCCTCAGACGCGCCCGGACCACCGGCGCGGTCGATCGCCTGTTGTTCGGTGTCACACGTGAGCAGACCAAACCCAACCGGCACGCGCGCGTCCAAGGACACGTGGTTCAGACCATCAGTGACAGCCGAACACACGTAGTCAAAGTGCGGAGTCTCACCACGGATCACCACACCCAACGCCACCACCGCATCAAACTGCGCGGCCGCTGCTTGGGCCACAACCGGCAGTTCGAAACTCCCCGGAACACGGAAAAGCTCCACTTCCACCTCGGCCTCTTCAGCGGCCCTGACCGCGCCCGCAATCAGCCCATCCATGATCTGGTGGTGCCACTGCGCTGCCACGACGGCTACGCGCGCTGACTGCTTAACGACGTCGATCACTGGTCCACCTGTTTTCATGCCCCTACCCTTTCGTGAGTGTTCAAAATGTGTCCCATACGCTGAGCCTTGGTCCATAAATAGCGGGCGTTGTGCGCAGTCGCCGGCACCTCAACCGGCACTCGCTCCACCACCGAAACCCCGTGTTCTTGCAGCCCAGCGACCTTGTCAGGATTGTTCGTCACAAGCCGCACCCGGGTCAGTCCGCAGGCGCGCACAACTGCGGCCACCTCGGCGTAGGAACGCGCGTCAGCAGGCAGCCCCAGCCGAGTGTTCGCATCCAACGTGTCCAGTCCCTCATCTTGGAGGGCGTACGCGCGAACCTTGTTCGCCAGCCCAATGCCACGACCCTCGTGACCACCCACGTACACCAGCAGGCCGCCGTGGTCGCTGATCAGGCGCAAGGATTCGTGGAGCTGTTCACCGCAGTCGCAGCGCATGGACCCGAACACATCGCCGGTCACGCACTCCGAATGCACCCGGACGAGTGGCGTGTCCTGGTGGTCGCCTGGGTGCCCAGCCGCTTCAGCTGGCCCGGGCCGTTCCAAGGTCACGTGTTCCGCGCCGCTGGGCCCGGTCCATGCGCGCATGGAGAACGTGCCCCACGGGGTGGGTAGGTCAACCGCCGAGGTGCCAGTCACCTGGCACTGCCCGGCACGAGGGTGCGGGGTTGCGTCGTGGGCATTGAGCCAAATCGCCAGGTCGTGGATGGACACGAGTGCAAGTTCGTGCTGGTCAGCGAACCGGCGCAGGTCTGGCGTGCGCATCATGGAGCCGTCGTCGTGAATGATTTCGGCGATCACCGCAACGGGTTCGAACCCGGCCAGGCGCGCAAATTCGACCCCGGCTTCCGTGTGCCCGTCGCGCTCACGCACCCCGCCGGGCTTGGCGATGAGTGGGAACATGTGGCCGGGACGGGTGAAGTCTGAGGTGTTAGAGCCCGGATTGGCCAGCAGGTTGGCGGTGTGTGCGCGGTCGGCGGCGCTGATGCCGGTCGAAACCCCGGCAGCCGCGTCACAGGACACCGTGTAGGCGGTACCTTTGGGGTCCTGGTTGTTGGCCACCATGGGGCGCAGGTCCAGTTCCGCTGCCCGTTCCGGCAGCATGGGCACGCAAATAACGCCCGAGGTGTGCCTCACCATGAACCCCATCCACTCCGGTGTGACGGTGTGGGCGGGCATGATGAGATCGCCTTCGTTTTCGCGGTCTTCATCGTCGACCACCACGATGGGGCGGCCCCGTTTGAGTTCGGCGATTGCGAGGTCGATTGAGTCAAGTTCAACCGGATTGGAAGCGTTGGTGTTGAGAGCAGCATCGAGCACAGTCATGAGTTTTCCTTTGTCGTACCAAACTGATTGAGGCGGGCGGTGTAGCGGGCGACCACATCGGCTTCGATGTTGACCAGGTCGCCCACTTGGGCTGTTCCGAAGGTCGTGTTTTCGCACGTGGCGGGTATCAGGGACACTTCAACCCAGTGGGCAGGTCCCACCCCGGCCCCAGGTCTTGCATCACTGACCGCGGTGACCGTGAGGCTCACCCCGTTGAGCGCAACGGACCCTTTCACCGCCATGAGTGGTGCTAAGTGTTCGGGAACAGACACGCGCACAATCCGAGACCCAGCCAGTTCAGTCACCGCGAGCACTTCGCCCACAGCGTCCACGTGCCCTTGCACAATGTGGCCGTCCAACCGGTCCGTCATAGCCAGGCATCGCTCAACGTTGACGAACGAACCAGCGCCCAAAGCCCCTAAATTAGTGAGTCGCAGGGTTTCTTCCATGACGTGAGCCGTGAAACGGCCGGCGCTCGCAGGCGATTCGGTTTCCGTGAGGCACACGCCGTTCACCGCAAGAGAGCCACCCGGCGGCAGGTCCGCAGTGAGCTCCCCGGTTTCTAGCACGATCCGCGCGTAACCGTCACGGTGCTCCGCCGCATGAACCGGTACCACTTTTTGCACAATTCCTGTAAACATCACACCTCTTTCATGAAGCGAGTAAAGGTATCGGAGCCCAGCGCTTCAGGCGGGGCATCGGGAACAAACCTGAGGCCTTGAGCCAGCGTGTCCACGCTGAGAGGCGCGCGGATCCCGTCACCTAACAGCAGAGGTGCGGTGTACACGTGGAGCTCATCGACAAGATCGTGTTGCAGAAAGTGAGCCATCAGCGTGGGGCCGCCTTCCAGGAGAAGGTGGGAAACACCTCGGCGGCGGAGGTCACGCAATCCCGCACCCACCTCCGAGTACGTGAGGGTGCGCGGGTTGCGCCCGAGGTGCGAATCCCCAGGCAGCGCAGTGGTTCCGAACACCACGGGGATGGGTTGGTGAGGAGAGTCACCAGTCCGGGCGGTCAGCCGCGGGTTGTCGGCGTGGGCGGTGCCGGTGCCCACCGCGATCGCGTCAACCCGGGCGCGCGTCAGGTGCGCGTGTGCCCGCGACTCCGCTCCCGTAATCCACTGACTCGTGCGGTCGCGAGCAGCCACACACCCGTCCAGACTTTGCGCAATTTTCGCGGTGATGAACGGCCGGTCGTGGGTGACGGCGGTGAACCAGCGGGCGTTGAGGCGGTGAGCTTGGGTGGCCACTTCGTGCGCCCATGACTGCCCGAGGTCGTTGAGGAACAGGACTTCCACGCCCGCCTCGGTGAGGGTCTGGGCGCCGCCGGAAGCTTGAGGGTTAGGATCACGGCTGGCGATAACGACCCGTGTGATGCCAGCGTCGATGATGGCTTGGGTACACGGGCCGGTACGTCCGGTGTGGGAGCAGGGTTCGAGCGTGACAACCAGGGTGGCCCCGGTTGTTGAGCGGGGAGAAGCGTTGCGGATCGCGTCAGGTTCAGCGTGTGGGGTGCCTGCGCCTTGGTGGTAGCCGGTGGTGAACGTGCCGTCGTCCCACAGCACTGCTGCGCCTACCAGCGGATTTGCGCCACGCACGCCACGGGTCGCGGCACCAAGAGCCGCGCGTGTGGCTGAGTGAAGAGCTTCCATCTGACCTCCCGTTTACACCGGGATGATGGAAGGCCGAGGTGTCCCCAAGTATCCACTGACCGCAGGGGTCACGTGGGTACGGGTACCCGAAAAGGGGTGCTAAGCACCCACAAGTTCCTCCCATCCAGACTGTAACTGTCGGTCTCGGAATTTCACCGAGTCAGCCGAAACATATGTTTCAGGTCGCGGACTGTAACCGCCGGTACGGACTTTCACCGTCCCCGGAACTTGTGGATAAACATAACCCTGTAGCCAGAGGAAAGCAATTCGTAGGCAAGAACTACATCGAATTGACTGGCCTGCCAAGTGCTGAAAGGACACTTTCGTGAACAGATTCAGCAAGCGACGGGTGCGGAATGATCGCGTGGGTGAACTCTTCCGCATCAGCGCCTGTCGCGTGTGCGACTGACAGGAGCGAAATCAGCTCCGTCGCGTCATGTCCCACGATGCTGCCACCCAGGATTTCACCAGAGGCTTCATCGACGAGCACTTGTGCGAAACCGTCGGTTTCCGTGGTGCCCAAGGCGCGTCCGTTCTCTGCAAAGCGGATCGGGCGAGCAACAGGGGAGTAGCCCTGTTCGGTTGCCTGTTGGGCGCTCAAACCGATCGACGCGACCTCCGGATACGTGTACGTACACCGCGGGACCCACGCCCGCCAATCCTTGGCAGGTGGAGTCCGGTCGAAGCCCGCAAGCGCGTTAATGCACACGAGCGCTTCATGTGAGGCCTTGTGCGCCAACATAGGGCCACCGGCAACGTCTCCGATCGCGTACAGCCCCCACGCCTCGGTCTTGCCAAACGCGTCGGTCCTGATGAAGCCACGCTCATCGCACACGTCGAACTCTTCAAGCCCCAGCCCCGCAGAGTTCGGCTGCACACCAACGGCCAACAGAACACGTTCTGCGGTGATGGTTTCACCGTCGACCTCGACGTCCACACCGTCTGCATGGGCGTTCACACCGTTGACGGTCACACCCGTGCGAACGTCGATCCCTTTGGCTTCAAAGGCCTTTTGCACCTGGGATGACGCAGCCTTCTCTTCAGCTGGCAAGAAGTCATCCGCCGCTTCAAGAAGGGTGACGTCCGAACCCATGTCGGCAAACAGCGAAGCGAACTCAGACCCGATCGCACCAGACCCAACGACCACCAGGGATGACGGGATCTCGGTTGTGGCCAGTGCGTCCCGGTACGTCCAAATACGGTCACCGTCAGGTTCAATCCCTGGCAAAGACCGAGGTGACGCCCCAGTTGCAATGACAACGTGCGTGGCGCGCAAATGCCGAGTTTCGCTTTCCATCTCAACGTCGACCTGACCCTTGCCAGCCACGGTTGCGGTACCGGCAAGGACCGTCACACCTCGCGCGTTCATGAGCCCAGCAATCCCGCTGGTGAGCGTCTGAGACGTCTGGCGTGAGTGGGCGACCAGCGCTGAATAGTCGATGTCAACCTCGCCCACGGCCACACCAACCTGGGCGGACGTCCGCAAGGTGCGGGCCACCTCGGCGCCGTGGAGCAACGCCTTGGTGGGGATACAGCCCCAGTTGAGGCAGATCCCGCCCAGTTCCGCGCGTTCGATCACCGCGGTGCGCAACCCCAGCTGGGCGGCCCTCCCGGCCGCCACATACCCACCGGGGCCCGCACCAATGACGATGACGTCGAACGAATCGTTTTCGGAATGCATGAAACGTTCTCCTTACACGACGATGAGGCTGGGGCTTTCCAGAAGCCTCTTGAGTTCAGCCGCGAAACGAGCGTTTGTCGCCCCGTCGATCACGCGGTGGTCAGCTGAAACGGTCAGCGGCAGAAGGTTTGCTGCCACTGGTTCACCGTTGTCATCGGGCACAAACTGGCGGCTTGCCGATCCGACTGCCAGGATCGCGACCTGTGGCGGGTTGATGATCGCGTCGAAGTGCGAAACTCCAAACATGCCCAGGTTCGACACGCTGAACGTGCCACCCTGGAACTCGTCAGGTTTCAGCTGACCAGCTTTTGCGCGCGTGGCCAGGTCCACCATGATGCTCGAGATGTCGCTGATGGTGCGCGTGTCCGCGTGGGTGACAATCGGGGTGATGAGGCCCTCTTCTGTTGCGACAGCCACCGAGATGTCCGCGTGTTCGAACTGGCGAATGACGTTTTCTTCCGCATCGAACTGCGCGTTCATCTCAGGGACTGCAACCAGCGCACGGGCAACAGCCGCAACGACCAGGTCGTTGACGCTGACCTTGAGATCACGGCGCTGAGCGTTTACCTCGCGTCGGAACTCGAGGAGCTTGTCGATGTTGGCGTGTGCCGTCACCCGGAAGTGAGGCGACTCCAAGTACGACTCTTTCAAACGCCCAGCAATGACCTGCCGCATTTGGCTCATGGGGACCTCTTGGGCGGAGTTTGAGACCGCCGAGGTGGTTTTCGGGTCCGCTGTCGAGTCAGCGGACGTATCCTGCGAGCCCCCGCTGAGGCGGCTGTGTGCAGCGACAACGTCTTCAACGGTGATGCGCCCAGCGCGTCCCGTTGGGCGACAGTCGCGCAGATTTACGCCCAACTCTTCTGCCTTGTCCCTGGCGTGTTCCGTGGCCGGAACATCCGCGTCGTCACCCACGTGCGGAACAAAGTTCACGCGCTCACGGTCGTTGCCGAACGTCAGCGAGCCACCTGCCTGTTTGACAGCCTCAACGAGGTCAGCAACCGTGACACGGTCAGCGCGACCGGTTGGGGTCACGGAGGACAGCTTGATGTCGTGTTTACGAGACAGGTCCAGAGCGTGCTCGGTTGCCGGAGCGGAGTCAAAGCCACGCAGTTCTTGCGGAATGTTCACCTTTCCAGCAGAGGCTTTGGAAGGCTTCTTCGCTTTGGGAGCAGGTGCAGGTTTTTCTGCCTTGGGGGCAGGTTCCTGTTTCTTCGTGGACTCTTTGGCTGGTTCGTTCGAAGACGGTTCAGGTGCCTCTTCGGGTGCAGCGCTCGAGTGTTCGGAGACAAACTTGTCGATGTCCTCAGCGGGTGTGTCCGCACCACCGATGACACCAATAAGCGCACCAACTGGGGCGGTTTCGCCAATTGAGAGTACCTGCTTGGCCAGGACACCAGCCTCGTCTGCTTCGATCTCGCCGGAAATCTTGCTCGACTCCATTGAGGCGATCGCGGTACCGGCAGAAACCTCGTCACCTTCGTTGACGAGCCATTCGGTGAGGGTTCCCTCGTCCATTGTCATGCCCCATTTAGGGACAAACAGTCCTGTAATCGTCGACATTTTTACGCCTCCACTACAGCGCGTACAGCGGCCTCAATCTTGCTGGGGCCGGGGATCCAAGCCTGTTCCAGAGGAGCGGAGAATGGCACTGGTGTGTGAGGTGGGGTGACGAGTTGCACCGGCGCCTTGAGTGAACTGAATCCCTTGTTAGCTACGAGAGCAGCGATATCGTGGGCGAATCCGCACCGGTTAGCTGACTCATCTGCAACGACTAGACGACCGGTCGCCGCGACCGATTCGAGGATGCTGTCTTCATCCAGCGGTGACGTGGTGCGTGGGTCAACAACTTCCACGCTAATTCCCTCTGATGCCAGTTTGTCGGCAACTTGGGTCGCATAGTTCACGCACTGGGCCAGAGCGACCACGGTGACATCGGTTCCACGGCGAGGGTATGAAGCGACACCCAGTGGGATCGTGTACGGGTCGTCAGGGACTTCCGTCTTCATGTCGTAGATCATCTTGTGTTCGCAGAAAATGACCGGGTCATCGTCGCGAATCGACTCCAGGAGCAGCCCACGAGCGTCGTACGCGTTAGACGGCACTACGCACTTCACACCCGCTGTTGACGTGAACAGGTGGTACGGAGAGTTGGAGTGCTGAGCGGCAGCACCAACTCCAGCACCAATAATTCCCCGGATCACCAGTGGAGTTGTTGCTTTACCGCCGAACATGTAGCGGAACTTGGCGGCTTGGTTATAGATGAGGTCGTAGCACACGCCAAAAAAGTCCATGAACATCAGTTCAGCTACTGGGCGTAGACCCGTCAGGGCTGATCCTGCGGCCAACCCCATGATCGCGCTTTCGGTGATAGGAGTGTCGATCACGCGGTCATCGCCAAATTCGGTCCACAGGCCTTCGGTCACACCAAAGACTCCTCCGAAGGCTTCGACATCAGGGTCAGGGTTGGTTCCCCCTTTACCCCCGCGCAAGTCTTCACCCATAAGAACGACATCGTTGTCTTCTCGCATGGCGTCAGCCATTGCGTTGCGAATTGCTTCGCGGAAACTCATTTCAGCCATTGGTGACTCCTAGGTCAGTATGAAACGTAAACGTCCGTGTGGACTTCTGACGGATCTGGTTGCTTAGCTGCGCGGGCTTTTTTGACCGCCTCGTCGACCAGCTCAATGTTTGACTCATCGATCTTGTCGAGCTCTTCTGCAGAAATTTGGCCTTCTACCTGAGCACGGAAGATCTGCAACGGGTCGTTTTTGGCCTTGTATTGGGCGACCTGATCTTGTTCGCGGTACAGTCCCGGGTCTCCTTCGAAGTGGCCGTAGTAGCGGTAGGAAACAGCTTCGATCACCGTCGGGCCACCTCCGTTGCGCGCACGGTGTACGGCTTCACGGGACGCCTGGTACATGTCGAAGAAGTTGTTGCCGTCCACGGTGACTGCAGGAAGTCCAAAACCTGCTGCGCGGGATGCGATGTCCTTTGAACCTACGGCGAACTCTGCGCCCGTAGCTTCACCCATTCCGTTGTTTTCGAAAACGAAAATGACGGGAAGTTGAAGGACAACCGCCATGTTGATGGCTTCAAAAGTGGTGCCTTGGTTCGAACCACCGTCACCAGTGAACGACACGGCGACATGGCCTTCGCCCCGATACTTAGCCGTCAATCCAGCACCCACGGTGATGGGTGGTCCACCACCGACGATTCCGTTGGCACCCAGCATTCCGGTGTCCAGGTCTGCGATGTGCATGGATCCGCCCTTGCCGTGGCACAGACCATCTTGGGCTCCAAAAATTTCGAGCATCATCTTGGTGACATCGCTACCTTTTGCGATGCAGTGGCCGTGACCACGGTGGGTTGACGCGATCTTGTCAGCAGGGGTGAGATTTTCACACATCCCCACCGCAATCGCTTCTTCACCTGCGTACAGGTGGATAAAACCGGGAATGTCGCCGGTGAGATTTTCCTTGTGTAAACGATCCTCAAACGCGCGAATTTTCGACATCTTGTCGTAAGCGCCAATGAGTTGTTCCTTTGTGGGCTCCATTGCCTGCCTCAATTCTTTTGAGTAGTGCTCCCTATGAACGATTCACACGTTAAGGACCAGGTGTGACGTGGGCAACGCTACGGCGGCGTGAGACATGCGGTTTTCGCATAAACACTGGGTAAGAGAGCGTTTGCAACATGTTGCAACTGTGGTGGACATAGGTTGTTTTGAGACACGTGGGGTGCGTATCCTATGTGGAATCCTGGTTGGAGGTCTTATGGTGAAATACCCGTGGGCGGAACCTGCGTTCGGATTCGATGACGATCCCAAAGAACGTGCCGACCAGCTCCGGCCGATCCATACATCGGCCGTGCGCCACGGCGCGCATGGGCGTGCCAACGGGCCACGACCTCGGCCGGTCATTGAAGCATCGTGGCAACGCGTGCGGAAAGCCGGAGTGCGGCAGGGCACGCCGGACCCGCAGATTAACCCGGACTCGGTTCCAGAAGCGTTTGACGGCATCCAGGAGACGCACGCGATTGATGCGAAAGCGCTCATTGACTTCATCACTCACGCGTTTGCGCCTGCGTTAGCGAACTCGCAACTGGTAGGGGTTCTTGCTCTGGAAGGCTCGCACGTTGCCATGCGGTTTGGAAGCAGAAGCGCGATTGCGCACGCCGACTCGATTGGAATGGTTCCAGGGGCACTGTGGTCAGAAACCGGAGTGGGGACGAACGCGATTGGAATTACTGCTCTGACCGGACGGCCTACGCAAGTGCATGGGCCGGAACACTGGTGCGTTGATCAACATGACTGGTCATGTAGTGCGGCCCCGGTTCGTAACCCGGCCACAGGACGGCCGATCGCCGTGCTCGACGTTTCTGGTCCAGTGTCACAGAGCCACCCAGCAGTTCTTGGGCTCGTGCAGTCCGTTGCATCACAGGTTGAACTGATGATGGAAGTGGAACACCGACGCAGGCTAGACGCACTCCGTGTCAAAGTCTTGCCTCAATTCCAGCACAGCGGTGGCCCGCTCATTCTGTGCGACCGCAACGGGTGGGTCCTGGGCGCGATTGGGGTTGAAGCACCTGACAAATTGGATCTTAATGCAGTGAATGACGAAGCGGTTCACCTGGTTCCTGGAATAGGGCCAGCCTCCTTGACCGTCAACGATGATGTGGTCGTTGTTACTCCTCTTGAACAAGCAGTTAACCGTGCGGAATATGTGCTCAACCCGGTGACGAACGAACTGCGATTTGTCGACAACAACGGTGAAAGTGTGTTCTCGCTGTCACCCCGCCATTGTGCGATTCTGCTTTGCCTCATGCACGCCACGCGCCCGCTGGACGTTCACGACATCGCCCGCGAGGTGTGGAGGTCCGCCGAGGTATCGCCAGTGACCGTGCGGGCCGAAATGAGTCGGTTGCGCAAACGGTTCCCTCACTTGGTGTCAGAGGCCCCGTATAGAGTGCTGTCAACAGTACACATTGGGTAGGGAGTAATGAGGGCTCGCGAAATCCTGACCGAACTCACGGGCAACCCTGATGCCCAGTTCCGGGACGGCCAATTTGAGGCGATCGAATCCCTGGTGGAGCAGCGTTCCCGCGTGCTGGTGGTACAACGCACCGGGTGGGGTAAATCTGCCGTCTACTTTGTGGCCGCTCGCCTGTTACGCGAACAAGGGGAAGGCCCCACGCTCATCATCTCCCCGTTGATTGCGCTCATGCGCGACCAAGTAGCTGCCGCCACGCGGGCTGGGGTAAAGGCGTTGACTATTAATTCGGCCAACGCCACCGAATGGGACGAGGTGGTAGAGCAGGTGCGAGCCGGCGACGTGGACGTGCTCCTCATATCGCCCGAACGCCTCACCAACCCCACGTTCGTCAACACGGTGCTCACCCCGCTAGAAAACACGCTAGGCATGATCGTGGTGGACGAAGCACACTGCATTTCAGACTGGGGGCACGACTTCAGGCCCGACTACCGCAGGATTGGCGCCCTCCTTGAACACCTGCCAGCCAACACCCCCGTGCTCGCCACCACCGCCACGGCTAACTCCCGTGTTGTGGACGACGTCGCCGCCCAATTGGGCCACAACACCCGCGTCATCCGCGGGCCCCTATCCCGCGCAAGCCTGCGCTTAGGGGTAGCCCAGACCACCTCGGCGGCCCACCGAATCGCGTGGCTCACCGAACACCTCAACGACTTCACCGGCAGTGGAATCATCTACACGCTCACCAAATCCGCGGCCCAAGACATCGCCACGGCGCTCAGCCACGCGGGCCACACGGTCGCCGCCTACACCGGCGGGACCGACCCGGAAGAACGGATCGAACTTGAGGACGCACTCAAGGGGAACGCCCTGAAGGCGCTGGTGGCGACCTCGGCGCTGGGGATGGGATTCGACAAACCAGACCTGGGGTTCGTTATCCACGTGGGTGCGCCCAGCTCAGCCGTCGCGTACTACCAGCAGGTGGGGCGTGCGGGGCGCGCGACCGACTCCGCGGACGCGCTCCTGCTGCCCGGGCACGACGACGAAAACGTGTGGGAATACTTCGCCAACGCCACCATGCCTAACGAGCAGGACGCCACCGCAGTGCTTGACGCGTTGGGGGATGAGCCACGGTCAGTCCCCGCGCTGGAACCACTGGTGGGCATCAAGCGTAACCGGTTGGAACTGCTGCTGAAAGTGCTCACGGTTGACGGGGCCGCCCAGCGGGTGCGCGGGGGATACGTGCGCACCGGGGTGCCGTGGACCTATGACGCTGAGCGTTACGCGGCCGTGGCCCAGACCAGGGCTGACGAGGCCCGCGAAATGCTCGCCTACGAAAAGACCACGCAGTGCCGCATGGTGTTCTTAGCCGGGACGTTGGACGACGGGACGGCTACGGCGTGTGGGCGGTGTGACACGTGCGCTGGTGTGTGGTGGAACGAATCCGTGAGCGCGCAAGCACAAACCGTGGCCCGGAGTGAGCTCGACCGGGTGGGCCTCATTATTGAACCGCGTAAACAGTGGCCGGCGCACTTGAACCGGATCGGCGTGAACCTCAGTGGGAAAATCCCCGCTGACCAGCAGTGTGAGCCGGGGCGCGCTGTTGCTCGGCTCAGTGACCTGGGGCCTGGGCAGGTGTTGCGCGAATTCCTGGCCCCCGGCGCGCCCGACCAACCGATCCCAAACCACATCGGCCAGCTGGTCACCCAAGTCCTCGCGCAGTGGGGGTGGAAGGCCGATGGTGGCGAGGGAAGCGGCAACGGAAGTGGCCTGGAAGGCAGTGCCCCACCTCGGCCGCAGGTTGTTGTGGCCGTGCCTGGTTTCACCCGCCCCAACGCGGTCGAATCCCTGGCCCGAGGCATCGCCACCACCGGGCGCATGGAGTACGCGGGGGCCCTGGACGCGCTGAAAGACCCCGGTAGCCCCGACGTCAACTCGCCGTTCCGGGTCAAGAACCTGCATGACGCCTTTGCTGTGAGCCCGGAGCTGGCGGCGCGCGTGAAGGGGCGGGCGGTGTTGCTGGTGGACGCCGAGGTCGTTTCCCGCTGGACCTTCGCCATCACCGGACGCTTGCTACGGGAGGCGGGAGCCACCTCGGTGTTGCCGTTCGCTTTGGCCCAAAGAGGGTAGGGCTTCCCAGCAGGCAGGCGTCAGGAGGGCGCGGGCAGGAAGGTGCGCCAACGCTCACACCGGCGCGTTTAGGAAGCCTGGCGTTTTTTGTTGCTGCGGAAGCTGGACCAGCCAACGAGCCCAAAGATCAGCGCAAAGGAAATAAAGATCGCGTACTTGTCGACGACTTTGAGCACGTCGACGGCAGGTTGGCCAATAACGTAGCCCAATGTGGCGAGCGCGATGGACATGACAAGTGCCCCAGCGGCCGTGACAAGGAAATACGGCAGAAACCGCACGCGGCTCCAACCCGCGATGAGCGCGACGATGGGGCCGGGAACACCGGGGAAACGGCTGAAGAACAGCATGAGGTAAAGCAGCCACCGGGGCATGCGCTTGATTTTCTCGAACTGACGCCTCTGTGCAGGGGTCGTCGCGTACAGCCTGAGTACACCTTCGCCCCACATTTTGCCGGCCAGCCAGAACAGCCAGTCAAACTTCAGCATGCCAAAGAGCCCCGCCAGGATCACCAGGGTGAGTGAACGGCTTTCAACTGCGGCGAAGGCTCCGGCGCCTGCGATGACCGTGCGGGCACCGGTAATAAGGGCGAGAACGGTGGGAATTTTCGCAATGAGGAAGGGGCGAAGAGGCAACAGCACCATGTAGAACGCCGGCACGCCAAAGAGGAACCAGAGGAGAACCTTGTCACCCGTGCGGGCCTCGCCTTCCCAGGGTTTCAAGTCTTTGAACGACTGCGGGCGTGGGTCAGTCCCTTGCGCCTGTGAGTCCGCCTGCGCCCGCGACTGCGAGCTTGGCTGTTCGTTTGGGGATGCGTTGTTGGGTTCGGTCATGAGGCCCTCTCGTTACTACCCAGTAAGGGTAAAGCGCGGGAAGGAGCATGGTCAAAGGCTGTGAACCGATCCATGAACGGGTGAGGGCACGTGCGGTCCTCGTAGCCAAAGACTCGGGTTGTGGGGTGTTCCCGTGTCCACGGCTCCCAACCCGGGTTGCCGGTGCGCGCGAACTGGACCCACGCCTCGCGCATACGCTGGCCAAGCGCGTGGTCCGCCTCTGTTGGGTTGGGGTACAGCATGTGGCCGTGGAAGGAACGGAACGAGTCGAACAGCGGCGGAAGGTCAGCCACGTGAGGCGAACCCATACCACCGTCCGGGTCGACAGCCAGCAGATACGAGTACGCGGGTGTGCCACGTTTTTGCGCGGCATCTGCGACTAAAAGAGTGGGCACGGTAAACATGTAGTCGGTTTGGACCCACTCAAACAGCTGTTCAGGTGTGACATCGCCCAGAGCCTTGACGTACTTCATGCTCAGTTCACGTGCCTGTGACTGGGCTGCCTCAAGGTCCCCGGTGCCACTCTGCGCGTTTTCCAGGAGTTGCGAGCCAGGCCCCACCATGCCCACCCGCTCATACGCGCGTTGCTGCGTCACCTCGGCGTTCATCAGGTTAGTGAACAGCCTGAACTCGTCGCGCGTGTGTCCAACCAGAACATCCACCCCGTCTGGGAGCGGTAAAGACCATGGGTCGGCAGGCAACACAGTGCCGTCGACCGCCGGAATCAAAGGTGGGGTGAACGCGGCCGCCTTGCCCCACCTAGGGAAATACCGGCCCTGCCCCTGCGAAAACGCCACCATGAGTTCTTCGCCCTGCTCGGGGGTGAGGTTGGTAAAGGACTGCGCGGTGGGTTCCGTGACGGGCAGGCCCATCTGGGCGGCGTGGGCTGCGAATTCCGCGGTCACGTCCTGGGCCAATTCTTTTTCCAGCACCATGGCGGGTGGGCTTTGGAGGATCGCGCGGTCACACAGCCCCTGGGCTTCTGGCATGACCAGCAGGCAGTGGATGGAGCCCGCGCCGGCGGATTCCCCAAAGACCGTCACGTTCGCAGGGTCCCCGCCAAAGGCCTGCGCGTTCTCCCGCACCCACCTGAGCGCCTGCGCCTGATCGAGCAGGCCACGGTTGGATGGCGCGTCCGGGAACTCCATGAAACCTTCGATGCCCAGCCGGTAGTTCACCGACACGAACACCACGCTCATCTGCGCAAACACCGCACCTATGTACAGCGGGTTCGCCGCCGAGCCTTCCACATACGCACCCCCATGGATCCACACCATGACCGGGGCGTTTTCAACCGGTTCGAGCGGCGCCCACACGTTGACGGTGAGCCAGTTGGGGTCTTCGGTCCGCTTGGGTCCGTCGCCCATGGGGTTGAACTGGGGGACGGGGTTTGAGAATCGCGTTGCGGGGAGGGGCGCCGTGTTTGGGGCGGCTTCAAACGGCCGAGGTGCCTGAAACCGATCTGCTCCCACCGGCGGGTGCGCGTAGGGGATTCCAGTCCAGCGTCGGGTGTCGCGTGAGGTAGTTCCTTCGAAAGTGCCCGAGGTCGTTGTCACGGTGAGGTTCATGTGTCCAAGCCTACGTGGGTGAGGGGTTCATTGAAGGTGAGGGCAATTTTCAGGTGAGAGTCAGGGATTGTCTCAGAATGCGATGGCCTTTCTTGCGTGTTCCGCATGTGAGAGCCGTTCGTGGTGGTGGTTCGGGTTTCGCACGGTCATTAATTGGCCAAGAAACGGTGAGATTCCTTTGATGAAAAAACGGTTGTTGAGGTCTCTGACCTGTGTGAACGTAGATATTGGCTCCGAGATTCGGTTCCTCGACTTCCCCGGCAGTTCAGCATGAGAGTATTTCGCATGAAGAGCACTGCAGATGACGCGAACTGGGGCCAAGGAAACGAGAACAATCCATGACAGGAGCGAACATCGTGAAGACAATTACCCGCATCACAACGAGCACCGCTATTGCAACCGGAATTCTCGCTGCAGGTGTCCTGGCAACAGGCCCAGCTATGGCAACTGAAGGCACCAAGCCAGCTTTCCCCGACGCGCAGGCTGTTGCCGCTGCTGATCTCAGCCCAGAGCAGGTTGAGAACGCAAAGACCATCATTCAGGTGGGTAAGGACAACGGCATTAGCCGCCAGGGCATCAAGATTGCTCTCATGACTGCATCACAGGAGTCCAACCTCATCAACGTCAACTACGGTGACCGTGACTCCTTGGGTCTGTTCCAGCAGCGCCCATCGGCAGGGTGGGGAACCCCTGAGCAGGTTCAGGACCCAGTGTTCGCTGCCAAGTCGTTCTACGGAGTGAACCCCGAGGTGTCCCCAAACGGTCTCCTTCAGATCCAGGGTTGGGAACAGATGGCGCCAGGTGACGCCGCTCAGGCCGTTCAGGTTTCTGCCTTCCCAGACGCTTACGCCAAGTGGGAAGGCCAGGCTGACGAACTTCTTAACCAGTACTTCTAGTCTTTGGTTAAAGGCGGGCGGCCCTGCGCAGAGTG
>NZ_ADNU01000023.1 GCF_000178455.1 Brevibacterium mcbrellneri ATCC 49030 | reverse complement strand
CCTCGATCGAGGCAACTTCTCCATCCTAGAACAAATTTTATTTCTTGGCAAGTCTACGACTCGCAAGTCCTGAAAATCTTTCCGGATGTTCACCTCAAAGTCGTTTCCGTCCTTGAGGCGACAAGCAAATAATCTATGCCATTTACAGCGGGCACGCAAGCCCGCGCGACGTGACCTTCGCAACACATCGACTTGCGCGCCACATCAGCAACCGACGTACACCTCGGCCAGCTACTCACTCACTGGAGCAACGAGCTCTGGCCCGTCGTTGCGCACATTACCCACGGCACGCGAAACCCGGTACCGCTCAACGCGATCCACATCAACTGCCTGCAGCGCAACGTCGAGAATACTCAGGGCCTCCCCCTTTGTCTCCACCTGCTCGCACCACCGGTCGACCCCCTCCCGGTCCAGCATCAGAGGCATGCGGTCATGCACATCCACTAAATGGCCCTGGGACGGCATCGTCAGTATCGTCGTTGAGACGTACCAGCCTTCGGTTACCCGCGGATCGGTCTCAGGAATACCTAAGGCATCACATTTTGCAAACTCATATAAGCCAGCCAAAAACAACCAGCCGTCGCCGTGCATGAGCCACGGAGTTTTTTCACCGTCTTCTACTGCCCATTCGTAATAGCCGCTTACAGGAACGACACATCGGCGGCGCGCAAAAGCAGAACGAAACATGGGTTTATCCGCAACAGTCTCGCTACGCGCATTAAAAGCACGGAAGCCAATTTTCAGATCCTTAGCCCAACCAGGAACCAAACCCCACCCGGCGGTCTCCAAACACCTAAGGATTTCACCCGTATCGCTCACCGAATCGCAAACAATAGGTAGCGCCGAACCCGGGGGCACGTTATAACGCGGCGAAAACGCGTACCGCTCATGCTCAACTCCCAGCTCGCGACCAATGTCAGCCGGGTCTGAAGCCATGTTTAAGCGTCCGCACACACCTCGATCGTGGCACGAGACGACATTCGTGGCAAGATCATTCGTCATAAGGTGGGAACGCCAAGGAGGTTACCCAGTGACGCACTTTGACCCGCTTGAAGAAGCTAAGCGCAAATGGATCGACGACGGAAACAGTGAATTTGCAGACGGCATGTCATTCGTCACGTCGATCATGCGTTCGCATCAAATCATGCTGGGGCGCGTTGAAGCGGTTTTGCGCCCTATGAATCTTACGTTCGCTCGTTACGAACTCCTCACACTTCTTCGCTTCACAAAGACCGGAAAACTTCCCACCTCTAAGGTTTCTCAACGTCTTCAAGTCCACCCCACAAGCACCACCAACGCCGTTGACCGCCTCGAGAAAGCCGGACTCGTCACGCGCGAGACACACCCGAACGACAAAAGGACAACCCTGGTCTGCCTCACAGAAGAAGGGCGCGAACTCTCTGAGCGTGCAACCGTCGCCCTCAACGAGAAGGTCTTCGCCTCCCCCGGCCTCGACCCAGAAGATCTCACGCGCGCCCTCGAGCTACTCGCCAAGCACCGGAAAAGTTCAGCCCATTTACTTTGACGTCCAACTAAATGCGCATACCATGGTGACCAACACCACGAATTGGAGGTTCCATGGCGCACCCAGCCGCTGCACTCACTTTTGGACTGACAGACGATCAACGCGAAATCGCCAACATGGCGCGCACTTTTGCCGACGAAATGATCGCACCCCACGCACTTGAATGGGACGAAAACCACCACTTCCCCGTCGACGTCATCAAACAGACGGGCGAACTTGGGATGGCGTCCATCTACGTATCCGAAGAATCCGGAGGCTCAGGACTCGGGCGCATGGACGCCGCCCTCATCTTCGAAGCGCTTTCAACCGCATGCCCCGCGGTAGCCGCCTACATTTCCATCCACAACATGGTCGCCTGGGTACTCGACAAGTTCGCCGATGAGGACCAGAAACAGCGGTGGCTCACACCCCTCACCAACTTCGACAAGCTCTCCAGCTACTGCCTCACAGAACCAGGCGCCGGCTCTGACGCAGCGGCTCTTGCCACCTCGGCCCGCCTGGACGGTGACCACTACGTCCTCAACGGTGTCAAACAGTTCATCTCCGGGGCAGGATCCTCTGACTCCTACCTCGTCATGGCACGCACCGGCGACGTCGGCGCAAAAGGCATCTCCGCATTCATGATCGACAAAGACACCCCAGGGCTGTCCTTTGGCACGAACGAAAAGAAAATGGGCTGGCGCGCGCAACCCACCCGCCAGGTCATGCTCGACAACGTGCGGGTTCCCGTTGAAGACCGTATTGGCGACGAAGGAACCGGTTTCAAGATCGCCATGTCGGGCCTCGACGGAGGACGCCTCAACATTGGAGCCTGCGCACTCGGAGGAGCCCAGTCCGCACTCGAAAAGGCCGTCACCTACATGAGCGAACGCCAGGCCTTTGGCGCAGAACTCAACCAGTTCCAAGCACTGCGCTTCGAAGTTGCTGGAATGCAGGCCGACCTGGAAGCCGCACGCTCCTTCCTCTGGAGGGCGGCCTCGGCATATGACGCCAACGACCCCAACACAACCCTGCTGTCAGCGATGGCCAAACTGAAATCCACCGATATCAGCTTTGACGTGGCAAATCGCGCACTGCAGATCTTCGGCGGATACGGCTATCTGGCAGAGTATGGAGTGGAGAAACTGGTTCGCGACCTGCGTGTCCACCAGATTCTTGAAGGAACGAACGAAATCATGCGCGTCATCATCTCGCGCAAGAGCACAGGAGTTGCCTAAATGTCGGAAGCAAGCGAACCGCAAGTAATTGTCAGCGTCGACAACGGTGTAGGACGCATCGAACTGAACAAGCCCAAAGCGATTAACGCACTGGGCGTGGACATGATCAACACCGTCAACGAAGCGCTGGGCGCGTGGAAGGACGACGATTCAGTCCGCGCAGTGCTCATCACGGGTCGCGGTGAACGCGGTCTGTGCGCCGGTGGTGACATCAAAGCGATCTACAAAGCAATCACCGAAGGCAGTACAGACAACGCGAAGTTCTTCCGTCACGAGTACTTCATGAACTACACGCTTGCTGAATACCCCAAGCCTGTCATCGCTATCATGAACGGCATCACGATGGGTGGCGGTGTGGGGATTTCCGCACACGGCTCGGTCCGTATCGTCACCGACTCCACCAAGATCGGAATGCCCGAAACCACGATCGGCCTGTTCCCTGACGTTGGCGCAACCCACATTTTGGCGCGCATGCCTCAGCACGTGGGCATGTACCTGGGTCTGACCGGTCTTCCGATTGGCGCAGGTGGCGCAATCGCGTACGGGCTGGCTGACTACTACGTGCCGGACGCCTCGGTGCCTGAGTTGGTTAAGGCTCTCGCGGAAAACTCAGGAGACGTCGCCGAGGTCGTTGCTCAGTTCGCGCAGGACGCACCTGCCGTTGAGCTCGCCGACGATGTTTCTTGGATCGCTGAGTGCTTCGCGAAGGACTCGCCACAAGAGATCGTGGAAGCGCTTCGTTCGCACGAATCGGAGAAGGCGCAGTCTACGGCTGATCTTCTGGCAACCAAGTCACCACGGTCAGTTGCTGTGACGTTTGAACTGATCCGCCGGGCGGCGTCAATGTCGCTCGCCGATGTTCTTGAACAGGACCTACGTACCGCGACGAACATTGCCAAGTACCCTGACCTTACTGAAGGCATCCGCGCACAGGTCATCGATAAGGACCGCAACCCCAAGTGGAACCCAGCGTCGCTTGCCGACCTGGACCCGCAGGAAGTCGAATCCATTATTACAACCCCCGTACAAGACAAGGTGTTTTCATGAGTTACGAAACAATCAAGTTCGAAACCGACAACGGCATCGCAACCATTACTCTTGACCGTCCCAAGGCGTTGAATGCGCTGAACCTACAGGTACTCACGGAAGTCACCGAAGCAGCGGCTCAGGCTGACGCAGACGACAATGTGCGTGTCATCGTCATTACCGGTGAAGGTCGCGCATTCGCAGCGGGTGCTGACATTAAAGAAATGAGCGAACTCGACTTCGCAAAGGCCTACCGTGCCGACTGGTTCGAAGGCTGGAACCGTCTGACCGCAGTTCGCAAGCCCATCATCGCAGCCGTCAACGGTTTTGCATTGGGTGGCGGCTGTGAACTTGCGATGATGTGCGACATTCTCATTGCAAGTGAAAAGGCGAAGTTCGGCCAGCCAGAAATCAACCTGGGCGTTCTGCCTGGAATGGGCGGTTCACAGCGTCTGACCCGTGCGATTGGTAAGGCTAAGGCCATGGACCTGTGCTTGACCGGGCGCATGATGGACGCTGAAGAAGCAGAGCGCACCGGCTTGGTTGCTCGCGTTGTTCCACACGATGAGCTCCTGGACACCGTGTTTGACATCGCTAAGACCATCGCAAGCAAGTCGCTCATCGCATCAGCCATGGTGAAGGAAGCCGTCAACGCTTCGTTCGAAACCACGTTGCAGCAGGGACTGCTGTTTGAACGCCGTCTCTTCCACTCCACTCTGGCCACGAACGACCAGAAGGAAGGTATGGGAGCGTTCGTCGAAAAGCGTGAACCAAAGTTCACTGACTCCTAATCCTCGCGTGGCGTAACGCGAAACATTCCAATCGCGAAACGCAGTACGCACAAGCAAAACGAGGCCACCCGTTCAACGGGTGGCCTCGTTTTGTCAGCGAACGTGACGCAGATTATAGTTCTAGGCAAACCGAACGATCGTTTATCACGGCAAGTTTTCGAAGGAGACAACTCGTGTCTGAACTCCCTGACATTTTGCGCACACCTCTTGCGGCCCCCATCATTTCTTCCCCCATGTTTATTGCCTCTGGCCCAGACCTCGTCAAAGCGCAGTGCCAGTCAGGAGTCATCGGATCGTTTCCCACCCTGAACGCTCGCCCACAAGAGCTTCTGGACGAATGGCTCACCGACATTACCGAATCCAACGCCCAGTACGCCGCGGCAAACCCCGGGGCGCCTGTGGGCCCACTCGCAGTCAATCTCATCGTCCACCGGACGAACAACCGACTTGAGCACGACCTCGGCGTCGTTGTCGACCACAAGGTGCCCGTTGTGATCACGTCCCTGGGCGCACGTGAAGATGTCATCGAAGCGGTGCATTCTTATGGTGGCATTGTTTTGCACGATGTGATTAACAACCGCTTTGCTCACAAGGCGGTTGAAAAGGGTGCGGACGGCCTCATTGCTGTGGCTGCAGGTGCTGGTGGTCACGCGGGGGCTTTGAGCCCGTTTGCGTTGGTCCGCGAGATCCGCGAATGGTTCGATGGACCGCTGGCACTGTCCGGTGCGATTGCGCACGGTCACTCGGTCCTTGCCGCGCTGGCTGCTGGCGCTGACTTCGCGTATGTGGGCTCAGCGTTCTTGTCTACACCTGAAGCCAATGTGGTTGACGGCTACCGCAACATGATTGTTGACTCCTCGGCCGATGACATTGTTTATTCCAACCTGTTCACCGGCGTTCACGGAAACTACTTGCGTGGCTCGATCGAGGCAGCCGGGTTGGACCCTGAGAACCTGCCGGTGTCTGACCCCTCTGCGATGAGCTTCGAGTCCACGGCCTCCGGTGAGCGTGCAAAGCCAAAAGCGTGGAAGGAAATTTGGGGTTCAGGCCAGGGAATTGGGCACATCACAGGTTCGGTTCCCGCCCGGGAGTTGGTTGCCAACCTGGTAAGTGAGTTTGAGGCTGCACAAGAGGACCTGCGTAACAAGCTGGCTCGCTAACGCTCCGGTGTCTTTGAGCGCCCGGCTGTGGCCGCTTACCTTTTTCTTCTGACATTCAAACGGCCGAGGTGGTAGCACCTCGGCCGTTTGAATGTCACGTGGCGTGTTTAGAAGTCCCAGTCGTCGTCTTCGGTGTTTTCAGCCTTACCGATCACGTACGAGGAACCTGAACCGGAGAAGAAGTCGTGGTTCTCATCACTACTTGGTGACAGCGCCGACAAAATAGCCGGGTTCACATCGGTCACCGTGGACGGGAACATTGCTTCATATCCCAGGTTCATCAGCGCCTTGTTCGCGTTGTAGTTCAAGAACTTCTTCACGTCTTCAGACAGTCCAACCGAGTCGTAAAGGTCGTGCGTGTACTGCACTTCGTTCTCATACAGGTCGTACAGCAGTGCGAACGTGTAGTCCTTGAGCTCGTCACGACGCTCCGTTGATTCGTTTGCCAGAGCACGCTGGTACTTATATCCGATGTAGTACCCGTGAACAGCCTCGTCACGGATAATCAGGCGAATCAGATCTGCGGTGTTGGTCAGCTTCGCGTGTGCCGACCAGTACATCGGCAAATAGAAGCCCGAGTAGAAGAGGAAGGACTCCAGCAGAGTCGAAGCGACCTTGCGCTTCAGCGGATCATCGCCACGGTAGTAGTCGACGATGATTTGGGCCTTTTTCTGCAGGTTCTGGTTCTCAGTGGACCAGCGGAACGCCTCGTCGATTTCACGTGTGTTGCACAGCGTGGAGAAAATCGACGAATACGATTTAGCGTGCACCGACTCCATGAACGCGATGTTGGTGTACACAGCCTCTTCGTGTGGCGTCAACGCATCCGGAATCAATGAAACAGCTCCGACCGTCCCCTGAATCGTGTCCAGCAAGGTCAAACCAGTGAACACGCGCATCGTCAGCAACTTTTCATCGTCAGTGAGTGTTGCCCACGACTGAACGTCGTTACTCAGTGGAACCTTCTCTGGCAACCAAAAGTTAGCTGTCAGACGGTCCCACACCTCCATATCGACGTCGTCTTCGATACGGTTCCAGTTAATCGCGTCCACATGGGACACCAACTTAAGCTTTTCGCTCATTCTTATCTCCCCTTGAAACCCGCGCGCTTACAGCATGCAGGAAACGCAGCCTTCGACCTCGGTCCCCTGCAATGCCATCTGGCGAATACGAATGTAGTAAAGCGTCTTGATTCCCTTACGCCATGCGTAAATCTGCGCACGGTTAACGTCACGTGTGGTGGCCGTGTCCTTAAAGAACAGCGTCAGCGACAGTCCCTGGTCCACGTGTTTGGTGGCCTCTGCATACGTGTCAATGACCTTCTCGTACCCAACTTCATACGCGTCCTGGTAGTACTCCAGGTTGTCGTTCGTCATGAACGGAGCCGGGTAGTACACACGCCCGATCTTGCCTTCTTTGCGGATTTCAATGCGCGAAGCGATCGGGTGGATCGATGCCGTCGAGTTGTTGATGTACGAAATTGATCCCGTGGGTGGCACGGCCTGCAGGTTCTGGTTGTAGATTCCGTACGTCGCAACGTCATCGCGAAGCGCAGCCCAATCGTCCTGTGTAGGAATGTGAACGCCGGCCTTCTCAAAAAGGTCAGCAACCTTCTGCGTGCGAGGCACCCACTCCTGCTGCGTGTACTTCTCAAAGTATTCGCCGCTTGCGTACTTGGAGCGTTCGAACCCTTCGAAGGCCACGCCACGTTCTTTAGCGATTTCCATCGAAGCGCGAACAGCGTGGTACGCCACGGTGTAGAAGTACATGTTGGTGAAATCCAGGCCCTCTTCAGAGCCGTAGTGGATTGACTCACGCGCAAGGTATCCGTGCAGGTTCATCTGGCCCAAACCAATTGCGTGCGACATGTTGTTACCGCGCTCAATTGAAGGAACCGAGCTGATATTCGACGTGTCTGAAACAGCGGTGAGACCGCGAATCGCGGTTTCAACTGTGCGACCAAAGTCGTCTGAGTCCATCGCCATCGCGATGTTGAGCGAACCCAAGTTACACGAAATGTCTTTACCCACGTGAGCGTAGGTCAGGTCTGCGTTATATTCGCTGGCTTCTGACACCTGCAGAATTTCCGAGCACAGGTTCGACATGGTGATCTTGCCGTCAATGGGGTTGGCTCGGTTCACGGTGTCTTCGTACATGATGTACGGGTATCCAGATTCGAACTGGATTTCAGCCAGGGTCTGGAAGAACTCACGCGCGCGGATCTTGGTCTTGCGAATACGCGCATCGTCGACCATTTCGTCATACTTTTCCGTAACAGAAATGTCGGAGAACGGAACTCCATAGACCTGTTCAACGTCGTACGGGCTGAACAAGTACATGTCTTCGTTCTTCTTCGCCAGCTGGAACGTGATGTCCGGAATCACCACGCCCAAGCTCAGCGTCTTGATGCGGATCTTCTCATCGGCATTTTCGCGTTTGGTGTCCAAGAACCTGTAAATGTCCGGGTGGTGAGCGTGAAGATACACAGCACCAGCACCCTGACGCGCACCCAACTGGTTGGCGTAAGAAAACGAGTCTTCAAGCAGCTTCATCACGGGGATGACACCAGAGGACTGATTCTCGATCTTCTTAATGGGTGCACCTGACTCGCGGATGTTGGTCAGGCTAAATGCCACACCGCCACCACGCTTCGACAGCTGCAGGGCAGAGTTGATGGAGCGTCCAATTGACTCCATATTGTCTTCGATCCGAAGAAGGAAGCACGAAACCAGCTCACCACGCTGTTTCTTGCCAGCGTTGAGGAACGTTGGAGTCGCGGGTTGGAAACGTCCAGCAATGATTTCTTCCACGAGGTTGCGAGCAAGTTCGCGGTCGCCACGCGCCAAGAACAAGGCCACCATGACGACGCGGTCTTCAAAACGTTCCAAATAACGCTTACCGTCGAAGGTCTTCAGCGTGTAGGAGGTATAGAACTTAAAGGCGCCCAAGAAGGTTTGGAAGCGGAACTTCTTCGAGTAGGCAAATTTCGAAAGTTCAGAGATGAACTCGAAGTCGTACTGGTCCAGCACTTCTTTTTCGTAGTATTCGTGCTCGACCAGGTAGTTCAGTTTTTCAGCCAGGTCGTGAAAGAAGACCGTGTTGTTGTTGACGTGTTGTAAGAAGAACTGGCGTGCGGCCTGACGGTCACGCTCAAATTGAATACGACCGTTTTCGTCGTACAGGTTGAGCATCGCGTTGAGCGCGTGGTAGTCCAGGTCGGTTTCCTCGCGGATGATGGTTTCTAGGTCGCGTTCATGCGCTGTCGTTGACACAGTGTTTCCAATCCTTTGTCGACTTTTTCGACGTCGTCTTGTGTTCCAAGGAGTTCAAACATATAGAGCACTGGTACCTGCAATTTTGCAGATACCAGTTTGGCTGCTCGGCAGTAGTTACTTCCGAAGTTGGTGTTTCCGGCACCTATGACCCCGACAATGTGTTCGCGGTTTACGGGCTGTGCAAGAAACTTCTTAACTTGTTTGGGAACCGACCCACGGTTGGGGCCGGCCCCATATGTTGGAGTGATTAGTACGTAGGGTTCGTGTACTTCGATCGTGTCTTCGCTGGTGAGAAGGGGAAGTCTACGACTCTCATGCGAAAGCTTCTGAACGAAGCGGTGAGTATATTCCGAAGGTGACGAGTAGTAGACAATCAGCATTTAGGCCACGCCGGATGACGAAACCGCGCCACCGCCGCTGAGCGTTGCAATTTTGTCTGGGCGGAAGCCTGACCAGTGGTCGTCGTCAGTGACGACGACGGGAGCCTGCATGTACCCCATGGCTTTAACGACATCGAGCGCATCGGTGTCAACGCTCAAGTCAATCGAGCGGTACTCTAAACCGCGAGCATCCAATGCACGGTACGTTGCAGTGCACTGTACGCACGCTGGCTTCGTGTACACGGTAATCATGTTTCTCCTCATCACGCTTGCAGATGTGTAGCCAGCTGCGGAGCCCCTTCTGCTTGGAACACACCTGAGTTAGAGGATTTCCGTTCCACGCGTAGTGCTGATACCAGCACTGGTGCTCTCATTCAGCTCAGACCACTAGATGTTGTGTCTGTCAGACACATTACCCCCATATCGTGTGTTACACCAGTGTAATTTCATGTGTGTGTTCTCACTGTGCACAGGGAGTGGAAACTGTTATCCAGGTTGTCCACACGTGTAAATAACAAGGATGTAGTTCGACTACCAGCAGGTTTGCCCATGCATTCAGTTCACTCCACACCGCGAGCTTCATCCTTCATCCACAGCTACCCACACTCAAAACCCGATTTATCCACAGAAAAAATTCTTTAAAAATTTTTGCACTCGCATCCAACGGACACCGTGCAACCATCCATAGCGGATTCGAGGAGAACTCTTCACGGCTGTTCGCGTACGTGTTTCGAGACTGACACACGTAGCTCAGCCACCTGCCACTTTTTTTCATATCCTAGAAACGACACCCCAGAAAGGAACCCATGAGTACCACATCCCAGGAAGAAGTTGCACACGCAGGCGCGCTTCTGGCCAACATCGAGTCCTATGTAGACACATATGTCGTGGGACAACAGCGACTGCGCGAAAGTCTGTTGATCGGTCTCCTCACCGGTGGCCACATTCTCCTGGAAAGTGTGCCGGGCCTTGCAAAAACTACAGCTGCTGCGGCACTTGCAGGTTCGGTCGAAGGAAAGTTCGCTCGCATCCAGTGCACTCCTGACCTCCTGCCATCTGACATCATCGGTTCGGAAATCTACAACTCAGCCACTGGATCGTTCGAAACCCGTTTAGGCCCAGTACACGCCAATCTGGTCCTCCTTGACGAAATCAACCGTTCATCTGCTAAAACTCAGAGCGCCATGCTTGAAGCCATGCAAGAAAAGCAGACCACCATTGGCGGCGTCCGCTACGACCTCCCTTCCCCTTTCCTCGTCTTGGCAACCCAGAACCCTATTGAGCAGGAAGGAACGTATGAACTTCCTGAGGCGCAGTTGGACCGCTTCATGCTCAAGGACATCCTGGACTACCCAACCCACGAAGAAGAGATCGAGATTCTCAATCGCATTGATGCGGGAGTGTTCGACTCCCAGGTTGAGTCTGCGTGTAGCGTTGAGGACGTTGTTGAGCTGCGCGCCTTTGTCAAAAAGGTTTATGTCGACCCGGCCATTTCCAACTACCTCGTCGCTATTGTCAACGCTACACGTAACCCTGAACGCTATATCGGCCCTTTGGCCCGCTTTATTGACTGTGGCGCATCACCGCGCGCTTCGATTGCGTTTACACAGGCTGCGCGCGCATTAGCTGTCATGCACGGCCGGAATTATGCCGTTCCCGAGGACGTGAAAAGTTTGGCTTTGCGCGTTCTGCGCCACCGCATCATTGTTGGTTTTGAAGGTGCAGCCGAAGGCGTGACATCTGAAACCATCATCCACGAACTTCTCCGCGTGATCCCTGCCCCATGACAACACTCCTCCCCCGCGTAAAGTCGCGCATGAACTTTCATGCACGACGGCTTACTCGACGTCTGTTAGACGGTGACTACGCCTCGGTCTATCACGGACATTCGCTCGACTTCGACGATCTTCGCGAATACGTCCCTGGCGATGAAATTCGCGACATCGACTGGAAGGCGTCTGCCCGCCACTCCACCCCGCTGGTTAAGCGATATGTAGCTCACCGCCGGCACGCGCTCATGCTCGTCGTTAACACGGGTGTGGAACTTGACGCTTCCAGTGCAGGTGGGGAGCTCAAGCGTGAACTCGCCATTCTCATGGCGGGCATGGCCGGATACCTCGCAGTCCGCCACGGCGACGACGTGAGTATGGTCTATGGTTCTTCCGGTGGCACCGGGGCTACTGATTCAGCAGGTTCTGAGGCACATCTGGAAAGCATCTTGCGGACGATCCTGCACTCACGCACGCTCGACGCTGGCGATATCAACACTCAGCTGTCGTGGGTAGCCCGGAATGTTTCTCGCCGTAAGCTTTTGTTCGTCATCAGTGACGCGGGCGTTCCGGTCAGCCCCAAACTCGTCCAACGGCTGTCCGCGCAACATGACTTCATGTGGGTCACACTCACTGACGCGGACCTGATCGCGGCTAGCCACCTCGGCGATCTCCGAGGACTGGGTGTTGGCGACGACACCAACATTCCCAAGTCCCTGCTGTCGCGCGAACTGCAGGCGGAGTACGAACGTCAGGAGGAAGCCCGCCAGGCAGAGTTTGAACATGCGCTCAAAACCGTTTCGCACGTTGAACTGTCGCACACCAAAGACACCCTCCACGAACTTCACCGACTCATGAAGAGGCACGCGAATGCTCGTCGATAAACTGCATCCGCTTCTCCAGGCCCACCCGGCCCTTCTGGTGTGCGCGATCGCGGGCATTCTGCTGGGGTTGTTGGTCTTGACGTGGCCTTTAGTTTCGCGTTTTCTTCGCAGTGGCAACAAGGACCTTGAAGTGCCTACTCACGTGCGCACCAAGTACGAATCTCAGCTGACAGCGCTTGAGGAGCAGTTCGCAGCAGAAGAGTTAAGTGGCCGTCTAGTAGCTCAAAAGCTGGGTGAGTTGGTCCGCCAGTTCGCCTTCGACGCGTGGGGACACAAGATCGACCACATGACTCTTGCTGAACTGCGACGCATGGGTCTGCGCCCGGTGGCTCACGCTGTGGAACACCTGTATGTCGCGGAGTTCGCAACAGAAGAAGCGACTGATGTGGCTCCTCTTTTCGCTGAAGTGAGAAAGCTGGTGGGAATGTGGTCCTGAAGTTTTGGTGGCTCGCGCTCATCCTTCTTGTCATTGCTGGCGTTGTGGTTCTTTTGCTTTCCCGGCCGAGGTCGCTCAAAGGTTCCGTGCCCGTCGCGTACACGCGCCGAATCACTTCCCTTCCCGGATTCGTTGCGCGTAAGCGTCGCGTTCTGATCGGCGGTCTGGCTATTGTTGCTGTGACGGTGATTGGTGGGGCAAGCGCTTTAGCTGGGATTTCTCGCCCAGTTACCACGGAGACACTCAACCCCGAACAGAAACAGCGCGATGTGATGTTGTGCCTTGACGCGTCTGGGTCGATGGCGTCGTACAACGCGAAGATTCTGGATACGTATGCCGATCTCATTAAGTCGTTTAAGGGCGAGCGGATTGGGATGACCGTGTTCAATTCGGCTGCCGTTTCGGTTTTCCCGCTGACTACTGATTACGAAATGGCCTCCGAGTTCCTCGAAGACGCTCAACTGGGTTTTGAGTCGAACGGTTTGCGCGGTATCAACTTTTATCAAGGCACTGTGGACCGGTCGATTGACGGCTCTTCGCTCATTGGAGATGGGCTCGCGTCGTGCCTGAATAACTTTGACCGGAATGACGAGGAGCGGTCACGGTCAGTTATTTTTGCTACCGACAACCAGTTGGCGGGCAACCCCATTTATGAACTTATGGAAGCGGCCGAGCTCGCTAAGAAACACAAGGTTCGCGTCTATGCGCTGGCGCCGAAAGGTTTCTTTGCCGCGTCGAAGCTCGACGAGCTCAAACAGGCAGCTGAGCTCACTGGTGGCGAGATGTTCACCATGGGTAGTGGCGGTGGTGCCCGAGGTGTCATTCAGAAAGTGCAGCAGGAAGAGGCCGCGTTGACGCCTGGCGACGCAGTGACGCTGACTCACGACCACCCAGCGATTCCGCTGAGCATCACCGGGGTCATCCTTCTCATCATTCTTGTTCTTGCGTGGGGAGTGAAACTGTGACGTTTAACCCGCTTATCCCGTTCGTTGTTTTAGTTCCCTTGGTCGTGGTGGTCATGATCGGGTGCTGTGTTGCGGCGTTTACCCGCTCCCATCAACGAGTTATGTGGTGTTTGCGCGCTGTGGTGGTTTTTATTTTGGCGACCGCGATTGCGCGTCCAGGAATTCCCACCGAGGTTGTTGTCCTCAAACAAGAGGCGTCGGCTCAGGTTTATCTGGTGGTCGATGTGACTGCCTCGATGATTGCGGAAGACTGGGATGGTTCCGAGCCACGTTTGGAGGGTTTGAAGAAAGACCTAACAGAACTGGTCGACGCGATGCCCGGGGCTAAGTTTTCGCTCATCACTTTTGGTTCGGAGTCACATGTGCGTGTCCCGCTCACTACGGATGACGCTGCTGTGAAGTCTGCGATTTCCATTTTGGCTCCGGAAATTACTCGCAGTTCAGCAGGAACTTCTCCCTTCGCGCCGGCAGAAACAGTTAGTTCTCGCTTGGCTAAGGGGCAGGAAGCGCACCCGGGTGAAGACCAGTACGTCTTCTATTTTGGCGATGGCGAAAAGACCTCTGAGAAGGGTGCTGATTCTTTCGACGGTGATTTCAACCTCGCGGGCGGTGCAGTTTTTGGATACGGCACCGAAAAGGGCGGGAAGATGAAGGAAACTCTCGACTCTTTCCTCAGCCGCGACCCCGAATACATCGACGACCCCGAAACCAGGGAACCTGCCCTGTCAAAAATTGACGAGTCGACATTGAAGAAGATCGCTTCTTCAATGGGAACCGACTATCACCACCGCACCGCGCGCTCAAAGATCACTCAGGACTACTCGGTGCCGTCTTTTGAACAGTCGTTCGTTGATAAGAAAGACCAACGCGGAGTGGATGAGCTGTTCTGGATCCCGCTCATTCTGGTGTATGCCTGGATCGTCGTTGAAACCACCATGGCGTTGAAGCGTGTACGCGAAATCGCAAGGATCGGTCGAAAATGAAGAAGCTTTCACTAGGTACGCTGATCAGCATCGTTGTGGGTCTGCTCATACTCGCTGTAGGTATCTACAGTGCCGTCGCATCCTCATTTTTAGCTCTCGCGTCGTCCGCGTATAACAAGGGAAATTATGACTCTGCGATTGCGCACGCTAAACGCTATGACTCTTTTGTCCCTTTTGACAAGCACAAAGGACCTTTCAACGTGGGAACGGCGCTTGCGGCGAAAGGCGAGCTTGACGCAGCTGAAGACGAGCTACGTACCGCACTGGACCTGACGCCTGAACGTGACGAATGTGCCGTTCGCCAGAACCTTTCCGCGGTGATTGAAGAAAAGTCGAACGTCGCGTGGGAAGCGGACCGACGCGACGAAGCGAAGAAGCTTTTAGAAGAGGCGAAGAAGATTTCGACAGACGCGCCGGAAGGGTGCCGTCAGAACCAGCAAAAGCAGAATATGGACCAGGCCGAGAAGCGCATGGACCAGACTGAACAAGAGCGTAAAGAACAAGAGGAAGAAGAGAAGCGCAAAGAAGAAGAGGAAAAGAAGAAAAAGGAACAAGAAAAGAAGGACGGTGATAAGCAGAAGGATCAAGGAGACGGCGGAGAAGAAATGAAGAAGGATAGCTCCGACGGCGGTGACGATCCAACGCAAGACGGTGACTCTGGTAATGACCCAGGCGAAGAGGATAAAGGGTCGGGTGACGGCGACAGCAACGGCGCTGGGGGTGCAGGCTCCGATCAGCCTTCTGGCAAGGGAAGCGAAGAAGGAACTGATCCCAAACAAGAGGAACTCGCTAAACGAAACGAGGATGCTCAAGGGCGCCAGAACAACGACCAGTCAAGTGGCTCTTCATGGTCCGATAAGCCGTGGTAAATACATGGCAGAATGAGGTGACACGCCTTGTGCGAAAGGTCACACGTACCCTGTGAAAGAAGGACACTCATGAGTGAAACGCCATTGGGACCTGCTGATTACAGTCTCACTCCACGTTTTGCCGGACCGCCCACGTTTGGGCTTCTTCCCCGTATTGATGAGGTTGAAAAAGAGCGGCCTGGCGCACCGATCGATGTCAAAGTCGTTGGCATTCCGTTTGACGCTGGAGTTTCGTATCGTTCAGGTACGCGTTTTGGTCCACAACACATCCGCCAAGCTTCTAAACTGCTTCGCCCGTACAACCAAGCTACAGACATTCACCCGTTCTCAATCTTGCAGATTGCGGACTGTGGTGACGTAGGGGTCAATCCTTTTGACATTGACAAGGCAGTCTCTGAGGTGGAGACTCTTGCAAATGAACTGCGCTCAGACGGGTCCAAGCTTCTCACTTTAGGCGGGGACCACACTCTCGCTCTTCCGAACATCAGGTCCGTGGCAAAAGATCACGGTCCTATTGCAGTTCTCCACTTTGATGCGCACCTAGATACTTGGGACACCTACATGGGCGCCCCGTACACTCACGGCACCCCATTCCGCAGGGCGTCAGAAGAAGGTCTTTTAGATCTTCAACGGTGCATGCACGTAGGTATTCGTGGCCCGTTGTATGGCAAGAAGGATTTAGAAGACGACAAGGTTCTTGGATTCCAGGTTCTGCGTTGCGATGACTACCAGTTCCGCCCACTGCCTGAAATCGTCGATGCGATTCGTGCGCGTTTGGGTGACGCTCCCGTATATCTTTCGGTCGATATCGACGTTTTAGATCCTTCCGCTGCCCCTGGAACTGGCACCCCGGAAGCCGGTGGAATGACAAGTCGCGAACTGCTCAACTCAATTCGTGGGCTTCAAGGACTCAATGTTGTGGGTGCAGAGATTGTGGAGGTCTCCCCCGCATATGACCACGCTGAGCTCACCGGTTTGGCGGCTGCCCAGGTCGGTTACGAAATTCTTTCTCTGTGGGCTGCGCAGAAAGCCGGTCACACGTCCCCCACAGGTCCTATCGCTGAACGGTTCGCACAGAACTAGGTCAATGAACAGGTACTACGCAAGCGGGGCGCACCAACTCTGAGTGCGCCCCGCTTGCGTTTAGTACTGCTGTTGCCCTGATCCGTATCCAGGTCCAGAACCATAGCCAGGTCCGGATCCGTAACCGGGGCCACCGGTTCCCTGGCCCCCATATCCTGGTCCGGCCGAACCAGGTCCAACTTGGCCTGGTCCCGGCATAACAGGGCCTGGCCCGTACCCTGGTCCCGCGGTCCCAGGACCCATGTTCCCTGGTCCGCCTGGTGCTCCAGCCATTGCTGGAGCATTTTGTTGCTGATGGTGCTGAACGACGGGTGGCTGTTCTTGACGTTTCTGTGGACCTTTCATCATGATCGCGAAGATCAAGCAGCCCAACCAGATAATGACTGTCGCAATAAACAGGATCCAAAATCCTGCTTCTAAATTGGAGGCGTCTGTCTCTTTGAACGAAAAGAACGTTTGATTAAACGCAAGCGAACACACGCTCAAGGTGAAAAGGTTTGCCCATCGTGGTGCTGCACATAGCGCGCAAATCAGTGCGAATGCAAGGAGCAGAGAACCAATCCCGATAAGAAAGCGCTGATCCCCTGCAGGCAACACTCCCCCAGCGCTCCATGGAAGCCAGTGCGTAAGAACAATGGGGATGATAAAAACAATTGGCCCAATAGCTGCAAGGAGTTTTCCAAGCGTGTTAAATGCCAGATCGCTTCGCCCTTCGAATGCTTGACGCGGAGGTTGAACCTGAAGTTCTTCGCCCAAGCGTCCAAATGACACAACGAGTGCCCAGACCCCCATTACCAGAGTTCCCAGACCACCGCCAAAGACCGCCACTAAGAGACCGATCCACCATGAAAAACCAATGATCCGCGCAAGCTGGATACCCACAACAGGGCTTACAACAAGGTGAGCCATCAACAACGCGAACACTAACGGAGTACCTAAAATCATGTTCTTACCTTGCTTCCATAGCCCACTGGAGTGGGTCGAGTACTCTAAACGGCGCAATTCCCAAACTTGAAACTTGTTCCCCTACCGGGGCATATCCCAGCGCGGAAATCGCAAAGAACCTGTGTGGGATCTGCTGACCTGTGTGCGGGTTTTCAATCTTATTGACGATTTCGTCTGCCCCCATTCGCAACAGCAAGCTCTTCACTTCTTGGTGAAGCAACATTTGATCGGCTTCTGGGTCATCTGAGTCCAGACGTTCGCGCATCATCGCGGACCCGCGGTTAGCCATGACACGGCTCCAGTCCTGGTCGTCGATGTCAGCCAGCGTCTGCATGACGTCAAACTTGGACAGTGCAACCCCTACACGTGGCACGGGCTCCGTTGTCCCGATTCGACGTTGCAAATTGTCAAGCACTTGAACTGGGCTACCCGAGGAACGTGCTTGCGTTGGAACGAGGTCGTTCAGTCGCCGTGCAATCGCGTCAACTGACAGTGGATCAAACATAAACAAGATGACATCAGCGCGCTTCATGAAGTCCAAGTGGCCGTCATTTTCTGGCGGGTTCTCTAGCTCTTCGCCAGCCACATCGCGTAACACCAACAGTTGTCGACCGTTCTGGTGGTTGCCACCCACGCTAAAGATCAGTGGGTCGAGTTGATATGCCTGTCCCGTGTCAGCGCGCACGGTGGCTCCCATCAATCCCATCTGCTCAAAGAGAGGACGCTCATAATACGTCTGATAGTTCTCATCCGTAATGTCTGTGTACATCTGCAAACTGGTTCCCTTGCTAAGAAGCTCTCGTTTCAGCTCCTTGACAGCAGTCGCAATGTACAGGCTTTTTCCCGATGCACGTGCCCCGCACATTGCAACGACCGTGACGTTAGCAAAACGCCAACCAGGCGCTAATGGATTGTGACAAATCGGGCAGAGCTCATCGCCCAGGCGTACAGATTGAGGCAGCCCTCCGCCTGCAACGATTTCATTCAGCGCGGCTTCCGCGTTGGGTTGAACATACATGTTGTCCATGACGTCCGCATCGAGGTCCAATGTGGCTTCAATCCGGACTTCACGGCCTAAGTAAAATGACGCGTTATTGTCGACAACTGGCGCGCTACCCGTGTTTTCTAGCGCCCACGTGTACGTATCGTAGGGAACGTCATACAGACAAACTGCACACTTCGCCACATTAACTCCTCTGGGAAAGTGCTTGGACAAACTGAGACAGTGCAGCCGATCGGCTAGCTTCAGGCATGTTCGCTAAAGCGTGCGTGTCAACGTGAGTAGCTGGGACAGGGATCTCGACTCCGCGTGTCTCAACATCCCACGCTTCACGGGACATCAGGACTACCAGCTTCACCTCAACCCCGCAGGTTCCTAAGCGTGCAAAGTCGATCGGAAGCGAATCACTGACATAGATCACCAGCGCATCTTGGGGCAAAGTCGCGATGAGTGCTTCGCTGGTAATCACAGAAGACGAACGCAACGGTGCACTCTCTAGCTCTTTCACCATTCGCTGAGGAAGTTCCGCCAGTTCTCCGCTAGCCACTGGAACGTACCTGTCAGATACCAAGGCTCCCGAAATGTTGTTTTCTGAAGTCACCTGAGAGGCATATCCAATGATGTGTTCAAGGGTCTCTTGCACATTCTTCGCATCCAGGGTGTGTGCTGATGCCGAAGCATCTAACGCAATCACCACGGGACGCGAAGTCCCATCCACATTGCCAAGTTGACGGCGCGCTTCGACTCGAACGGCCTCGGCCGAAGACGACAAATCCTGCGCGACCGTGGACACCGCGGGCAGTTCCACTCGCAACGATCCACCGTCAGCGTTGAACTGCAAGATGTTCACGCTCCGCAAACCTGACGGGTCAATCCCTTCAGAGAGCCGTACTTCGTCTTCGTCGGTGTAGTCGGTTGCATCGACCTTGACGTTCGCGAAGATCGACGAACCGCGCGGAAACTCTTGCGCCCCAGACTGAACAGACACAGTGAAACTGTCTGGAGGTTCCGGAATGATCACGAAACCTGGCGCTGGTGCAACGAAGTCGATCGCCGCACCTGAGTCGTCGACCACGTTGATCGTGTCGGACTGACTGGGCAGTGTGACCGACAGGGTCAAGCGGGACCGGTTCACGCTTACGGACGCGCCCCGGTTCAGCATAAATACAGTCATTGCTGGGCCTCCTGCCGTTGTAATGACTTCAGGGTGTTCTTCACGTCAATTCCCATACCAATCTTGCGGAGTGTTCCGCCTCTGGCCGTAATGAAGTCCTTTGCGCAGTCCACCACGTCTTCTGCACAAATGTCATCTGCGAACTGTTCGCATACCGCATTGATGATGCGTCGGTTGCCTTGCATCATATCCACGACGCGTAGGGTCGCTGACGGCATGGCCTCTTGCACCTTTCTGTCAGTGACAGCTAAGACCACTAGCTTTTCCGGTTGAATGTCCGGGTGCGCAAGATACAGCAGACGCCGCACACGGTCGGGGTCCACGCTCGCGGGGTCGATGTCGTCCACGTTCACCGACTGCACCGGCGCATTCTTCTCAAGCCTGTACGAACCAGGGAACAGTGTCGAAGCCAACTGATAGGTGTACAGATATGAACTCATCGCCTGCTGGTGGTGTCGCTTCCAATCACCCAGGTCGTACGTCACTGCCATCAGCGTGGCGGAGTCGATGTCTCGTGGCTGATCATATGCATCGAGCAACATGCATGGATACCATACGCGTCGGCTCGCTGACCCGCCTGCAACGAGGTATTCACACAGGTTTTTCAATTCTGGTGACCATGCATGCGCGTTGATCAGCGTCAGAATCAGATCTGTGTCAAACAGTTGGGGTGCGGAATGGAAACATTCGACCGCCACTTCGATGGGCAACGTGACAATGTGTTTAAGCACTCGCGTGGGTTGCTTGTCCGGTGACAGAGTCTGCAAGTACCGGGTCAGTGGCACGGCCAGTTGCGGTTGGTTGTTGAGAATCAGCGCAGTCAGTTGCGCGGTCAGCGGGGTGAACGCGTTGGTGTCCACGCGTTCCTTTACTGGCAGCGGTAGGCCGTTGCTCACGAGTGCGCGAGCCAGTGGCGCGGATACCGCCAGTGTTTCCGCAACTGGTCGTGCCTGCTGGGTGTCGCTGTTCGCGGTTGTGTGCGCCGGCTGGCTTCCGCTTCGTTCACCTGGCGGCGCCCACGGGCTGTCGGATTTAGGCGCCCACGGGCTTGCAGGCTCCGGTGACTTCGCAGGTGGAACGGGTGGTGGAGCGGAAGGGCGCGCGGGTGCGGCTGGGGGTGGTGCCGTGGGCCGAGGTGGCGGCGCGGCTGGCCGGGGAGGAACCGCCGAGGTGGTTTCCGGGCTTTCTGGAATGTGTGCGTTTTCGGCTTCGAGAAGAGCGTGCGTAAACACGTCGATGGCACGCGCGTCGAGTTCTATCGGGTTGCCATACTCTGGGGCTATCTGCGGCAGTTGAGCGATGAGGTCGAAGAGTCGCGCAGTGAGTTGCGGGTTCGAACCAACGTCTGCGGTACCGGCTACACACAGCATTTCAGCAACCGCAAAAGAGGACTCGGTCACATGTTCCCGCTCTTGGTCGACACGTTTGACAGCACGTTCGACGACCTCGGCGTCCTTCGCCAACTCAGTGGCACTCACAACCTGCGATGGGTGCGGAACTTGCGCCCGCCCTTCCAAGGTGGCGATGAGGGCGGCCCGTTGTGCGACGAAACGTTCAGCACTGTGGGCGTCATGCGGGTACTCGCTCACAACCGACCACGGATCTGAACTCCCGTTGACACGCTCAACTACGCCTTGGCTGACACGGGAAAACAGTTTGTCGATTGTGCGTGCCGAGGCGGGGAAACTCTGAGTTGCAACGTCGAGCGCCAGATCCGCTGTGCCCTGGTCCAACGACCCTGGTTCCATGGCCAAAAGCGCTGCTAGGGCCCATACCGGTTGCACGTTTTCGTGCACTTCAACACGAGCCCACTGATCCATACGAGTCAGGGCTTCAAGCCTGGATACGAGTTCATGCGGCTGAGCAAGGCACGCGCGGATGAGTGTTGAGAACGCCGTAACCGGGATCGCGCGACTTTGACCGAGCACGTGTTGGTCACCTTCGATGCGCAGAATGTCGCCATCGCAGATCACGTACGTATGGTCCATGCGTTGGACGTCTTCACGGTCACATTCGGGCACTGCCACGATCTGCATGTCGCTACGTATATCGCGTGCACGTTCGTACACCGACCAGTTCACGGTTCGCGCAAGAGAGGGGCTCATGAGGTACTGAACCGCCATGATGACGATCGCGCTCCAGTCTTGCCTGTCGCTGACGAGCACCACAGTCCCTTTGTGTTGCGTGTTCATGAGGGCGTCGGCGGCGGCGAGAATCGGTTCAGTGTACCCCTGTGTCTGGAGGACCTGCGTGATCATTCGCAGGTTTCCCGCCTGCATGTTTTGAGGCGTTTCTGCGATCTGAGTGTGCAGAATGTCGTCGACGTTCGCGGGCCGGGCAAAGCTGGGCGAGCGCCACAGATCGATGGGTCGCATGGTGTCTGGGTTGCGGTCCATCAAGATGTGGCTGTACACGTTGCCGGGGCGTCCAGTTGAGTCGACTCCCGCGTTAACGGCGTAGGCGTAAATACCTGGTCGCTCGTTGTCCGGTGCATGGTAGGCGAACCGGACCGGTAGGGCTGAGACTTGTTCCGGGGTTGCGAACTTGGGAAGTGTGCCGTGGTACGAAAACTGCGACATGACGTATCGTCGCAGGGTTCGGCGTTCTTCGTCTGTGGGGTCGCCCACGATGTCTTTTTCTTGCCACCCACCTGGAGAGCCGTCAGCCCGGTCAAACGAGGCGTAGGTCAACTGCGCCCAACGGGTTGCGGGTGGCTGTTTCGCGACCGTTGGGGCGGGTGTTGGTGGTACCGCGCCCGAGGTGGCAACAGGTTTCTCGGTCTGTGGCATCGTGATGCGCGCAGCAGGTGCCGGGCTCGTTTTTTCGGGGACTGCTCTTCCCTGTCGGTGGCCAAATGTGGGTGGCCCGCCCACTTGTCCTTGGCTCATTACCAGTTCCCCTGCTGGTATTGCTGTTGCTGGGGTGGCATGGGTTGTTGTTGCATGCCTTGCTGTTGGTAGAAGAAGCTGAGCCATTCTGCTGGCTGAAGCCTGACAACCGCTGGGTCCAGAAGGGTATACCGTTTGAGATCTTCAGTACGCATGTCGAGGAACGCACGGACGAAACCGTTGGGTTGTGGAACAGCGAATGCGTACACTGCACTGTCTGGGTTCTCGAATGCCGCGTACAGCGCGTGGGGTCGCACGCTACGTCGTGGTTCGTCGTTCGCTGGTGAGATGCGGGTAAGCAGGACCCGGGCCCCGTCATCGGGGTGCAAGGGCAGGCGCGTGGGGTTATGGACAACGCACAGGCTCACCTGTTCACGCAGGTCACTTGCGACCGCTTTGACATACAGTTGCCCGTCCAAGCCACCGGCCTGGTTGAGGTTCATTGCGAACTCATACTGCAACTTGACCAGGGGGTTGGAATCCAAGCGAGTGGGTTTGGACAAGATGTCCCGTCCCCCACTGAAAAGTCCGGCCACCAGGTAGTAGGTGGATCCACCTCGGTCGTCTTCTCCCGGTAGCGATACCCCGCCTTGGTCGCGGTACTTCGATTCGTCGATCTGCACAACGGGTGATCCGCTGAGAGCAGATTGTGCATCACCGTCTATGTGCGTGCGGTAGACGCGCACTGTGTCAGCTCCGGTTGGCCACGCGAAGCTGATGATCTTGCGCCCAATGCGTTCGGTGAACTTCGCTTCCGTGACAGGCCGGACTCGTTGACCGTGGATGGTCTTTCCCACGCGCACTTTGTCGCCGTCAAATACGACGGGGGTGAAGTATGCGCGAGTCCACTGTTCTGGCCATGGGACGCTGAACATGGACGATGTGCCGTCTCCACCTTTGTGCACAGGCATTGCGAGCCTAGCGTCATCGGGGAGGAAACCACGGTCGTTGAGGTACGTGGCGGTGAGGTCCGTTTCCTGTTCGAGGCCGGAAACGGGAGGTTTTTCGGTTCGATAGATTTCGACGCGACCGTGGACCGGAGTGCTCCATTTGAGGTCGAATTCTGGGCTGCGACGTCCCTCGGTTTCGTCGGGTTCGTGCAGGACGAATTCCAGATCAGTCACCGGTTGCAGCCGAATAGGGATCGACATAGTGAACTCGGTGGGGTCTGATGCAAACCCATCGTGTGACACTGAGACGAACTGGTAGATGTACGTTTCGCCCGGGGTTCCCTGCCCGTCGGTGAATCCTTGCGTGTTCGGTTTGGTTCCGGCAACCCGGTATTCAGGGCCGGCGACACCTGTGGTTTTGACTTTGGCGGGAACCCGGTAGACGTGAACGCTTGAAATGCCTTCGAGCGAGTCCCACTTCCCCACAACGTACTGTTCGTCTAAGCGAATGTTGGGGTTTTGTATTCCGTGTGTGATCCGGCGGGCGGCGTGAAGTATCGGTTGTACCGTCTGGGCTTCCTCAACGGTTTCAGCTTCGTAGCGCCACACTTGGTAGTACCTAACAGCGTGCCGAGGCCGGTCGGTATCAATTGCCGTGGTGCCTTGAGTGACAACGACTTCTTCGGCCATGTCTGGCGAGTGCGGTTCGCCGGCGTTTTGCGCCACCACGCGGTACACGCACGGGGTTTCGCTGGGCTTCCATGCCAGGTGAACACCGTCTTCTTGGGGTTTCGCCTTCATGGTGAGTGGCGTTGGTTGTTGCCCAAAGTTAAACGGCGCAAACCGGATCCCCTGTAGCTGTTGGGGTTCCTCTTGGGTGTCGCCTGCCTGCTCGACGTCCTGGTTCTGAGCGCCGTGAGGCTGAACATACGGGGCAGGTGGTTCCCAGGCTGGCTCCTGGGTTTCGTTCCCCGCCCGAGGTGGTGGCACGTCGATACGTGGCTCTGGGATTTCGAACGGATCGTTAAAGTCGAAGGAGGACATTAGATGGCGTCACCTCCGAATGGGTTATTCCACGTTGTGGGTTGTTCGTCCTGTGCAGGCTGTACGTTTTGTGCCGGGTCAGAGACCGACCATTCCGAGTTACCCCAGTTGACATCACCGCTGTAGCTTTGTGCGAACTTCAGGTCATCAGGTGTGAGGTCACCTGTGATCTGTGTGTGAACGAGCACTTCACCAAAACCGGCTGGCTGTTTGCGCACGCTGTTCGCAATGACTGCGTTCTTGTCGAATCCCACGGCGTTTGCTGTGAGGAGTTCGTCGTCCAGGGTTTCTCTGATTTCTTGGTTGTCTTCTAGGCCAACGGTTCCACGGAAGTCTTCCAGGCTTTGGCTGGCGTGTTCTCCGCTGATGTGGATTTGGCTGAGAAGAGAGCTGCGGGCAGCTTCCATTCCTGGGTGGTCGATGCGTTTGCGCATCTGTTCCCAGTAATCGGCTTCCAGAACAGGGTCTACCCCGTTGTTTCTCAGTGACTGGGCCAGAACAGTGAGAACCGAGTCGTCAGCGGTGGACTGTTCTGCGAACAGGGAGTGCATGTCCGAGCTCAGTGGGAAGTTGTTGATTCCAGCGCGCTGGAGACTCACGTTGGCAAAGTTGTAGAACTGCTCAGATGCCCACCCCGTGTAAAACACTTCGGTGCGTAGCATTCTGGCGGTCTCTTCAACCTGCGCATAATCAACTACGTATTCTGCACTACCCATGCTGATAGGGAGATCATCGAAGCGGCGCTGTTCGCCACGCGCCAGCTGTGTGCGGGAGCCGAACGGCCGGTGGACAAAAGCCCCCACAATGTCTGCCCATCGCAAATACTGGGAGTAGGCTTCACCGAGGCGAGTAAATTCGGAGATTGTCGCTTTGAGGTTGCGAACATCGATCTCCTGATCTTCCCGGTCCTTTTTCCTGCGGTGAATCACTTGGAAAATATCGGTTTGAGACCGCATGAACAGGCCAAAAGCACCTGCCAGACTTCCTACGACACTGAGCCCCAAAACGGTCCACGCGAGCCACCACGGCGCCCAGTCCATTCCGGCAAGGAAGAACACAAGAACGGTCAAAGCAGCTGAGTAGCCAAACAGCTGCCTGAGCTTCACACTCAGAATGCGGTGTGCTTCAGCCAGCAGGTGCTCCGAGTCGTCTTGCTCTTCTGTATTGCGCCCCAGGTTCTTCATCCGTTCGGCGATTTCTTGGCGACGAGCTTCGAAGTTAGTCGAAATAGTTTCGCCAATCCGGCTGACAAACGACTTCCGGCTTCGGTCGTACCAGTCCGTCATCTCGTTAAGCTGCGCGTCGGCGTCAGGGGTCTGCATGTTGGGGTCTTGTGCAACCGTCTTGATCTGCCGACCCACTTCCTGGGCGTGAACCAGATCGGCCGGTTGAACACTCATCGCACCTAGGCGCCCGGCAACCGACCCTTTGAGGGTGAACATGTCCTCCGGGTCAGGAGCGACAACAGCTGGGTCTCGCACAATCGCCGGCTGCGGGGAAAGAGTCGGCATGTCACGGCCAGCCGTCCCATAGTCCAGGAGCGTGAGGGAACTCAGCACCATGGAGCGCCATACACCCGACATGTCGATGTTGTGACGGTCTACCCCCAGCGCACCTTCAATCCGCTGGGCCGCGTTCATCGACTCTTGCCAACCCACTGGGCGACCGCTTGCGTCGATACCACCCACAACCACGTTGTACTCAGAAGCTCGGTCGCCAAAAACCAGGCCGTGAACAGTCTGTGCAACCGCGGCTTTTGTGGAGTCAACGAGCCCAGCTGCTAATGCGCCAGGCGTGCCCTTGATCGCATTCCCCAAGAACGTGCCAAACATCTTGAGAGCTTCACCGGCTGAGATCGGTTGAGGTTCAGGCGAAACATACTGTTCCCGGTTAGGGGTTACCAGGTAGCCGTGCTTTGCCCAGAAATGCTGAAGTGCCTGATCAACGACTACTCCATCGTCATCAAAGTAGCGTGCTGGAGTACCGCTGAAGTTAGGTAGCGGATATCCGGTGGCCGTTTCAAATGCCTTGTCACGCAACGCGTCCTCAACTGCGGTGCCGTCAAGCCTGCGGAAAAACGAGCGGACTAAACGACCTCGGTACCCTTGGTACGACGGTGGTAGATCGTCCAGAGTCCCCTGCGGAACCGAATCCCACATACCCGCCAACGGGGCAACTTGGGATGCCAAGAAAGCACACACCTCGGCGATATTCGACGAATTCACCGGACGGGACCCAACCCGGGGGCCCTTCGAATCCGACGGACTCAAAACGACATCAACCCAGCCATTAGAATCCGGCAACTCCACCTTGTTTGACGAATCCTCAGTCGCAAACACGGCACGGATCGCGGAAACCTGCGCCGCACCAAAGTCCTGGGTGACCACATCACGGACGAACGAACCCACTTCACCTGTCTTCGACAGACGTGCAGCGTCCCGTTCGGACCCCGTGACAGCGCCCAAGACCAACACCCCAATACGGGAGTACTGAACCTGGCCAGACAAATAGCGCACGTCAACTGGCTTGAGTGCCCCGTGAGACACCAGCTGCGCGTTGAGATTGCGCCCCATATCCTGAGCCTCAACGGGAATCCAAATGAAGTCGGAAACAAGTCCACTCACTTGCCAGTCACGCAACGTTTCACGCACACCAATGAGGTGCGCAGGAGCCACGACAAGACTCAGATTCGTTTCCATTTAAAAGGCTCCAAATCCTTCAGGTAGATCGTTTGCGAAACCACTGTTACCGCCGCTGCTTTCAGCGTCGGACTTGGCTTCGTCAAGAAGGGTCATCAGTTCTTCGGTCACCTGCACAATGTCAGGCACCAAGTCACAGAAGATCGGGGTCACTGATCCCTGCGCACGCGAATCAACACGGACACTTGGGGTCGACTTGTTCGCTGAGGTGTCGAGCTTGCTGGCCGCGAATGTGTGCACCGTTTCGAGGAACTGGCGGGCGTTGGTGTAACGGCCTTCAAGGTCATCAGCGTCGGCTCGCGATGGTGCACCGGACGGGGTCTTACCCGTTGACATCCAGTCGGTGAGGAAGTCACGTGCGGACACGATCTGCAGACCCGAGGCCGGTTCTTCTTCACTGCCGTCATAAATGGAGCGCAGAGTCTGGTACGGAATGAGCGAACCTAGGACTGGGCTCTGGTGAGCGTTCGCGATAGCCAACAGGAACGACTCCAGGACTGCAGGCAACCAGTCGAACGTCTCCCCCACGAACTCAGACGGTGGTGTGAGAAGCGGGTTGGGGAAGTCGATCCACTGCTGGGTTTCTGCGCGGTACACACGTACCGGGCGGCTCAAGTTACGACGGTCAGGGATCTGCAACTGACCGGTCAGCTGAGCCACGTACCAACCGGCGATCATGGCGCGGCGCTCCAGGTCGCTCATGGGCAGCGACGCTGGGAGTGGGCGTGCGCGGCGGAACGTCCAGAAATCACGGCGCTGACCAGCCGAGGTCAAGCGTGACCACCGGTCAGAAACCGGTTGCAGAACCCCGTCGAATGCGATGGGGCTCAAGTTTCCAAACGATCCGAAGATGTCGACGTGGGTGATACCTGCGGCAGTCTGTCCTTGCGAAACGACCTTCTCAAAGATGTCGATCGTTTGCGTGTCAACCGACTGCTGGGACGTGAGAACTTCGGTCAGAGCGTCGACAAGGTCCGGGGCCGCACCAAAGGGTACGGACGAGAACTTGTACTGGTAGCGCACTGCTGAGGAGTGGACACTCGAAACCACATCCGGGTGGACACTTGCCAGTGGAAGTGCTCGCGTCAGCGTCTTGCGGAACTTGTCAGCAACGTCTTTCTTACGCTGGTCGATTTCGTGTGGAGCGGCACCGTCGTGACCCAGAATGTAGTCCTCGAGCGACAAAGCGCAGTAGTGCTCAAACGCTTCGTTGCGACGGTTGACAAATTCCAGGGCACGGTAACGCAATTCGTTCGCCTTAACGTGCAAGGTATAGCGTCCCGAGGTGGGTGTAATGGTGCGCTGTTCCTGGCTACGTGGGTCAAATTTGTAGAAGGTGGGGCGCCAGTCTGAGTTGACTTCCAAGAGTCCACCAGGTGCGCGGGAACCTTCTGCTGCTGGCCACTGTCCAGAGATGACGTGAGCTGCTCCCTTTTGGCGGGCAGCATCCCATCCGTTGTCACCTTCGATCGTGGCAGGAAGGTGACTGTTGTACAGGTTCTGGAAGTCTTCGGCTGCAGTGATGAGCACTTCGTTATGAGCGGTCGAGAACCGTTCAGGCACGCGCTGATCCTGATCCGACGGCCACGCGGAATAGACATCGGTTTCCACATTTGCCAAACCAACCGTGCGGCTCGTCTCATTGACGACCAGATCAAGCGCCTGGATCGACTCATCAATGGTCTTCAGAAGTGGCTGGATGAAATCACGCGGTGCTTCGCTCAAGACGTCGGCAAAGATCTTGCTCGCTTCAATAAAGCACCCGTTGAGCAGACCCACGTGAAGGTCGTTGATGACCTGGCGTTCAAACTGGTCACCCTGAACAATGTTTCCGCGGACTGCCGAAACCGAGGTGGAAACCTGCTGGCTTGGGCGCATGATGTCAGGAGCTTGGTTGGCACCCAGGTTGGAACATGCGGCGGTGAGTTCGTGCTGGAGGAAGGACTTCATCCTCTCCATGAGCCCGCGGGCATACGGCAGACCGTAGTCAGAAATAGCGTCTTCCAGCGAACCCAGGAAAGCACCCTGAAAGTTGAGCATCCAGTCGAACGTGGTGCGCACCACCGTTTGCGAGGCAAACTGGCGGAAGTGCGGGTTAGCGCTGCGCAGGTACGTCTCCAAACTGGCCAACCAGTTTGGCCCAGACTGTCCCTGTGCACGTGGCATTTGTGAACCGGCCTGGTGTTCAACGAACTGGCGCAGAGCAGAGTCAAGTTGTTGCCCACCGGCTGCTCCACGGATCCACGTTGCCAACTGGTTGATGTCGCGAACCTGCACTTCATTCGGCAGGCCCACGCGACTCAAGAATGTGTCCCACTGGGAGTCGATGAGACGGTTGAGCTGTTGCTGAGCACCCGCACTTGAACCTTCTTGCAAGTGTCCTTCACGCAGACGGTCCACGGACGTACGTGCTAGCCGCTGGGATGCGTAGTGACGGTAACGGTCACGGCCCAGGTTCAGCGAGCCGAACCCGAACGTACCCCATGACAGGCGTTCGCCCGCTTCAACACCCCAACCCAAGTACCTACGGTTAGGCGACAGACCGTCCTTGTTGGTCAGGTCGTACTGCCTAAACGAAGACGAAGCCGAACCGGACACCATGAGGGCTGCGAGACCTCGGGCCAAACCACGGTACACACCCTGCTGCGTTCCATCACCAAAAGTGGTGCGGTCCAACCCCTGGTACTTACCAACCGGGAACACACGCGCAAACGACGGTCCACCAGAACGGTCAATGTGCTGACCCAAGGCTTCCAGAATGCGCACGTCGTGCTCTTCGGACGACACCGACTGAGCTGAGACGATCTCACCCAACATTCCCAGAGCGTTAGGGCGCACACCTTCAAGGCGGTCTGGGAAAATATCCGAGGTGTACATGTACACACACGTGTCGTTGACCGAAACACCCTGCACCTGACCCAACAGACGGCACACGTCCAGCGCCATCGACGCACCGGCGCCACCGGCCATCGACGACACGACCAAAACCATGGGCGAACCTTCAGGATCAAAGCCGCCGGAACCAGGGATGGCGCGGGCCGCCTCGGCCATTTCCGCATTCGCTTCCGTGGTCTTCATCTTGTTGACCGCACGCTGCAGACCCTGGAACACATCGGGGGCACGGTTGAGCGTAATCACACGACCCACACCACGCATCTGACCAGCACCGTTCTTCAACGGCGTGGTCACTGAGGCGGGCTTGCGAGGTGCCCACGTCACAAATTGGTCCAAGTCTCCCGACTGCTGGAGCTTTTGGCTCACAGCCGAATCAAGGACGGAGTAGGAACCCGAGGAAGGCGCAGTTCCAATGTACGTACCGCCCTGGTCGCGCACGTTACCCACGCCTTTGACGTCAGTGTCAGGGACAGTCGGAACGTCGACGTGCACGAACTGCCAGCCATCTGGAAGCTTCGAAATGCCGTGTGGCATGAGCTCAGACCGCAACTGGTCCATCATCCGTGCCAGTGTTTCACCACCGGATCCACCACAACCGACGACGAGGAACTTGTACATGATCTATACCTTTCGAGGGGTGAGTCGGCTACTGGCCAAAACTAAAAGGGTTTTGCCCTGGCTGTCCAGGGCCGGACTGTCCTGGACCGGAGTGACCGGGGCCAGGTTGCCCAGGGCCGTTCTGGAAGGGGTTGTTTGGAGCTTGCCCAGGGCCACCGGGTCCCGAGGTGTCAGGACCGGGAGCGCCGGGTCCGCCACCTGGGCCCGGGAAACCTGGACCTGTTGGAGGTGGACCTGACGGAGGTACACCCGGCCCTGCTGGGGGCTGAGCACCAGGTCCGGCAGGAGGTTGGCTACCGGGCCCCGCTGGCGGAGGACCAGCTGGCGGCTGGCTTTGAGGGGCAGAACCTGGCCCTGCCGACCCCGGTCCGCCGAACGGACTGGACGGAGCAGGTGAAGGTGCGTCCGCCTCGGCGAACGGGTTGGCCTGCGGTTCAGACGGCCCGCCGAACGGCGAGTCGTGCCCAGCCGGGGCCTGTGCTCCCGTGAACGGCAAACGGTCCATGAGGTCACCAGCTTCGCGAGCGATTTCGTCTTCCATCTTTTCGCGTTGCTTCTCATCAATGTTGCCGGCGAGCAAAACAACGATCTCAGCCTGGTTCTCGTTCATACCTTCGCTACGCATGACTAACCAGTGGTTGTGAACCGCCAAAGGCAGTCGTGCCGGTATGCGTGCCGGGTCGTGCTTCGACACGCTCATTGGCACTTCTGCGACCACAAAACCTGGTCCCAGCGGTGATCCGCCCATCTTGGTCTTGAGCGTTACACCTGCGGCGTCGATCTGGCGGGAACCGCCCGAACCGATCATGACCGTGTTGCGCATATCGCCCTGGTTGAACGCGAACCGTGAACCGTCACGGGTCACCCCGGTGGAGGTCTTTTCGATCTGCGCACGCACTGCGACCAGTGGCTGCGACGGGATCTTCGCTCCTCGCCATTTGACGAAGTACAGGATCAGTAGCGGGATTCCCGGGCCCAGCAACAAAGCGATGATCAGGGTGGTCACGAAGTTGAGCGTGTTGAGCGGTTTGACGGCGCTAGCGGTGAATTCAACCTTGGTTTTCACCGGTTCGCCCTGGCCGTTTTCGGGCGCCGACGCGACGACGAACGTTCCGTTTATCGCCCCGTTGCCCTGCTGGTCAGAGGCCAGCGTCAGACCCAAGTCTTCACCGGCTTTCACACAGTTGTCCTTGCTCGAGGCATCGGAGGACACCTGGACCTTGTCCAGTCCGGCAGGCGAAGCGATCACTTCTGTGGAGTCGGGTTCTACCCAGGCGCAACCTTTTCCACCCAGTTTCAAAACTGAGTTCAGGTCGATCTTGCCTTTAGCTTCACCAAAGTCCACTTTGGTGGGCACTGTGGGGTAGTCCAGAGGCGGTTGCACCGTGACAGGAAGAGCCACGGTAGCAGGACTCAGCTTGGTACCTTGGACGTCGTTGCCGTCAGAGTCTTTCGCCGAGGCCGTCGTCAGTTCCAGCGACAGGTTGAGGGTTCCGCCTCCCGTGGGTGCGCTTCCGAGGTCCCAGTTAAATGGCTTGGTGATGTCCCCGAATGTGCTGGTATCAGTCAACGTGCTCTGTTTGCCAGCAGAGTCGGTAAATGTCGCAGTGAACTTACCTGTGCTGGTGATGGAGTCTACGGGCACGTCGTTGCCTTCGCGGTCATGCAGCGCAAAGGTGACGTCATTCAGTGTTGACCCGGCACGGACATCAGCGTTGTCTTTGCCAGGCCACGCTGGGACTATACCTGGGGTGATGTGGAGGTTTGATTTGGACTTTGCCTGTGAGTCTGCGCCTTCGTCGGCGATGAATGCCAGCCGCCAGACACCTACCCATGGGCCTTTGTCACCAATTTTGCCTTTAGATGTGCCGTCGAGTCGGAAGCTCAGGCTTCTGCCGGTTTCCCATGAGTAGGTCAACGGCACGCCAGAAACTTCGGTCTTTTCGTTCTTTGCGTCCTTTTTCAGGTCGACGATCTTCCCGTCGGGTCCTTGAAGCGCGGCGCGAAGACCGTCTGCTGTGGCAGTAGCAAAACCGTCAACGTCCAGGGTGGTGTTGTCTAAGACGAACGTGTGGGCTTCGTCCTGGCAGAAGTCCTTGACACACACCCCGTGGTCGTTGGTGATAGGTTTTTGTCCCAGACCGGAAATCGAGTCGAAAGCGATGAGCAAACTGTCGATGTCTGATGCGAGGTAGAACTCGCCGGGAACAGGGTCGGTGAGGTCACCGCAGGACTTTCCACCGCTGTCTTTACCGGTTGCGATTGAACGCATGAGGTCAAATTCTTTTCCGTCTTTCGACCCCAACCCAACACCGAACATGGCAACACGCGAGCTACGTAGCTGGTCAGCTAGACCACCAGAGCGACAAATGTCCTCGCGTGCTTTTTCTTCGACCTTTTTAGCGCCGTCTTCAGTTTTCAGGCTGATGTCTGGCGCGAACGGTTTGGTTTCACCATACTTGCTGGCCATGTTGCCTTTGCGAACTTCATAGTCGAGTTCACCGTCAGAGAACCAGATGATCGCTTGGCAGCTCTTTGCGTCGCTTCCGCGTTCGTGCGCGCGGTTCGCGAGTTGCTTGCGCGCTTCGTCCATGGCTGTCCAGTAGTCGGTGTCGATTCCGTTGGTGCGGTTGGACAGATCGTTAATGGCTCCGCGGAGGCTTTCGACATCACCGTCATTCTTGACTTCTTGCCAGTCACGGACAGTGGAATACTCGTGGCCAAATCCGCTGACCGCCACGGAGAGATTGCCTGATTTGGTCAGTTTAGACATGCGTGAAACAAGGTGTAACCCCGAGGTCACGCGCGCGTTGTTGGGGTCGCTGTCGACCAGACTTCCCGATTCGTCTACCAGAATGAGAACGTCAATGTTGCCTCCTGCTGCCGCGCAGGCTGAGAACTGTTCTGGGAGTGGTTTGGCACTGCCGAGGTCACTCCCACCTGACTGCTGTGAGTCACCGCTGTCCTGTGAGGGATCCTCACTTGGCTGAGCGTGAACGGGGGTTGAAAAACCTGCCAGGCTTTGTGCGAGAAGAAAGAAGGTGGCAAAAAAGCCGATGAGAAGTTTGAAAGCGTGCACACGAACGTTTTTCACAGGCGTCCCACCCACAGTGCTGTCAGAATTGCGGTCACGATCACAGCGATCAATGTCAGAATCGCGGCCATCCAGTACAAGGTTGTGGCGGCTGAGCGTGAGGCGTACATGCCGGCGGCTCGCCTGCGCACATCGGTGGTGGTGAAGTTCCCCAACATGAGGATCGCGACTGGTCCGGCGATCAGCCATCCGATGATTCCGGTGAAGCCCCACGGCAGTATCGCGATGATAATCCCCAGGGCTGCGCATCCAAGAACGATGAAGAGAATGTGCATGGGCGGTCCGGCGACGGTGAGGTCGCTGGGCCCGGAGTCTGCTGCGAACGGTGCGTCAGGGGCCTGTTGCGCGCCTGGTTGACTGCCTAGGTTTTGGGATCCAAAAGGGCTGGAAGAGTCCGAGGTGTGAGGGGCGTGGCCCTGTTGAGGTGCATGTGGCGGTATTCCAGGTTGAGGCGCCATGCCTGGTTGCTGTGCTGGTGGCCCTCCCGGCTGGTTCACCGGTGAACTTCCGAATGGATTACCACCCGGCCCTGATCCAAACGGCACCGACACCGTGGCCCCCTTTCACATCTCACGCTCATGACTACACGTTCTCATTTTGCTTGAGCGCGAACTCTTCAACCATAGCAACGTTGAGAACTACTGAATGTCTCGACTATTACTTTGTTTCAGATCTGATACTACGACTGTTTCAGCGCCGTTCCTTGTCATTCTTACATGACAAGGAACGGCCCCTGGTTTCAGCTCGCTTCGTCAATTCCGAGTTCGTTGCCGGGAATTGAAGCGAGGAGTTTGCGCGTATACGGGTGACGCGGGTTAGTGAACACTTCTTCCGAAGTTGAGGCTTCAACCAGCTCACCATCCTTCATCACGCACACGTAGTCAGAGATGAGCCTAACCACGGCGAGGTCGTGCGAAATGAACAGGTAGGACAGCCCCAGTTCTTCTTGAAGGTTCTTCAGCAGGTTCAGGATCTGGTCTTGCACCAGTACGTCAAGAGCGCTGACAGGTTCGTCGCACACAATGAGGTCGGGGTTGAGCGCAAGTGCGCGAGCGATTGAGATACGTTGACGTTGCCCTCCGGAGAGCTCGGCCGGGTATCTGCGGTAGAAGTGTTGTGGCAGTGCTACTTGTTCCATCAGCTCAAGAACGCGTTTGCGACGCTCTGCGGCATTCCCCCGCTTGTAGGCCGCTAGAGGTTCCTCAATGATCTTGCCCACCGTAAACATGGGGTTCAACGACGAGTATGGGTCCTGAAACACCGCTTGTACACGTTGCCGGAAGTCCTTGAGGTCCTTACCTTTGAGCGCCAAAACGTCTTTTCCTTCAAAGGTAATGGAACCTTCAGTGGGCTCGATGAGCTTCAAAAGCATACGAGCGGTGGTCGTTTTCCCCGAGCCGGACTCCCCCACGATCGAGACCGCTTTTCCGCGAGGGATTTCCAGGCTCACGTTTTTTGCAGCGTAGAAATCGTCTTGCCCACGAATTGGATACACCTTCGTGAGGCCAGAAATCTCTACAAGGGGCTTTTCTTCCTCTTTCGCCTCCGCGCCGGTCTCTCCCGTTGTGTGCTCCTGGGTGAGCAGACGAGCCGCAGCAACTGACGGCGCCGCTTTGACCAGCGACTGCGTGTACGGGTGTTGCGGGTCTTCCAAAAGCTGACGAGATGAGCCGAATTCCACAACCTTCCCCCGGTGCATGACCACCAGGTTCTGGGCCCGTTCGGCCGCTAGTCCCAGGTCGTGTGTGATGAGCAGAACCGAGGTTCCTAGCTCTGCGGTCATCGAGTCAATCTGGTCAAGAATCACCTGCTGAACAGTGACGTCCAACGCCGAGGTGGGTTCGTCTGCGATGAGAAGTTTGGGCTTACATGCCAAAGCAATCGCGATGAGCGCACGCTGACGCAACCCGCCTGAAAGTTCGTGCGGGAACTGTTTAGCACGCCTTTCAGGTTCCGGAATACCGGCCTGAGCCATCACTTCCACAACCTGTTCCTGCACCGTCTGTTTGGTCGCCAGTTTGTGAGTGAGAAGGGTTTCAGAAATCTGGGTTCCGATCCGTGACACCGGGTTGAGGTTACTCATGGGGTCCTGCGGAACCAACCCAATCTGACGACCTCGGATGCTACGCATTTTTGGTTCTGCCAGCCCCACGAGTTCTTGACCGTCAAAAACAATAGAACCAGCGGTCACTTTTCCGCTGCCGGGCAGCAGACCAATGGTTGCCATTGCGGTGGTGGATTTACCTGATCCGGATTCCCCCACGATTGCCAGTGTTCCACCTGCTGGCAGTTCCATACTGGCGCCTTCCACCGCTTGCACCTTGCCGTGCATGGTGGTGAAAGAGACTTCGAGGTCTTGAATCGTAAGGAGGTTAGGTGTTTCTTTAGGAGTCTGAGTCATGGTGTCACCTTGCCCGTGATTTGGGGTCGAGAGCTTCGCGGAGCGATTCGCCCATAAGCGTGAAGCCCAAAGCCGTCAGCGCAATGCAAATGCCTGGGAGGAACGCAAGCCAGGGCGCTGTTCCAAGTTCCGACTGCGCATAGGTCAGCATTCGGCCCCACTCGGCGGTTTCTGGACGTCCACCACCAAGTCCCAAGAACGACAGTGCGGCAGCGTCAATGACGGCGGTGGCGAGAGTCAGCGTCGCCTGCACGATCACAGGGCCAAGGGAGTTAGGAAGAATGTGACTCATGGTGATGGTTCCCCGGCTAAGCCCCAGAGTCTGGGCGGCCAGCACGTAGTCTTGTCCCTTCTGCGTGAGCATGGAAGACCGCAAAAGCCGCGCAAAGATCGGAACCTGGGAAACACCGATTGCGATCATGACCGCGTACGGAGTCTGGCCCAGAATAGCTGCGATTGAGACCGCCAGCAGAAGGTTAGGAACCGACAGCAAGATGTCGACAATACGCATCACCAGGCCGTCTACCCATCCGCCAAACGTGCCGGCGAGCAGGCCAAGGAGCATACCTCCCAAGAGGCCCAATGCTGTCGATACGACACCGATGACCAAGGATGACTGCGCACCCCAAATGAGCTTGGATAGGACATCGCCACCAAAGCGGTCGAGCCCTAGTGGAAACTCTGACAGCTCACCGGGTCCAGGAATGTGGCTGGGGGTGATTTCGCGCGCCCCGGGGACCGCAGTGCCAGGATGTGGCGCCAAAACAGGAGCCAGAATACTGACCAGAACGAACAGAGCCACAATCACAAAGCCCGCAATTGCCGCAGGGTTCTTGCGTAGCCGCAAGGAAGCATCTTTCCACACCGACGTACCTTTTTGGTCCATCGTGGGTTCCGATGTTGTCTGTGTGAGTCCTGCTTGAACCTGTTCAGGGCTCGCAGCGAGATTGTCAGCGTTGTTGGCGGCTGCGCCGCCTGGTTTTGGAGGAAGATTCATTGTCATGACACACGCACCCTCGGGTCGATGAGTCCATAAGACACGTCGACGATCAAGTTGATGATCGAATAGATCAGCGCAATAAAGATGATGAAGCCTTGCAAGACTGGGAAGTCGAGGTTAAAGATCGCGCCCCACAAGAACGAGCCGATCCCGTTGAACGCAAACACTGTTTCTGTAAGAACTGCACCAGAGATCAGCAAACCAAGTTGTAGACCCATGGTAGTGATCACAGGAAGCATTGAGTTGCGGATCACGAACCGGCTACGGATAAGACGGGGTGCTAGGCCCTTTGCTTGTGCTGTGCGAACGTAGTCCGCGTTTTGCACTTCGAGAACAGCTGCGCGTGTAATACGCGCGATGATGGCCAACGGTATTGTTCCCAGTGCCACTCCCGGAAGGATGAGGTGGAGGAAGGCGTCCCAGGCGGCGTCGAATTCGCCCGTGCTGATTCCGTCCCAAATGTAGAAGTTGGTGTAGTGGGTGGCGTCGATACGTGGGTCTTGTCGACCATCGGTGGGTAGCCAACCCAGTTCAACGGCAAACACCCATTTGAGGAGGAATGCCAGGAAGAACACAGGGATAACCACGCCAAACAGCGAGAAGAGAACAGCCAGGTGGTCTTGCCACTTCCCTACGTTGCGTGCAGCCCAGTAGCCCAATGGAATACCCACGACGACCGCAAAGATGATTGCAAAAATTGACAGTTCAAGCGTTGCGGGAAAGCGAGCGGCAAACTCTTCAAGAACAGGCCTATTGGTAAGGATTGACCTTCCAAAGTCACCTGTCAGAATCTTGCTCATGTACACGAAGTATTGCTCTAATATGGGGCGGTCGAAACCGTACGCCTTATTCACAGCCGCAACGGCCTCGGGCGTGGCCTTGTCACCCAACAGTGCAGTTGCAGGGCCACCTGGTAGAGCGCGCACCCATAAGAACAGGAGAATTGAAAGCCCAAAAAGCGTAGGGATAAGCAGCAAGAGCCGCTTGCCTATAAGTCGAAGCACGGGCAGATGCCTTTCAGTTGTATTTCAGCGTCAAAATGACCGGCCAAAGGGGTGGAGCGGAGTCGCTCCACCCCTTTTGGTGAGGTATCAGACCAACCGGGCTGACACCTCGGGCGCGGTCTTACTTAGACAGCTTGATCTCGTTGAAGACTTCATCGTTGACAGGTGAGACCGGGAAGTCCTCCACGCGTTCTGAGAACGCGAGCGATGGAGCAGGGTGTGCCAAAGGCACGGCCGGTGCAAACTCAGCAACCTTCTTGTTGATGTCTTCGTACAGTGGCGTCTGCTTCTCCAACTTTGGTTCCTTACGGGCGTCCGAAAGCGCCTTGAAGAGTTCAGGGTTGTTGAAACCGAACTCTGGCTTCTCGGTCCCGAAGAACACACCTACGAAGTTGTCGGTGTCGTTGTAGTCACCGGTCCATCCCAAGAGGTGGATGCCGTGGTTTTTGCCACCCTGGATACGGTCAAGGTAGTCAGGAGACCACTTTTCCGGAACAGCCTTGGTCTTAATGCCAACCTGTTCAAGCTGACCAGAAATGTTGGAGAACACCTGTTCAGGAGTAGGCATGTACGGACGTGAAACGCCAGTCGGGTAGTTGAAGTCGATAGTGAAACCGTCTTCGTAGCCGGCTTCTTTCAGAAGCTGTTTAGCCTTTTCCTGGTTGTATTCGTACTTTTCGACGTCTTCGGTGTAACCGTTCACACTGTCAGGGATGAACGTGACAGCGGGCTTGGTTCCTTCAGGAAGGGTCTGCTTGATGAGGGCGTCCTTGTCGATCGCGTAGCTGATCGCCTGGCGCACCTTGACGTCCTGGAGTTCCTTGACTTCTTGGTTGAAGCCCAAGTACAGGATGGTGAATGGGTCGCGGTTCATCACGTTGAAGCCTGCGTCAGACAGTGGCTTGACGTCACCAGGTGCAACCAGGTCGTAACCGTCAATTTCGCCTGCTTCCAAGGACTGCTTACGGGCAACCGGGTCGTCGATGACACGGAACGTGATCTGGTTGATCTGTCCCTTTTCGCCCCAGTAGTCTTCGTTGAGTTTCAGCTTGATGTCCTGACCAGGGTTCCACGCTTCGAACTTGAACGGGCCGGTGCCCGTTGGGTGTTCGCGAGCGTATTCGCTCATTTCTGGAGCTTCAGCACTTCCACCAATCTTGTCAGCGTTGTACTTTTCCATGGCTTCTGGCGACTGCATGGAGAATGCTGGGAGTGACAGAGCAGCAATGAATCCAGCGAATGGCTGGGCCAGGTCGACCTTTGCGGTCTTCTCGTCGGTAGCTTCGCAAGACTTGTACACAGCGTCTTCTGGCTTGTCCTTAAAGCCACGGAAGAGCTTGCCGTAGTAGTACGCAACTGCTTCAGACTGCTGGATGCCCGTGAAGTTGTACCAACGGTCAAAGTTTGCGCAGACTGCTTCAGCGTTGAAGTCGGTTCCGTCGTGGAACTTCACGCCTTCCTTCAAGTGGAAGGTGTAGGACAGGCCGTCCTCGCTGGTGTCCCATGATTCGGCCAAGAGAGGAGCTGGGTCAGCCGTTCCAGGCTTAGTACCCACCAGCCCTTCCATGATCTGGCGAGTAATGCGGAATGACTCACCGTCGCTTGCAAACGCTGGGTCAAGCGTTTTGGGGTCAGATGACGCAGCAAAAATAAAGTGGCCGTCGACGTCTCCCCCGCCACCTTCGCCACGTTGCGACTTGGCGCATCCAGTTACGGCTAAAGCCATTGAGGCGACAACGGCAACAGCGCCGAACGCCTTCTTTTTCCATGCAGACCGCATGCTTCCTCCAGTGTGTTATGGATCACGTAATGCTTCACTATAGCGTCACCTGTGAGTCTCCTCACAACTTTGAGGCGGCGACACGAAAGGCGCGTTCAAATTGTTATCTTTGCCACTTTTCGTCACATGAGGCCTGGTGAGAGTGGTTGTGCGGGGTGCTGGAGGCGGAGGCGGGGTGGTACAAGTTTTGCGGCACTTCGGTCGAGTGTTGGGAGCGTTGGGGCGAGACGCTCACTTAGCGCCGTTTCGTCTGGCCGTTGCCCGCAAGCGTTGAATACGGTAGAATTACACCACCAAGACCGGTTCCGCTGCTCTTCGTGGCAGTCCAGGGCCGGTCCTCATTTTTCTTCGCACTTCTGAAGGGAAATCAGATGTCGCAGGCGTCGAAAATCTTCAAGTCACATGGACAACAGATCGATATCCTGCGCTCGCGTGGTATGAAGTTTGAGGATGAGGTCGAGGCCCGTCGAACACTCGAACACGTGAGCTACTACCGACTCTCAGGGTACTGGTACCCATACCGTGAAATGTCTCCAAACCGCAGGCAGCGACTCGATACGTTCGTCAATGGCACTTCCTTTGAAGAAGTATTTGCGCTGTATGAATTTGATGAACGACTTCGGGCAGGTGTGTTCACCTGCCTAATTCCCATCGAGCTGGCACTCCGTTCAGCTTTGGGACACGAACTCGGGCGCATCGATCCTCTGATTCATTTGAAACCCGACCTACTTGGCCCGGTTGCCAGAAATAAAAAGCCGTCCGCTAAACCGTCTCGAACCTACACGGAGTGGAGGGGCATCTTTGACAAGGAGTTGTCGCGGTCGCGCGAAGACTTCGTTGCTCATCACAAGAAGAAGTATTCAGGGCAACTGCCCATTTGGGCGGCTGTTGAGATCATCGACTGGGGCGCGCTGTCATATCTCTACCAACTCGCGCCAATAGACGCACGAGACACCATTGCATCCCAGATCAGACTATCTGCATCACAGTTTGGTTCGTGGCTTAGAACATTGAATATTGTTCGAAACTACTCAGCACATCACAACCGCATGTTCAATCGGGTCTATACGTTGAAGCCGAAGCTGCCCGCCAAGCACGACGTTCCTGAACTCGCCCCAGTGGCAAACGCAATCAACAGATCCTTCGGTCAGCTCACGCTCATTCAATACCTCTTGGCCGAACTCGGCATTGGCGACAGAACGACCCTTCCGACAGTGTTGACAACTTACCCACAAACAAAGATTCTTCCTCTTAGCCACATGGGAGTCCCCACCGATTGGGCCACATTGCCCTTGTGGAAATACTGAGGAACCGCCTTACCTCTACAATCCCGCCCGACAGGCGTACATGCCACCATCGCAGCTCGGATTAACTCGCATGGTCTAAGTTTCACTACATGCCCGACCTAACCGAAGGCTGGTACGTTTCTATTCGGTACCGCCACAAGCGTCCACCGGAGGGCACAGTCTATGAGAATGGATACAACCGAGTTACTCGTTGCTCTGGGGTTGTTCCTTTTCATGATCCTCTATTGGATTTATTACATCTTGGGCGTGCGGAGGACTCCCGAATCGGAGGCCTGGTACGACACCGGCGATGCGCAAGGCGCAGACAGTGATGGCGCACTCTATATTTCCCCTACGGCTCGCTGATCATGGGCGCAGCAGGCGCCGCAGGACTAGTCGAGGCCTTTCGCCTTTCCGAGCCTATCCAAACGGTATTCCAGGTGCCTATCGTTATTGCATTCCTCGTTGGAGTCATCGGCTTCACCGGCGCTCTCGGGATTCCACTGCCGTGGCCCTTTGTTCCGCGTTGGGTTGTCAAAATCCGCAAAACCAAACGTGCCCGGGCACGTCAACGCAGAGTAGAAAAGAGAGCGAATAAGAAAAAGTCTAGAGGCACCGAGTGACCGATATTGTTCACACCGTAGACCCTACGCTCTTGAGCCCCTCCCCCGACCACTCAAACAGAAACCGTTTACTCTACACTTCTCGATCAGGATTGTAGAGTAAACACCCTTTTTGTTCGTTTTGTTCACGTTTTCGCGCGAAAATCGCCCTGTTACTCTACAACCCTCGAGAAAAATGGACTTGGGATGTAGAGAAAACCACATGACACACCCACCCACAAAAAGGGAACGATGACCCGACACACCAACACCCATTAACACAATAAATCTCGGGACATCGAGTGAACGATGTCCCGAGACTTCACATGGGTTGTCACCACGTAGGTATTGATACGAGTGTTCTATGTGGGTGCATTTTCAGCAAGGGCGGGTGCAAAACCGGAGCGGGTAGGTGCAAAATCCGGATCTCATGCACCCACCTCAATAGTTCTTAGTGCCACAGCAAAGGCAGCCGATCGATGAGCCTCGAGGAGTCACCCAATAAGACCTTTTGCCGCTTCACATTGCCGCCGGTGGCACGGGTCTCAAGGTGAACATAGACGACCCTCTTCTTGTCAGCTTCTGAGAGCTTGTCAATATTGAGTGTCCAATCGACATGCCTGGAAGGCTCGATACGCACCCGCCGGATCGGCCCCTCGAACCGGAGATGTGGATCCACTACCACGCGCTTCCCAATACGATTAGTGTCGATGACGGGCGGAGAAACCTCACAAGCAATTCGGCCTATGTTCTCGACTCTCACAATCATCAAGTGCGCCGGTTCGCTCAGGCTCGTACTTCTCTCCCGACAGATACGCATCACTGGATACGGACCACTCAGGCGATGAATACTCAGCGTTAATTTTCGATTCTGTGCAGCAACCCGATAAGTGATAATCGCCGTGATCAGGCTTCCAATGGCAGCGACCGCACCCCACTGCCCGGAAGAAAATCCCCATATGATCTCATTCACATTCAAAGTTTCCCACAAGCCAGAGAAGTCTCTCACCTTCGACACAGTTGGCGCACACGCAAGAGCGATTTCCTCTACACTTCTCGATCAGGATTGTAGAGTAAACACCCTTTTTGTTCGTTTTGTTCACGTTTTCGCGCGAAAATCGCCCTGTTACTCTACAACCCTCGAGAAAAAGAGCTTAGAGTGTAGAGAAAACCACATGACTCAACGCCCCAATATAAAAAGTCTCGGGACATCGAGTGAACGATGTCCCGAGACTTCGCTTTTGTGGAGATGGCGGGAATTGAACCCGCGTCCGTCGGCAAATTGTCGATTCTTCTCCGGGCGCAGTACGTGTAAATGTGTCTTAGGTCCTGGGGAGCGCACGAACACACTATCCCAACGAACGGAGTTGAGTAAAAGTCCCACTCACACCCCCAACATGTGTGAGCAGCAGTGGCTTTCTAAACGACGCCAGGATCTAGAGGGAAAGCACCTCTAGGCTGACGGAGTCGCAGCTCGCGGATTAAGGCCTAAATTAGGCGGCGAGAGCGAACTCGGTGCGGTTGTTAGATTTAGCACCTATTTTTTTACAGACAGCATCACGAGTTGAGTCTGCATTCTCGGCCCGCTTCTCCCGACGCAATGTCCAACGTCGAAACCGATCATCCCCATATGCAATTGCCAAACACCCCGCACAAAGCGGGACTTTCTATTCTAACAAAAACGCAAGAAAAACACAGCCTGCGGGAGCCATAGGGATCCACCTGCGTGACCTCAAGTTTTTCCGTGCGTTATACACAACACCTGCGCTTCGCGCAATATTCCACAGCCCTATCCACACTGTGGATAAACTTTCCACACCTTGTCGCACAAATAGCGTTGTCGCAGGTCAGAGCCTATGGATAATTCAGTAGATCATACATTCCACATTGTGAAAGAGTGCGTCATTCCGGGATATCCCCAGCTTTTCCACACGTGTGAATAATCACAGAAACGACCTTTATCCACAGGAGGTTTCGGACACGGTTACATATTCCGGCGGAGGGACATCGCACGCTGCGCCTCACGCTGATCCTGCTTCTCGCGCAGAGTCTGTCGCTTATCCCAGTCCTTCTTACCTCGGGCCACAGCGATCTCCACCTTCACCCGCGAACCATCAAAGTACAGCTCCAGCGGAATCAGAGTCCTACCAGACTCTTTCAGCTTGTGCGAAATCTTCAGAATCTCAGCCTTGTGCAGAAGCAGCTTCCGCTTCCTACGCGCAGAGTGGTTCGTCCACGACCCCTGCAAATACTCAGGGATATAAACGTTCTCTAGCCACGCTTCACCCTGGAAAATCAACGCGAACCCGTCCGTAAGCGAAGCACGTCCCTCACGCAACGACTTCACCTCAGTACCCGTGAGAACAAGACCAGCCTCATATGTGTCTTCAATGTGGTAGTCGTGACGCGCTTTGCGGTTCTTCGCAATCGTCTTCTTACCAGTGTCTTTTGCCACGTGCCAGCCCTCCTCTCACATTCCTTGCAGGCACAAGATGAATATCTTACCAGCGCCCGCGCAAGATGAGACTCACGGCTGGTTGGCTGCCGCCTCGGCCGCCTTCTCTTCTTCCTTACGCCAGCGGATCCCCGCCTCTAAGAAGTCGTCAATATCCCCGTCAAACACCGCCTGCGGATTATTCACTTCATAACCCGTACGCAAGTCCTTCACCATCTGATACGGGTGCGTGACATACGACCGCATCTGGTCACCCCAACTGGCCTTAATGTCACCAGCCAGGTCCTTCTTCTGCGCCTCTTCCTCTTCCCGCTTCAGCTGCAACAGGCGCGACTGCAAAACACGCATCGCAGCGGCACGGTTCTGAATCTGGGACTTCTCGTTCTGCATCGACACAACCACACCCGTAGGGACGTGCGTAATACGCACCGCCGAGTCCGTGGTGTTCACCGACTGACCACCAGGTCCCGAAGAACGGAACACATCAATGCGGAGGTCGTTTTCGTCGATGTCGATGTGGTCGGTCTGCTCAATCAGAGGAACCACTTCAACAGCGGCAAAGGAGGTCTGGCGGCGGCCCTGGTTATCGAAAGGCGAAATGCGCACAAGCCGGTGCGTACCCGCTTCTACCGAGAGCGTTCCATACGCGTACGGCGCGTTTACCTGGACGGTCGCTGACTTCACGCCCGCACCTTCCGCATACGACGTGTCCAGCTCTTCAACCTTGTAGCCACGGTTCTCAGCCCAACGGATATACATGCGAGTGAGCATCTGTGCCCAGTCAGTCGCGTCGTCGCCACCAGCACCAGCACGAACCGTAATCACAGCTGAACGCTCATCAAATTCGCCAGACAGTAGAGTCGAGATCTCCAGCGCAGCCAATTCAGACTTAAGCTTTTCAACCTCTGCGGCCGCTTCATTCAAAGCGTCCTCATCGCCTTCGTCTTCACCCATCGAGACCAAAAGCTCAACGTCTTCAATGCGCTGGTCAAACTTTTGGAGCTTTTCCAACGTGCCCTGCTTGTGGCTGAGCTTGGAGGTGATGGCCTGCGCAACATCGGGGTCGTCCCACAGGTCAGGAGCGGCGGCGGCCTCGGTGAGCTCCGCTACTTCAGACTTCAGCTGTTCAACGTCAGACACTTCACGAATTGAGGAAAACGTTTGCTGCAGTGAAGCGATCTCGCTTGGAAAGTCAATGGCCATAATGCTTCTACTCTACTTCACCCAACCCCACGCAGTTCCACTCGCTAAGGTGCCACCCCGTAACTCAACCTCGGGCCACAACTACACGGCACAACCTCGAAAAGTTATCCACAGATTTTGTTAAGGGTATTCCCATTCAGCATTCAGCGGGCTAAATTGTTGAGCACCCGCAAATCCGGTTGGAGACATCATGGACGCTGTCGACATCATCACCTCGGAAGTGCGTGACCGAATTCGCGCAACTGGAATAGACCCCCGAATAGATACCGCCGCTTCACGCGACGTCATCAAAGATGTCATCGCTGACTACGACGAGCGCACTCTCAAGGGAAACCTCCCCGTACTGTCCAACCCAGAAGAGGCGTTCCAAAGCATTCTCGACGACGTCGCGGGCTTCGGCACCTTACAGAAGTACCTCGACGACCCGGACATTGAAGAAATCTGGATCAACGGACCACAAGGTGTTTTCATCAGTCGGCGCGGAGTTTCCGAACTCACCACCACCATCCTGACCGAAACAGACATCTACGACTTGATCGAACGGATGCTTCGCACAACCGGCAGACGCGTAGACCTGTCCAGCCCTTTCGTCGACGCCAGCCTTCCTGACGGTTCGCGCCTGCACGTAGTGCTCCCCGACATCACCCGCAAGTACCCCAGCGTCAACATCCGCAAGTTCATTTCGCGCACGCGCTCCCTGCGAGACCTGGTGGAAAACGGAACGATTACCCCACCAGCAGCCGAGTTTCTTGACGCAGCAGTGATCGCAGGAGCCAACATCATCGTCTCTGGAGCGACCCAAGCGGGTAAGACCACCATGCTCAACGCTTTAGCAGGCTCGATCCCAGCCCGCGAGCGCGTCATCACGTGCGAAGAAGTGTTTGAACTGTCCCTGCCCACACGTGACTGGGTCGCGCTCCAATGCCGTCAACCGTCGCTTGAAGGTGCCGGTGAAGTCACATTGCGCAAGCTCGTAAAAGAAGCGCTGCGTATGCGCCCGTCACGGATCATCGTGGGCGAGGTCCGCGAAGCCGAAAGCTTTGACCTCCTCGTCGCCGCCAACAGTGGCCTCCCCACACTGGGCACCCTGCACGCGAACTCCGCACGTGCAGCGGTCACCAAAATGTGCACCCTCCCGCTTTTAGCCGGCCCCAACATCGGCTCAGCGTTCGTGACCCCCACGGTCGCAACGTGCATCGACTTAATTGTGCACGTCAAACTCGACCCATCCGGCACCCGCCGGGTCGACGAAATCGCTGCCATCCCCGGCGGAATGGAAAACAACACAGTTGAACTTGAAACCGTTTTCCACGCTACAGAGCGCGGAGCTTTAGTCCGCGGCACTGGGTTTACCCACCTCGGCGAGCGCTTTGCCCGCGTGGGCAAAGATATCCACCACATTTTGGAGGCGGCATGACCACGTCGTTGGCTGGTGCGCTGTGTGGCCTCACTCTTGGGGCGGGGCTGTTTTGCGTGTGGTGGTCCATGTGGGAAGCGCCGGCCCAGAAGAAGTCCCCACCCGCTTTTATTCTGCGCACGCGCGATGAGCTCAGGGCTGCGGGGCTTCACCGGGTGAGCCCGGCACAGCTTTTCACGGTGTGCTTAGTGTGCGGGTTGATGGTTGCTTCGGTGACGTACGTGTTTTCGCCCGCGTTACCCATTGCCGTGTGTTTTGGGTTGTTCGCAACGGTCGCGCCGTACCAGATCGTGAAGATCCGGGCCCGCAAGACCTCGGTCTCCCGCCGCACGTTGTGGCCGGAAGCCATCGACCATTTGAGTTCCGGGGTGCGCGCGGGGCTTTCCCTGCCCGAGGCGGTATGCGGCTTGAGTGCCCGCGGTCCAGTTGCGTTGCGGCCCTTGTTCGAGGTCTTTGCCCGTGAGTACCGTGCTACCGGTTCGTTTAGTCTGGCCCTCAATCGGTTTAAAGAGTCGGCGGCTGATCCGGTTGCTGACCGCATGGTGGCAGCTTTGCACATCACCCGCGAAGTGGGTGGGACGGATTTGGGTGCGATGCTCAAAACGCTGAGCCAGTTTCTGCGGGAGGATGCTCGTACCCGTGCTGAGTTAACAGCCCGCCAGTCGTGGACTGTGACAGGAGCCAAGCTGGGTGTGGCTGCCCCGTGGGTGGTGTTGGGGCTCCTTGCCACCCGCCCGGAAACCGCGGATGCGTATAACACTGCCCAAGGCACTGTTTTGTTGGTTGTGGGTTTGGTCATTTCGCTGTGTGCCTACAGTGTCATGAAGCGGATCGGGCGATTGCCTGAAGAGGCGCGGGTTTTACGATGATGTCGATCGATCACCCGCTTGTTATTGGCGCGCTTGGGCTTTCTGTTGGTTTGTCGCTGACGTTCTTTGTACTGTCCTTGCCTGTGATGCGGCGTCCGCGGTTAGAGGATCGCATCGGCCCGTATTTGCGGACTACTCAAGTGGCTGAAGAGAAGTACCACCTCACCGCCCCGACTGAGACTGGGTTTGGTGGTCTTGCCCGTCATTTCGCTCACCGAGCTCTTCACTGGCTGAACTCGCGCATGACGACCGATGTGTCAGTGACTCTGCGACTCTCAAAACTGGGCCCGTCACACACGGTCGACAGTTTCCGTGCCCGTCAGGTGTTGCTCATTATCGCCGGCCTTGTGGTGGGTGCGCTCATGTGCACGGTGATCATTGTGGCGCGCGGTTTCAACCCTGTGGTGTGTGTTGTTCTGATTGTTCTTGGTGGCGTAGGTGGCCATTTTCTTAACGATTGGCTCCTCACCCAGGCGGTCAAGAAGCGTGAAGAGCGCATACTGGCCGAATTCCCCACCATTGCTGAACTCTTAGCACTGTCCATTACTGCTGGTGAGGGAACCGTCGACGCTCTTAACCGCGTGTGTCACACCGCAACAGGCGAGCTCAGTGACGAACTGCGGATCGCATTAGCTCAGGCGCGCACTGGCACATCACTGGTAGATGCGCTGGACGCAATGGCTCGTCGCACCAATATCCAGAGCCTCATTCAGTTCGTTGACGGGCTTGCAATTGCACTGTCCCGTGGCACGCCGCTTTCTGAGGTGTTGCGTGCTCAGGCCGCCGATGTTCGAGAGGAGGGTCGTCGCAAACTCATGGAACTTTCGGGCAAGAAGGAAGTAGGGATGCTTGTCCCTGTTGTGCTTTTCGTTCTTCCCATTACCGTCCTGTTCGCTGTTTATCCGTCGTTGGCAGTTCTCAAAGTAGGTCTTTAGCTCAAGGAGGAGCTATGTTTGTCCGGTTCTACGCCTTTATGTCCACCCTTTTACTTGCGTTTACTCCCCGTCCCCGCCCCCGAGGTGCCCGCTACCGACGCTCAGATCGCGGCGATGTGCCGGGTTGGGTTTTGATTACTGTTATGACCGCGGCGTTGGTCGTTGCCCTGTGGGCCCTGGCCGGTGAAGCGTTTACGAATTTCTTCAATGATTCAATGAACAAGGTGCGCAACGCGGGGTAATTCCCTCATGCGACCCAGCAATTCTCTTACACACCTGAAATCGGATCGTGGTTCAGCGGTAGCCGAATTTGTGCTCGTTGCAGCACTCTTATCGTTGGTGTTCGCCGGTGTATTACAAGTGTGTCTGACTATTCACGTGCGCAATACCGTCACCGATGCCGCCGTGGCTGGCGCCCGGGTTCTTGCTATGGGAGATGGCAACGCTGATGACGCACGCGAGGTGACTCGGACTCTGATTGTGAGTTCCCTTGGCGAACGGTTCGCAGGGCCAATCAATGTGGGATTCGACAGTGTTCACGGCGATGACGTGGCTGTCGTGGAAGTGACAACTGCAGTGCCCGTGATTGGAATGTGGGGTCCCACCGGTGTCATGACCAGGCAGGGACGCGCATTCGTTGAACCGGTGTATGAGTCCTAAGAGCCAAGGTGCAGTGCACATGACTAGACAGTTGACGGCCCCGGGTCCTGGCAGAGAGACCCTGCGTGGAACCGCGGGTCATGCAAGCGCCAGGGACGAATCCGGAACCGCCGCCATTGAGTTCATTTTTGCTTCGGTGGTGTTGCTGGTGCCTGTCGTGTACATCGTCATAGCAATCAGCACGCTGCAAGCGGGCACCTATGCCACGCAAGCTATTGCGATCGACGCGGCCCGTTACGCTTCCAGACACCCAGACACTGCACATGCCCGCGCCAACGCTACCGCGTCTTTACACCTGGATGATTTTGGTCTCACCGGGACACCGCACCGCGTGAAATTTTCCTGTTCAGAAAAATGTGACACCCCAGGTTCAACTGTCACCGCACATGTGGAAACCCGGGTAGCTCTTCCTGGGATTCCATTCGTTTTCAACAGTGACACAGCCGGGCGCATTACCGTCACAGCTTCACATACCGACATCGTCGCACCCACGGGAGGACACCATGACATCACACATGGCATCACCGGCTCACCGTGAAGCCGGTTCGATCACGCCCCTTGCCGTTGGGTTCTGCGTGATTGTCCTCGCTTTGGTCACCATCATTACCATCATCACCGACTACTACACGGCTCACCGCAAGCTGTACGCGATTGCCGATTCAGCTGCCCTGGCGGCTGTGGAAAGCTACCAGCCAGTGCCAGGCGGTGAACCCACGTTCGTTTTCGACGCCCATGGAATTGAGAAGAAAGCGAACCAGCATGTGGCTCGTATCAGTCCCCCTTCGAACCTCTCACACATTCGAGTAAGCGCACATATTGCTGATTCGCGCAATGTTCACGTCACCGCGCACGCCCGCTATAAACCCGTCCTCATCTCGCCTTTTGTTCCCAAAGGCATTGCGCTGACCTCAACAACTAAAGCCCGTGGCTCGCTTCGGTAATCCTGACGCATCCGGGCGATCTGACAGCGCTGCCTCACCCCACCTCGGCCGCGCACTTGCGTCCACAGGCCCTGCGACTACCTGCCACTCACGGTGTGGACAAAACAGCGTTATCCACACCTCAAAGCCAGGGTCTAGAACCACTGCCCACGAACGTGCACCATGGCGAACATGTACAGCACGATCGTTCATATTGTGGAAGGTGACTCCCTGTCATCCCTGCACGTCGAAGCGCCGGGGTACGCCACGGCTGCTGACGTGTTGACCGCACTCATGACCGCTCGTGGCATTGACACCCCAAACGCCTACACTGCGCGCAATTTCGCCCGCGCCGCGCCCACGCCACACGAACGATGGTTCGAGTGGTGTACCCGCAGCCCGGTGACGGTGATTGAACAGGCAAGCGCCCCCGCATGTCACGCCGTACCCGAGGTCGAACGAAAGTCGGTCTCTGTGCTGGCAGGCCCTGACTCCGGATTTTGCACCCCGTGGACCCGCTCCGATTTCACCGTGGGCAGATCGTCTGAAGCCACCTTGCAACTGTTCGATCCACACATGAGCCGCACGCCAACCCCCTTCGCCCCCGCCGCAGCAGCCGCACTCACCACGCTTGGGGCAACCCACCTCGGGACGTACGACCCACGCGAGCGCACCACCCCACCGGAACCACTTACCTGGCCAGCCGCCCCACGTGTCACGCCCCCGCGAGCGCCACACATGGCGCACTACGCGATCCCGATTGTGCTAGGCGTGGTGCTCATGCTCGTCACGCACATGTGGTGGTTTCTGTTGTTCAGCGTTGCCGGGCCTTTGAGCGCCGGGGTGATGTGGTGGAGCAGTCGGCGGCGGTATGCCCGCGACCTCGCCCAGGCGCTGCAAGAGTTTTCGCGGGCGGTTGAGCAGTTCGAGTCCGATATCCGCACCAACTGCGCCCGTGCCGCGAGCGCTGAGAGCCAACGCCCGTTTTCACTGTCCAGAATCCCGGTGGGTGTTGGGACGTGTTGCGTGAGCGCCACCGTAAAGGCTCCACCGGAATACGAACCGCCGTTTGACCGTGTGGCTGCTCGTGTCAGTGTCCCTGGGATCACCCGCGACGGCCACACGCACCTGGTGTCCAACAACCAGGTCGTCACCGTGGATCTGGAACGTACGGAACTGGTTGTGTGTGGTGAGTCCGCGCCCGAGGTGGCCCGCGGAATCATCGTCACGCTCCGGGCGTGCGGCGCGGCCGTGGTTTTGGACCCGCCCCCAGATGGGCCGGAGTTTCTGCGGGTAGGGGTGGCCGCCTCGGGGCCGGTCATTACCGTCACCTGGGGTGAGACCATCCGGTTCACCCCCGCCGAGGTGGCCGACACGTGGATTGTGGACTGCCCGGATTCGGTGGCGGCGAATCTACATTGCCCGCCACCGGTGGGCGCTGGTCCTGTGCCTGGCCGCATCGTTCCCAGGTGTATGCTCGCCCACCGGTTCGTGCGCGTGCTGGGTGGGGCTGGGGAAACAGGCGCGGTCACGTTGGCGTCCATGAGTGTCGAAGAACTCACCCGGGTAGCATCCCATGATTCGCGCAGCGCGGTCCCGGTTGGGGTGAGCGAAAGCGGCGCCGTGTTTCTTGACTTGTTTGCCGACGGGCCGCACGCGCTTGTTGCGGGGACAACAGGCAGTGGGAAGTCGGTGTTCTTAAGCGCGTGGATTCAATCTTTAGCGGCCGTGCTTACACCTGAAGAAGTCCGGTTTGTGCTGGTTGATTTCAAAGGCGGTGCCGCGTTTGCGCCCTTGCAAAACCTGCCGCACACCGACACGGTTGTCTCGAACCTGGACACGTTCTTAGGACTCAGAGCGCTGAGGTACGTTCTGGCAGAAGTCACACGCCGCGAAGAGCTGTTCGCACGCGCCGGAGTGAGCGATCTGCCCGCATATAACGAAAACAACGCACCACTCCCCCGGATCGTCACCGTCATCGATGAGTTTCAAGCCCTGGTCCACCAGATCCCAGAAAGCGTGGAGATCCTGGAACAGCTCACCGCGTTAGGGCGGTCTCTGGGGATCCACGCGATACTGGCCACCCAACGGCCCTCCGGCGTGGTGACAGCCCGGATGAAGTCGAACATTTCGATGCGCGTGTGCCTACGCGTGAGGGACACGCAGGACTCAAACGACGTCATCGACTCCCCCGATGCCGCCCTCCTCGACGCGAACGCACCCGGCCTCGGGCTCATCTCCACCTCGCACGGACTCACCCTATTCCGGTCGGGCCACACGGGCGCACCGGAACCGGCCGTCATGCGATGGCGCCCAGCCGGCGCTGAGGACGCGCCGCAAACAGAAGTACCTCTCCCCGGCTACGAAAACAGCGCGCTACAGACTGTGAACACCGGCAGGGATGAGGTCTCTCACCACTCGCTTGGCACAACACCCAACACCATCGTCCCTCCCCCACTGCCACGCACATTCGACGGAACAGCCAGCGCAGTTTTTGACACCTCGGCAGGACTCACCCCGTGGACCTACCAACCGGACCGGGACGGGGCGGTGCTCATCAGCGGGGGCCCGAGGTGCGGAAAGACCCACGCTCTCCACGTACTTGCCGGCCACGCGAGTGACACGCACGTGATGGTGGGATTCGGACGGCAAGGAACGTCCATGGAGGCAGCCCACGTGTACGCGAACACGGAGTGGATGCATGAAGCCGCACTCAGCCTGTTGGAGTCACTGCCCAGTTCGCACCCCGTGTTTGTCGCAGTGGACGACTCGGACGACCTGTTCTCTCCCACGCACCGCGCCAGGCTGGATCTGGTTTTGGCACACCGGCCGTTTGCCCTGGTGACAGGCCGGCGTGGGGTGGCTTCAGCAGTGGCGACGCGAGCTTCAACCCGTTTGACGTTCCCACCGGCCGTGGCAGCGGATGCTGTTTTCTTTGGAGTGAAGCCCGCCCGGTTCGCAGGCATGAAGGACCCCGGCCGAGGTCTCCTCTCCTCCCCGTCGATCGCAGCTTCCGACGGGGTCGACGCTCAGGTTTCCACCCACGTGCCGTTTACCCACCAGCCAGTTCCCAATGTGGGCAGCGGAGTCCTGGTGGGGACGAGCCCGCTGGGCAATGCGGTGTACTGGGATCCGGCAACAGGGCCAGTCTTGAACGTATTAGGCCCAGACCACGCAACCGCACCGCTTCTTGCTGGATTGTCTGAGCATCTGCCGCGTGGCACAGTCGTGGTTCTGCGAGCGCACGAAGATTCTTGGGAGTTCGGGGAACTCACCGTGGTTGCCTCGCCTCTTGACCACACACCTGGGTATGGCTCGCCACTAGCACAGGCTCGCAACCGCGGACCCATGCTCATCGTCGGCGCGCGTTCACCACAGGAGCTGGGGCACGTAGCGCGCGACCTTCCGTTTATTCCACCGCACGACTCATGCGCGTGGTTCGTACACGCGAATGTGCGCGTGCCCGTCCACGTACCGTGCTCTACTAGAAAACCGAACGATTGTTCGGGCATGATGTAGCGTGACACACGTTACGAATCCAACGGAGGATCAGATGACCACTCGTGAAAAGCTGTGGCAGCCCAGTGAAGAACGTATTCGCCAATCCCCCATGTACGCGTATCAGCAGTGGCTGGCCGACAAAAAGGGAGTTCACACCACCGGGTTCGCCGAACTACACAAGTGGTCAGTCGACAACCTCGACGATTTCTGGGAAAGCATCTGGGAGTACTTCGACGTCATAGGCACCCGTGGCGACGGCCCCGTACGCACAGGCGACTCAATCGAAAAAACCACATGGTTCCCCGGCGCCAGCGTCAACTATGCTCAAAACCTGCTACGCCACGTCCACACCATGCCAGACCGCGAAGCCGTAGTAGCCCTCCACGAATCCGACCCCCGCGAAAGCTACACGTGGAAGGAACTCAACGGAAAGGTTGGCGCACTGGCCGCGGCACTGCGTGACATGGGCGTTCGCCCCGGCGACCGCGTGGCCGCCGTGCTCCCCAACATTGCTGAAACCATCATCGCACTACTGGCCTCGGCCACCGTGGGTGCCGTGTGGTCGGTGGTCAACACCGACTTTGGTGAAAACGGGATCGCTGACCGCTTTGCCCAAATCGAACCCAAAGTCCTCCTCACGGTTGACGGGTTCGACTTCAACGGCACATACCGAAACATGCTCCCCCAGATCGAATCCACACTCAGCGTGCTCCCCACGGTAGAACACCACATCCTCATCGACCGTCACCGTGACTCCCACCCAGACACGTACACAGACCTCCCCGGACAGGAAAGCGCCAGCGCAACCACCTCGGTCACGCATCACCGCTTCTCCGAAATCACCGCCACCCCGCAAGACCCGGCATTTGAACCAGTCGAGTTCTCCCACCCGCTGTGGATCCTGTACTCCTCAGGCACAACAGGCAAGCCAAAAGGAATCGTGCACGGGCACGGCGGAATCGTTCTGGACGTGTACAAGATGGCTGGCCTGCACAACGGGTCGGACGAAAACACCCGCATGTACTTCGCCGTGGCCACCACCTGGATGGTGTGGAACCTCATGGTGAACGTGCTGGCCCTAGGCGCCACCACCATCACCTACGACGGCTCGCCCGCCTACCCCACACCCGCTCGCCTGTTCGACATTGCGGAAAGCGAAAACGTCACTCAGATCGGCACCGGAGCCGCCCTGCTCAGCCTCATCGAAAAAGCCGGCATCAACCCGTCGGAAAGCTACAAGCTCCCTCACCTGGAACACATTATGTCCACCGGCTCCACCCTCCCCGGGTCCACCTGGCGGTGGGCATATGAGCAGATCAAACACGATTTCCAGCTGGGCTCCAGCTCGGGTGGAACCGACATTTGTTCGGGCATCCTAGGTGCCAACCCGTACGACCCTGTGTACGTCAACGAACTCCAAGGCAAGGTGCTGGGCGTCGATGCACACGCGTTTAACTCACAAGGCGAGCCCGTGATTGGCGAAGTGGGTGAGCTCGTATTCACGCAGCCTCTGCCCAACATGCCAGTCATGTTCTGGAACGACCCGGACGGCAGCAAGTACCACAACGCCTACTTCGTGGACTTCCCCGGCGTGTGGCGCCACGGCGACTGGGCTACCCAGTTGCCGGAAGGCCCGTGGATCATTCACGGTCGCTCCGACTCCACCATCAACCGTGGCGGCATCCGTATGGGCTCGGCTGACATTTGCGACGTTGTTGACCAGGTGCCCGGGGTTGCCACCTCGATGGTGATTGGCGCCGAGGTGGGAGACGGCGACTACTACATGCCGCTTTTCGTGGTTCCGGCTCGCGGGCACACACTCGATGAGGACCTCAAGGGCGCAGTTGTTGAGGCGATCCGCACCAAGATCTCGCCCCGGTATGTGCCCGATGAAATGATTGAGGCCCCCGCGGTTCCGCGCACACGCACCGGAAAGCTCATGGAAGTGCCTATTAAGAAAATCTTCCAGGGAGCAGACCCCAGCACAGTTAACCGCACCGTCGCCGAGGACGTTGCCACCGTGGACTGGTATGTGGACTTTGCGCGTCAGCGGGTGCAGAAGAAGCGCGACTAGGCGTTGAGTGGCGCGCTTCCCAGCGTGGCGTATTCGTAGAGCACGTGTGCTTTGCCCGCCTGTATAAGGCCGTCGATGAGTTCGGTGAGCACCGGCATTTCGCTGGTCACTTCCACCACAACATCGGTGTCCGTGGACAGGCGGGCAATGAGTGCTCCCGCATCGCCGAGTGCGGCTTGGTATTCCGCCGAATCGCGTTCCGGACGTGGTTCAACGGCATCAGCCATGACACCCACGGTGAGTTCTGTGGCCTCAGAGCTCTCTTGAGTTGCGCCCCCTTCACCACACTGTTCTGGCGGGTACGACACGGCGAACGCATTCACCTGCCCGTCGCGTTTGAACATGGCTGCTCCGTGTGCGCCGGTGGCCTCGGACAGGAAACGCCGGTTGAACTCGCCCAAGGTCATGGACGCAGCAGGGTCAGCCCTGTTGACTCCGGTGTACCACTCCGAAAAGGCGCGAGTGAGCTCCACCGAACCGGTAGCTGTGACAACAAAGTCGTCCAAACGGTCAGCCCCCAAGCCACCCAACGCCAGGGTTTCAACGCGCACGATCCGGGTTCGGAACAGCTCCGTGCCACCATCCGCGCTACCCGCGCCCGCGCTACCCACGACCGGGTCTGAACTACCCGCACCCACACCAACTCTGGTACGCAAAGGAAGCCCTTCAAGAACGGTCCCGGCAACAGCGTGACTGAGCTTTTCACGCAACTGGGCGGACACCTCGGCGGCCTCTTCACTGTCTAATTCGCGAGCCACCTCAGTATGAAACCACGCCCGCTGCGGGTGCGCCGGCGACTGCGCACACACGGCAACACCCACGAGCACGCCGGAGGCCACCTCGGCGACAACCGTGCGCGTCACCGGCGCCGAATCCGAATCTTCGCACACAAGCGAACGCAGCATGTGGTGCGCGGGGTCGTTGGGGTCGCTCAGAATGTTGTTGAGCGCCAGGTCATCACCGGGGGCAAACGGGCGGATTGTCATCATGCTTAAATCCTAACGTGGCACGTTTTTGCGAAGATCACATGAAAACACCACCCGTTTTCGTCTAGTGTCACTGGTATGAGCACGAACGACTCACCGCTTGAAAGCGCACAGCAGGCTGCCCAGGTTCTCAACGACGCAGCCGGAATCGACAGCCACGACATCGCCCTAGTACTGGGCTCGGGATGGGGGTCAGCAGCACAGTTGCTGGGCGACCCCGTAGCCTCGACGCCAGCAGACCAGGTGCCCGGCTTCCACACCTCGCAGGTGTCCGGCCACCCAGGAACCCTCACCACCATCAAGGTGGACACGCAGGCAGGCCCCAAACACGCTCTAGTCCTCGGAGCCCGCACCCACTTCTACGAAGGCAAGGGTGTGCGCGCGGTAGCCCACGGAGTGCGCACAGCTGCGGCCGCAGGAGCCACAACCATCATTTTGACCAACGGGTGCGGATCCACGCACACGGACTTCGCGCCCGGAACTCCCGTTCTCATCTCCGACCACCTCAACCTCACAGCTTCAAGCCCGCTGGAAGGTGCCACGTTCGTGGACCTCACCGACCTGTACTCGTCGCGGTTGCGCGCAGTTGCCAAAGAGATGGACCCCACGCTTGCCGAAGGCGTGTACGCACAGTTCCGCGGCCCGCACTACGAAACCCCTGCCGAGGTTCGCATGGCTCGCACCATGGGCGCTGACCTGGTGGGAATGTCCACTGCCTTGGAGGCCATCGCTGCACGTGAAGCAGGCATGGAAATCCTGGGGATTTCCCTGGTGACGAACTTTGGTGCCGGTGTTTCTGAACAACCGCTCAACCACGCCGAGGTGTTAGAGGCTGGGCAGCAGGCCGGCCCCCGGATCTCGCAGTTGTTGGCTGACATTGTTCGTCGAATCCTGAAGTGAGGGAATCATGAGTGTGGACTTTGATGCTGTACGCGCATGGATCGCAGATGACCCGGACCCAGAAACTCGGAAACAGCTGACTGACCTGGTCGAAGCGACGCAGGAGCCGGGTGAAGAGTCGGCCCGGGCACTCGATGATTTGGCCGACCGCTTTTCTGGCATGCTGCAGTTTGGGACCGCGGGTCTGCGTGGCGAACTAGGCGGTGGCCCCAACCGGATGAACCGTGCCGTGGTGATCCGCGCAGCAGCCGGGCTCACCGCGTTTCTACGTGACACCGTAGGGGAAGATTTCACCGTGGTGATCGGGTGTGACGCCCGGTACGGGTCAGAGGATTTTGCCCGCGACACCGCAACCGTTGTCACCGCTGCCGGTGGCCGTGCGCTCATGCTGCCAGCCCGCAAACCCACTCCGATGCTGGCGTTTGCCGTCAACCACCTCGACGCCGATGCCGGGGTAATGGTCACGGCCAGCCACAATCCACCTCGGGACAATGGGTACAAGGTGTACTTAGGTGCCCGCCCGCAGGCAGCCGTGTACCTGGCTGAAACCGTGTCCCAAGCCAGTGTCGCTCACGCTACGGCGGGGGCACCGGGAATGGCATTCGCTGGGATTGGGGCTGCGAGTGAGGATGTTGCTCACGAACGCGCCACGCACGGCGCAGGGGCCCAGATCGTTGCGCCGTTTGATGCGCAGATCGCGTCACATATTGCCCGTGTTGAAAGTGTCGCCGATGTTGCCCGCGCTGAGTCCGGCTGGGAAAGCGTCGATGTCACCGAGGAATACTTGGCCAGCATCGCCGAGGTCAGGTCGCGTTTGGGAGTGTCTGACGCACCGGCTGATCTGCGGATTGTCCACACGTCGATGCACGGGGTGGGCAACGACACTACGCTCACAGCTCTTAAGCAGGCCGGGTTCACGCGTATTACGCCGGTGGAGGCGCAGGCTCAACCCGATCCGGACTTCCCCACTGTCACATTCCCTAACCCGGAAGAGCCCGGGGCTCTTGACCTGGCGTTTGAAACGGCAAAAGCTGCGAACGCGCAACTGGTCATCGCCAACGACCCGGATGCTGACCGCGTGTCGATCGCTGTTCCGATCCCGGATTCGCCCGGCGCATTCCGTCAGCTGACCGGTGACGAGGTTGGTTTGCTCCTGGGCGATTTCATTGCGTCCCGGACCCCTGGGACCGTGGCCAATTCGCTCGTGTCGTCACGCGCGTTGGCCCAGGCCGCGGACTTCCACGGGGTCCCGCACCGCACCACACTGACCGGTTTCAAGTGGATTTCCCGTGGTACCGACCTGGTATTCGGCTACGAGGAGGCGCTGGGCTACAGCGTGGACCCTCAGGTTGTGCGCGATAAGGATGGCGTGTCGGCCGCGGTTGTCATCGCTCACCTTGTTGCCGAACTCCACGCACAAGGGCGCACCGTTGATGACGAGCTGAAGCGCATTCGCGTGCGTGACGGTATTTTCCTCACCGCGCCTTATACGATTCGTGTCACCAACCTGAAGCATATTGACAAGATGTTGGACCGGCTCGCGTCGGCACCTCCCGCTGATCTGGGTGGGTCTGCCGTGACCGAGGTTGTTGACCTGTCGGAAGGGTCGGCGTCCCTTCCGGGTACCCCCGGTTTTGCTCTCTTAACCGAATCTGGCGACCGCGTAGTGATCCGCCCGTCGGGAACAGAACCCAAGCTCAAGTGCTACCTGGAAGCCGTTGAAACGGCTGATGAGAGCACGTACCCGCAGGCTCTTGCAGAAGCGCGCGCCAAGCTGGACCGTATTACTGCAGACCTCGCTGAGTTCCTGCAGTAATACGTGGCTGAGCTGCTTACGCCGTGAAACCGTCGAGCACGGCAGCACTTCCTGACAGGCCCAGGCGCGACGCCCCAGCCTCGATCATGGACTGTGCTGCCTGTGCGTCACGGATCCCACCGGAAGCCTTGACGCGCCGTTGATGTACCGTACAATTGTGCATATCACTTATCGCACACCGCGGTGCAAGGTATGAGTGATCACGCGCACTGATTATGCAGTAGCAAAAGCGTCGCTCATTAAGTCCGTGGTAGAGGGCAAAAGAATAAAAAGCCTAGGCACAAAATCACTCCTACAGATTTGCCCCAGACCATCGCACAAGCTTGCAACCCGAAGTGAGGAAGCCTATGTCGCGAAAAATTATCACAAACACTGTTTTGGGCGCTACATTCGCAATGAGCTTGGCAACATTTGTTGCATGCGGAACTATTACAGGAATGTCTCGCGACGCAAACATATACGGCTCACCAGCGGAGCTATTGTTTCCTTGGAGTGGTCTACTTACCCTTCTTTTCGGTAGCTTTTGGATTGTGTATGTGATCGTCTCCCTGCGACGGCCCTGACTAGATACCTTTACAAGAAAATCAAGGGCGCTGTTTGGGTGACCTCCTTGCCAGGCGCACCCAAACAACGCCCTTCAACCGTTTACGGTGCTTACGCCGTGAAACCGTCGAGCACGGCAGCACTTCCTGACAGGCCCAGGCGCGACGCCCCAGCCTCGATCATGGACTGTGCTGCCTGTGCGTCACGGATCCCACCGGAAGCCTTGACACCCAGGGCATCGCCCACGGTTGAGCGCATCAGTTTGACAGCGTGAGCACTTGCGCCACCTGCCGGGTGGAACCCAGTCGATGTTTTCACGTAGTGGGCTCCTGCACGCACAGCAGCCTCGCACGCACCCACAATCTGCTCGTCGTTCAAAGCCGCCGACTCAATAATCACCTTGACGATCGCGGCACCTTCAGTCGCTGACTCCGGGCCGGTCGCAACCGGAAGACCTAAGTCCTTTGCCGCCTCGGCAACGGCAGTCACTACCCCGTTGATGTCAGCTTCGACCCCGGCGAAGTCGCCCGCGATTGCCTGCCCCACGTTGATCACCATGTCGATCTCACGGGCGCCGTCGCGTACAGCCTGGGCCGCCTCGGCAGTCTTAATCTGTGGCTTGACCGCACCGGACGGGAAGCCAACAACCGTGGCCACCACCAGGTCACCAGTGTCGGTGACTGGCAGGGCGGAAGGCGATACGCACACAGCCTTCACACCCAGTTCCTTACCGGCCTCAACCAGCGCAGCGAAGTCATCAGGAGTTGATTCGGGCTTGAGAAGCGTGTGGTCGATCATCTGTGCAACATCAGTGCGGGTGATCATTGGGAGGGTCCTTTCGGTTAGGAAACTCGGTCCAAAATAACAGTGCGAGGCGCGGCCTGCTGGCCAATACTCCACGCACCTTCGAGAGATTCGAGCGCACGTTCAAAACGCTGCGGCTCGTCCGTGTGCAACGTCATCAAAGGCTGGCCCGCAGTCACGGTGTCACCTGGTTTGGCGTGCAACTCAATACCTGCACCGGCCTGCACTGGGTCTTCCTTACGTGCGCGCCCAGCACCCAAACGCCACGAGGCAACTCCTACACTCAGCGCGTCAAGGGTTGTGACAACGCCCGATTCTTCAGCAGTCACGGTGTGGGTTTCTTTTGCGGTTGGCAGGATCGCGTACGGGTCGCCACCCTGACGTTCAATCATGCGGTTCCACATGTCCATCGCCCGACCGTCTTTCAGCGCGGCCTCGACATCCACCTCGGTCTTCCCAACCAGTGCGAGCATCTCACGTGCCAGCTCAACCGTCAGCTCAACGACATCAGCTGGGCCTCCGCCTGCCAACACCTCAACAGACTCCCGGACTTCCAGCGCGTTACCAACCGTGAGCCCAAGCGGGGTCGACATGTCGGTAATCAACGCCGAGGTCTCAACACCTGCGTTCTTCCCCAACTCCACCATGGTGCGGGCAAGAGCGGTCGCCTGTTCGACGTCCTTCATGAACGCTCCCGAACCCGCCTTCACATCAAGCACCAATGCCTGGGTGCCTTCAGCGATCTTCTTACTCATGATCGATGACGCGATGAGCGGAATGCAGTCGACGATTCCGGTGATGTCGCGCAACGCATAGAGCTTCTTGTCAGCCGGCGCCAGGCCAGTTCCAGCAGCACAGATCACTGGGCCGATGTCCTCAAGCTGGCTCATGAGTTCGTCGTTGCTCAAGTTCGCGCGCCAACCGGGAATCGATTCCAGCTTGTCCAGCGTGCCACCGGTGTGCCCAAGTCCACGTCCAGACAGCTGCGGCACGGCCACGTCAAAGACTGCGACCAAGGGTGCCAGTGGCAAAGTGATCTTGTCCCCCACTCCCCCTGTTGAGTGCTTGTCCGAGGTGGGTTTCGACAAGCTGGAAAAGTCCATCCGCTCACCGGACTCGATCATCGCGTGCGTCCACTGGGCGATTTCGCGTGGGCTCATCCCGTTGAGGAAGATCGCCATACCCAAGGACGACATCTGCTCATCGGCAACAACACCACGCGTGTAGGCGTCGATGACCCATGCGATCTGTTCGTCACTGAGTTCGGCACGATCACGCTTTGTGCGAATCACATCCACGGCATCAAACGGTTCGATCATGTCAGCTCCTTAAGTGATCGGGTCCAAAAGCTTCAGGAAGAACCTGGGACAGCGACGCGATCCCAGACGGCATGTCCAGAAGAAGATCTGGCCCACCGTGTTCGTACAACAGCTGACGGCACCGGCCACACGGCACCAGTTTGTTGCCGTGTTTATCAACGCACGCAAAAGCCACCAACCGGCCACCTCCCGTCCGGTGCAACTCCGAAACGAGGCCACATTCGGCACACAGGCCTAACCCGTAGGACGCATTCTCGACGTTGCACCCCACGATGATGCGACCGTCGTCAACAAGAGCGGCCACGCCAACTGGGTATTTCGAATACGGGACATACGCGTTCTCCATCACGGCACGTGCGCGCTCACGCAAAACGTCCCAATCCATCCTGACCTCTTTTACTGCTTGGAGTATGGGATACCTTCTGCGGCAGGTGGGCGAACCTGCCCAACGAACCCTGCAACCGCAAAGATCGTCACGATATACGGCAACATGAACAGAAGGTCCTGCGGAATAGGTGCTCCGATCGCGGAAAGCGAGTTACCCAGGTTCTTGGTGAACCCGAACAGAACCGCTGCGAACAGCGCTCCAAATGGGTTCCACTTACCCAAAATCATTGCGGCCAAAGCGATGTACCCCTGACCGGCAGTCATTTCTTTACCGAAAGCCAAACCTGAGCCGATCGTAAAGAACGCACCACCAAGACCTGCGATCGCACCAGCGAAGATCGTGTTCAGAACACGTCCACGGTTGACGTGAATACCCACCGTGTCGGCAGCCCGTGGGTGTTCACCGATTGCACGCATCCGCAAGCCCCACTTGGAGTGGAACACAGCCACGTGCAGAACAATGACAACCACATACATGAGGTACACCAAAATGTTCTGCTTAAAGAACACGGGGCCAAGCACCGGGATTTCACTCAACAGAGGAATAGGTAAAGCCGGCAACGCCTGGCGCGTGTTCCACAGCTCTTGGTTCTGCGTGAGAAGAGTCGAGAACAAGAAGTTAGTCAGACCCACCACGAGCACGTTGAGAACAACACCAATAATGATCTGATTCACCCAGTACTTCACGGCAAAGAACACCAGGATTGCACCCACAATGGCCCCTGCCAGTGGCGCTGCAACCAGACCTGCGTACGGGTTCTTAGCAACACTGGCAACCACTGCTGCAAGGAAAGCGCCAGCCAAAAGCTGACCCTCAATCGCAATGTTGATAATGCCAGAACGTTCCCCAACTAGACCACACATGGCACCAAAGATCAGCGGAACGGACAGCGCCAGGCCACCAGCCAACAACGAGGTCGTTGCAATGACACCTCGGCCCGCACCGGCCCATGTCAAGAACGCAAACACAAACAAAACTCCGAACGCCAGCGGGAGCCATACTCCCACCTCGGCCCGGGCACGCGTAGCCCACAAACTGAAACCGGCAAGTGCCAAGAGAATGACACCCACCACGATCGCAGTAATCTTCGAAGCTACCACCAGATCTGGGAGAGAGATGAACGCATCAGGTGCGGTAAACGCGAACGTCGTCTGAGCGTCACCAGGCGCCCCGAACCCAAACACGAAAAGCGACAGAAGAGCCAAAACGCCGTAGACAATGGGGTACTTCCACTCAACGGGCTGCAGAGCCGTAGGCATTTGTGCTTCCTTAGTTAGGGTGTTCATGCAGCCTCCTTAGCAACGGGCGCTGGCAGACGGAAGATCGCGCGGACCAGCGGCGGTGCCGCAATCAGAAGCACGATCGTTGACTGCACAACCAAAACGATGTCGATGGGCGTTCCAGTCTGTGCCTGCATGAGATACCCACCGGACTTCAGAGCACCAAACAGCAAACCGGCAAAGAACGTACCAAGCGGCCTGGACCGCCCAAGCAACGCTACCGTGATCGCGTCAAACCCGATCTGCCCGGCAATACCGCCTGTAATCTTCATTTCAGTTCCCAGCACGTGAGCCGCGCCGCCCAAACCGGCGAGTGCACCGGCAAGCGCCATCACCAGAATGGTGACGCGCTGAACAGAAATACCTGCTGTGCGGGATGCTTCAGGGTTTGACCCCACTGCGCGGAACTCAAAACCAATCGTTGATCGTTCCAGAATCCACCACACGAGCACGGTGGCGGCGATCGCGATCAGGAAACCGAAGTGCAGACGGAAAGGAGCCGGGAGAAGCGGGAACAATGCCGCAGAACTGTGGATCTCCGTAGTGATGGGGTTCGCTGAACCTGTTTGCCTAAACCACGCTTGTTTGAGCAGATATGCCAGAAGGAATCCAGCGATCGAGTTGAGCATGATTGTCACGATCACTTCGTTGGCACCTGTGCGTGCTTTGAGGACACCTGCGATTCCTGCCCACACAGCGCCCGCTAGCGTTCCGGCTACAAGCGCAACTAGAAGGTGAATCACCGGCGGCAAGTTGATCGCATAACCCACAAAACCAGCAGTTACGGCTCCAAGAATCACCTGTCCCTGTCCACCGATGTTGAACAGACCAGACCGAAACGCCAAGGCAATTCCCAAACCAGTGAAGATGAGTGGGGTGGACAGCACGAGCGATTCGGTTATAGGACGAATCATGCGGGTGAATGAATTCGCTTGCCAGTCAAAGATCGCTCCACGAAAAAGCGCCACATACGCCTCACTGACGGACGTCCATGCGTAGTACAGCAGGTCAGTGGGGCGGGCAAAAAAATACCCCGCGGCTCGCTGTACGTCTGGGTTGGCGAACGCGATCAGAAATGCCCCAAACACAAGCGCAAGAACAATCGACAAGACTGATACACCGAACGTCCCGGTCACAATCTGCCGCATGACCGAAGGTGACTGTGGTGTCGATTGCGCTTCTGTCTTCTTTTCTTTTACGGGCGCGCTCATACGATGTCCTCCTGCGCTGCCTCACTGACTTCCGTCACTGCTGATCCATCAGCGACGCGAGCCATAGCTTCTTCTTCCGACGCTCCAGCCATCATGAGGCCCAACGCGTCACGCGGGGTATCAGCAGGGACAATCCCCACGATGCTTCCCCGGTACATAACCGCAACACGGTCAGCAAGGTTACGAACTTCGTCGAGTTCCGTGGACACGATAATGCACGGAGTACCTGCGTCGCGTTCCGCAATAATGCGTTTGTGCACGAACTCGATTGACCCAACGTCAAGACCTCGAGTGGGTTGAGAGGCAATCAAGAGCTTAAGTTCACGTCCCAACTCTCGCGACAAAACGACTTTCTGCTGGTTACCACCAGACAGAGTGGAAATTGGGTCGTCAATTGTTCCGAGCCGAATGTCGAACTCTTCGACTTTCTTCGCAGCTTCTTCGCGAATAACCTGTGGCTTCAGCGCAAGCCCTTGTGAGTATGGCGGGCGGTTGTACCAGTCGAGAATCATGTTTTCGCGGATCGAGAAGTTTTTGATCATGCCGTCTGTGGACCGGTCTTCTGGGACGTACCCTATTCCGGCGTCCAAACGGTGTTTCACCGATGTGCCCACGAGTTCGTTTCCGCCAAGCGATATGGATCCCTGTGCCGGTGTTCGAAGGCCAATGATGGTTTCTGTCAGTTCTGTCTGACCATTCCCCTGCACACCGGCGATTGCTAACACCTCACCGGCACGCACTTCAAATGAAATGTCTTTGACCGCTGGGAACCCTGACTTGTCTAGAACCGTGAGGTCCTTGATGGCGAACTTCACATCGCCAATTTGTGCATCCTGCTTATCGGTTGTGAGGTTGACGTCACGCCCCACCATCAAACCAGCGAGCTCGGATTCGGTCGATTCAGGTGAAGCTGTACCGACGACTTTTCCGCGGCGGATCACGGTGATCGCATCAGCTACGGCGCGGACTTCACGAAGTTTGTGAGTAATGAACACAATCGACGTGCCCTGCTCTTTGAGCTGACGCATGATCTCGATGAGTTCATCGGTCTCTTGTGGTGTCAGAACTGCAGTGGGCTCATCCAAAATCAAGACTTGAGCGTCACGGGACAGCGCTTTAATGATTTCTACGCGTTGTTGCGCTCCCACGGACAAATCACCGATAACGGCGTCCGGGTCAATATCGAACCCAAACCGTTCCGAAATTTCGCGCACTTTGGACCGAGCCTCGTCAAGGTTGAGAAGTCCCAGCGCCTTAGTTGGTTCGTAACCCAAGGCAACCGACTCGGCAACCGTGAAAACAGGGATAAGCATGAAGTGCTGGTGCACCATTCCGATACCAGCGGCGACAGCGTCGCCGGGGCCGGAAAACTTTACGGGCTTCCCGTCAAGAAAGATTGATCCTTCTGTGGGTTCATACAGCCCGTACAAGACGTTCATAAGCGTAGATTTACCTGCACCGTTTTCACCAAGCAGAGCGTGAATCTCGCCGGGTTTAAGGGTGAGGTCAATCGAATCGTTAGCAGTAAACGACCCGAATCGCTTAGTAATTCCTTGTAATTCAAGTTGCACGGTGTCTCCTCACAGGGCTCAAGCACAACAATACCCGGGCCGGAACAGTTCCGGACCGGGTATCGCTATGGAATTACTTCGTAGGCGCGTTCGGGGTTTCGACCTTGATCTTGCCGTCAATAATGTCCTGCTTCAGGTTTTCAACCTTTGACTTGAGTTCATCATCGATCTTGCTTTCGAAGTCGTGGTACGGAGCAAGTCCCACACCTTCGTTTTCAAGCGTTCCGACGTATGGTTCAGACGAAAACTTGTCGTCCTTGGACTCAACGGTGGTGTCGTACACAGCGTTTGCAATCTGCTTCACAACCGAGGTCAGAACACGGTCCTTGTAGTCAGGGATTGCTTCGTAACCGTCAGCGTCAACCCAGATGAGGCGTGCTTTGTCGTCCTTAGCGACTGCCGCAGCGGCACCCAGTCCAACCGGACCAGCAACCGGCATGACGATGTCTGCACCCTGTGACAGGAACTGTTCTGTCAGGGCCTGACCCTGCGACTGGTTGTCGAAGTCACCAGAGAATGAGCCCTTCTGAGCTTCTTTGTCCCAACCCAGGAGCTTGACGTCTTTGCCGTTGTCTTCGTTGTACTTCTTCACACCGTCAGCAAAGCCGTCCATGAAGATAGAAACCGAAGGAATCTGCATTCCTCCGAAGGTCGCTACCTTTCCAGTTTCCGTGGTACCAGCTGCCAGGTAGCCTGCGAGGAATGCGGCTTCTGCGGTGTTGAAGAGGAGTGGCTTGCCGTTCTCAACTTCAACGGGGGTTCCATCTGCTTCTGCGAAGGTCGAGTCGATCAGCGCGTAGTGAACATCCTTGTTCTGCTTTGCAGAGTCGGTGAGAACACCAGCCAGGTTGAAACCAACACCGTAGATGAGGTTGCATCCCTGCTGCACCATGTTGTCAACGTTCTGGACGTAGTCGGAGTCATCCTTGGACTCTGCTTCACCCTTCTGCAAACCGAACTCGTTAACAGCACGATCGAAACCGTCCTTGGAAGACTCATTGAAGGAACGGTCGTCCCAACCACCGGCATCAGAAACGATGCACGACTTGAAATCTGAGGCCTGCTTGTCGCCCCCGCCTTCTTCGGGAGCCTGGCCACACGCAGAAACTGCTAGTGCGGTGATAACTGAAATGGCGGTAACGGGAGCAAGAAACTTACGCTTCACCTTTTCTCCTAAACTTTTGGGCACACTGAAACCTTCGCCCCGTCAGGGCTACCAGCGGGGGCCACGTGCCACATTGGCGCAACTGGCAAACTTTACAACAGTTCCAATAATAGCGGATTCACTGAAAAGACACACCATGTTCACATGTCCTTTAAATTGAGACAGATATACCTTCTGATCAGGCATTGCATATGATTGCCGTATGTTGCCTGATTCCCTTAATGAACTTTTTGCCATAACGGGGTCCGACGATTTCCCTTCACCAGGCATCAACGATGATGAACTCGCCGGGCTTACCCATGCTCTCGTTCGCCAGAGCACGATTCTGCGCCTCGTTGGCGCCCGTTTCGCGCGTGAAATCGATCTGAACCAAGCGGACTTTTATGTGCTCATGTCAGTGATGACCGCAAGCGATAAAGACATCACTGTCACGCCGGGGTACATTTCGGAGCACTTGTCGCTTTCTGCGTCGACTTTGACGTCGATCCTTGAGCGCCTGGCTGAACGCGAACTGATTGTGCGTGACCGCGATGCCGCTGACAAACGCCGCATCGTTTTGTACTACACGGAAAAAGCTGCGCACTTAGCCGTTGACTTTTACCGCCGGGTGGGTCGCGCTCTCGAACCCATTACAGAGTCCCACCGCAATGAGGTCAGTCAAATGACGGATCACCTCAACCTGGTCGCGAAAACCCTCTGCAAAAGCATTTAGAAAAGGCCGTACATAAATGTGCTTCGGGTGGACCCACTCCCCCGAGGCACTTCTCTATTCCAATTGCTCCGACAGTTCGAGCCACTGCAGTTCCAGCTCGTCCTTCTCTTCGAGCAGCTCATTGCGTGACGCAGACAGCTCAGCCAGCCCCTCAAAATCAGATTGGTCGTGCTCTGCGATCGTGCTGTCCAACCGAGCAACTTCGCTGTCGATCCGCTCAAGTTTGCGCGTCACGGCCTGCACCTCTTTAGTGATTCGCCGGTGTTCAGCAGGGCTCAACCCGCTTGCGTCCTCAGTGGGCGCTTCCTGCTTTTGCGCGTGCCGAGGTGCTGCCCCCTCCCGCTGCTGCAGGGCAAAGTACTCATCGACTCCGCCGGGCAGGTGGCGTATGTGCCCGCCGAGTACCGCGTACTGGTAGTCAGTGACGCGTTCCGTGAAGTAGCGGTCGTGCGAAATGACGATGAGCGTGCCCGGCCACTGATCGAGCAGATCTTCCATGGCAGCGAGCATGTCGGTGTCCATGTCGTTCGTGGGCTCGTCAAGAATCAGAACGTTGGGCTCATCCATGAGGACGATGAACAGCTGAAGCCTGCGCTTCTGACCACCTGAAAGGTCCTTCACCCGCGACTTGAGAACGCCTCCCAAGCCCAGCTTCTCAAGGAGCTGACTGGGCGTCAGTTCCCCTTGCACGGTCTGCCAGTAGTCACGGGAGGACTGGCCGCGGTCGTAGGGTTCACGGTGATCCCAGTACCGCTGTCAGAAGACAGATACAGGCATATCGGCACGGTGAGCGAGTTCTGCCTTCGCCGTATCGAGGAACAGTTTCGCGAGCACTTGCGCGTAGTCGATGAGCAGCGTCGACATAGTAGGTGTCCTCTCCGTGGATGTCAGTGTCTGAGGCGACCGAGCGCGGGACACCTCATCCCGGGGGGCACCGGGTCGACAGGGGTCGCGAAGACCGCCCCGCTACTGATGAAGAAGACTCCGACACCGGCGACGCCACGAGGCCCTGTCCTGAATTTTAGTACCATTCGCTCAAGGTACGTGCCAGGATGATCACATGCAACGATCAAATCGCCAGAAATTGATCATTGAGACGGTAAACTCCGGCCCGCGCTCCATTGACGCACTCGCGGAAATGACAGGAGCAAGTTCCGTGAGCATCCGGCGAGACCGCGTCGAACTTGCCGACCAAGGCGCCATCCGCCGCATCCGTGGATGCGCCGCCCCGATGCCTCACCGTGGAGCCGACTACGCCTTCGCTCTACAGCAAGCCTCAGACATCGACCTCAAGCAGGCACTGGCCATGGCCACCGCCGAGCTCATCGAGCCAGGAGAGAGTGTCTTCATCGACAACGGCACCACCGCACTCGCAATCGCCAAAGAGCTATCAGGCAAGGGCCAGTCCGGGATGGCCGCTTCTCTCCACTCCGCATCAACGCTCGCGAGAAAGCCGGGTAATCAGGTCGTCGTCCCCGGCGGGCTCATCGACCACGATGATCAGGCCTTCGCCTCGGCCCAGCGAGTTCTCCTGGCCTCAACAGCCGACAAGTTCAACCACACGGCCGCCCTCCGCTCCGCCTTCATCGCCGACCTCGGCACCATCATCACGACGCAAAGCACCCCCGGGGTCACCGCAGAGGCACACATTGCTGGCGTCACAGTCATCGAGGCCGAGGAGTCGTCCGTCAACGGGAAACGTCCACGGGTTCCCCTGTATAGCATCGGCCCGAGCCACTGGCGAGGCTTAAGGCCGAGGCGTGTTCATGAGAATCGACTCAATTATCTGGACTCCGACCGAGTGCTCGCCATTAGTCAATCACGACATCCGACAGGAGAACTCTCAAAGCGTCGCCACAGAATCTGATATGAGCAGCATAAAACAAGAAGGGATGCACCATGGAAGACTTCACAACCGCACAGATTGTCATTGGCGGACTGCTCCTCTTCGCCCAACTACTCGCAGGTATAGTAGAGCTGGCCACAGTCGGCACAATTCGCCCTCCCGAGGACAAGACATTCACTTACATTCGACTGGCAGCCAATCAGTACCAGACGGTCGCTCTACCCGCCCTAGGTGCACTAATTTCAGGCTCGTTAGTTAGCATCTCGGCTTCAGTCTTCTACGAAGTATTGAGTGGAGCCACGCTCTTCCGGCACCTGGTCGCTGGCATCGCTGCCTTTCTCGCCGCAGAGGCCGCACTGGTCGTGATTCTTCGTTTGGTCATGAACAGAGTCGGCGATCCTTCGGAACTGGTTGATAATCCATTCGCCATACGAGCAGCAGCAAAGGAATATTCTGACGACCCCAGACAGGGGTGTCTCAACCCAGACTTCTTGACTGAACGCTTGGACGAGTGGGAGAGTAGCATGCCTCGCCACTCATTGAATATAGCGAAAGAAGTTGACGCATCGCGAGTCACGAAAAGTCTCGACACGGCTGCAGATGTCAATGGTATGTGGCGATGGATCGGCACATCTCTCGCGGTCTACAAGTCGGCATTGATCAAGTTCCCCATGCGGTTCGGGTGGCCACTGCTTGGTGCCTTCTTCTTTCTCACGGGAAGCAGTTGGTACGGACTCGTGTACGCAAACGTTGAAATCAAACATTGGTGGTACCTAATCATAGTCATGGTGATAGACCTCGCTATCGCAGTTATGCCCACTCTGATTTATTGTGTAGCGCGCGGTAACCGCGCCCGCCTGTGGCATCGGATTAACCGTAAAGCAGTTAAGGACGCCCGAACAGCATTGGCTTGCGCACAGAATTCTAAGGCTTCCATTGAGGAAGAGGACGCCGTTCTAAGACGAGTTTTAGAGCGTTCCGACACATTCCTCGCTCACCATCAGTACGCCAGTAAAACGTCAGGCTCAATCATACTCCAGCTCGGGAGGCTACAAATCACCATTAACCCCAAATAGCTCGAGTAGATTGAACTATTGAGAGGTTGCAGATGAAGCGACGATGCCGTTAACGCAGTCCATTAGTGTGTGACGGCAACCGACCTGACATCGCCTGTTGCAGCTGACTAGGTCAAGGGTTCTCTCATTCACGCGCGAAGGACACCATCGGCCGTCTAGTTCGGCCTGAAGGCAAGGAGCAAGAAGGTAGATGTGGTATCGTCACCTTTCTCCACTCCACAGTAGCGTTCGCGAGCAAGCCGGGTAATCAGGTCGTCGTCCCCGGCGAGCTCACCGCCGCAGGATGGTGCGATGCACAGGTGAAGCGTGTGGCCCTACCGTATGCCGTCGCGTTGCTGAGTACCGACGGGTAAAGAGTGGCATTTCGCTAGATCGCAAGGTGCAAAGAACTGGGAATGCGACCGAGAGCAACGTGGAGGTAGTACGATAGCGTCGCCATCGTCGAATTCGGCGGTAGCCCACATAGACCAGTCGGAATGCACATCGATGAGGAGCTTTTGTCACCCACCTAACCGAGCGGGTGGCGACCCATAGAACTCATGATCGAGCACAGTGTAATCCATATATATCAAGTCGACGATGATCTCCTACCTATGTATGAACACGAGCATTCGTTATGTGTTCCGCGGTCGGGGCGTTTAACCGGCAGTGCGCTGGTCCGCTGTACTTGAGACGTTGACGCCACCTCCGAACTCGAGTTCGATTGTGTAGTCGGCCCACTCCCTTTGACGCGCATCGTGGGAAACCATGACGACAGTGATGTCTTCTGGCAGTTGATAAAGCGCGTCCATTACCATCGCGTAGGTTTCTGCGTCCAAGCTTGAGGTCGGTTCGTCTAGGAGGAGTAGATCGGGCCGCCTCAAGAGCGCTCGCGCAAGTGCAACTCTCTGACGCTCGCCCCCTGACAAATTTTCGCCTGAATCGTTGATCCGCGTGTCGAGGGATTGCGCGTCAGGGAACTTCTCTCGAAGTCCCACAGTGTGAAGAACTCCTAACACCTGATCATCTGAGACTGCAGGCGTTGTGTACGCAACGGCGTCACGAACCGAACCGTACATTACGGGCGCGGACTGCTCGAGGAGGGCCATGTGGTCACGTAACGCCGAGACCGTGTGCGCTGACATCTGCTCCCCAAAGACCCGGACCGAGCCAGCACTCGGTACATAGAGGCCAGAGATCAGGTTGAGTATGGTCGACTTTCCTACTCCCGACGGCCCGATCAACAGGCAGCGCGATCCTCGTGGGATCGACAGGTCTAGCGATGATATCGCCGGAGCATCAGGCGAGTATCGAAAGGAAACGTCGTCGAACTCAATAGCCGGTGATGTCGTTTTCGCCACCACGTGCGGCCGGATATCGTCCCTCCGTGCGCGCTCAGACGGAAGGCTTTGAACCTCCTCCAGCCTGGTTAGAGATGCTCGTGCCGTCATGACCGCGGAGTACCCCTTCATAAGATTGGCGAGGGGCAGAACCATTGAGGTGGAGTAAAGGAGGACGGAGACGAGGCCCGCAAGTGAGAGGTGTCCACTCGCGACTTGTGCGCCTCCGATGACGACGCCAGCGATGAGTGATCCCGTCGCAGCTAACTGGGCGGCTGGTGTGATGATTGCACCGAGCGCCGCCTGACGCTTTGCCGCAGTGAATACCGACTCGATAGAGCTGTTGAGATGCTCCCGCTCGTGCGTCTCAGCGTTCGTTACCTTGACAGTTCGCAGTGATTGCAAGGTTCCTTCAAGGTCCGCTGTCAGCAACGCTAAGGCCTGTTGCCGACGGGTTGCTACGCATTCGAGCTGGGAGAGGACCAAGAAAGCTCCCACTCCTGCCACCAGGAAAACGCAGACGATAGTCACAAGCAATATGGGGCTGATCAAGTATATGAAGATAACGGCTCCAAGGAGAGTCGTTGCCCCGAGGATCACGCCGATGTAACCATGGGCGACGAATTCCTGAGCGGCCGTGGTGTCGTTCACTAGGCGCGATACGAAGTCTCCTCTTCTAAAGCGAGAGACAGCGTCCATACTCGCATGAAGGACTCTCCTTACTCCGTCGGATCTGAGTGCTCTGGATGAAGATTCTCCCGCGACTTCCAGCGCATACTGTCCACCGGCCTGGGTGGCCACCTGCACAAAGAAAATTCCGACCAGCACGAGGACGTATCCCCAAACACTGACCTGTCTCTCAACTGCGGATATCACCTGGCCAGCTATAAGAGGTTGAAGAAGTGTAACGCCTGATCCAGCGAGGGTCAGCAGTCCGCCGACGACCACCCGCCCCTTTTGATGACGAACGAGGTTCAACCTCTGGGCGGGCCTGGCTGCCCGTTTAAGCCTTGGAGTCAACGGGGCGCTCCTTCCGTGGGGACCGGCGCGGTCAGTTGTTGCCGAACCCATGCAATCGGCAGCCAACTCCTCGTCTGGTCTCTGGGCGCGGTATGCCCTCCGTCCTTGAGATCCAAGATGACATCCATGTCGCCTGCGATGTCGGAGTACGCTTCAGCCCACTCAATAACTGACGAGAGAGGTGCCTTGCGATCAGACACTCCAGCGGTGATCCACACCTTGGGACGCCCAGACCGATGCACCGCCTCTTCTGCCTTCATCAGCGCGGAAAGCACTGGATGACCGATGATCGTTGAATCTCCGAACTCGTCCCAGTCGATGGGTGCAGACACGCCACCAGGACAGTGTGAGAGGACCTCAGGAGCTAAGAATGGGTGGTTTAGATACACCGCCGCGATGAGATCTGGATGTTCCACGGCCGCACTAGCCGCTACTAGCGCGCCCGCGCTGGACGCACTTGCTCCGATCCGGGTCGGCTCGCAGAGTCCTTGGCTTCGTAGATGCTCGAGGATCGCGACGAAATCGTCGAGACTATTTTGCTTTTTTTCGCCTTTGCCGGCCTTGTGCCATGAGGGCCCGTATTCTCCTCCGCCGCGCACATGACAGAAGGCCACAGTGACGCCCGAGGTCAGTAGCGCCGCGAGCTGAGGGTCAAAAGCGCCTTCGTTGGGAAGGCCATATGCCCCATACACGAGAGCCAGCACAGGGCAAGAGTGAAGTTCCCGCGCCCGAATTTGTTGGAAGAAAAGGGTCGCACCCACGGCAGCGGGCCTGCCAGGTATGTCTCGAACCTCAAGGGCAGATACCCCGGGCAAACCGGCAAGAGGGCGCCTCCACGCGCCTCCGTCGGAACCTTTGGCAAGTTCCGGAGGATGAATGGGGGAAGAAACGATAAACTCTGGGCAACCGTCGCGGACTTCAATGAGTCGGATGATGCCGCTCGGAGGTGCCGTCCAGACACTATCGCTACCGAGCTGTGGGATCCAAACGGCGGCACGACCATCAACCCGGCCTGCTGCCCAGAGCACGCCGCCACGGGAATTTAGGTCGGTCGGAAGGAAGCCCGGAGGCAGCGGCGTGCTTGCGTCTGTCCATTGCGTACCATCCATTGCCCATCGGAGAAGTAGCCTGCGAGTTGAATCGATGGTCCATACAGATCCGTCACATGCGGTAATACAGTCATCTGGATCTAGCCTGCAGTGGAATCTCTTAACGGTCTCGCGTGAACGAATGTCAATGACGAAGTGTTCGGTCCCATCCGGCCCGTGGCCGGCGACTACAAGCAACTCCGGGTCCACGGCTTGAAGTGACAGCCACCGATCGGGCTCAGTCATCTCAATGAGTGTGGACCGGTGCCCCTGTTCATCGCACATGACAAGTCGTACCGGGTGCCGCGCTGTATTGCGCTCCAGCCACGCGATATTCGAGCCGAGCTGAGTCACGACTCGACCCGAGCTAGAGCTCTGGGTGAGGGTCTTAGCTGATTCTCCGGAAATATCAAATATGTACAATTCGAAGTCGTCACCATTGACTGCTTGCTGGACTGCGGCTACAAGGGTGTTCTCTGTGCTCACCACAAGGCCGGTTATTCGATGTACGCTCACATCCGGCAACACAATCTCACGTGTAGAGCCCTCGTCAGCGATCCGCAAAAGTAAGCGTCCACCAACAACAGCAGGTGATACCTTCGGCTTTTTAGAAGCCGCGTCGCCTCGGTCGTCAGGCCGGACCGATTGCGACGTTATTTCGAAAGCCTTCAACTCTTCTACAAGCGGGCTGAGAACAGGCTGAAGCTCGCGCGCATCGACGCAGAAACTAGGAATCTCGATTCTGCTCACAGGACTCCTTCATTTTACGATCTGTACTGATGGTGCTGAAAACCGTGTTCTAAGACCCAGTGCAAATCGTCGTGCGACAGTTAGGGTGGCGACTGCAAGGGCAGCCTTACAGTCGCCACCCAACCAGTTGGGTCAGCAGTTGCTGTAGGTGAAAGCGCTCGGCAGACCGGGGCACGGTCCGTTGAAGCTCAACGTGCTCACCCGAGCGAAGTCCTCACGCTCACCATCGGTGGACATGGTCTGAAAGTTCAGAATCTGCTCCATCATGACTAATACACCTCCTCTCGTTCATTCGCGTCGTTTCCGCCCCCGGGGAGGAACGGAACCCCTGACCAGTCGCCTCGTAGTGCGGAAAGCGCCGCGACTACTCCCAACGACCCGGTCAGGAAGTCACATGAAAGCTTGAGGCCTTGGTTGCCCCTGACGAAGGCAGAGCCATCCCTTGGTACAAGGAAGAGCCGCAACGTATCTGGGGCCTTCTTTAGTGCCATGGCTGCATCAGGCGACAGTGAGGCCTTGGCCCGATTCAGCACTGTCGCAAACCCTGCCAACCCGTATCCGTACGTGCCTTGCGCACATTGGTAGTACGTGCACGCGCGTATTAATTTGCGGTACTCGTCTTCGTAAAGATCCGTACCAGTTGCAGCTCTAAGCTCGTGAATCGCCAGGGCGATACCACACGATCCCGTACCCAGGTACGGAAGTGTCCGCCATCCTTCGTCGTACTCGACGGTTCCGTTCTGCGTCAGCGAGCACCGGCGCAATTCGCGATCAATGGCCTCTTTAGCCAGGTCTACAAGTTCACCCTCTTGATCTGACCTCTTGTAGAGCTCAGACCAGAAAATAGCCGCGCCGGACCATCCATACAGGAGACCTGCTGACTCCGTGGTGTAGCCCATCACGCAACATCCGCCTGAGGCCTGCAGAGGCTCTGAGAGCCTTGTCAGTTTCGTTCGACGACAGGGCATTGAGCCCTAATCCGGCCCAACCCGACCAATACGTGGGGTCGACGGGGTCCGCGACAGATAACGATGAAACCTCCAAGGCGAGCTCGCGCATTCCGGCCTGCCGGAGGCCGTAGTCGAGGCCATCCCGTCCCCGGAATCCTGGTGTGCTCACGTGCGAAAGGTTCTTCTCGATCCACGGGACGGAGAGCTCGACATACCTCTGGTCTAACGGACGCCCGGCTTTCGCTGTGACGGCGAGAGCTCCCGCGATCCCGTACGGGTATGAGAGTGCCGCCTCCACGCCTCCCCGGCCGAAGAGTTCAATGTCTCCTGGCAACGCTGGGCTGTCATCGGTAAACCTAATGTGTCTTTCAACGCCTGACACCAGGAGATTCAGAACCGTGTCCAGCGGTGCAGCCTGCAACGTCTGTTGCTCCCCTCCGTCATCGTCGGTAGGAAGCTTTTGGGAGATCGAATGACTCACGCTCGCTGGGAGCGACAACTCCTGATCTGCTTCGTCAAGGAGCCTGTATAAAAGCCCCTCATTGCCCTGATCTGCTGTCGTAGCCTGAGGGAGGACCATGTCCAACTGCGTGATTCCCAGTGACCACAGGTCGGCGTCGCTCCCCGATAAACCCTTACGGGGTCCATACCCAGGTGCGACTTGACCTATGCGCCAGTCAGGGTCCACCGGATGTGCGAATTCGAAATCGATAAAGACCGGTCGTGTGCCTCCCTCCAGAACAATGTTCTTCGGGTGAATGTCGCCTAGAAGCCATCCTGCCTCGTGAAAAGCTTGGACTGCTTTGTCGGTCTCCTGCACCACACCTGTGAGCCATGTATTGAAAGCTGCATCTTCTAGCTTCCACGGAGCGGGCTTAAGTACTGGTGTTCGAAGCATCGTTTCACGTTTTAGGCTTGAGCCGTCTACGTAATCCATTACCAGGTACAAGTTGTCCCATGCCTTGAAAAGCGCGTATGTACGAGGCACATATGACGTATGTGCAAGTTCACAAAGTACGCGGTGTTCATGCCGGAGGCGTGCGACCGCGTCCTTGCCTTCTGTATCGAGCGCAGCAAAGGGCCTTGCCTCCTTCAGGACTACACGCGTTCCTTCTGGCACATACTCAGAGGAGTTTGCTTCGGCAACGTAGACGCCACCTCCGGCGGAAAAGTGTAGGGCAGTCTTCATGTCGAAGGGGAACTGCGCATCAATGGCGGCGTTCTGTTTCCTCTCCTTGACAAATGCTGGCTCTTCAACCCATGAGGGCAGGGTAAAAATTGGTCGCCGTACGTCTTCCACTACGTTGCCTTGTGGGTCGATCAGCGTGCTCTCGAACTGAGTAGGCTGCTCGGGTGGCAAGAAAGCACCGTAGCGGTAGAAGACGGGGCCCGATCCCCATTTCCGATCAGAAAGGATGTAGGGTCCCTCCTCTGCTCCAATGCAGTCTTCGAGACCCAGCAACGTATCTTCGAACTGATCGATATCGCACGGATAGATCGTCACGAATTTTCCGGCAGAACCGCGGTTTGTGTATTTGCCGTTCAAGGCAAGATAATCAGCGTGCGTCGAGAGATATTTGAAGGAAATCTCGCGGTCAACGCAGAATGTTGCTACGGTCTCGAGAACATGCTCTCTGTTGGCCAGTGTGGCAGAAACGTGCACTTTCCAGCCCTGGCGCGGCAGGTCGACGTTCCGAGGCTTGGCGTGAGTCCAAGGTTGACCGTTGATGATCTCCCATGAACTGGGAATCACCACGTTCGAGTCCAAGCGCGCTGACGGTGCGTTATCAATCGGAGTGTAAAATGCGAACTCCGGGTGGCAATACGGCACATATCTCAGATCGATTGGCACGAGATGACCTCCTCGTCGTTTATGGCTCCGCTGTGAATTCCCTGTTGTTGCAAGCTCACCACGCGTGCAGTAGCTAGACCAGGAGATGGCTGGAACTGTCATCGCGAAATGACAGTCTGAAGCGGGATTGACCCAATGGGAACCCAGTGCCTCCGCCCCAACCCGCGTTCGTCTAGCTACCGTCGTCTGTCCCGCCAAGAGAGTGAACGGCGAGGGCGCGGCCCCATGTCGACGATGGCCCTTGTCTGCTTGCTGGCCCATCAGGCACGATGATGAACGATTGATGACACGGTGTAGCGTCCACGGCTGTTTGTGACCAGCACGCCTGTGAGCGCGTCGATATTGAGCGCAGATACTTGAAGTCGTTGCGGGCGTTTCAGCAGGGCACGAATGCACTGAAATGATTCGGATCTCTCCCGATAGGAGAGCAGGGTCGGTTAGCGCAGGTTGTCGTGCGCCACCTGGCTCAGCTCGGTGCCGGTCGTCTCGCACCATCCCACGTGTTGAAGATACGGGGCATGCCGGGGAATGGGGCTTCCATCTCGAAGCGTAGCGAGTATGCGCCAAGCGCAAGAGGAGTGTCATTAGCCCTTTTCCAGATGGCCACTGGGCGAGCCCCTCCTAGTGGTCTCATGACCGAGATCGGTAGGCGCCGGTGTGATTATGGCTGAGGCCGGTCTCAGGAAGCCCTAAGCTACGGACCAGATCCTGCTCTGACGGTGCTCACAGTTGTGCCTGAGCTCCTTACCAGGGCAGACCGTTGCCGGCGTAGACCTTAGGCGCAACATGACGGGTACGCGAGTCGTAAGTGACGAAGTCGAGGAATGTGGGGTCGAGAGAATACTCTCAACTTGTCACTCCCCGGGACGGAGTTTCATTGCGTACCTACAATGTTGATATTCGTATCGGATAGGCATGGCGTAACTCGGCGGCTCGCCTTTGTAGCCGGTTGCAACATAGACGCAGGGGACAGAAGTCACATGCCTGACTTATACCATTCGACAGCGATCTGTACCCGATCGCGGAGTTCCAGTTTTGCCAAGATTCGGCTTACATTTCGGCGGATCGATGCCGGCTGAAGAACGAGTTTCTGCGCTATTTCAGCATTTGAAAGGCCATCGGCTATTAAACGTGCAATATCGAATTCGCGAGGGCTTAATTGTGCGAACTGCGCTTGCCGGGCGCGCTTCTCGCCAGCGGAAGAAGCCCTAACTATGCCACGTTCGAGGACTTGGCGCGTGATGCGTGGAGTCAAGATCGCGTCCCCCTGCGCCACAGCCTGCAACGCCGTGGCAAGCTGGGTGGCTCGAACATCCTTGAGTAGAAAGCCCGAAGCGCCTGCGGCGAGTGCTCCGAACGCATAGTCATCCTCGTCAAAAGTCGTCAGTACGAGTACTTTTACGCTGGGGTAATCGATCGTGATGCGTCTGGTTGCCTCGATGCCGTCCATAACTGGCATCCGAACATCCATGAGTATGACGTTGGGGAGGGGGTCGCGACTGCGGTAGCGCGAATCCAGCACCTGAATTGCTTGCTGGCCATCGGAGGCCTCCGCTATCACGTTGACCGCTCCCGTCTTCGCCAGCATCAAGGAGAATCCGGTGCGAGCTAGCCGCTGATCGTCAACAATCATAACCTTCAACGTCCGGTGGTGCATTGCGGTCATAGTTGAATCCTTCATGGGTGACCGACCTCCTTGTCGGGAACTAGAACGTCGGCCACTAGTACCCAGTCCGCATCGTCTTCGTAGCCAGAGGATAGAGAACCCCCAGTTTGCTCAACCTGTCGTCGCAACCTCCGGACCCCGGTCCCGGGCGCGTGCTGGGAGCCGACTCGCGACGGTAGCGACCGCTCAACTCCGTCGTTCCTCACAGTAATGCGTGTTGCTTTTTCTGAATGGTCCCATGACACGGTCACGCGCTCGAGACAAGTGGTATGGCGTATGGCATTAGTCAGACTTTCTCGGGTAATCGAAAAACACAGATGCGAGTGTTCCAGGTGTTCCTGACGACGTCCGGTTTCTGTAAATATGACGGTCACGCCGAGGGACCGTACGTGGTCGAGGATCGGTACTATGTCGTCCCAGTGACGGTACCGGAACCGGCTCTCACCGTTTCCTGCATCGACGATGGCTCCCGTCTCGATATGTGCGACGTCGAGGCATTCGGATACGTGAGTAGCTGCTGAAAGCCGATGTACTGCGCGACGGGTATCTTCCAGGCTTTCGCGCGCTACCTGATTGATGCCGTCTAATACCTCGTCGAACCGGGCGTCACCGGTCACGCCACTTAGTCCTTCAGCCAACGCGGCGATGGTGGTTAAACCATGGCCGACGCTATCATGCAGTTCTTCCGCAATGCGTGCCCGAACGATGGCCTCATCTCTTTCGTACTCGTAATGTTGAGCCTGGGCCTGCGCAGTGCGAACCCTTCTACTTGAGCTACGCCACGCACGGACGCTGCGGGTCGCAATTCCAACGGCAGCGAAGGCGGCCGCAGTGATGAGTTGGCCCACGAGTTCGGCACCGAAGGTTCCCGGACGTGCGACTATGAGAGAGCTGGCGGCCATCGCGACAAGGACCGTCAGAATCCCAGTTGCGGCAATCCACGCCAATGACCTGGTGATGCAGCTAAACAGAGCGAATAACAGAGGGAAAACAAAATAGTTCGCCATTCCAAGAGCCGAGCCCACAACGTGTAAGACACACTCAACCCCCAGCACTGTAAGTGGAGCGCGAGATGAGGCTATCAGGACAGCAGCGGAGCCAATGACAGCCACGGCGAGCACTATCGCGCCGTACCAGACGCCACTGAGGTGGAAGGCGGTGCCATCCGCGGGCGTACCGACGAACAGAAGACGCGCAATAAAGAAGGTCTGGTAACTGGAACAGATGATCACGCCTGCGATGAGGCCAGCAGATGGCCGGCCGGGAGGCACTGCCGACTGCGACAGCCACTCGCCGAGCACCTGCCAGTAGCGTGCGGTCGTCTCCTTTACTGGATTCTGGCGCTGCTCGTAAGGCACTTGTGGTGCTCCCTCATAGTTGGTCTGGTCACACATACTTCGCGAGCTCACCGAACGGTAGCGCGGAAATCGTAAACAAAACGGTACCGAATATAATCAGCACAATCCAGACAATCGGAGACAACTGGCACCCCCGTCCAAGCTGCGGCAGCGGCTCCGCTCTTCCAATGGTTGTCACTCGTTCTCAATGCCCAGGCGCGCTGGACACCGAGAAGACAGAGGAGCATCCCCAGCATGAGTGAGACGAAGACCCCAGAGCTACCTGAGCCACCCGGAGTCGCCTCAGTTGGCGAGCAGTATGACTTCGGTGTGCCCATCACGTCAAGCCCTCCTTAGGCTAACCGCGGGACTACGGCACAGCCATGGAGCCAACTGCACCCATTGAACGAGGAATAGCGCAAGCCAGCATACAAATGCTGCGGCGATAAAATGGAGTAATGGGATTGAGAGCATTGAGGTTCCAGCGATTAATGTAGACCTGGCCACCAAGACGGCGCTCGTGGTGAGTACCGGGATCAACGCGATGATGATTGTACTAACTGTCAGCTGGAAAGTTTGCCAGACTAGGAGAGCCAGGACTTGATGTGGCGTGAGCCCTGCTGTCCTCAAGGCGCCTTGCTCCAATACGGAATCTCGTCCTGAAAGACAGATAACTGCGATGCTGGTCAACAAAGCGGCAAGGCAAAATAGGCCGGTCATGAGTGCTGTGTCTGTGTAGTTGGGATTCGTGAGGGCAAACCCTTCGGCCGCCATCGTCCTTTGGTAGGAACGTAGCGTGGTGAACATAACGACGCTTAGGCCCACTGCGGCACCGAGAGGAGCGATCATATTCGCGTTGAATGTCGCTCGGGCGTTCGCTTGCTTAACGGCCACCTGTGCGATAGCTGTGCCCGGAATGGGCCGAAGCAACATTCGGATACTACCCAGCACGATGGAGATGATTTCGGAGCCTAGGAGGAGGGCCCCAAACGCCGCCACGAGCCCCGCCATGATCGCTGAGTTGACCATATTGCCGGCTTCAACACCGATATCAGTATTCTGGGGCATGAGTGAGCTGCTGAATGCGAGGAAGACCGCGATAAGCAGCATGATCAAACCGACTATCCATCTGAGCACCCTGTGCCGTCCTGTGACCGCTGCCACGCCACGTATTGCCTCAACGGGCTTTACTTTCGAGGCGCGTCTAGCTGGCACGACTGCTCCAGCTACGCAGGTGACGACTCCAATGAGGAACGACAAAATCGTGGCCACGGCAGAGGGAGAGAAGGGCGGCGCGCTAAAGTTGCCGGTTCCGTCTGGGAAACTTTCGGCTGCCATCTCGTTAAATAGTGGAACAGCCTCTGTGCTCAAAAAGGCCCCAAGAACCGCTCCCGGCACAGCTCCAATGACGCTCGATAGCCCCAAAAGAAGCCAAAGCCCGCCGCGCACCTGACGAGGGCTGGCTCCGGCTAGGCGCCACTGGGAGAAGGTTTGACGGGTGCGGTCTACGGTAGCGGCACCAATTACCGTGAGTGTAAAGACGGCCACAACAGCAATCAGGATGTAGATGGTAACCGATACCATTGAAAACTCACTCGGATCGAGTTTCGCATTCGCGGCAGCAACTTGAAAGGGGCTGCTGTTCGTCCAGATAAACTGGTTAATGCAAGCCCCGATAAGAGCAGTCACTATAGCCACGACAAATATCGTTGGAATCCAACTCTTCGCGTCACTGGCAAAGATTTTCCAAATATAGCGTGTCATGGCTTCGCACTTCCCCGTTGCTCCGTAGTGCTTCCCCATTCGCCTCGAAGAACGGATGATATTTCATTTGGGCTGATTTGATTCGAAGAGATATTTGTTACGGTTCCGTCGTGCATGAATACGACTCTGTCTGCGAGTGCAGCAGCATCGACGTCGTGCGTAACCATAACGATCGTCGCACCTTGGGAAGCCAAGTCTCCGAGAGACTGCAGGACCAGTGCCGAGTTTCTTGAGTCAAGAGCACCAGTCGGCTCGTCTGCGAAAATGACAGCGGGCGATAGTACGATCGAACGACAGAGCGCAACCCGCTGTTGCTCGCCACCTGAAAGTAGACTTGCCCGAGTTTTCCGTTTCTCAAGCAATCCAAACGTTTCCATCGTATGGGTTAGGAAACCATGATCCATTTTCCTGTGGGCCATAGTTGAGGGTAGCGTAATGTTTTCTTCGACGGTTAAGTACGGGATCAGATTGTATTGCTGGAATATGAATCCAACGTTCTCCCTCAGGAATTTTGCTCTCGCTTCGCTACGCAGGCTATAGATGTCGGTTTGACCCACAAGGATCTGCCCTGTGTCTGGCTGATCGAGTCCGCTCAGGCAGTATAGGAGTGACGTTTTTCCGGCGCCACTCGGTCCGACTATGGACGTCAGACCTCTCTGCGGGATTGTTACCGAGCAGTCTCGTAGAATCCTAGTGTTCCCGGCTGAAAGGTTGACAGACCTCGCCTGCACGGCGGCAGTCGCTGTTGTTGCGTACATTGTGAGTGAGCACCCTTTCTCTAACATCTGGCAGTACATGGCCTGCTGTGTACAACTTCCCAAGCTTCGTCTCATCTCGCCACCGTCACACGTCGATTGACCACGGGTGATGACAGTTGTAACGATTTCCGCGGCCTCCGGATCGCTGCAAGCGTGGCTGTGGCCACCAGTTTCCGAGCACCAGGTCGCGCCCGGCGGGGCTTATGCGGGAGTAGCCGGCCCACTGACTAGGGCGTGTCTCCCAATGGGCGCTTCCAGATGAGGATGGCGCAAAGAGTTGCGCCAGCACGGTAGGTGATCGCGCGCTTGTCGAAGTGAGTGGCGATACCGCGCCATTGAATGGCCAGGGCGAGAAACCGCTCGATCACGTTCCGTCCACTGTGGGCGCCCATGCCGGGAGAATGACCGCCATGACTGCCTCTAGACTTCCTGGCGGCGTTCTGGTCTCGCCCGTCTGGGATGATGGTCCTAATGCCGAGGCGGCGCAGCTCGTTGCGAATATGGGAGATACGACCCAGAAGTGTCTTGCTCCGCTATCGCGGACCCCGGCAAGCGTTGGGTAGCGCACGCGGTCCTCGGTTTGTCTGACTAAGGGAGGGCTGCCACACAAGATGAACGACCATGTTATGTGCTCAACCCAGAGACCAGGAACTTCCTCAGACCGTGATCGCCGTGATGGGCGCATCGAGCGGGGCGGTATCCGGAGGCTACCTACGGAGCTCGGCTGTCCTATCCATCGTGGTGTGATTTGTTGCTGGCGATGGATCAAGAGAAAGTGGACCAATAGCCTCGGCGCAAACCAACATCTTCGAAGCAGGCCCCGGCATAACCCGCCGTTCAGTGGGCATTGACTCAGGAGAAGTTCGACCGCGCCCGTCCTCACGCGTCGTGTCAGCGCCTGCGGCTCATGATGCCGAGTTTGCCACGGCCGTCCGCGCGAAGAGTTGCCGATACGTTCTAACTGGATGCCGCTCGGTCGCCACGTCCTCCAGGGGCTACCCGAGCGATGTAGTGGACTAAGTGAACTTACAATTACATACCGCCTAATCCCTGACTCGGATCAACGATCACGCGACGAGACCGCGTTGCGCAACGTGTTGCATACTAGACCTACAAGTTCCTCGCTCATTGAGAAAATTGCTCCGCCGTTGTACCACTAGCTTCACGGGTCCGGGCACGTGCGGAGTACGACAGCCTGGGACTAGTCACATGTGATGCTTGGGCGGTGTTCTAGGAGGGCGACGGGTCCGAGTTTGTCATGCCCCTATTCTATATGCGACGACTGCTCCCGCCCGCTGAGCTGTGGACAACACCCTCGTGAGAGTCATGCTACTCGGTTGTTCCCGGTCACTGGGCACAACCACGGACTAGCTGTCACGCTTCCAACCGGTCAGGAGTGAGCCGTCAACACATGTGGTATTAACTATTCAATTTCCTCCAAGAGCTCGAGCCATCGAGCTTCGAGATCATCCGTTTCCTGTCTCAGGGCGTCGATCTCACCTGTGAACTTTTGGAGCCCTTCGAAGTCACTTTGATCATAGGCGGCCATCCGTTCATGGACCTTTTCAATCTGGCCACTGATCTTCTCGACACGACGCTCGATCGAGGCAATCTCCTTTCGAGCGGCGTGCAACTTGGCACCCGACAAGCTCACTTCCGGAGCCTCTTCTGCTCCAGCAGAGGCCTTCCGCGGCAACGAAGCGTCGGGCTCTTGTTGAAGCCGTAGATACTCATCGACTCCGCCGGGCAGGTGACGCACGTGCCCGCCGAGTACCGCGTACTGGTAGTCAGTGACGCGTTCCGTGAAGTAGCGGTCGTGCGAAATGACGATGAGCGTGCCCGGCCACTGATCGAGCAGATCTTCCACGGCAGCGAGCATGTCGGTGTCCATGTCGTTCGTGGGCTCGTCAAGAATCAAAACGTTCGGCTCATCCATGAGGACGATGAACAGCTGAAGCCTGCGCTTCTGACCACCTGAAAGGTCCTTCACCCGCGACTTGAGAACGCCTCCCAAGCCCAGCTTCTCAAGGAGCTGGCTAGGCGTCAGCTCCCCTTGCACGGTCTGCACTTCGCGTTTGCGCCCCACGATTTCGCGCACAAAGTCGTCTTGGACATCGTCAAGTTCTCGTAACTGCTGGTCAAGTAAAGCCACGCGCACGGTCTTACCGCGCTTCACCCTGCCCGAGGCGGGTTCAACTCGCCCTGTTAAGAGGCCTACCAGCGTGGATTTTCCAGCACCGTTTGCACCCAAAATGCCAATCCGGTCGCCGGGCCCCACGATCCAGTCGGTCGGTTCGATGACCGTGCGAACGACCTCGGGATTGTCATCTGTGGCAAACGCCGCCGAGGCACCCACCATTTCAAAAACATCTTTACCCAGCCGCGAAGTTGCCATGGACACGAGTTCAACTGTGTCGCGCACAGGAGGCTCGCCTGCGATCAAAGCGTTCGCCGCATCAATACGGAACTTGGGTTTGGACGTGCGGGCGGGGGCACCTCGGCGAAGCCACGCGAGTTCTTTTCGCATCAAGTTTTGGCGTTTAGCTTCTTCCGCCTGTGCCTGCCGGTCACGTTCGACCCGTTGCAGAACATATGCCGCATAGCCGCCGTCGTAGGCATCCACTGTGGCGTCGTGGACTTCCCACGTGCGGGTCGTCACCTCGTCGAGGAACCACCTGTCGTGGGTGACGGTCAAGAACGCACCTTGCCCGGCTGGCCACCGCTTCTTCACGTGTTCCGCCAGCCACCGCACACCCGTCATGTCTAAGTGGTTGGTGGGCTCGTCCAAAATGAGCACATCCCACGGTTGAGCCAGAAGCGCCGCAAGTGCGACCCTGCGTCGCTGTCCCCCAGACAGGCTATGAGTGGGAGTATCGAGCGGAAGGTCACCCAAAAGCCCATGGATCACGTCGCGTTTCTCGGCGTCCGAGGCCCATTCGTGGTCGGGAACGTCGCCTACCACCGCGTGGCGCACCGTGGCAGACTCCCCCAAAACGTCACTTTGACGCAAGTACCCAATCCGGGTGCCACCTCGGGAGGTTACCCGGCCGGAGTCCGGCGGTAAATCAGAGGACAGAATCCGAATGAGCGTGGACTTCCCGTCACCGTTGCGCCCCACGATCCCAATGCGGTCCCCCGCAGACACCCCAACGGTCACGTCGTCAAGAACGACCCGGTTGGGGTAGGACAGACTGATCGATTCAGCGCCTAACAGGTGCACGCACGGTCCCTTCTATAGATACGTCATACCTAGATTACTTCCGACTGCGACTGTATCCATGCGGCTGCCAGGCATTGAACACGCAACGCACTTAAGCACGCGCCATCCGGGTGCGAAAAAGTTGCAGAATGCATGCAATAACAGCCGGAACTACCGCAAAATGTGCCAAACCCGCACCTGCAACACCGGTGTCAATAAAAACTGCACCGCCCGCAGCACCAAGCGCAGAGCCCAAGTAGTTTGCCGAAGCATTAGCCGCAACTGCGGTTGTACCATCGGCCGGGTTCGCCGTAATCAACGTGTGCTGTTGTGGCGCTAGAGACGACCAACCGAGCACACCCCACGCGAAGACGCACGTGACAGTAACAACAATGGACACGTTACAGCCGAGTAGCGCAAAGGTTACCGCCAACAAAGCCGTAATAAACACCGTCACCATCAAGGGGCGTGGCACTGCGTCAACCACACGTCCCACCAAGAGGGCACCGACCGCGCCGCCGATTCCCCACACCCAAATTAGCCACATCTTGTGATGACTGAGCCCCAGCCCATCCAGCAGTGGCAAAAAGTATGTGTACAGCCCAAGCGAAGATACACCCGTCAAAAGCGTCACTAGCATTGTCACCACATTGGGTCCTCGGGTAAGTGTGACTAGACGGGCCCGAAGCGATGGCGCAGCAACATCCGCGATACCGCTCTTGCCACGCATAGATATTCCGATCGTTGCTATAAGCCCCACTGCGGCAATCAGACCAAAGGTCCACCTCCATGACATCGCGTGCGCAACAAGTAGCCCCACCGGGACTCCAAACACCGTTCCACACGCCAAACCTGCCAAAACGAGGGACAACGCACGCCCCCTTCGCTCAGCAGGAACTGAAGCTGCCGCCACGGATGACGAGAGCGGCGAGAATATACCTGCAGCCGCCCCTGCAACGACACGGGAAATAATAAACAGACCGACAGATACCGCAATCGCCGACCCGACATTGCCAATCACAAACACGACAAGCGCGAGAAATAACGACCGGGACGCACTTCTTCCGGCCGCCCCAGCCAAGATCGGACCGACGACAGCATACGCGGCGGTAAACCCGGCCACACCGATCCCAACCATTCCCGCAGTGGCATCAAGATCAGTTGCGATCGTGGGCAACAGCCCGGCGATCACGTAAGCGTCCAGACCAAGCACAACACTGCCAAGAACGTATGGCCACAGCTTCGTTATCACGCGCGATCCACCCCTCCTTGGCCAGCACGCTCCTCTTCCAGCGACACAATGAGGGACTTCAGTAAACCCGGAAACCGCCTTTCCACATCATCAAAGCGCAAAGAAATAAGGCACGAACGGCCCTGCGATCGAGTAAACGTCACACCGTTCTCGCGCAAGATACGCGTGTGATACGTCAGCGTCGAGCGAGGAAGGTCATCGGCCAGATCTAGGCTGTCGGCTTCCTCCACAGACGCTAACCGCCTGACCATTTCTAGGCGAACCGGATCGCTGAGCGCATACAACACACGAGCAAGAACCAGGTCGTCGGCGTCTGGGTGGGTGTATGTCCGAGGTGGTGTCACGTCGCCTCCTAGGTTGATTCACAAGTCATCGTGCAAGATTTCCTGCACAATTATATTGCAAGATTTCTTGCACAGTAGAGAGACGAACCTCACTTGTTCTCACATGCGCGATAGTCTGAGAAGAAGCCCCCGGGTTCTCAGCGAGGAAAAATGAGCAACGACCATTCGAAACGTAACTCTTCTCACGACGAAACCGCTCCTTCCGGAGAGCCCGAAATCGATATCCGCATGGGCCCCAAACTCCAAGAGCAGCAAGAGAAGGCCGCGCGTAAAAAGAAAGTCCGCCAAGAGCGCACTAAGAAAGCCAAGCGCTTTATAGAGGAGATCGAGTACCCGCACGGCATCCACCCCGCGCTGGTGCCCGGTGTTTCGATTGAGGATCAGCTGATTCGTTACCGGGTGGATAAAGGCATCCTGGTCATTGTTGGGTTGCTGATCATTGGGTTCGTGACGTGGGGAATTTTGGCGCCAGAACAGGTGCTGGAAGTGTCCACTACGGCGTTGCAGTGGGTGATGAGCAATCTTGGATGGGTTTTCAACGGACTGGCAGTTGTCCTGGTGATCTTCCTGCTGTGCATTGCATTTTCACGTTACGGCCGTATCCCGCTGGGCCTGGACGGTGAAAAGCCGGAGTTTTCCACTGGTTCGTGGGCGGCGATGTTGTTCGCTGCTGGGATCGGAATTGCGATCATTTTCTTTGGCCCATACGAGCCTCTCCAGTACTTCTTGTCACCTCGCCCTGGCGCGTATGACCCTGCAACGGTTGAAGCGATTAAGGGTGCCATGGCGCAGGCAGCTCTGCACTGGGGTGTCAACGCGTGGGCGATTTATGCGATCGTGGGCCTCACTGTTGCATATATGTCTTTCCGCCGAGGTCGTCTCCCGTTGATGAGTTCCGTTTTGGAACCGCTGTTTGGGAAGAAGAGCGACTCTCTGGGCGGTCGCATTATTGATTCGCTTGCGATTGTTGCGACCTTGTTTGGTACTGCGTCCAGTCTGGGTCTGGGTTCGCTTCAGATTGCGCGCGGAGCCCAGATTGTCACCGGTTGGAACACCACCGGGAACACGGTGGCCATCGTCATCATCATGGTGCTGACGATTGGCACGATCCTGTCCGCTGTTTCCGGTGTGACAAAGGGAATTCGTCGCCTTTCTAACATCAACATGGTGATGGCTGTGGGGCTGGCTTTCTTCTTCTTTGTGGCTGGGCCAACAGTGTTCTTGATGAACATCATCCCGGGTGTCATCATGGAGTATTTCGCAACCGCCCCCGAGGCGCTCTCGGCTACCATGGCGGACTCGCCTGAGATGCAGGAGTTTTTGTCGGCGTGGACCACGTTCTATTGGGCGTGGTGGGTGAGCTGGTCACCGTTTGTGGGTGTGTTTACCGCCAAGATTTCTCGCGGGCGCACGATCCGCCAGTTCGTTCTGGGTGTTCTGTTTATCCCGTCGTCAATCATTGTTCTGGCGTTCACCATTTTGGGTGGAACAGCGATTTACTTGCAGCACACACAGCAGGCAGTGGCTACCGACGGCACGATTGAAACTCTGCCTGCACCGGAGAACATTTTCTTCACTGTGCTCGACTACCTGCCTGGAGCGGCCTTGATTGCGCCAATTGTCATGGTGATGTTGGCCATTTTCTTCATCACCACGGCTGACTCCGCTTCTTTGGTCAATGCGCAGCTCACACAGGGAGGAAACCCCAAACCTAACCGGTTGATCACCGCGTTTTGGGCGCTGTGCATGGCAGGGATCGCTGTTGTCATGCTTCTGGTGGGTGGGCCCAGCGCATTGACGGGCTTGCAAAACTTCATCACGGTGACAGCTTTGCCGTTTACCTTCGTCATTGTTCTCATGTGTGTGGGATTGGTGAAGGACCTGCGAAGCGACCCGCAAACGCTGCGGGTTAACTACACGCAACAGGCGTTGAAGTCGATGGTGCGGCGCGGTATTGAGAAGCACGGAGACGACTTCGCCATTTCGATCGAACCAACTTCCAGCACGTCTAAGTACGCCGCCGGCGCAACGTTTGATTCACGAGCCGAGGACTTGACTGCTTGGTACCAGCGAACCGACGAAGACGGAAACCCTGTCAACTACGACTATGCGACGGGTGAATACTTAGATGAGAACGGTGACCCAATCGAGGTAGACGCGTTGGATGATTCTGATACATCAAAGAACTCGAAAGGCACCGATAAAGAAGCTGGCGAAGAAACCCCGTAGCTTATTCTGCTAGTGCGACATACAATAGTGGTTATCTGAGTGAAAGGACGATCGTGGCACGAATCCGCGAATGGGGTGAGCTGGAATCCCAAATCATGAACTTCTTGTGGGATTCCCCGGTTCCATTAGGCGCCCGTGACATTCAGCGTCTGTTTGCCGATCACACCCCCGCGTACTCCACTGTGATGACCACTCTCACGCGGTTAGAGAAGAAGGGGCACGTGAAGCGCGGTGGCCCGTCGCCTCGTAAGACCAAGTTTGAAGCTGTTCGAACTAATGAAGAGCAGACTGTCGACGACATGGTGAGCGTTTTAGACCAGGCAAATGACCGTGAAGCCGCTCTTTTGGCGTTCGCAGGCAACCTGGACAGCCGCGATCTTGAACTCTTGCGTTCGGCGTTCACGAAATAGGCTCAGTGCTCGCTAGCGCAATCACGTGTGCCGTCCTGGCATGTGTCACGGGCGTACTGATACCCGTTCTTGCGCGCACCCGCTTTCAGTTACGGTTTCCGTCCCTGACGCTGTATGTCCAGCTCGGTTCCGCAGTGTTGGGCGTGTGGTTCCTGTTCGTTGCGGCCATTTCATTTGCCTTGCACATGCTCCCGGCTCTTACTGACACCATTCCGCTTGCGAGTCTTTGGGCATATGGCTTAGCGACACTGTTGACCGTCGCAGCCGTGAGTTTCTGGATCATGGCAACCGCTCCCGTGACCAAAGATGTTCGTGAGGTCATTACAGCGCTCAACACGCATGTCGTGTCCCAAGAAGAGCGCCCCGGGTTCACCTTGGCCACGGTAAAACACACGTACCCTGCAGCACTGTCGACTCCTCCTGCTGACGGTCGCCCGGGAACTATCATGGTGACGACGGGCTTGCGTGACGCATTGACGCCTGGGCAACTTCAAGCCGTTTTGGCCCATGAGTACGCGCACGTGACCAAACGCCACGGCAAAATCCTCTCAATCCTCACAACTCTGGACCAGATGTTGCACGTGTTTGCTCCGCTCAAGCGGTCCGCAACACTGTTGGTTGAACTGGCAGCAGACGACATTGCGGCGAAACAAGCAGGACCGGCAGAACTTGCTAACGCATTAGCTGTGATGGCCCAAGCGACGGGCGATGAAACGATGTTCCTGCGGGCTGAACGACTCACAACGAAAAAATGGCCCCGCGAACACTGGCGTACGATCCCCGAACCGATCCGGGTCGACAAGCTTCGTACGTAACGGCGCAAAGCGAACGCTAGACGGTGGTCACTGGGTCACAATATGGGCGCCACACGCCGGACCCGTAACACGAACCACGTGCTTCACCGATTCGCTCGCTTCCAAAAGAACAGTCAGATCCAACGCATGCGTCGCGTCTTCAACCAAGAACCCCACCGTGGGCCCAGAGCCGGACATCAACGCAGCCAAGGCGCCTGCCTGCCGCCCGGTGGTAACGACCTCGGCGACGGCGGGCAACAACCCAAACGCCGCGGGCTCCATATCGTTGTGCACAACTTGCGCCAACGCGTGAGCGTCCCCCGAACCTACCGCCTGCAAGACCAGAGCTAGCTGCTCCTGCACGTCCCCGGCAGGCGGAGCCTCGCCGGCATCACGGAGGTCGTCCAAAGTTTGATAAACCACGGGGGTGGAAAGTTCGTCGACCGAGGTGGCAAGTACCCACGTAAACTCACCGGAGCTTAAGATGGGGCTGAGTTCATCACCTCGGCCAGTTCCCACAGCGCAACCGCCACGAAGAGCAAACGGAACATCTGCACCGAGTTCGGCACCCACGGTGCGCAGAAGATCAGGGTCGTCGAGGTCCGTGAGCTTCGCGTACGCAACGAGCGCAGCAGCCGCGTCGGCAGATCCACCACCCATTCCACCAGCAACGGGGACGTTCTTCTCAATTTCGACCGCAACCGGGACGTGCACACCGGTGCGGACGGCTAAACGGTTGATCGCTGACACTGCCAGGTTTGAGTGGTCCAGCGGGATCGCTGTCGAACCGAACCGACCCTTGAGCGTCACTGCGTGCACCGGGCTACGGCCGGGGTACTTGTCGTTTCCAGAGACATTACGAACTACCGTGTCGGTGCGGTTGAAGCACGTGCGCAGGGTCACTTCCTCAAACATGTTGAGGGCTTGAAAAACGGTGACGAGTTCGTGGTATCCGTCATCCATGCGATCCCCAACGTGAAGGAACACGTTGATTTTTCCGGGGGCTCGCGCGGTTACCTCGGTCATTGTGAGCCTTTTCTGCCGGCCAGCCACGTGCGTGCGATTGTGATGAACGCGTCGATGTCCAGAGCTTCGCCGCGCGTCTTAGGGTCGATACCGGAGTCGACCAGCACCTGCTCAGAGTCCGCGCCTGAACCTAACAGACCTGCGAGCGCTTGCCTGAGCGTTTTCCGGCGCTGGGCAAATGCCGCGTTGACCACATCAAATGTGGCCGTGCGCAGTTCCTCATCTCCGTACGGTTGCGCGTGCTTCACGATCCGTACCAGCCCGGAACCAACGTTGGGGGCTGGCCAAAAGACGTTTTTCCCGATGTCTGACCCGCGCGTCACAGCCCCATACCACTTGGCTTTCACGCTGGGTGCCCCGTACACCCGCGAACCTGGGGTGGCAGCCAGCCGGTTTGCCACCTCGGCCTGCACCATCACCAACACCGAGTTCAGTGACGGGAACGTTTCCAGGAAGTGCATGAGCACGGGCACGGCCACGTTGTACGGCAAGTTCGCCACGAGCGCGGTGGGGGTGGTGGGGAGTTCGGTGACGTGGAGGGCATCGTCGTTGATGAGGGTGAGCGGGTGGGCGTCCGGGGCGTGTTCGTCGATCGTACGCGGGAGCCGGGAGGCCAGCAGCCTGTCGATTTCGACCGCCGTCACCGGGTGGCCGGCCTCCAGAAGTCCCAAGGTCAGCGACCCTAGTCCCGGACCGATTTCCACGACCTGCTCGCCAGTGGTGAGCTGTGCTTCTTCCACGATCATGCGCACCGTGTTGGGGTCGATCACGAAGTTTTGACCACGCGTTTTAGTGGGGCGTAACCCCAGTTCATGTGCAAACTCGCGAACTGTGCGCGCGGTCAAAAGTGTGCTCACACCTCCACCCTATACGCCAGTTACCATAGTGAAATGGATCCCAGCACTTTGAAACAACTTCTTGACGTTTCTGCTCTTAAGATTCTGGATTCTCTCGATTACGACCGTTCGCGTGAGTTGCAGCTGAACAAGCAGTTGCGGGCGCAGGGCTTAAGCCCTGAACTCACTGCGGCGATCCTCACGCAGGCTCAGTTGCGCATCGAAGCGGAAGACAAGTTTGGCCCGTTTGCCTCACACATGTTGTTCACGCGCGACGGGTTAGCGCAGGCCACCCGGATTCCTGTCGCTGCCCACCACGCGGCCCGCATGCGTCAGGCTGGAGTCACCTCGATTGCCGATTTGGGGTGCGGAGTTGGCGCGGATGCGCTGGCGTTTGCGGGTACGGATGTGCAGGTGCGCGCAGTTGAGATTGATGAAGTTACCTCTGCGATCGCGGCTTTTAATATGCGTGAGTTTCCCACCGCCGAGGTGGTTCACGGTGCCGCTGAAGATCAAGACCTGGCGGGGTTTGACGCGCTGTGGTGCGACCCTGCCCGCAGGTCTGGTTCGCATCGGGATGGGCAGGCGCGCAGACTCAGTGATCCGGAGTCGTTTTCGCCGTCGCTGTCGTGGGTGGTTGAGAAGGCCGCCGAGGTGCGGGCAGCTGGAGTGAAAATGGGTCCGGCGTTGGATCATGGGCTCGTGCCGGATGGGTGGGAGGCCCAGTGGGTTTCGCACAACGGTGATGTTGTTGAAGTGGGGCTGTACGCTGGCGACGCGTGTCAGCGGGCAGGGCGTTCTGCTCTTCTCATGGGCGATGAGCCCGGAACACTCACGGTGCACGAGTCCGAGGTGCCCGAGGAGGACGAACCCGGGATTGGTGAGCTGGGCGAGTATCTGTTTGAGCCGAACGGTGCCCTGGTACGTGCTGGGTTAGTCACTGCCCTGTGTGATCCTCTAGGTGTGCGGCGGATTTCCCCCAAAATTGCGTACCTGACTGGTGATGGTCTTGTGACCGGGATTGCTCAGCGCGCGGTGTCGCAGTACCGGATTGTGGATGTGCTGCCTGCTGGTATTAAAGCGTTGCGTCAAGCGCTGAAGGCCCGCAACATTGGCAAGGTCATCATTAAGAAACGTGGCATGGATATTGTTCCTGAGAAGGTTCGACGTCAGTTAAAGCTGACCCAGGGCAGTGAGTCAGCGACCTTGGTTTTCACCCGTGTAGGCGAGAAGCACGTGGTGCTGTTCACACAGCCCGTGACGCTGTAACTAGCCGGCTCCCCATAGCGCCGCGGACGGGCGCCGGTACGCCAGCCACCGCTACTTTCCGCACTGAGGCGACTTAGCGCGAACCTTCACGGGAACCTGCGCCTTCGCCTCCAGTGTGCCTGTCAGGTATTTGGCTGCGGCATCCATTGCGTACTCATTGCCAGAATATGTGGCGATGACAGTGTCTGCCTTGGCTCGGTCCACGTTCCACGGCGCACCGATCCCTACAACGTACTTCGCACCGTCCGCAGGTTTCTGCCCCACACTCACGGTTGGGCCGCTGCCAACAGATACACCGTTATTTTCGAAGGCCTTGGACAGGCGTTGAACTGCAACCTCATCGTCACCCACTACTCGCGCTTTTTTGAGTGGCTTGGCAACCTGGCACGTCCCACTAATCACTGACAAAGACTCTTCTGCATACGCACGCAACGCATCTTCAGTTTTAGGGGCACTGCCCTGAGCGATTTCAGCGCTGCGCTTTTGCCACAGACTCAGCGACACCACCCGAGTCGCAGCCTCCGTTATTCGTTTACGTGGTAGGTCGCCACTTTTGACCGCTTTCACAATGCTTGCGTGTGCTTGCTCAGTGTCATGCGGCATGAGAGCCAAATCTGCCCCCGCCTTGATCGCGGTGAGCGCCGAGTCCTTTTGCGTAACCGCCCCCATGTTCAGCGCGTCGGTCACTGCCACATGTTCAAAGCCAACGTCTTTACGCAAAGCTTCGTACACCTCGGGGTTGAGGTCACCGGGAAGCTTTTCGTTCCCGGGCACCGCAATGTGGCCCACCATGATCAACGGGACTCCCACCTCGGCGGCCTTTTTAAACGGCTCATATTCCGTTTTGCTCAGCTTTTTCAGCGACTTTTTCGACACGGGGAGGGATTCGTGTGAATCGACCGTGAGGGAACCGTGGCCCGGAAAGTGTTTAGCTGCCGAACCAATCCCCGCCTTGCTGTACCCGCTCACTGCGGCCGCGACCGTGTCGCTCACCGCGTCAGACTTGTCGCCGGCAGACCGCACGTTGATTGCTGGGTCTTTTGCGCCCACGGTGACATCGGCGACAGGGGCGAAGTCGATTGAGAAACCGGCGTCGCGCAGTTCCGCACCTTGCGCGTGGGTCGCGTTGGTGACCGTGTCTTTGTTGCGCACCGCCCCACCGGCCATGAGCGGTGGGAACGGCATGGTTGCGGACCGCACGCGGGCAACGGGCCCGCCTTCCTGGTCGACCGAGGTGAGAACCGGCCAGTCGCGGTCTTTGCCCCCCGCTTTGATCGCCGAGGTGGTCGCTTTGAGGTCTTTTAAGGTGGCTGTTTCGCCCAGGTTGTAGGTCATCACGATACTGCCGGAAAGGTGCAAGCGTTCGATGGTATCCGCAGCGACCTGCGGATCTGTTCCTTGGTATGTCATCATCAAAACAGATCCGGCCAGTTCTTCATCCGACATCTTTTCGACGATCTTTTTTGCTTCCGATGTGTCTTCATCGCTGATCCCTTCAACTGGCGCTGGGCCTTGAGCCTGTGGGGTTTCAGGGGCGTTGGAAGCGGTGTCGGACTTCTCAGTTTCCTGGGCAGGGCCAGACGTTTGTGTGGAGGTCCCTTGGGTCCCTCCACAACCGGCCAATAACAGAGCACAGATTCCTGCGGTGATTAAACGACGCATGGGGCTAAGTTTAGCTAGGCTGTAATGTGCAATTGCTTAACGAGAGGCGACTCTATGACGCAGCACGTGATCAGCGTGGATCAACTTCACCCGCTTGTGGGCAAACCCCGTGTTCGGATCCTGGATGTGCGGTGGACCTTGGGTAAGCCCAACGGCTACCCGGACTACTTGGAAAGTCACATTCCCGGTGCCACATACGTGTCACTGGATGAACAGCTGTCCAGTCACCGTCCTGATGAACCGCACCTGGGCCGTCACCCCCTGCCCAGCGTTGAGGAATTCCAACGAACGCTGCAGTGCTTGAGTATCGATGAAAAAACCACTGTGGTGATCTATGACGACGCTGCCTCAACTGCGGCAGCCCGCGCGTGGTGGTTGCTCTTGTGGGCGGGGCTCACAGATGTTCACGTTCTCGACGGTGGCCTGACCGCGTGGAAGGACGCTGGCTACGAACTGGAACACGGCCCAGACACTAATGAACGTGTACCGTCGTCATACTCCGTCACCCCATCCCTTCCCACTACCGACGCAGCAGGGGCAGCTGATCTCGCCCGCACCGGCACCCTCATCGACTCCCGCGCCGCCGAACGTTACCGCGGTGACCACGAACCCATGGACCCCAAAGCAGGCCACATCCCAGGTGCCATCAACCGACCCACAACCCTCAACACCCCTAACGGGCGGTGGCTCTCAGAGGACGAACTGCGCAAAGCGTGGAACGACCTCGGCGTCCTGGACGAAACGGGCAAGCCTACCGCGGAGGTGGGTGTCTATTGCGGGTCTGGTGTCACAGCTTGTCACAATGCGTTGAGCTTGATGCAAGTGGGCGTGACCCCCGTTTTGTACGGTCCTTCCTGGTCAGGGTGGTCATCGGACGATTCAAACCCCGTTGCCACAGGGGATCACGCGAGCTAGCTCACACCGTGTATTCCTGGGCTACACACTAGGATTGCCATCATGGTTGATTTTGCGCAGTCCCCCCGTTCGACCTTGGGAGTCGAATGGGAGCTAGCTTTGGTAGACAAGACGAATTTGGACCTCGTCCCGCGTGCCGGTGAGGTCCTCAATCTTGTTGGTAAAGCTGGTCTTGATTCGTGCATTGTGGGCGAAATGCTCACGAACACAGTTGAGGTTGTTACCGGTGTCCACGAGCAGGTGTCTGGCGCGGTAGCGGACCTCAAATCTTCAGTTGCGCAGTTGCGTGAGATCACCAACCCGCTGGGCCTGGACCTCATGAGCGCAGGAACTCACCCGTTTGCGCACTGGCGTGAGCAGCAGGTGACCGACAAAGAGCGTTACGCGGAACTCATTAACCGTACGCAGTGGTGGGGTCACCACATGCTCATTTACGGGGTTCACACGCACGTGGGTATCGACAAACGTGAGTACGTTTTGCCCATCATGAATGCGCTCATGTGCTATGTGCCGCACCTGCAAGCGGTGAGTGCTTCTAGCCCGTTTTGGGAAGACACGGACACCAGTTACGCTTCCAACCGCGCCATGCTGTTCCAGCAGTTGCCTACCGCTGGGCTACCGTATCCGTTTACCGAGTGGCGCGAATATGAAAAGTACGTTCACGACATGCAGAAGACCGGTGTGATTGAGCAGATCAATGAGATCCGGTGGGATATCCGGCCTGCTCCTAAGTGGGGAACCATTGAAGTGCGGGTGTGTGACGGGATGCCCACCATCGCCGAGGTCGCAGCAGTGACCGCGTTCGTCCAGTGTCTGGTGCATCACTTCTGCGATCGCTTAGACCGCGGGTTGAGTTTGCCCACCATGCCGCAGTGGTTCCATGTGGAGAACAAGTGGCGTGCCGCGCGTTATGGGATGGACGCGATCATCATTGAAAACGAGCTTGGGCGTGAACGCCTAGTGAAGCACGTGATTGCTGATGAGGTGGAGTTCTTAACCCCGATTGCCCGTGAGCTTGGGTGCGAGGATGAGCTTCTGGGCATGTTGGAGTTCGCACGCATTGGCGCGTCGTATCAGCGTCAACGGGCTGTTTACGAAAACACGGGCGATATGTTCCAAGTGGCCAAGCTTTTGGTTGACGAATTTAAGTCCACGCGGCCTTCTCAAGTTATTGCGCCCGGCGCGGAGTAGGTTGCACCCGCAGGTCACCCCAGGGACTTACGTAGGGTGGACCACTGAGGTGGTTTGACCCGTTTCTCTACAATGACCATCCCACTTTCGCGTGGAGTGTAGAGTAACGGGCCGATTTTGGGCCGAAAACGTGAACAAAACGAACAAAAAGGGTGTTTACTCTACACTCTGGATCGAGGGTTGTAGGGTAAACCGTTCAGCATTGTCCCCAGCACACGCGACTTGGTGGCACAGGCGTCCCCTTGAAGCTGGGTTTTCCACAGGTCGCTCAAGGGCTATAGCGGTAGTGAGCTCAGGCGCCTACATTCAGCGCATGGATTCACAACGCACCCTGCACATTCCGATGTCTTTACAGGAGGCGCGTACGCGTGGTCTCCGCCCATCACAACTCACACCGGTATTCCTCAAAGGCCACAAACTGAGGGGAACCTTCACTTCTGATGCGCATGTTCGCACCGTGCGGATACCGCTCTGGGCGCACGAGGACCCTCACTGGTGGACTCTATTTACTGAGCTCAGCGCAGTAACGGCAACACGCCCCCACGCAATGGTCACGGGTAACAGCGCCGCGTATCTGCGTGGCTTGCCAATCAAACTTCGACCAGAGCTAGACATTGCAGTTCCCAATGAACACGGCCCGATCGCGGTTCCGCATGTGAAGTCTTTCCGTATGGCTGACACCGCGAGCGTCACTAAAGAAGGCTTGCGGTTTCACCACCTCGGCGGGATTCTTCATGTCATTGCACGGCAAGAGTCTGTGGAAAACCTGGTCGCAGTTCTTGACGCGCTTATGGGGCCATGGCGTAGACCAGCGGAACTCACACGCACCAAACTCGACCAGCTGGTTGCTGCCGGGCCCAAGGTTCACGGGTGGTCCAAGCTGAAGCAAGCTGGTGCGCTGGCCCGTGAGAACGTTGCGTCACCTCAAGAAACACGTCTCCGGTTAGCGCTGGTACGTGCGGGTCTTCCCGAACCAGTAGTCGCGTACCCGGTGTGGATTGAACGATTCGGGGCACACATCCACCCGGACTTGGCGTACCCGTTTGCAAAAATCGCGATCGAATACGAAGGGCGTCACCACTTCGAGCTCACAGAGCAGGTGCTGAAAGACACGGACCGATACTACGAACTAGGCCGACTCGGGTGGACAGTAATTCGCGTAACCGCACTACACGAGATGGACAGTATTGTGCTTAAGGTCCGCGAGTGTCTGAATGTTTAGAAACCTGATTTCTCTACAATGGCCAGCCCACTTTCGCGTGCTGTGTAGAGTAACGCGCCGTTTTTGGCCCGAAAACGTGAACAAAACGAACAAAAGAGGTGTTTACTCTACACTCTGGATCGAGGGTTGTAGAGTAAACCGCTCACGCGCGGAAGTCACCCCAGGGACTTACGCAGGGTAGGCCACGCCTTCGCGAACTCGGGGTGTAACGGGTAGTCCTCAACCTGGTCCACGGGAACCCACGCGAGTTCTTCACTCTCACGGTCACTGATGCTTTCTTCCAGACGCCCCAGAGCCCGGCAAATCACCGTGGTGTACGTCCAGCCGCTCTTATCAACCGTGTACAGATCAAGAATCTCAATGTCGTGTCCGTCTAGAGCCGGCACCCCTGCTTCTTCGTGACTTTCCCGAATCGCGGCATCAGTGTCGCTTTCGCCCTTATGCTTAGCCCCTCCAGGAATACCCCACGTCCCTCCGTGAGCCGACCAAGAAACCCTGTGCTGGAGCAAAACGCCCCGCTCCGAATCATGAATGAGTAAACCGGCTGCGCCAAACAACCCCCAGAAACGACCCTGGGGTGTTTTGCACCACCCGTCACCAGAAGCACGCGAAACCTGTGGGTCAGACATAGACGTGGTCGACCTCCAATGAACTTGTCACTCCAAACGAAAAGTCCGACGGGGCCAGCCCACGACTCATGATCTCCGCGCCCAACGCAGCCACCATGGCACCGTTATCCGTACACAGCGCGAACGGCGGAATCCGCAACGTCACTCCAGCCTGCGCACAGTCGTGCTCAAGGCGAGCGCGCAACCGCCTATTCGCCGCGACTCCCCCACCTACAAGCAAGTGAGGAATGTTGAGGTCTTCACACGCCAAAAGCGCCTTCTTCACCAGCACGTCCACAATCGCTTCTTCGAAACTGGCCGCGACATCCGCAACATTGGCGTCCGGCGTTTGAGTGACATACCGCAGCGCCGCGGTCTTCAAACCAGAAAAAGAAAACGAATAGCGACGCTCTGGGTCACGCATGTCCTTTGCAGACGTGAGCCCCCGCGGGAACGCAACCGCGTGCGGATCCCCAGCGACTCCGTCAGTGAAAGCACCTGCAGCAGCACGCGAAATATTGGGACCACCTGGATAGTCCAGGCCCAGCAACCGCGCCGTCTTATCGAAGGCTTCACCAGCCGCGTCGTCAATCGTGGCGCCTACCAGTTTCACCCCGTCAACGATGTCGGTGATGGTGAGAATCTCGGTATGCCCGCCAGACACCAGCAACGCCACGGTAGGCAGTGTGAGTCCGGGCGAATCGGGGGCCACCATATCGACTGCCACGTGTGCCGCCAAGTGGTTCAGCCCGTACAGCGGCAGGCCCGTGGCAGCGGCCAGACCTTTAGCGGCTGACACTCCCACCATGAGCGCCCCGCTCAGTCCCGGACCGGCTGTCACTGCTATCCCGTCCAAGTCGTTCAAGGTCACGCCCGCATCATCCAGTGCGGCCTGCACGGTAGGTCCAATTGCGTTGATGTGCGCGCGGGAAGCCACCTCGGGAACCACTCCCCCGTAACGCACGTGTTCGTCCATGGACGAAGCGACCGTGTTCGTTAGCAGGGTGTGACCACGCACGATCCCCACACCGGTTTCATCGCAGGAACTCTCAATCCCTAACACCAAAGGTTCGGTCACTGGTCCTCCACCGTGAGATTCGCGTACATGCGCGCTTGGGAGTCTTCGTCGATGTCCACGTTTTTCACACCAAGTTCTGTGAGTAGGGCGCGCAGGTGGGTGTCCCACACTGGCCCGATCTCGGGAACCGTGTGTGCCGCTTCCTCACACGTGGCAAACGTGTGGGTCACCGTCAGACGTGTTGAATCAGGCGTCTGTTCACCGACGCTCAAGCCCACTCGCCCAAACGGAAGTTCTAGCAAGAAGAACCGCTCATCTTCGCTCCCCATGATTTCGCCCGTGAGCTGCTCACCGTCAAAGTCGAAAGTCACAACGTCGTCATCGCGACTCCACGGAGCGAACCACTGCGAAGCAGAATCAGGGTCTGTCACATAGCTCCACACGGTTGCACGGTCCACGGGAGCGACTGCGCTGATCACCAAATCACAACCGTCTTCCCACTCGGTGAGTGTGGCCTCAATGTCCATACTCACAGGCTACTACGCATGATGAGGGCGTCTGCGCCCGCATAGTAACCAGCCCGCCGGTTGATCTCTTCAAACCCGCGCGAGGCGTACAAGTAGATGGCGCGTTCGTTGTCGTCGCGCACGTCAAGGTACAACGCTTCGACACCCGCTTCTCGCGCCGCGTCCATGGCGACGTCCAAGAGCCGGCTGCCAACACCTCGGCGGTCACTGGCCAGCGTCAGAATGTCACCTTGGGGGCCGGAAATTGAGAGCCCCACATACCCCACAACCTGGCTGCCATCCCGCGCGACCCAAAATCGGTTGCCGGGAACTGCCATTTGCGACCAGAAGAACTCTTCGGTCCAGGCTTGGTTTCCAAAACTCTTCTCGTCGAGGACCGTCACGGGGGCAATGTCCATCCACCGCATGCGTTCGATCATTGGCGGGGTTTGGCGTCCGGTTCACGCAAGTACAGCGGCGAAGTGTCAAGCAACGCCCCCAGCTCCTCTAGGTTGCCTGGCTGGTTCTGGGCGCACAGGCCGAGGTCGCCGGCCGTGGGTTCGGTGAACTCATCTTCCGTACGTGCCGGGTTACCCAGGGTTTCGGCGTAGAGAACAAAGCCTCGCCCGATCCGGGTGGCCGCCGGTGTGAGGTCTGCCGGGAGGATCACGCGTGGCCCGTCGATCACGGTCACGGTATCCCCCAAACGGTAGGTGGTTGCGTACACCTCTTTACGGCGAGCGTCGGTGGCAACCGTAATGTCGCCGGTGATGCCGTGGACTGCCGCACGGAATGCTAACGCGTCGTGACTGCGCACACCGTAAATGGGAATACCCAAACCTAGCGCGTAGCCAATCCCGGTGGCGATCCCAGCGCGCAAGCCGGTAAAGGGCCCCGGCCCCACGCCCACGATCACACGTTGGGGTTGCACGTCTTGCGTGATTTCGCGGATCGCGGGGCCCACGAATTCGGCGTGCTTGCGCGCGCTAAACGTGGTGCGTTGAGCACGCACCTCCCCGTTTGAGTCCACCAGTGCCACGCTCGCCGCCGCCGAGGTGTCAATCGCCAATGTGATCACAGCGCCTCCTGGCACGCGGTTGTCAGTTGCTCGATACGACCTTCCCACCGTGGCCCGTGGGCGCTCAGCGTGTAGGTTCGCGCTTCGGATTCGGGGTCGGGTTCGGGCCTGTCGATGAAAATGTCCAAGTAGGAGTCGCTGAGCTGCTCAGCTTTGCCCCGGCCCCATTCGATGATGGTGACCATGTCATCGAGTTCTGCGTCGAGGTCCAGATCGTCCAGTTCCATCGCGTCCTCCAAACGGTACGCATCAACGTGGACAAGCCCCGGACCGTCGCTTACCGCTTCGTGTTCACGCGCAATGACGAAGGTGGGTGAGGTGATCCGGCCTCGTACGTTGAGCTCTTTCCCGATCATCTGCGTGAGTGTGGTTTTCCCAGCCCCCAGATTTCCGGTCAACAGAATCACGTCCCCGGCCTGCACATGGGCGGCCAATACGCGGGCAAAAACGGCTGTCTGTTCCACGGAAGACGTGCGGATCACGTGTGCTCCTGTTCTACTCGTGGCACGCGAGCTCCCAATCGGGTAACGATGTCGTAGTTGATTGTGCCCGCCCACTGTGCCCATTCGTCGACGTGTGGGCCGCCGTTGCCCCAGATCACCACGGGGTCCCCGGGAGATACCTGCGCGTCGCCCACGTCAGCGATCATCTGGTCCATGGCAATCGACCCTACGACTGGGAACGCTTTTCCTTGAATGGCCACGTGCGCTTTGTGGGAGGCTTGGCGCGGGATTCCGTCCCCGTACCCGCCGGCTACCAGCGCAAATTTGGACGACGCCGAGGTGGTGTACCGCAGTCCGTATGAGGCACCTTGGCCTGCAGGGACGTCTTTGGCTGCGCACACGTGTGAGACCAGCGTCATCGCAGGTTGGAGACCTTCCGAGTAGGCGTGGTCAACTGGTGCGAAGGGGCTGAGCCCGTACATGGCGACACCGGCCCGCACCGCGTTTCCTGGCACGGGGTCCATGGAGAGGATCGCAGGCGAGTTGGCGATGTGTTCCATCAGGTTGTCGATCTGAAGCGTTGCTTTTACCGTGTCGACAGCTTGGTTAAACCGCTCAATCTGGGTTGTGTTGAAGTCATTGTCTGGTTCGTCAGCGCATGCGAAGTGAGACATGACACCACACACCTGCACGCCGTGCGCAGTGGTCAGTTGTTCTAACACCTGTTGTAGTTGCGTACTGTTGAGGCCGTTGCGGCCCAGACCCGTGTCCACTTTGAGGTGGATACGTGCGGTTTTTCCGGTGGTGTGGGCGGCATTGAAGATTGATTCAAGGGCCGCAGGTGATCCCACGCCCAGCTCAATTCCGCGTTCAACAGGCTCAGAAAGGTCAGCGTTTGGTTCGTACAGCCAGCACATGACGGTGTGGTCGCTCTCACCGCAGTCATCGCCATGATCACTAAGGCCAGCCAGAATGTCCTGAACAGCCACAGCTTCCGGGATTGTCGCAGTACCAAAGTGCGTCACGCCAGCACGGGCGAGCGCAGGAACCACCAGGTTCACCCCGTGTCCATATGCGTCTGCTTTCACAATTGCCACGAGTTGTTTTCCTGCAGCGCGTTCCTGCAACAGTTGCACATTGTGTACAAGCGCGCGCGTATCAATCACGGCCGTCAGTGGTGCAGACGTCATGATTCCTCCCTGTGTGAACGTGCGACTTCCAGAATAGACTGAGCAGTTTCCAATGCGCGGTTCCCGGCAGCTTCATGATGAAGAAGAACAGCATTCGCTGCCACCACCGCGGCGCTCCGCGAACCAGCCGGCTGTTCTGTTGCCATGAGGGCACCCATGATGCCAGCCAAAACGTCGCCACTACCAGCTGTAGCCAAACGTGCCGGCCCTACCGGCGTGAGGTGCAACGTGCCGTCGGGCTCACTGATAACAGTGCGCGCACCCTTAATCAGAACACAACACCCCAGTTCAGAGGCCAAGCGTCGCGCCCAGTGTGCAGGTGCTGACTCAATCTCCTCACGCGTCACAGTCCATCCCCGCGACTCGCACAGTGATTGGGCTTCGCCTGCGTGCGGGGTGAGAACCCAGTTGTCACGTGCCCTGCTCACCCGCGCCAACGCACCTGCATCAATTACGGCAGGCAGACACTTCTCATACGCCTGATCCAAAACCTCATCGACCAGTTCATCTTCTGGCGCCCCGGGGCCCACAACCCAGGCTTGCACGCGCCCCCACCCGGTAACGACCTCGGGCACGGAATGCATAACCAACCCAGCCGCGTCACCCACGTACCGCACCATGCCCACGCCAGTGTTCTGGGCGGAAAGTGAGGTCAGCACGGCGGCACCTGGGTACTGCTGTGACCCGGCCGCAACGCCAAGAACGCCACGTGAGTACTTGTGGTCCTGTTCGCCCGGCCCCCGCACACTCGCCGTGGTGTGCAGGTAGCCAGCCGGAGCGTCCGTGCTGGTCAAGCCGATGTCCACACACTCCACGTGCCCGCAAAACCCAGCCCCTGGGTGCACAAACAGCCCAGCCTTCAACATGCCGAACGTCACCGTGTGGGTCGCACGCACCGCATGCGGATCAACCTCACCCGTTGACGCGTTCACACCCGTGGGGGTATCAACCGCAATACACAGCTGATCACACGCGTTGTTTTGCCAATCGCTCAGCTGGCTCGCCAAGGGTTCGCGAAGCGCCCCAGAGGCCCCTGTGCCCAGAATCCCGTCGATGACTACGTCCGCGTCCCGCACGCTGTCCCACTCCGTGGTGACGCACACGCCCGCTGCCACCGCGGCGGCTAACCCTTCCTCGTGAGCAGAACCGGCGACGGTCACGGCTTGGCAGCTGACACCTCGGCGGGCTAAAAACGCCAGCGCGTACAGCGCGTCCCCACCGTTGTTGCCAGAACCCACCAACGCGACCGCGCGGGTTCCATACACGCGCCCGTACCTGCTCTGCAGTTCCCGCACAACCACATGCGCAAGCCCCGTGGCCGCCTTCAGCATGAGTTCCTTGCCCTGCCCGGCTGCCAGGAGAGGCGCTTCTGCGTCGCGCACCTGTTGCGAGGTGTACAGCGGTTGCATGCTAGTCCTTGTTCAAACGGTTGAGTGCCAGCGCAGAAAGAAACGCTGCCTGGTCACCTAGCGCGGTATCCGTGTGCCGCGCCCGAGGTGAATGGTTAGCTTCCCACGTGTCTTCCGGCCCGTACGCCGCACCGAAGTGTCCGTATGATCCCGGAACCAGGTCGAGGATGCGGGAGAAATCCTCCGAGCCCACCCTGGGGTGGTCCATGAGGTGAACGCGTTCGGTGCCAAACAGGGCTTCAGCAGTTTCGAGGAACAGGGCGTTCTCATCGTTGTTATTGATGGTGGCTGGCAGCAGGCGGTACATGTTGACCTCCGCGGTCAGGCCGTGTGCCTGCGCGATCCCCTCCACCAGGGCGGGGAGAACCCGTTCACATTCGCTGGTGGTTTCTTCCGAAAACGTGCGTACGCTCGCGGCCAGATACGCAGAGTCGGGGATGACGTTGGGCGCAGTTCCCGCCTGGAACTGCCCCACCGTGAGTACCACGGGGTCCCACGCAAAAAAGTGCCGGGACACAAACTCTTGCAACTGGCCCACAATCGTTGCCCCAACCTGTACCGGATCCAAGGCGGCTTCCGGACGGGCGGCGTGACCACCTCGGCCGCGGACAGTAATTTCTAGATTGTTCGCAGACGCCATGTACGAACCCGGCTTGGAGTACACGTGTCCTGGGGGCTGATCAGCCGAAACGTGGACCCCGAACGCTGCGACTACCGGGACGCCGGCAGCTTCAAGGACACCCTCGTCCACCATCTTCCCAGCTCCGTCATAGCCTTCTTCGCCCGGTTGGAACATGAACACCACGTCACCTGCCAGTTCGCTCTTACACGCGTGCAAGATGTGGGCGGCACCAATAAGGCCAGTAACGTGCAAGTCGTGCCCGCACGCGTGCATGTTGCCGTTCGTCGAAACGAACTCAAACCCGGTAGCTTCGGTGACAGGCAGCGCGTCCATATCACCACGCAAAAGCACCGCTTGCGGGTTTTCGCCACGCTTGTCACCACGCAGCACGGCTACGACCGAATCCAGATTGGTTCCAGTCGTCACCTCAAGATCCAAGCCGTGAAGAGCATCCAGCACAGTTTTCTGCGTGGCAGGAAGAGTCAGACCCAGTTCCGGATTCTGGTGAATCCGTGTGCGAATGTCTCGCAACCGGGGAGCTAACTGCTCTGCAACCTCTACAACCTTCTTGAGTACACCTTCGTTCGCTGTCATGACGTTAAGCCTAGTAAACCCGGTCACGGGCCGAACAACGTGGTCAAACAAACACAAAAGTTTCTGAACAAGGCCGTGACGTTCACCCACGCGTCACTCATTCATGATGAGCTAGATATATGACTGAGGTTCTCACAGCCACCCCACCATTCGACGCAGTGATCTTCGACATGGACGGAGTCGTCACCGACACCGCTTCACTCCATGCCGTCGCGTGGAAACAACTGTTTGACTCCGCCCTCGCCAATCCCCAACTCAAGGACGCAGCAGTCGAGTTCCCGGAGGAACTCAACGCCTCTGAGTTCTCTGTCGCCACTGACTACCGTGCTTATGTGGACGGGCGTCCACGCGAAGACGGCGTGCGCGAGTTCTTTGCCTCCCGTGGCATCACACTTCCAGAAGGTGACGACGACGACCCAGCCGGGGCACTGACCGTACACGGGCTGGCCCGTCACAAGAACGACGCATTTAACGAAGAACTCAAAAAACAGGGCGTCCGCACCTTCCCAGGGACCATCAACCTCATCGAACGTTTGCGCGCAGGCGGACGCAAGATCGGCCTCGTCACCGCCAGCCGCAACGCACCCGCCCTTTTGAACAACGCACAAATCACGGAACTCTTCGACACCATCGTTGACGGACAAACCGCACTCGACGAAAACCTGCCCGGCAAACCCCAACCTGACACCTTCCTCCGGGCTGCCAACAACCTCGGCGCAGAACCCCGCAACGCCGTTGTTGTTGAAGATGCCATCTCAGGTGTTCAAGCAGGACGCGCTGGGAAATTTGGGCTGGTCGTAGGTGTTGACCGCCACGGCCACCGCGACGAACTCATCGACGCCGGAGCCGATGTGGTCATTGGGGACCTGCACGAACTCGACCTGGGAGAACGTCGCGACCGCCCTCGCACCCTCGTCTACGTGGGTGGAGAAGACCATCACAAAGGCAAACGCGCCACCCTCACCACCCTGGGCAATGGATACATGGCTATCCGTGGTACCGCCTCGGAAATCAAAACCGGGCACCGTGGGGCACCCGGGGCGTATATCGCAGGCATCTTCAACCGGCTCACATCCACCGTTCAGAGGCGCACGCAAGTTCACGAGTCCATGGTGAACCTGCCACACTGGGCCGCCTTGGACGTGAAATTCGCTGACGGAGAATGGCTCTCAGACCGCGGTCTCACCGTGGTGTCCGAAGAACGGACCCTCAACTTTGACGACGGCGCACTGGTACGCCACCTGGTTGTTCAAGACCGCCACGGTCGTTCGCTTAAACTGTGCCAGCGTCGCATCGTGTCCATGGACAAACAGCACTTAAGCGCAACTCTCACCCGGGTTGAAACGCTGAGCGATGAGCCACAAACGGTGCACGTGCGCTTAGGTATCGACGCGCGTGTCAACAATGACAACGTGGCCGAATACGACCAGCTGGCCAAACAACACATCGAGACTCGCCACGCAAAAGTACTCGAAGACGGCACCCTGCTCACCGAAGTCATCACCGAACAGAGCCGCACCCGGGTTGCCATGGCCCAACGCACCCGCGTGACAGAACGCCGAGTCGACTTCTCAACACAGCGCGTTCCCGGCGAAACCATGGGATACGACGTCGAAACCGTAAGCGAAGAAAACGAACGCGGAAAAGCCATCTATCGCGAACACGCATTTACCGTACACCCAGGTCACGCGTTCGACTTCGACACCGTCACCTCCACCGTCCACTCCCGCGACCCCGCCTTAAGTTCCGTGCGAGGCGGGGCGGTCCAGCACCTCGACTGGTTGCCCGACTGTAGCTTTACCGCCCTCCTGCCCGGCCACCGGGCAGCTCTTGCCAAACTCTGGGACCGGTTCGGCGTGGAGGTGGACACCACCTCGGGCGCGGCGGACCAAACACAACTCATGGTGGACCTCCACACCTTCCACCTCATCCAATCCATGTCCCCACACACCGTTGCACAAGACGTGGGAACCACCGCGCGCGGAATGACCGGAGAAGGCTACCGCGGGCACATTTTCTGGGACGAAGTATTCGTCATGCCGTTGCTGAACATGCGGTTCCCGGAGATTTCCAAATCTCTACTCATGTACCGGTGGCGTAGGCTCGACGCTGCCCGGCAATTGGCCCGCGAATCTGGTTTTAAGGGAGCTCAGTTCCCTTGGCAGTCGGGTTCTGACGGGCGCGAAGAGACACCGGTGGAGCTGTGGAACCACCGGTCAAACAGGTGGATGCCAGACAACTCACGCAGGCAATACCACGTGGGGCTCGCCGTGGCGTACAACGCGTGGCAGCACTACCGCGTCACAGCAGACACCAAATGGTTGGCCGAACACGGCGGTGAACTCATCATCGAAATTGTGCGCCTATTCGCCTCCATGACCGAATACGACGCTGCCGAGGACCGCTACCACATCCGACGCGTCATGGGGCCCGACGAATACCACGACGGCTACCCGGGAACCCCCGGATCAGGTGTGGACGACAACGCGTACACCAATGTCATGGTCGCGTGGCTGGCACGTCACGCTGTGCGCATCTTTGAAGTGCTGTCATCCCACGAAGCAGACGAACTGGAGTTCAGGCTCAACATCGACCCAGAGGAAGTCACCCTGTGGGAACGCATGGCCGCACGCCTGTACGTGCCGTTCGCGCCAGACGGGCGGATCAGCCAATTTGCTGGGTACGAAGACCTCAAGGACCTTGACTTCGACGCCTACCGCCGCAAGTACGGCAACATCGGGCGCATGGACCTGATCCTGGAATCAGAGGACGACTCGACCAACAACTACAGGCTGTCCAAACAGTCTGACGTCAACATGTTGTTCTACCTGTTGGGCCCCACTGGAGTAGTGAAAGAACTGCGCCGCATGGGCTACGGCATGAGTGAAGAAGAAGTCGAACGCACCATCGACTACTACGTGGCTCATTCCACCAACGGGTCCAGCTTGTCCCGGGTCGCCAACGCTGCCGTGCTCGCCATGATTGGTCGCGAGGACGCGTGGAATGAATGGCAAGAAGCGCTACGCATCGACATTGACGACACCCAGTGGGGTTCAACCGCAGAAGGTATCCACCTGGGTGCCATGGCCGGAACCGTCGACGTTATTCTTCGCGCATTCGCAGGTGTTCTCATCCGGTTCAACCGGATCGAGTTCTACCCGAACCTGCCCGCAAACGTTGCCGACGCACGCTTCCGGGTTCTGTTCCAAGGACAGATCATCGAAGTGTACGTCACGCACACGGAACTCACGCTGGTGTCGCGTTCACGGGAAACTCACTCTGTGAGCGTGTACATCAACGGGGAGTCGCACACTCTGGAAGGTGGCGCGCGCCTGACGTTCCAGTTGTAAGGAAGTGCGCGCTGACGCGCTTTACTCCGCGTTTCGCCGTGCTTCCTCGCGCGCTTTGCGCCGCGCCTCTCGAGTCTCTTCAGCGCGTTGCCGGAATTCAGCAAGAGCTGCTAACGCCTCGGACGAACCAGGGAGCAACGGAGCCGGCTGGTCAACGGGCGGGTGGCTGTGCACCGGGTTTCCCTCCGCTACAACGAACGTGACAGTCCGGCCTGCGTCGTGGGTGATCGACACGTGGATTGTCTCGCCACCCATGTCGCGGAAGTGTTGAAGAACCCAACCTGAAAGCCGGAAACTGGGAGCACCCGTGAACGCTGACACGATTTCAGCTTCGTGCCACGGAATGATCTGTGGCAACTGCAGAGCCTTCACCAGAGCTTCTTTCGCTGAAAAGCGGGCGGCCAAAGACTCCGGGGTGCGTCGCTGACCATTCTTCTTTAACTGCTCAGCAGGTGTGAGGAGCCGGTCAAGCAGTTCCGGAACGCGTTCAATGTGTTCACGGAACCGCTCGACATCGGCAATGTCGACTCCAATCCCAATAATGGCCACGGTTACGAGTCAGCCCTGAATACGTTGGGCGGGTTATTCGACCGTGACCGACTTGGCCAGGTTACGCGGCTGATCGACGTCCAAGCCCTTGGCAGAGGCCAGTGCCATCGCAAAGATCTGCAACGGGATCGTGGTCAGAAGTGGCGCCAGCAACGTAGGCGTTGCAGGCACGTAGATCACTTCGGATGCGAACTGTTCGACCGCAGTGTCGCCTTCTTCTGCGATCACGATCGTGTTGGCACCACGCGCACGGACTTCCTGGATGTTGGAAACCACTTTGTCGTGCAACGAGTAACGCGATGCACGGCTTGGCACCACAATGAACACCGGCTGGCCTTCGTCAATCAGCGCTATGGGGCCGTGCTTGAGTTCACCAGCTGCGAAACCTTCTGCGTGAATGTAGGCGAGCTCCTTGAGTTTGAGCGCGCCTTCCATGGCAACGGGGTAGCCCACGTGCCGGCCCAAGAAAAGGACCGAGGTGGTGTCCTGCATGGATTGTGCAAGGTCGACTACCTGCTGTTTGCTTTCGTCCAGAAGCCGTTCGATCTTGCTAGGCACCTGTTCAAGTTCGTCTAGGATGACCTTGATTTCGTCCTGGTACTTGTTGCCACGCAGCTGTGCCAAGTACAGACCCAACAGGTAGCATGCGACGATCTGCGCCAAGAACGCCTTCGTGGACGCAACCGCGATTTCTGGGCCAGCGTGGGTGTAGAGCACGCCATCGGATTCACGCGGAATGGTGGAACCGTAGGTGTTACAAATAGCGATCACCTTGGCACCCTGTTCACGGGCGTGGCGCACGGCCATGAGCGTGTCCATGGTTTCACCCGACTGGCTGATAGCCACCACCAAAGTCTTCTCAGTGACCACCGGGTCCCGGTAACGGAACTCGTGAGCCAGTTCGACCTCGGTGGGAATACGGCACCAGTGCTCAATTGCGTAGCGAGCAACCTGACCTGCGTAGGCAGCTGTTCCACATGCGATCACAACGATCTTGTCAATGCTCTTGAGCACCGATTCGTCAATATTCATCTCTGACAGCTGCAGGTGACCATGTTGGTCCATGCGACCCAACAGAGTGTCAGCAACAGCTTGAGGCTGGTCATGGATTTCCTTGTCCATGAACGATGCGAAGCCGCCCTTTTCAGCGGTCGCTGGGTCCCAGTCAACCGTGTACGACTTCCCTTCCACCGGGTTGTTGTCAGTGTCGATAATGTCGACTGAATCCGGGGTAATGGTCACGATCTGGTCTTGACCAATTTCAACTGCATCGCGCGTGTAGTCAATAAACGCTGCGACGTCTGAGCCAAGGAAGTTTTCGCCGTCACCTAGGCCAACGACCAGTGGGCTGTTGCGGCGAGCAGCCACAACCGTGTCCGGAACGTCTTGGTGAATAGCTAGGAGTGTGAACGCACCTTCAAGCTGAGTTGCAGTGATGCGCATGGCTTCGGTCAGATTACCTGTTTCCCGGTAGTTCTTGGCCAGCTGCTGAGCGGCAACTTCCGTGTCGGTTTCAGACACAAACTGAGCGCCTTCAGCTTCAAGTCGTTCTTTCAACGGCGCAAAGTTCTCAATGATTCCGTTGTGAATGAGGGCCAACTTGCCGTCATCGGCCAGGTGAGGGTGGGCGTTCTGGTCAGTGGGGCCGCCGTGCGTAGCCCATCGCGTATGACCAATTCCTGTGGTGGCGTCCGGAATCTGGTGAGTCTCCAACACGTCCTTGAGGTTAGACAACTTACCGGATTTTTTCTCGCTGAAAAGCGGCTGGCCAGGGGTTGCAAGCGCTACACCAGCGGAGTCGTAACCGCGGTATTCCATGCGCTTGAGACCACCCATGACCACGTCGATAGCTGAATGGTCGCGACCTGCTGTTGCCTGCTCAGACCCGCCTGCAAACTGGGCACGAGAAGTTGAAACATATCCCACAATTCCACACATGGGACCAATCGTACCGATTGCCTAACCAAGCGAGAAATACAGGACGAAAAAGGTACATTCACTTTTACGCCCCCCTGATAAGCCCGTTGTGCCACTGAAAGTGGAAGGGTGTGGGAAAAGTGGGACAATGTGGGCTATGAATGCGCTCACCAACCTTGATCCCGCACGGCGCCTGGCCGGTTTGCGGCCAGATTCGGACTCACTGCCGTCGCCCTACTGGCTCTTCGATCGAGAGTCGTGGGCAGCGCTTGCGGAAACCACATCCTCGCCGCTGACGGAAAAGGAAGTTGAGCGACTGCGCGGTTTGGGTGAGCGCATCGACTTAGACGAGGTTCGCTCCGTTTACCTTCCACTGTCCGAACTGCTGAGCGTGTACGTTGCCGCCCGGGGCAACAAGTATCAGATGACGCGCGAATTCTTCACCCCGTTACGTGAAAAGGGCAAGGACGTCACACCTAAGCGCACCCCTTTTGTTATTGGCGTTGCGGGTTCTGTGGCAGTTGGTAAATCAACGACGGCGCGCCTTCTGCGTGAAATGTTGTCACGGTGGCCAGACACCCCACGGGTCGAACTCATCACAACCGATGGCTTCCTGTTCCCAAACGCGGAACTCGAGCGCCGTGGGATCGCTGACCGGAAGGGCTTCCCGGAGTCCTACGACCGCAGGCGGCTGCTGCGGTTCTTGGCGAAGATCAAGGCAGGTGCACCGGAGGCTCGCGCTCCCGTGTATTCCCACCACACGTATGACATTATTGACGGCGCCGAGGTGACGGTCCGCTCCCCCGATGTTGTGATCGTTGAGGGGTTGAATGTTCTCCAGGCTCCGCGTCCACGCCCTGACGGCCGCATTGGCGTGGCCGTGAGTGACTATTTTGATTTCTCCGTTTACGTGGATGCCAACACGAGCGACATTCGCGAGTGGTACATTCGCCGCTTTTTGCGCCTGCAGGAGGGCGCGTTTTCCCGTCCTGACTCGTACTTTCACAAGTATTCGCAGTTGACGCGTGAAGAGGCTGTCACGTTGGCGGGAGAAATTTGGGACTCTATTAACGCACCTAATTTGTCGCAAAATGTTCTTCCTAGCCGAGGTCGTGCGGACTTGATTCTGAAAAAGGCAAGTGACCACAAGGTGAAGAGCATCCAGTTGCGGAAGCTGTAAGCGTGGCTACTTAAGGGATCTGAATGTCGAACATTTCACCGCATATGGTGTTGCGGCGTGCCACGGCCGCACAAAAGTACGGTGGTAAGTCGCAGTCGGTGAGTTGGTCCACGGTGGGCAGGATTTTCATCTTTGCCCGTCGTCATCGCGGTCGCATGGTGGCCTACGTTTTGCTTTCAGCTTTGGCCGCGCTGTTGGGTGTCATTACTCCAACTCTGTCTGGCCGGGTTGTCAATGCGATTACTGACGGTGGGCCGGTGTCCACGATTGTGTGGCTTGCGGTAGCGATGGGTGCGATTGCTCTTTTGGATGCCGCGCTGTCTTTGATCAACCGGTGGTTTTCGGCACAGGTGGGCGAAGGTCTCATTTTTGATTTGCGTACGGCTGTGTTCGATCACGTGCAGACCATGCCGGTGGCGTTTTTCAACCGCACACGCACTGGGGCGTTGATTTCACGCTTGAGTACCGACGTCATGGGAGCTCAGCGCGCGTTTGCGAACACGTTGCCGTCTGTTGCGTCGAATCTTGTGGCTCTTTTGCTCACGCTGGGTGTCATGTTTGCATATTCGTGGCAGGTCACGGTTTTGTCGCTGGTTCTGCTTCCTATTTATCTGTTGCCTGCACGGTTCTTGGCTTCGAAGTTGGCCACACTTCAGTTCGAGGCATCTGATCTCAACGCGGCGATGTCTACCCGAATGACTGAACGTTTTAACGCTGGTGGCGCCACGTTGGTGAAGCTTTTTGGTTCGCCTGATCGTGAGTCTGCCCAGTTTGCGCAACGTGCCGATCGTGTCCGCGCAATTGGGGTTCGGACTGCCATGTTGCAGACCACATTCGTGACGGCTCTGACTTTGGTGTCGGCTTTAGCTCTTGCGCTGGTGTACGGCTTGGGAGGTTTCGAAGCCGTGCAGGGTCAGCTCAACGCGGGCATGGTGGTCACCTTGGCAATGCTTCTCACCCGCCTTTATGCACCGTTGACCATGCTTGCGAACGCGCGGATGGACTTTGTGAGCGCTGTTGTGAGCTTTGAGCGAATCTTTGAGATTTTAGACCTCAAGCCCATCATCACTGAGCCTGCTCACCCGCATGCCTTGCCACGGGGTGCGCTGTCAGTGGAGTTTGATGACGTACGCTTCACGTACCCCACATCTGCGGAGGTGTCGCTTGCGTCTTTAGAGGACGTGGCTGCGTTGGATACGCGGGAGTCCGCCGAGGTGTTGCACGGCATTTCGTTCACGGTGCCTGCCGGGTCAACAGTTGCGCTCGTGGGTTCGTCTGGGGCGGGTAAGTCGACGATTGCGTCTTTGGTTCCGCGTTTGTACGACCCTACTTCGGGGTGTGTGCGTTTGGGCGGTATTGATGCCCGTGACCTTGCGTTTGCGGATCTCAAGGCAGGCGTTGGCATGGTGACACAGGATGGGCATTTGTTTCACGATTCGATTCGCGAAAACCTATTGCTTGCTAAGCCGAATGCCACAGATGAGGAAATCCAGTCCGCCTTGCACCGTGCCCGCATGGACCGTGTTGTCGAAGCTTTGCCTGACGGGGTTGACACGGTGATTGGGGAACGTGGGTATCGGCTCTCTGGAGGTGAACGGCAACGGTTGACGATTGCGCGTTTGCTCCTGGCGGCTCCTCCGATTGTGGTGTTGGACGAGGCGACGAGTGCTTTGGATTCCACGAACGAGGTGGCGGTACAGCAGGCGCTGAACGAAGCGATGACCGGCCGCACGGCTATTGTGATCGCTCACCGCTTGTCAACCGTGCGTTCGGCATCGCAGATCTTGGTGGTAGAAGGTGGGCACATCGTGGAGCGCGGTTCGCACTCCGAGTTGCTGTCTGCCGGTGGCCGGTATGCCGAACTGTACGAAACCCAGTTTGCGGACCAGGAAACTACGTGAAAGCTTCCTGCATCAGCCAGTAACGGCCCTCTAAGGTTGCGCTGCTTACGCTTTCTTGCCAGCTGCCCCGGGTTCACTAATCAGGCGACTCATGGGTCGCATTGCCACCGCAAAGAGTGGTCCGGCAATGAGACCAACAAGAAGGGCCAGCGCCCCTACATACATGGCGTTGGTGAGCCACATAACTGTGAGCATGTACATGATGACCGGTGGCCCCACCGCCACAAATAAGGCTGTGAGCGCCAACCATTTTGGGTTGCCAGGATTGCGTGCCGCCGGGTGCCCAGGATAGTTCGCGCGCACAAACCCAAAGATCAAGGCAAGGCCTGCTGCGATAGCCCCTACGACCAGCACCGAGGTGGTTAACCGGCTGAAGACGAACAGCAGACCGTCGTGCGTGACAGGGCGCAACGCCAGGGACACTGCCGAGGTGATGAGGGTTGAAACAGCAGTTGCCCCGGCTGCCGCGATGGCGGTCACGAATCTGGGTGTCATTTACAGTGCCAGTTGGGGCTTAACGACATCGGCCAGGCGCTGAGCCTGCTGTTGAGCGACTTCTTCGCTTTCGGCTTCTACCATGACGCGAATGACTGGCTCAGTCCCGGAAGCTCGAAGGAGAACTCGCCCAGTTGTTCCCAGTTCCTTTTCCACTGCTGTGACTTCAGCTGCGACCACAGGGTCAGCAGTGCGGCTCTTGTCAACGTCTTTCACATTGATGAGGACTTGAGGCAGGTTCGGGATTTCTGCTGCAAGGTCGGCAAGCGTCCGCTTTGACGTGGCCATGCGGTGCATGAGGTGGAGCGCTGTTTGGACTCCGTCGCCGGTAGAGCCGTGGTCAAGCATGAGGATGTGCCCGGACTGTTCGCCACCCAGGGAGTAACCGTCTGCTTTCATGCGTTCGAGAACGTACCGGTCCCCCACCGCGGTCTGTACCGTATCAATACCGTAGCGTTCCATGGCCAGGCGGAGGCCCAGGTTACTCATAACCGTAGTCACCAGAGTGTCGTGTGCGAGTGCACCGTCTTCTTTCAGCCCAATCGCCAGGATTCCCATGATCTGGTCACCGTTGACTTCGCGTCCACGCGCGTCCACGGCCAAGCACCTGTCGGCGTCCCCGTCGAATGCCACACCCAGGTCTGCGGATTGTTCGATGACGGCACGCTGGAGGTTGTCGATGTGGGTGGAGCCAACCCCGTCGTTGATGTTCAGCCCCGTTGGTTCTGCGGCAGTCACAATGACGTCGGCTCCTGCTTGACGCAGAGCCGCTGGGCCCACAACGGAGGCGGCTCCGTGGGCACAGTCAACCACAACAGTGAGTCCCTTAAGGGGTGTCACCTCTTCGCCCAACCCGGCGACCAAGTGTTCGGTAAATTCATCTGCGGCAGCCGGGTAGCGCTGGATGCGCCCAACGGCCTCGGCGGTGGGACGATCCCAGTTCACGTCAACGAGAGCGGTGATCTCATCTTCGATAGCGTCGTCAAGTTTGGTTCCCCCCGGACCAAAGAACTTGATGCCGTTGTCTGGCATGGGGTTGTGAGAAGCAGAAAGAACCACACCGAACTCAGCCCCCGTGGCTTTCACGGCATAAGCGACACCGGGCGTTGGGAGCACACCTGCGTCCCACACATCGACGCCCGTTGAAGCAATTCCCGCCGCTACTGCAGCTGACAGAAAATCTCCGCTGATTCGGGTGTCACGGCCAACGATCGCACGCGGGCGGTGGTTCACCGCCTGTTCTGGCTTGGCTAGCACCCGGCTCGCTGCAACCGATAATTGGAGAGCCAACCGTGCCGTGATGTCTCGGTTTGCGCGTCCGCGCACTCCATCGGTTCCAAACAGACGACCCATGAGTCTCACTTTCACATCTACGACAGTTTGCTCAAGTGCAGCTAGAGGCACTGACACCGTTAGTGCGCTTTACACCCAGCTTTTACACGTAAAGGAACTTTACCCAACCGATACCACTTTTGAAACAAAAGGCAGACGCCGCGGTGCCATAGTGAATACAAACACTCGCATGTCCGCGAGGCTAAAGAAAGAGGCACCATGAACAAGTTATACGTTTTTACATCACTGACAACACTCTTCGCAACAACATCGCTCGCGCTTTACTGCGCCGTGTTGTTCTTTCCGCAAGAACCGGCAAACCCTATTGTCAACGGCTTTGGTATTGGCCTTCTGGTTCTCATCCCAGGCGTCATCGCATGTGTTCCGTATCTTTTTCACCTCACGCACTCCCTCCACCGGTTGACGTGGGCTGGTAGTAGCCTGCTTGCGCTTGTAGCCGTGGGCTTGTTCACACTTATCATCGACGCTGAATCTGATTTGTGGGTGTTCTTCGTTGGTCAGGCTTTTGTCCTCGGTGGATATGCTTTGACACTTGCGCTTGAGCACCGTTCAGAACGTGAACGGCGCATTACCCTGACCGTCGTCCGCGTGCTGGGAGTCGTCGCTATTGTTCTACCCACCATTGGGGCGTTATCAATCTCGATGCCCGCGGGCTTCCAGATCTCTGCTTTCATCACACCCGTGTTGCTCATAGCGTGCGCAGCATGCTTTGGACTCAACGTGCGCATCAACGGTTTCCCTGTGGGCTATGCACTACCCGTGGTTATTGGGGTTATCGCGCTTCTGAGTTTGGCGGTCATTGAGAGTTTCATTGTTCTGGGAGTCTGGACGTTGGGAACAATGTGTCTGTCCGCAGGAATGGTTGCCCTGGCTATCGACAGCACACTCCCCCAGGCGGCACACAACGCAAACCCTGAGGAACCTCGGACCCCTAAACCCAAAACGCCGCAAACTACTGGTTCAACATCTGCCTAGCCAACCTGCCCAGTATGTCTGGTTTCAGAACATCGTTCACCTTTAGTGACACGAAACGGCGCAAAGCGAGCGAAACTACGCAATATTTTGCGTAGTTTCGCTCGCTTTGCGCCGTGTGGCCCCGGTATATACCGGGGCCACACGTGTGTAAGACGTAATTAACGCTTCGAGAACTGAGGTGCCTTACGTGCCTTCTTCAGACCAGCCTTCTTACGCTCAGGTACGCGAGCGTCACGGGTCAGGAATCCAGCCTTCTTCAGTTCTGGGCGGTTGTTTTCGCGGTCAATCTCGTTGAGCGAACGAGCAATTCCCAAACGAACAGCCCCAGCCTGACCGGAAGGTCCTCCACCCTGCAGGCGGACGAACACGTCAAAGCGTCCTTCCAGGTCCAGCAGGCGGAACGGTTCGTTGACCAGCTGCTGGTGGAGCTTGTTCGGGAAGTAGGTTGCAAGGTCGCGACCGTTGATGTTCCATTCACCGGAACCAGGAACCAAACGCACGCGAGCAATAGCCTGCTTACGACGTCCAACTCCAGCACCTGGAGCAGTGAGCGACTGCCCACGGCCACCAGTTGCAGCTTCGCCCTGGCCAGCAGGGGTTTCGGTCGAGTATTCAGTCAGTTCGACTTCTTCGTTGATGTTTTCAGCCATGATTCTCCTGTCAGTGCCTGGGGCGCTTACTGCGCAACCTGGCTGATTTCGTAGGTCTGCGGGTTGTGTGATGCGTGTGGGTGCTCAGGCCCCGCGTACACCTTCAACTTGCGCATTTGTTCACGGCCGAGGCGGTTCTTAGGAACCATACCTGCAACGGCTTTTTCAACTGCCAGAACAGGCTTGGTAGCCATCAGTTCTGCATAGTTCACGCTCTTGATTCCGCCAGGGTAGTTGGAGTGGCGGTATGCGCGCTTCTGTTCCAGCTTGGCACCGGTCAGAGCAACTTTTTCAGCATTGATGATGATCACGTAGTCGCCCGTGTCAACGTGAGGGGCAAATGTCACCTTGTGCTTGCCGCGAAGCAGACGAGCTGCCTGCGAAGCAAGTCGACCAAGTACGACGTCAGTGGCATCAATGACGTGCCACTGGCGCTCGATGTCGCCGGGCTTCGGAGTATAGGTACGCAAGTGTAGCCTTCTTTTCGTCTCTAGTTTGTGCGGCACCGCGCGTGTTCTCAAAGGTCGTGATCTTTAGAGACCGCCAGTGCAGTTCTGTCATGTTGTACGAAGAGCACCTTCGCCTCAACCTGCAACGCGACTAGAGGTTTTGTGGCATGTGCATTGACGTACGCAACGACTACCTAATCTAATGCATTCGACCCCTCCCAGGCAAATGCTTGGGAGGGGTCGAATGGTGGCTTCGCTCACGGGGTGGGTGGGGTCACCTTCGCCGAGGTGCCACTCACCTGTGTGCTGTTACTTGCGGCGGGCTCGGGTAAGTCCAACTGCTGTTGCACCAACGGCCAACAATGCGATTCCAGCGGCAATCATGCCAGCGGTTTCCGTACCGGTGCGAGGCAGTGGCTTGCCGTCACTGGCGTCCGTGTCCTTGCCCTTGTCGGAGCCTTCCTTGCCCTTGTCGGAACCGTCTTTGTCTTTACCTTTGTCGTCCTGTCCACCGTCGCCAGGCGTGGCTTCGTCGGAATCGTCGCCAGGCTTTTCTTCAGACACGAATCCCACCTTGGTTTCACGCAGGATTGGGAGTGGGTTGTTGTCCCACCACTTTGCGGCTGGGTCAGCGACCAGGGTGGTGTTGAACTCTTTCGCACCGTCGGTCTTGTCGGAGTTGCGCACCAGGCGGAACTTCACCTGCGTTTCGCCGGCCTTGACCTTGTCGACACGAACCGTGTTCTTGGTTCCTTCGATCACCTTGGAGTCTTCCCATTCCACGTCGTAGCCCTTTGGTGCTTCAACGGTAAAGAGAAGGTTTTCGGCTTCGACCTTCGAATCGATCTTGAGGTAGAAGTTGTTCTTGGTGGTGTCAGGTGTGTGAACTTCGGCAGTTGCGCTTCCGTTGCCGAGAATGTCGTGTGCAAAGTCTGCCTGGCGTTCCTTCTTGTCAGGCGATACTGGCGAGTTCTTCTCGAAGTACTTCTGCCAGATTTCAAAGTCGGTGAGACCCGACTGTTCGAACTTACCCTTTGCAAACGCGCCAAAGTTGTCACCACCGTTTGCCAAGAATGACAGGGTAGCTACGCGGTATTCCTTTGCAGGGTCAATGTCTTCTCCGTTGACCTTGACTGACTTCACACGCTTGGCTGGGTCTTTAGCGCTTGAGTCGTAGACAACGCTCAGTTCTTTTGAGATACCGAGGTGGAGGAATGGGCGCGACGCTTCAGCCGGCTGCCACTGCTGAGCGAAGAGTTCGATGACGTCTTCACCCTTCATGGTGACAACACCGTGGTCGTTAGCAAACGGAAGAACCTGGTTGAGTTCACCGTCGGTGACAACACCCTTGTCTTCCTTCAGCTTGCCTTCACCAAAGTAGTCGTCCATCTTCATGTCAGTACGGAGACCACCTGGGTTGGTGATACCGAAGTCAGCTTCTTCCAGGTTGGAGTACGTGACACCTTCCTTCAGCGCGTCTGCAACGAGGTTCCCCAGGGTGCTTTCTGCACCGCGGTCTTCTGACCCGTCTTCTTTGAATGCGCGCGTGATGTCTTCGGTGATTTCACCGGCTTTAACCGATCCAACTTCCTGCGCTTTAGCTTCTGCGTCGTCGATGATCTTCTTGACGTCTGCAGGAACGTTGCTTTCGGTTGCTTTACCCTTAACGTCAATCAGTTCGGAGGACTTGAGAGTCCAGTCGCCGTTTCCTTCTGAGGTAAGGCGCACGTCAGCAAGAGCGTTACCGTAGTTACCAGCCTGCACAACTGGACGTGTGCGGTCGGTTCCTGGAATCTTGGCCGTGAGGTTCATCTTGATGTGTGAGTGGCCAAAGAACATCGCGTCAATCGAAGGGTCAGCTTTTTCTACCAGGGAAGCGAATTCGTCGTTCGATCCGGTAGCTTCTTCAATACTTCCTGCAGAGGAAGGACCCGTGTGCGCTTCCAGGATCGTGATGTCAGGCTTTTCGTCTGATGCTTCAAGTTCTTTCGCTGCCTTGTTCACTGCCTTGACAGGGTCAATGAAGTCAATCCCCTTGATACCGCTTGGGGATACCAGAGTCTTGGTGTCCGTGGTGACAACACCAATGACTGCTACTTTCACACCGTTGACATCGTAAGTGGTGTACGCAGGGAACGCCGGTTCGTCGGTTCCCTTCTTCACAACGTTGGCACCCAGGTGCTCGAACTTGGTGTTGCGTGACTTGATGTCGTCGAATCCGCGGTCGAATTCGTGGTTACCTACGGCAGATGCGTCTAGTCCAAGTGCGTCGAGGTATTCAAGGGTGGGGTTGTCCTGTTGTGACGACGATGCGTAGGTGGATGCACCGATGTTGTCACCCGCGGACAAGAACGTGGAGTTTTCCTGACGGTTGTCAGTAACGGCGCCCGCAAGGTCGGCGCCAATGCCGGAGCCGATACGACCGTGGAAGTCTGTAATGTTCAGGATCTGGAATTCGGTGCCCTTGTCAGCTGTACCAAATGCTGGGAGCGTTCCAAGCGGCGACACGACAGCGAGTGCTGACACAGCCGCAAAAGCGCGGGTTGTTCGCTTCATAATGTCCTCGTCAAGGGAGTGAAATTAACAAATGCTCTCAATTTCTATCAGCGCAGCGTGAACTTGAGGTAAACCAGAGCAATAACTGAGTAAATTATGTGAGCCAGTTACAAAAGCGACTCACAGTTCCACGCCACCCCGCACTAATCAGCGTCTCTCCGCGCGCGGGTTTGCTGATTGCGCACAGCCCACTCACCCGGTTCGGGGTACCCCACGTCTTCCAAAACCAATCCGTGCGCTGGGAAGACAAACATCGGAAATTCGGAACCACCTCGGCCGGCTTCTTCACACATACCAGCCAACCTGCCCGGTCCCCACTTACCTTCACCCACTTTGACAAGCCCACCCACCAGGGCACGCACCATGTGGTGACAAAAGGCGTCGGCGCGTAAGAAAAATTCGATCACGCCACTTCCAACGCGCTCCACCCGGAGTTCTTCCAAAGTGCGGATTGTTGTCGAGCCTTCGCGCGGTTTACAGAAGGGCAAGAAGTCGCGTAGGCCGCACACCTGCTGGGCAGCGGCACTCATCGCAGCCACGTCCAACTCAGCCCGGTGCTCCACGGTAAAAGCCGCGGTCAACGGGTCGGTAAAAGCCTGGGGATCAGCCAACCGGTAGGTGTATGAACGCCACAGAGCAGAAAATCGAGCATCAAAATCAGCATGAACAGCCGTCACATCGTGAATCACAATGTCACTGGCGTCCTGACGGGCAAGCACACCTCGCAACCGGGACGTCAAGCCTCGCGCCGGTGTTCGTTGCTCGGCCCGCGCCCGAGGTTGCCCCACCAGCCGCGGAAAATCGGTGTGCGGAATGTCCACGTGAACGACCTGCCTGCGCGCGTGCACGCCGGCGTCCGTACGGCCTGCAACCGTCACGCGAACGGGGGCGCTGAGGATTCGGGCGAGCGCGGTTTCGAGTTCCCCTTGCACGGTCCGCAGATGCGGTTGAAGCGCCCACCCGTGAAAGTGGGTGCCCACGTACCCCAAGTCGATCCGGAAACGCTGGTGCGGATGATCCAGTTGGCCTGATTCTTCTGTATTGGAAGCCGTCACTTAGCCGAACACGCTTCCTGGCCGGTAGCCTGTTCCTTTTTCGCGTTCTGGCACTCGGAGCGTGTTGGGTACGTTGTCGGAAAAATCGTTGGGGGTGTATGCGATGTGGGCGAACTTCCGATACACACCCGTCAGTGGGCGGGATACCCACGAGGAACGCATCGTCGAATACTGCGTTACCACCATGTTGTAGTAGCGCACGGCGGCTGACAGACGGTGTTCGACCATGAGGAGGTGTTCGTAGAGGTCGTGGAGTTGGATCCGGCATGTTTCGTCGGCGTCCGTGACCTCGCCTGGCACGCGGGCAGCGTGCGCTAGCGCGTCAATGGCCGAGGTGAGCTGATCTTCCGCTGGCCCAACACTGGCCGTTGTGTCGCCGGGGGTGGCTGATTCTTCCGTACCTACCGACACGGCTTGGGTAAGGGCAGCCGAGAGTTCGCGCCCTGCTTCGTCGCATTGTTCGACTGAGGCACTAACTACACCGTTACGTTTACCGTCATTGTCCCGGCATGAGCGTGCGAGGCTCACAAACCCTGGCACGAGCGCGTGTCGCTGTTCACGTTGCACATTCACTTGGCGCAGCGCTTCTAAACACAGGTCGCGGGCAAGTGATAGCTGATTGTTCCGGACAACCAGACCAATCGCAATAACAGCAACAATGACCAGGACAATCAGAAGAATTGCCAAAGCCCACGTCACTGTCTGCTCCTTTAGTTCAACGACACTTTCAGCGGATATCAACGACTTCGACTCAGCATCAAGTGCTTCGTCCACTCATCGAATTAGTTACCCACCAGTTAAGTTTACCGTTTAGTTAGCCAGTGTTCGCACTGACACCGTTTTCATGTTACTTCACTGGGGTCTAATGCTGGTGTGAGAGTTGCGATTATTGCTGAGTCCTTCTTACCCCAGACCAACGGCGTGGTCCACACGGTTGTCCGAGTCCTTGAACACTTAGCGGAACGTGGTGACGACGTCATCGTGATCGCTCCTGGAACTCGCCACGACTCCCCCACAGAACTTTCGGGCGCTCGAATTATTCGAGTGCCCTCTTTTGCGATGCCCAGATATCGCAAGGTTCGTGTTGCCCCCGGCGGTGTCCCTCGTATCCGTCGCATTTTGGCCGACTACGACCCCGACGTTGTCCACCTGGCCTCCCCGTTCGTCCTTGGGTGGCGCGGCGTGCTCGCGGCACAGGACCTGGGCATCCCCTCGGTTGCTGTCTACCAGACTGAAGTGCCCGCTTACGCCGCACGCTACGGTCTACGCGGAGTGGAAAACCTCATGTGGAACCACGTGCGCAACATCCACCAGCATGCATCCCTGACTCTTGCTCCATCGTCATTCACCATCGACCAGCTGCACAGCCACGGGGTGGCTGATGTGCGTCTGTGGGCCCGAGGTGTTGACTCCACCCGCTTTGACCCCAGCCACCGTTCGGAAGAGTGGCGGGCGCGCATGTCCCCTGAGGGCAAGAAGATCGTTGGTTTTGTGGGGCGCCTGGCGGTTGAGAAGCAGGTCGAGGACTTGGTTCGGCTGGGCAACATCCCTAACGTTCAGTTGGTCATCGTGGGTGAAGGACCGCAGCGCGCTCGCTTGCAACAGCTTCTACCTAACGCTGTTTTCACCGGCTTCTTGGGTGGGGACGCTTTGGCGCAGGCGGTTGCCAGCTTTGATGTCATGGTGTCCCCCGGCGAGTTTGAAACGTTCTGCCAGACCATCCAGGAGGCAATGGCAAGTGCCGTGCCTGTGGTTGCTCCCGCCCGAGGTGGCCCATTGGACCTGGTCGACCACTCCCGCACCGGGTGGCTGTACACACCTGGGGACCTCGCTGCTATGGAAGACCATGTTCGTGACCTGGTGGGCGACGACGCTAAGCGCGTAGCGTTCGGTGAAGCGGCCCGCAAGGTGGTTTTGGGGCGCACATGGAAGAGCGTGTGCTCGCAGCTCGTAGGTCACTACGCGGCGGCGATCGACTCTCCTGCGCCTCAGGTGATTGGCCGCTCGCTCATCGGGGCTCCTCGGTGGGCGCAGGACCGAGTCAGCTAATCCAGAATCCCGCGGGCTTCGAGCGCACGCCCGGTGTCTTGGGCGTATTTAACAGCACCTAGCATCACCGGCACGGTGCGTGCGCGAATGTCGTTTTCTAACCCGCGTGCACTGGCAGCATCCTTTGCTGTGTCAGCCAGGTCCGCCAAGTAGGAAACGCTACGCACCGCAATCGCCGCCGCAAGTGCTGGCACTTGTGGGCGGACACCTACGAACTTCAACGGTTTCACCAGCATGTTGAAAAGGTCCAACAAAACTGACAAGGGCGTGGACAGCATGAAGATCTGCGCGCCCACCACACATGTGATCATCACCGTGATGATGCGCGCGGCGTTCCACCAGTCGCTCAAGAACACGTGAAACGCCACCAACAGCACAAAGATCAGCCACATGCGTCGAATGGGTCCCAGAATCTGTCCCAAACCCATTTTGGCTGTTAACCCAATGATCACCAGCGCCACGATGAGGCCAGCGTTCACAAAGGGATTACGGGCAAGCATCACCACCAGCGTCAGCACCGTCAGTGACGCGAACTTTAGGCCCACAGGAGTCGCGTGCAACCACCCACGGCGGGGCGAGCACACACCCAAAAACTGCTGCCGACGCCTCATGCGACACTCGCTCGGTACTCGGCAACGACCTCGGCCGGGGCGCCCTTGCCACACACCTGGCCGCCGTCGATAAACACGCACTCATGCCCGTCCAAAGCGAAGTCCAGGTCGTGAGTCGAAAACACCACCTGAACCCCGCGCCGGTCCACCAGTTCACGCAGAGTGCGCCGCAACAGAAGCGTGTTCTTCAAGTCCAGGAGCGTCGCCGGCTCATCGAGCACCAAAACCTCAGGGTCTACCGCCAGCACAGTTGCCAAGGCGACCAACTGGCGTTGCCCGCCAGACAGTTCGTAGACGGAACGGCTGGCCAGGTCCTCCACTCCCAGTTCGGTGAGCATGGCCATGGCCGCCGGTTTGCGTTCAGCCTTGGGCAGGTGGCGCAGGGACAACTGCACGTCTTCGACCACCGTGGGCATGACCAGCTGGGCCGCGGGGTCGCTGAAGACGAACCCCACGCGCTTGCGTACGTCCTTGAGGTTTTGGGTGACGCTGAGTTCGCCTACGCGAACATCGCCCGAGGTGGGCGCCATCAGACCGTTGATCATCTGAAGGAACGTAGTTTTGCCCGATCCGTTGGGGCCAATGACTGACGTCATTGGCTGTGTCAGCGTGACCGAGGTGGTGTCCAGGAGGACCCTTTCGGGCCCTCCGACTTCGTCGATCGCAACGCGTGCGCCGTCGAAAGTGATCACCGGCGCACCAGCACGGTGGGGAATGCGCGGTGGATCATGAGCGCAATAGCACCGGCGAGGATGTTCTTCACCAAGTCACCTGGCCAGAACGGAATGTCTGCCAGGAAGGCCGCTCCAAGTGGCACTCCACCGTTGAGGTGAATGCCAAAGGCGCCGATTGGCCATACGATGAGGTAACGGGCAACCAGAGCCGCACCCACAAGAGCCAGCCACAGTTTCACACCGGTCAGTTTCTTCACTGAAATCTGAGCCAACAGACCAATGAGCCCGGCGAAGAACGGAAAGGATACCAGGTAGCCCGCACTGGGGCCGGCGAGAGCACCCAGACCTCCCGAGCCGCCAGCGAACACGGGCAACCCGATCAGGCCCAGCACGATGTACAGACCGGTTGCCGCGAACCCGCGCCACGCTCCCAAGACCATTCCGGTGATGGCGATCGTGAGGGTCTGCACCGTAATCGGAACACCGACTCCTCCAACAGGGATAGGTGGAATGAGTGCAGACACCCAAATGAGGGCAGCGAAAACGGCAATATATGCAACATCCATCCCTACGCTGCGCGGTTGTGGTGCGCGACGTGTTTCAGGCGCGGTGGAAGTAGACACGTAGTTCTCCTTGTACACAGGTTCACCCACCTTGGGTGAAATCTCACCTAGTGTAACTGAACAGTGTTCAGGAGACGCAACTGGGCACTATGCTCCGCCGAGCTACTCCCACTCGATCGTGCCCGGCGGCTTCGACGTGATGTCGAGAACCACGCGGTTGATTTCGTCCACTTCGTTGGTGATGCGGTTAGAAATCGTGGATAGCACATCGTATGGCACGTGAGTCCAGTCGGCCGTCATGGCATCTTCACTGGACACCGGACGCAAAACAATTGGGTGGCCGTAGGTACGGCCGTCGCCCTGCACACCCACCGAACGCACATCGGCAAGGAGCACAACGGGGCACTGCCAAATGCTGTCGTCCAGTCCTGCTCGCGTCAGTTCTTCGCGCGCAATGGCGTCTGCTTCACGGAGTACATCGAGGCGGTCCCGGGTGACTTCACCAATGATGCGAATACCCAGACCAGGGCCTGGGAACGGCTGGCGCCCCACAATAACTTCAGGCAAGCCCAGCTCACGCCCAATTTCACGAACTTCGTCTTTAAACAGCGCACGCAGAGGTTCGACTAGCTTGAACTGCAAGTCTTCGGGCAAGCCGCCTACGTTGTGGTGGCTCTTGATGTTGGCGGTGCCAGAGCCACCTCCGGATTCCACCACGTCTGGGTACAGCGTGCCCTGGACCAAGAATTCGATCGGTTCAGCGTCGTTGCGTGACTGGGCAACCAAGTCAGCAGCAGCTGTTTCAAACACGCGGATGAACTCACGCCCAATGATTTTGCGCTTCGTTTCAGGATCCGTGACGCCAGCCAGTTCGTTTACGAACTGATCGGCGGCGTCAACCGTCACTAGACGCACACCCGTTGAGGCCACATAGTCTTGTTCGACCTGTTTGCGTTCGTCCTTGCGCAACAGACCGTGGTCAACAAAAACACACGTGAGCTGATCGCCCACTGCTTTGTGAACCAGAGCGGCCGCAACTGCGGAGTCAACGCCACCGGACAGCGCGCAGATCACCTGCTTGTCCCCCACCTGTTGGCGGATCAATTCAACCTGTTCGTCGATGACATTTCCGGCAGTCCACGTTGGTTCGAGACTTGCGATCGAGTGCAGGAAGTTCTCAAGGGTTGCCTGACCGTACTCGGAGTGGAGCACTTCCGGGTGCCACTGCACACCGGCGAGCTTGCGTTCAGCACATTCGAACGCAGCAACGGGTGCACCTGGGGTGGATGCGACAACGGTGAACCCTTCAGGGGCTTCAGCCACCGAGTCCGAGTGCGACATCCACACCGTTTGGTTTTCTGGCTGGCCGTCTAATAGCTGCGAGGACCCTGCCACGGTCAGTGGCGTTGATCCATACTCCCGGGATCCTGTGTGGGCAACTTTGCCACCCAGGTTGTGTGCCATTGACTGGAACCCATAACAGATGCCGAACATGGGAACACCCAGTTCAAACACCTCGGGATCCAAACGGGGAGCCCCTTCAGCGTAGACAGAAGACGGTCCACCAGAAAGCACGATGGCCACCGGGTTCCGGTCCACAAAATCTTGAGCAGGAGCAGTGTGCGGGATGACTTCAGAGAACAAGCCGGCTTCACGAACACGGCGTGCGATCAGCTGGGCGTACTGTGCTCCGAAATCCACCACTAGAACGGGGCGCGAAGCAGTGGGAATTGAAGGTTGCATACCGTTATCCTATCGAGCTAACACGGGGAGGATTTAATCTGCTGGCGCAATGACAACAGCTTCGTCTAAACGCCGTTCTACCTCATGGTGTACCTTGCGTTCCCAGATAAACGACATGACGGGAACAACACCGGCAAGAGCCAACACGAGCATCCGGCGTAGCGACCACTTCATGGAGGAGGTGAGCCACCAGCTCGCCACCAAGTACACCACGTAGCACCACCCGTGGCAGATCGCGATCGCGGCTCCTAAGTTGAAGTTTCCAATGAGGAGTGCGGTTGAAGGATCACCACCCATGAGCGGGGTAATGATGTACTTGTAGATCATTTCAAGCGTCAGAATCATCAGCATGGTCCCCGTGATGAGGGCCATGACACGGTAGAAACGTTCCGCATTACGTGCCGAGGTGTAACGTGAGACCGTAAATACGGTTTCCGGGTCGTGCGCGTGTTCGTCAAACTCGGGTCGCTGGTCTTGCGGATCCTGCACGGTATGTCCTCTCCAATAGCTAGCGAAGCGCTAGTTGTCCAGGTTCTTTTGGCCTGGCTTTTTTACAACAACGAAGTGCTGGTGCTCGTCTTTTGTTTGCCTGCGGTATTCGTCGCGCAAGAGTCGCCACCAAATATAAAACGCGAATCCGGCAAACACTAGCCATTCCACTGCGTAGAAGGCTGATTGCACATCCAAACCGCCGGATTCTTGCGCGTGGAACGTCACGTGTTCGAGTTCGGGCCCTGATGCTTGAGCGCGCTGATCCGGTTCCGGAAACAGCATGGCGCCATACGAATAAACGTCAAAATAGTTGACGAGCTGCGCGGTAGAAACCGTGGTCACGACCTTGTCACCCACAGAGGGTTCGGGGGCTTCTGTGGGACCAATCCGCGCAACGAGCGTGTGTGTGCCTGACGGAGCCTGCGAGTTACGTGCGGTCGCCTCATCAGCGGTAAAACCTCGGACAACAGGGATCGCAACGGGTTTATCACCGCTGAGCCCGCCTCCCAGTTGCGCGTGATCAACGGTGAACATGGTGACAACCCAGAAACCAGCTTGCCCGTTCTGGTGACGCCCTTCAACGAGCACTGTGGCTTCAGGAACATAGGATCCGCTGACTTCTACCAGACGGTCGGTGTCACGCGACGGCATGGGAACTTGAGCCGAAACAACCTCATTCAGCGGGGTTTTGTCATCGGCGTACGCACTGGTTTGCACATCGTTCTTGTGTTGCGCGCGGTCTACCTGCCACATGGACAGGAAGACAAAAGCAGTTGCTAAAGCAAGAACAAGAACAAACCTCCCGATCCATCTGGGCGTGAAAGCCAAACGCAACATACAGTGACAGTTCCCTTATAAACCCTCTTAAACGTACGGAGCGACCGTCACGTCGACGCGCTGGAATTCCTTGAGGTCCAAGTACCCGGTGGTCGCCATGGACCGGCGCAGTGCGCCAGCCAGGTTGACCTCGCCCACTGCGGAGTGGCCGGGTCCAAAAAGTAGCTGCTCAAGTGGCGCAACGGTTCCCATCTCTACCCGCCGGCCACGTGGCAAGTGCGGGTGGTGAGCTTCGGCTCCCCAATGGAACCCTTGTCCCGGAGCTTCTTCTGCCCTCGACAAGGTAGAACCGAGCATCACGGCGTCGGCACCCATCGCAAATGCCTTCACAATGTCACCGGATGTGCCCAAACCACCGTCAGCAATCACGTGGACATAGCGCCCACCCGATTCGTCCATGTAGTCTCGGCGAGCTGCGTGAACATCGGCAATCGCGGTAGCCATGGGAACGTGAATTCCCAAAGTACGGCGGGTAGTTGATGCGGCCCCGCCACCAAAACCAACGAGAACACCGGCAGCTCCGGTACGCATGAGGTGCAGGCTTGCCGTGTAGGTGGCAGCACCACCAACAATGACCGGAACGTCGAGTTCGTAAATGAAGCGTTTGAGGTTGAGCGGTTCAGCTTCGCTTGAGACGTGCTCCGCAGAGACCGTGGTCCCGCGAATCACAAACAGGTCAACTCCAGCTTCGACCACGGTCTTCCAGAACTCTTGCGTGCGTTGCGGAGTAAGAGCCCCAGCGACTGTCACGCCTGCTTCACGAATTTCCTTTAACCGCGCCGTAATGAGTTCAGCTTTGACCGGTTCAGAATAGATTTCTTGCATGCGCACGGTCGCCTGGTCTTCTGGAAGCGATGCGATTTCGTCCAGGTACGGCTGTGGGTCTTCGTATCGAGTCCACAAGCCTTCCAGGTCCAACACACCCAGCCCGCCGAACTTGCCCAATGCAATCGCCGTTGCCGGTGAGACAACCGAATCCATGGGTGCGCCAATGAACGGGAGTTCAAAGTGGTAGGCGTCGATCTGCCATGCCAGCGAAACGTCTTGAGGGTCACGAGTTCGTCGAGCGGGAATCACCGCTACGTCGTCAAGAGAATAGGAGCGACGCCCCCGCTTACCGCGACCAATTTCAACTTCGTTACTCACCCTTTAAGGGTATCGCACGGTCAGTCGAAGAGAACCACCTGTCGAACAGCCTTACCGTCTGCAAGCGTGTCCATGGCGGCGTTGATGTCGTCCAGGCGCACGATTCCAGAAACCAGTTCTTCAACAGGCAGTTTCCCTTCGCGCCACATCTGTTCGTACTGAGGAATGTCACGCGATGGCACCGCGGACCCTAAATACGAGCCTACAACGGTGCGGGCTTCAGCGGTTAAGGTCAACGGGTGAATCTGAGAAATCGCATCCGGAGCAGGCAGTCCCACGGTTACCGTGGTTCCGCCCACGGCTGTGGCTGAATACGCGGTCTCAAACGCTTTCGGGTGCCCCGCTGCTTCGATCACAACGGGGGCTTTCACGCCAGCTTCTGCCACCTCGGCGGGGGTGTACACCTGGGACGCACCCAATTTACGGGCACGCTCCAACTTTTCCGGGTTGGCGTCCACACCGATCACTTCCTCGGTCCCCACGCTCAACGCGGTGAGTAGGGCCGCCATGCCCACGCCGCCCAGGCCAACGACCATGATGTCGTCGCCGGGAGCAGGTTTGCCCGCGTTCAGCACGGCGCCTCCCCCGGTGAGAACCGCGCAACCTAGGGGCGCTGCGATCTGGGGCGGGACGTCGGACCCCACTTTGACGACTGAGGCAGCATTGACAACAGCGTGGGTGGCGAACACACTCACGCCTAAGTGGTGGTTGATGGGTTCGCCGGGCTGCCCAGCCCGAGGGTGGGTGCTGTCACCGGATTCGCTGAGCCGGCGGATTTCCCCGTCAAACGGCAAGACGCCCGCGTTGTTCGACGCGGTCCCGGGCGTACATGGAAGCTTGCCGTCGGTCGCGCAGTTGGCGCACTGCCCGCACCGTGGCAAGAACACCGTCACCACGTGGTCGCCGGGGGTAAATTCGGTGACGCCTTCGCCCACCTTTTCGACGACCCCGGCACCTTCGTGCCCAAGAAGCATGGGAAGGGGCCGAGGTCGGTTGCCGTCCACCACTGACAGGTCAGAGTGGCACAGCCCGGCTGCGGTCATGCGGATGAGCACTTCATGAGGGCCGGGTTCGTCCAGTTCCACTGACGTGATGTCGATGGGACGGGACTGCGCGTAGGGGCGTTGCGCACGCATTTCGCGTAAGACCGCACCGGTGATTTTCATGAACCCTCCTGACCTGGCAAATCTGCGTTGCACTCATGGTATGCGCAACTCAACGCAAAGTGAGGGGTTCTAGCGAACTATTACTTCACGAGTTCAAAACGTTCCACAACACGTGCAGACGCCCAGAAGTGCAGTTCATACATGCACGCCTGACGGAAAGTCTTTTCCATCTTTTCGCGTTCTGCGGGGCGCGCGTTTTCCAGTTCGCGTTCCAGAATCTTGACAGCCTCACGTGTGCCAGCGTCGAAGTCTTCTGAGTCGTACTCTTCGATCCACTGCTTGTACGGGTGCGTGGCCATTCCGTCGCCTACCAAACGGGTGAGCACCTTGCCCACGTGGGCGTATACCCAGAAGCATGGGAGAACGCCAGCCACACCCACCTCGTACGGTTCAGTTGTGGCGGTTGCCATGAGGAATGACACGTATCCCAGGGTTGTAGGGGAAGCGACTGGTTTGCCGTTTTCGTCGTTGAGTTCGGCAATGTGGTGTGAGAATTCGTCGGACGCCAGCAGAGCTTCGTGCATTTCGTTTTCTACTGCAACGGCGGTTCCCGCCGAGGTCGCCCAGAACCGCATGTCGTCGTTGGTGGCGGCTCGGTGCCCCAGCAGAAGCATGGTGCGTGCGTACCCGTCTAGGTAGATTTCGTCCTGGATGAGGTAGTTGGTGAACGCGCGTGCGTCCAGGTCACCGGCTGCGAGTTCCTGCAGGTACGTGAGGTTTTCGGTTGCGGTGATGATGTCGTCGCAGGAGTCCCACAGGGCTTGCGTACGGGGGCCGGCAACGTAAAGGTTACGTAGTTCACGACCAATTTCGGCGGCCGAGGTCGTCGCAGTCATGAGTGTTCCTTTCAGTGGGGTGGGTTTTAGGGGGCTGTCGGTGGGACTTCATGGGGTTGGGATGGTGACCATGTGGTCGACGGGGCCGTGGGCCCCGTTGGGGTCGAGTGACAGTGTCCAGTCTTTGCCTGATTCCAAAGCGCGGGCGAGGTAGTCAAGGGCCGTCCCGACCACCTCGGGAACATCGAGGGTTCCTTCCAACGCCTGCCGGGCAGCAAGCGCGGTGATCGCAGCCGAGAGCGTGCACCCGGTTCCGTGGGTGTTGGGGGTGGTGATGCGCTGGTGGCGGTATTCGGTGAGAGTGACGTCGGTGCCGTCGTTGAGCGCCAGCACGTCGAGGACTTCATCACCTTCCCCGTGTCCTCCTTTCACGAGCACACCGCGAGCGCCACGTTCGATCAGTTCGCGTGCCTGGTAGCGCATGGTGTCGAGGTCGTGGGCGGGCTCAACGTCGTCACCTAAGAGCAACGCAGCTTCAGGGAGGTTGGGCGTGATGACATGGGCGGCGGGCACCATGAGCGTCCGCACGGCATCCACGGCGTCCTCTTCTAGCAAGCGGTGCCCGGAGGTGGCCACCATGACAGGGTCAACAACGAGGAAGCCTAGACCACCTCGGCCGGCGCGTTCTGCAACCATTTCCACGAGCTGCCGCGTGCCCAGCATCCCAGTTTTGGTCGCGTCCACGGGCATGTCCGTCAGCACCGAGTCAAACTGGTCAGACACGAAGTCGGTGTCAATCCCGTACACGCGGGAGACTCCGTGCGTGTTTTGGGCGACCAGCGCGGTAATCACCGAAGTTCCGTATGCGCGCAGGGCCGTAAAGGTCTTTAAGTCGGCATGAACACCTGCTCCACCGGAGGGGTCGGTTCCCGCGATACTCAACGCGACAGGGGGTCGTGACATGTCGATCTCCTTATCGTGTGGGGTGGTTGGTTTGGGTTCCCCCACGAGGGTCAGTTGCGAAATGCGTCGTAGATTTTGTGCGCTTCGGCTTGTGGGTCTGCGGCAAGGCAGATTGCTGATACCACGCACACTCCCGAGACCGAGGTGTCCTTGAGTTGCGCTGCCCGTTCCGCGTTGATTCCGCCAATGGCAAAGACAGGAATCGCCGAGATGGCTGTGAGGTTTTTGAGCGTGTCGATTCCGAGCCCAGCTGGGGCGCCTTCTTTGGTTGCGGTGTCCCATACGGGCCCCACGCCCAGAAGGTCCACTCCCCCGTTTCCGAAGTCGCCGTGTGTGCGGGCAACTTCGATTTCTTCCGGAGTGTTGGCTGACAGGCCTATCAGCGGGGAGTTGCCGATGAGTTCGCGGACACGTGGCACGCTCGTGTCGTCTTGTCCCACGTGGACGTGGATGTCGTGGCCGTCGTTGATGAGGCTGGCTGCGACGTCGACGCGGTCGTTAACAAAAACAGGCACGGGGCGCGTGATGTTGTAAGCGCTCCGGGCGTTCTCGACGGCTTCGAGAACGCTCAGCGTGAGTTCGGCGAACGTGGCGTCGGTGGCGTGCTTGTCGCGCACTTGCACAATTCCGGCGCCTCCGGCTACTGCAAGCTCAACCGTTTGCGCCACCGTGCGTCCCGCCTGTTCGCACATTTTGGTGTCGGTGATGAAGTACAGAGACCCGTCGATGTCTTTCAAACGCGGGTTGGTCACAGTTCCTCCGTAGTCACGTTGATTGCGTGCAGGTCAGTTTCGGTAACTTCGTGGAGCTGGTCCAGGAAGTGAACTTTGAAGCTGCCTGGCCCGTCTGCCAGTTCGTGTGCTCGCAGACCGGCTGCCGCGAAGTGTGCGTGCGCGGTCACGGTGGCTTGGTGGTAGCGGGTGAGTTTTTCTTCAGTGGTGGCTGATTCGCCGAGGAAGTGGTGGGCTGTTCCTGCGTACCCTGCTACGAGCGCGCCCAAGGAGCAGCCGGTTCCAACGACGAGAGGCATGTAAGTGGATCCACCTTCAACGTGGCTGACATAGGTGGTGCCGTCGATTGTGGTGACGATCGCGTCGGTGGGGCCAGAGATCGCGACAACGGAACCGTATTCGTTGCTGATCTTACTCGCGGCAGGCAAAGCCGATTCGACGTCGTCAACTGCTTCGATACCTCGGGCACCCTGACCCATTCCGGCAAGTCCCGCCACCTCTGAGGCGTTTCCGCGCACCACGGTGGGGCGTTCGCTTAAAGCCCGGAAGACCCGGGCGGTTCGGAACGGAGCCACGCCCAGACCAACGGGGTCTAGCACCCAGGTGGTTCCGTCCTCGGTGCGTTGCTGCACGGCAGCGTCAATGGACAAGTACGTGTGCGAGCTGGGGGTCCCAAAGTTCACAGACACACCATTGGCGACCTTGGCGAATGCGGCTGCGTCAGCTTCGTGGTCAACCATGGCAGGTGAGGCGCCGGATGCGAGCAGAATGTTCGCAGCAACTTCTTGCACCACGGTATTGGTGATGCATTGCACCAGGGGCGTGAGTTCACGCATGTGAGTGAGAAACGCAGGAGTGAATTCTGAAGCGTTTCCAGTACGGCTTTCAGATACAGATGTCATGCTGACTTCCCTTCGCAGGTCTTAACCAAACAGGTTCACGGGTATGATCTCAGCCTTCAACGGCACCCCGAGTCTGCATCACACTGTACCTGTGCTGTGTGAGTTTTGCTAACCCTCCTTAGCGCGACTGGTAGTTAGGCGCTTCCACCGTCATTTGAATGTCGTGTGGGTGGCTTTCTTTCAGTCCCGCAGCTGTCAGGCGCACAAACCGACCTTGCGCTTTGAGCTCAGGGATGGTGCGCGCTCCCACGTAGAACATAGTTTGGCGCAGTCCACCCGTGAGCTGGTAGGCAACGTTCTTGAGTTCACCACGGTAGGCGACCCGGCCTTCTACACCTTCTGGGATGAGGTCAGTGTCAGTGGCGACATCGGCCTGGAAGTAGCGGTCCTTGGAGTACGAACGGCCCTTGCGTGGCGCCATGGCACCCAAAGAGCCCATGCCACGGTATGTCTTGTACTGCTTACCGTTGACCAAGAGCAGTTCACCGGGAGCTTCTTTACATCCGGCCAAAAGGCTGCCCAGCATCACTGAGTCCGCACCTGCAACAAGGGCTTTTCCGATGTCACCGGAGTACTGGAGGCCACCGTCTCCGATCACCGGAATGCCAGCTTCGCGTGCAGCCTGGTAGGCCAGGTGAATCGCGGTGACCTGTGGGACACCCACACCTGCCACGATTCGAGTGGTGCAGATTGACCCCGGCCCAACGCCCACTTTGATAGCGTCAGCGCCTGCGTCGATGAGTGCTTGGGCACCTTCGCGAGTAGCGACGTTTCCGCCAATGACTTGGACGTTAGAGAACGCGGGGTCTTTTTTGAGGGTTTTGATCATGTCGGTGACACCGCGTGCGTGGCCGTTTGCCGTGTCAACCACAAGCACGTCAACACCAGCTTCAGCAAGGAGGCCAGCACGCTCTAAAGCGTCACCGTAGAAACCAACGGCTGCACCAACAAGCAAGCGACCTTCGGAGTCTTTGGACGCCAGGGGGTACTCTTCGCTCTTGACGAAGTCCTTCACCGTGATGAGACCGCGGATCACGTTGTTGTCGTCAACGAGCGGCAGTTTCTCAATCTTGTGTTCAGCCAGAAGTTCAAAGGCTTCCTCTGAGCTCACACCCACAGGCGCTGTGATCAGAGGAGATTTTGTCATGACTTCGCCAACCGTTGTGGTGGTGAACTCTGCTCGTGGAACAAACCGCAGGTCACGGTTGGTGATGATTCCGACGAGCACATCGTTGTCGTCCACGACCGGCAAGCCCGAAATGCGGTACTGGCCGCACATTTCGTCGAGTTCTTGCAAGGTCTTGTCGGCAGTGATGGTCACGGGGTCGGTGATCATGCCCGATTCGGAGCGCTTCACATAGTCGACCTGGGCAGCTTGGTCTTCTTTGCTCAAGTTGCGGTGGATGATTCCAATTCCACCGATCCGTGCCATGGCAATGGCCATCCGGCTTTCTGTCACCGTGTCCATGGCGGCTGAGATCAGGGGAATGTTGATGTCGAGTTCGCGTGTTAACCGGGTGCGGGTCGACGCTTCAGATGGGATGACGTCAGTGTCTCCGGGGAGCAACAGTACGTCGTCGTAGGTCAAACCAGTAAGTGAAAATGGGTTTTCTGCTTCACGGAAATGCTGTTCAACTTCGCTCATTGGATTCTTCCCCTTCGTCCTGCCGATACAGGCAATCCTAACGCTTTCGACTGGCAGTCATGACCATAAGGGTGTGAGTGTCAAGCCCCGGGTTTCATAGACAGTGGTTACCTGGCGTCGATAAGTTCCGCGTCGGCGGTCTGAGTTGATTGCTGTTCCCGGTGGGCGTTTTCGTACTCTGAAGTGTCCCAGGTTTTGTTCCGTTTGAGTAGATGGGAAAATTTGGAACATGCCAAGGAAATTTGATCAGGATGCGAAGGACCGTGTGGTCCGTCTTGTAGAGGACCGTTTCTTGGCAGAGAACATGTCGATGCAGGCCGCGTGTCAGGCAGTGGCCCCTAAATTGGGGGTTTCATGGCACACGGCTCGTCAGTGGACTCAGCAGGCTCGCCGCGCTGGAAAGATCTCAGAGCCAATGCCTGAGGATTTGGTCGCGGAAAACGCGAGGCTACGCCGTGAGAATCAGGAGCTGCGTGACACGAATGAGCTGCTGAAAGCTGCCTCAGCTTTTTTCGCCTCGGAACTCGACCCGAAACGTCGGAAATGATCCGGTTCATTGATGAGTATCGGAATCGTTTCTGTGTCGAGTTCATCTGTAAGACGTTGAAGAATAGCCGGGCTGGTGGGTTCATCACCTCGCGTGGTTATCGCCAGTCCAAAGCCCGTGGACTCAGTGCTCGTCGTCTTCGTGACGCTGTGCTGGTTGAACGCATTAGTACAGTGCATAGAGATAATTACGGTGTTTACGGTGTGCGGAAGATGTGGCATGCTCTTCGTCGCGACGGAATCGATATCGGTCGTGAACAAACCGCTCGGCTGATGCGCCTGGCCGGTGTGTCTGGCAAGAGTAAAGGACGTGTGCCTAGAACCACTTGCAAGCCTAACGTGCCGGATTTGCGCCCGGATTTGG
>NZ_ADNU01000024.1 GCF_000178455.1 Brevibacterium mcbrellneri ATCC 49030 | reverse complement strand
CCAGAGCCGAGCGACGGGTCCAGTTGCTCGACTCGATCCGCGACCCGCTCCGCAGTCGAGCTGTACACCGGATACGCCCGCCCCAACGGATTACCAGTGATCGGGTCCCGTCCCATACCGACCAGTGATTGCAGCTGTACTTCCGACACTTGGGCGCCCGGGGCGAGTTCACCATTACCCAGAGCGGTCATGCCGGAGCCGAGCCAGCGTCCGGGTGGGGTGCCAGCCTCGGCGAAGTAACGGGTCAACGGAGTCGACAACGACCGGTCACAATCACCAGCCGCCACAGTGCGCAGCAGGTACGTGTAGCCGTCGCCAGCCGACATCACCCGCATCGACACCGTCAAGACGAACCACCTCTCTTACCGAAAGGTGCTCACGTCCTAGATGCGAGAGAGGGGGTGACCTATACGGCCACCCCCTCGGCGGCGTCGCCGCCAACCTCCTGGATCTTTTCGCACTCTGGAGGTTTTGCCGTTCACCGAAGTCTCGGGAACGCCACCCCGTTGCCAGGATGGAATGTGCCACGTGGCTACGCCGCGACGCGCTTCTCGCTTCTCAGGGTTCCAGCCGCGAGGTTATCCACGAACCTACGGCCCCTCCACGAGCGTTTTACGACTCCCACATGCCGCAGGCGTCGTCCAGCAGAGAAAGCGTCGGCATGCCGACCACCTCCTTTTGGGCGCTACGTTCACTACGTCGCACAGTCAGAGTACCGACCCGGCAACCCAAGCAAGCCTCGATCTGCAAGAGGCGTGGCAGCTCCAGATGGTGGCTATAGGAGGCTGAACGCCCGGGTGCTCAGAGGTGACCGAACGGGTGCTGTTCTCTGCAATTGTCGTTGTTACGTGAGCTCGGCGATGCCGACCCGCAGGGCGAAGAGCACGAGCTGCACGCGGTCGCGGGCTTGGGTCTTAGCGCGGAGGTTGCCGATGTGGGTCTTGATGGTGGGCATGGTGAGCCAGAGTTCGTCGCAGATTTCTTGATTGGTGCGGCCCCGCGCGATGAGGGCGAGGATGTCGCGTTCTCGGGGTGTGAGTTCGTCTGCGAGTCGACTGTCGGTGGGTGAAGGGCACGCGGCGGGACCTCCTGGGCGTTTCCGGAACGTGGTGAAGAGCCTCCTAGTGGGGCCGGGCGAGATGACGGCATCGCCGTCGTGAACAGTGCGGATGGCTGCGACGACATCGTTGGGAGCGGTGTTCTTGACGAGGAATCCTGACGCGCCGGACTCGATCGCGGTGAGCACGTACTCGTCGGTGTCGAAGGTGGTGAGGATGATGATCTTGCTCTGTGTTCCGGCAGTGATGAGGTGCTGAGTGGTGGCGAGACCGTCAAGGGTGGGCATCTGGATGTCGAGCAGCAGGATGTCCGGCGCTTCGTGGTTGTGTTGACGGATGGCGTCGGCTCCGTCGATGGCCTGCCAGAGAACGCTCATGTCGGGCTGGGCGTCGAGGATCATCGCCAGCCCCGCGGTGAACAGTGGTTCGTCGTCTGCGAGTCCGACGGTGATCATGGCTGCCTCCATGGCAGGCTCGCGGAGACGCACCATCCACCGGTGTTCGGGTTGGGGCCTGCGGTGAAGGTGCCGCCAAGTGCGCGTGCGCGTTCCTGCATGCCGATGATCCCTTGGTGAGAACCATCGCGCCGCGTGGTCTGCGATTGGCTTGGCGAAGTGTTCAGAATGGTCAGATCAACTGCACGGTCGTGGACGACGATGCGGACACTTGCTGCTGCGCCATAGGCGTGCTTCACGACATTCGTGATGCCCTCCTGGACGATCCGGTAGCCGGCAAGTCCGACCTGGTCGGGGACGGCCCCCAAGTCTCCATCGACGTGAAGCCGAATCGGTGCTCTTGTGTGCTGCAACTCGCTGATGAGCGCGCCGATGTCGCGCAGGCTTGGGGTAGGGCGTGTCAGAGCCTCAGTGTCGTGATCGGTGCCGAGGACATTGATGAGGTCGCGAACGTCATCGACTGCGGTCCGGCTCAAGCGTCCGATGACGGCAAGCGCCTGATCGGTGCGGTCGGGGTCGGTCCGGATCAGGTACCGGGCGCCTTCGGCTTGTACCGCAATCGTGTTCAGGGAGTGACCCAGCACGTCGTGCATTTCGCGGGCGATGCGTGTGCGTTCTTCGGTAGCGGCAAGCCGTCGCTCCACCGTTTGCCGGGCTTCCAGAACAGCGGCACGTTCGAGCGCGTCCTCGTAGCGCGCCTTCCGGGTCCTCCGGACGGTGCCGGCCAAGAGGGCGACGGTGACCAGCGATGCTGCGGCTGCCGCAATCGCGAGCCTGACCTTCCACTCGGAGTCCGCGGCGGGGGTCGATGAGGTGAGCACTGCCGCAGCTGCACCAACGTAGATGACGGCGACGTACCCCCACCGCCACGGCGCGAACAGCTGCGTCTGTGTGGTGTATGCCGCGATGAGGCAGACCGCGCCGGCGAACAGCGTCAATTCCTGCACCGTGACGAGGTGCAGGACGAGCAGTACGCCGATGGCGGCGAGGCTGAGGCGTGGGCGTATGCGCCGAAAGGTCAGAGCGACCGAGCAGCCGAATACGATGATGCTGTAGACCGTCTGCTCGTATGTCACGAACGACAAGGTTGGCCGGCTAATCGCGCCGAGGAATCCGCCTAGCGCCCCAAGTAGGAGGTCAGCCGCCCAGGGCTGTCCCTGCCAGACAGCGCGCAGCCGGTCACGGGTCGCAGGGCTGGTGAACGGTTCCATGCCTACCAGCCTATGGCGCGGGCATCCGAAACGACTCATACCACGGCATGAAGACCGAGTTCGTGCCGCAGCACGATCTGCCACGTGACTATTCCGGGAATTGTGGATGGGGTGACGAACCCGACCGAAACGAGGCATCCATGACCCGCGTCATCACCACCCACGAACTGACCAAACAGTTCAAGACCCACACCGCCGTTGACGCCCTGAACCTCGACGTCCCAAAGGGTCACGTGTACGGGTTCCTCGGGCCGAACGGGTCGGGCAAGTCGACCACGATGAAGATGATCCTGGGCCTGACCCAGCCGACCAGCGGCGACATCGAAATCCTCGGCGAACCGCTCACGCGCGCATCGCGCACCAAGCTGCTACCGTCGATCGGGTCGATGATCGAGGCTCCTCCCGGGTACGGGCACCTCACCGGCCGGGAGAACATGCGGATCGTCCAGGACATGCTCGACCTTTCGACCGCGCAGATCGACCACGCACTGGCGACCGTCAGACTGACCGGGCAAGAGAACAAGCTCGTTCGCAACTATTCCCTCGGCATGAAGCAGCGGCTCGGCATCGCAATGGCCCTCGCACGCAACCCGGCGCTGCTCATCCTCGACGAGCCAACCAACGGACTCGACCCGGCCGGAATCGAAGAGATCCGCATGCTACTCATGGACCTGGCCAGTCAAGGGATCACTGTGATGGTATCCAGCCACCTGCTCGACGAGATCGACAAGATGGCCAGCGTCCTGGGCATCCTCTCCAGCGGGAAGATGATCTTCCAGGGCAGCCGCGACCAGCTCTTCGAAAAGTCCGTGCCCGATCTGATCATCGAGACCTCCGACCCGCAGGCCGCCCTCGCACAAGGACTGACGGCGACCCGGGTTCCTGAGGGCATCCGGATGAGCGGGATCGACAAGGACCAGAC
>NZ_ADNU01000025.1 GCF_000178455.1 Brevibacterium mcbrellneri ATCC 49030 | reverse complement strand
TCAAACAGGCGGAAGACGTGTATGAGCTTGAGTTGTGCGTGTCGATGCCTGAAAAAGAAGAATGGCTCAAAGCCCAAGCCGGTATCACCGTCACCATCCCGGTCCTGCACTTCCTCACGCACCTACCGCCACCAAGAAAAGATAAACGCTGGGGCGAGGGTTCCGGGAAAGACCCCGGGGCAGACAAGCACAGACCCGAAAACCAAGACCCCGGAAGAAACCACAAGTTCAGAAAACAAAGAACCGAACAATATAGCTTCAGAGTGGAAGAGAAGGAGCGCCGAAGCTCAGAAACAAACGAAACCGAAGAGCAAGCATTTCAGCACCAGGGGAGTAGTGCGCCACCTGGCGTTGGATCGGGTTATGACGAGCGGATCTCCGGAAACCAAGGGACAGGTGTGCCATCGGGTGCTGGAGGTTCGCCGGGTAGTGAAGAAACTCTAAACCCGGAAGAGTTCTTGAACACCGACGAGCCCCAGATAGCCGGCGAGCCTGTGGGTTCGGGTAGTGGGCTTGATTTTGGGTTGCCGATCAAGGTGGACCCGGATGTGCGGGTTCCTGTGATGATGAATGGCCGGGTGCCATTAGACGCTAAGACTGCTGATGAGCTGATCGCTCAGGCGAAGTGGGTGTACCGGATGTTCACCGACCCCGAAACCGGGGTAGTCCTGGAATCCACACCGACGAAGTATTACATACCCGCGGCTTTGAAACGCATGGTGGAAGCTAGGCATCCTGATTGCAGTGTCCCCTGGTGTGCCACACCTGCCAGGGTGTGCGAGAAAGACCATATCGAACCGTTCAACCACCAGGACCCCGAGTCGGGTGGGTTGACGGTGATGGAGAATCTGCACCCGTTGTGTAAGCGGCATCATCAGGAGAAAACCCAGAAACGCTTACGCGTAGACAAGATGGATGATGGTTCTCTGGCGTGGGTGTTCCCACGGATTGGTGCCATGCTGGTCTACCCACCAGAATCACGGATTAACCAACTCCAGTACGAACGGTTACTCGAGTACTTCGACACCGGCGACCAAGACATCAGCCACACCATCAACGAATACCAAGCAACAGAACACGAAACCGCGCGCCACTCTGAACCCAGGGTTGGTCACAGTGCAGGGGAGGTGTTCAACGGCGACTCCCGCCCATGGGAGCCCAGCGAAGAACCACCACCGTTCTGACCGGAACAGCGCTAGCTCCGCATTTGAGGTGAAATGCAAAGAGAGGGAGAAAAGCGAAGGAGGTAGGGGAGCAAAAGGAAAGCTGGGGTGACGTGCAAGAGGGCGCTGAGCTAGCTCCAGAAAGGAATGCGCTGTAGTGAGCGGTGTGTTAAGACAAAAATGTCGGGCTAGCGGTGTCCTGCGTCAGGACATAGTTGACACCTTGTGCGTTTGGAACAGTCTGATGATCGTT
>NZ_ADNU01000026.1 GCF_000178455.1 Brevibacterium mcbrellneri ATCC 49030 | reverse complement strand
CGCGTTTCTCATCCACAAGGGGATGGGCAAACTCGAATGGGTGCGTCGTCACCAGCGGGCAATCGTGCGAGCGGGCGGAATCATGCTGATCGTGCTGGGATTGGCCATGGTCACCGGGCTGTGGAACCTCATGATGAGCTATATGCAACTGTGGGCTAACAGATTCGAGTTGGTGGTGTAGTGAGTACAAAAACGCAAGCTCCCGCAAACATTGGCACGGTGGGAATGTTGCGCTGGGCATGGCGCCAACTCACCACCATGCGTTTCGCTCTCATCCTGCTTTTGGTTCTGGCCATGGCGGCGGTCCCTGGGTCGCTGTTGCCACAACGCATCCAAGACCCCGGTAAGGTGCGCACGTTCATTGAAGACAACGGCACCTTGGGTGAAGGACTCGACAAACTGCAGATGTTCGACGTGTACTCGTCGATCTGGTTTTCTGCTGTGTACATCTTGCTCATGGTGTCGCTCGTGGGATGTATCGTGCCCCGCTGCGGTCAGCACTACAAAGCCATGCGGAAAGCACCGCCCAAAGCGCCACGCAGACTCGCCCGGATGCCCGCTCACCAGGAGTGGGAGCTTGCAGGAACTGACAGTGAAGAGCTCCTGGACCGGGCTCAACGCGCACTGAAAAAGGCCGGATACCGCACAGTGCGTAACGACGACCACGTTGCGGCTGAACGCGGGTACTTGCGTGAAACAGGAAACCTGTTGTTCCACTTTTCGATCCTGTGGGTTGTTGTAGTGTTCGCTCTGGGCGCGCTCGTGTCGTATTCCGGGCAGCGGATTCTGGTGGAGGGCGACACCTTCTCCAACTCGCTGGTGTCCTATGACGACTTCAAACCGGGCACGTACTACAACCCGGATAACCTGGATGATTTCCGCATCACGCTCAACCGCTTCGACGCCACGTTTGACAGCGAATCGGTGGGGCCGCAGTTCGCTCAGCCCAGGCACTTCGCCGCGAACGTCACCACCAACTACCAGGGGGTTGAAGAGAACAAGGTCCTGCAGGTCAACGACCCTGTGCGTTTTGGCCGCACCAGCGTGTACCTCACGGGTAACGGTTACGCTCCCGAGGTGACAGTGAAGAACGCGAACGGTGACGTCACCTTCTCCGGTCCTGTTGTGTTCCTGCCGGTTGACGGCACGTACGCGTCCCGAGGTGTCGTCAAGGTTCCGGATACCGGTGGGGAACAGTTGGGCTTTGGGGGAGTGTTCCTTCCCACCGCCGGTTTCAATGAGCAAGGCGAACTGATTTCTACCTTCCCTGCAGCCGATCAGCCGTACTTGGTGATGAGCGTGTACGCAGGAGACTTGGGCCTAGATGACGGTGTGGCTCAGAACGTGTACGAACTCGATACCTCTAAGATGCGCGCGGTCACTGACAACGAAGGTAAGCCCGTCACGTTACAGATGGCACCGGGTGAAACCGTGGATCTTCCAGAAGGTTTGGGCACAGTGACGTTTGACGGTGTGAAGCGCTTTGTTGCCGTCGACGTTCACTCCAACCCCACACAGGGTGTGCTTTTGGTAGGGGCCGTTCTGCTTATGGTTGGTCTGGGGTTGTCGTTGTTCATTCCGCGCCGCCGTATGTGGGTGCGCGTCACTGACGGTCGAGTCGAAGTTGCAGCGCTTGCGCGTGGGGAAGACCCCAGGGTCCAGCACGCAGTACAAGCGCTTGCCGTACACTTGAATGAATCTGCGCGTGAAGAGGAAGATTAATGGACGTCTCTGTTGTTTGGGCTAGTTGGTCCAATCTGCTGATTTATTCGGCCATGGCGGTCTACGCGATCGCCTTCATCATTTACTCTCTTGACCTGTTTAGTGATTCCGCTTCCACCAAGAGCCAGGTGAAGAGCCAAGCTAAGACCTCTGCAAAAACCGGCGCGGTTGCACGTACCTCACGTAATCGTGGCGGGGTAGCGGTAGCTGAACGCGACGAAGATCCGCCGGTTCCAGTCAGTGGGACGGGTAACTTCAGGCGCTGGGCTCGCGTTGGAACTGCGCTGACAGTCCTGGCTGTTCTCATGCACGTGGGTGCTGTTGTCACTCGCACAATTGCAGTTATGCGCGTCCCGTGGGGCAACATGATGGAGTACGCGTTGGTTGCTTCCGCACTGGCTGTCATCACATATCTGGCAGTGCTGAAGTTTAAAGACCTGCGGTACATGGGAACGTTCGTCGCAGGTTTCGCGCTGATCACTCTGGGCCTGTGCATTACGGTGTTCTACACCCCAGCAGCTCAGCTCATTCCAGCTTTGCAGTCGTACTGGATTTACATCCACGTACCCATTGCGATCCTGTCTACCGCACTGCTGACGGTGTCTGCGATTATCGCGATCTTCCAATTGCTCACGCTCAACTATGAAAAGCGGATAAAAGAAGGCCGCCCAATCCCTAAAGCACTGCGGTTCTTGGCACGTGTTCCGTCCTCCGACCGTATTGAAATCGTTTCGTACCGTTTGGCCGCGGTTGGATTCATCACGTGGACCTTCACATTGATTGCCGGTGCAATTTGGGCTGAAGTCGCGTGGGGACGCCCGTGGGGGTGGGACACCAAGGAGATCTGGACGTTCGTGGTGTGGGTCATCTATGCCGCGTACCTCCACGCACGTGCAACCCGTGGTTGGTCACAACGCGCAATCGCCGTGCTCAACCTGGTTGGTTTCTCCACCGTTCTGTTTAACTTCGCGGTGGTCAACATTTACTTCAACGGTCTGCACAGCTACTCCGGACTCGAATAGTAAAAACGAACACACTTTGTGTAAACCCTGAGAGTGTTAAACGCTCTCAGGGTTGTTTTATTCCGCAAACCGTAGTTTACGTGCGGTGATGGAGGGTTGAGCAGATTCTCGTTCCTTAACAAAACATGTGCAACCGTGGCTTTCCGTTGAGAAACCAATGTGCAGTTGAAACTGTGGAGACTTGGAAGCTACACCGCACACGAGGAGTTGTTGTGACTCAACCGCAGTTGAAGGAGCCAGACACATCCACTGTTCGAAAAGCCGTCGCGGCTTCTGCAATCGGTAACGCAACTGAATGGTTCGACTACGGCATCTACGCCGTTTCCGTCACCTACATCACGCAACACTTCTTCCCGGGTGAATACGGAACGATCCTGGCCCTGGCGACCTTTGCGTTTTCATTCTTGGTGCGCCCACTGGGAGGTATCTTCTGGGGGCCCATGGGCGACCGCCTCGGGCGCAAACACGTCCTTGCCTCACCATCCTAATGATGGCCGGTGCCACGTTCCTCATTGGTGTGCTTCCCACACATGAAACCATTGGGGTCTTGGCTCCCATCCTGCTGGTGATCTTGCGCGCTGTGCAAGGGTTCTCTTCCGGTGGTGAGTACGGTGGTGCGGCCACCATGATGGCCGAATACGCACCCCGTAACCGCCGTGGGTTCTGGGGAAGTTTCCTGGAGTTCGGAACCTTGGCTGGTTTTGCCCTTGGTTCGCTCATTGTGCTCTTAGGTGAACTGACTATCGGTAATGAAGCGATGATGGAGTGGGGCTGGCGCGTGCCGTTCTTGATCGCTGGTCCGCTGGGAATCGTGGGTCTCTACTTGCGAAGCAGACTGGGCGAATCGCCGGTGTTCGAAGAAATGGATGAGAAGAGTGCTGACGAAGGCTCGACCGGCAAGGTCTTCGGCTCACTGTTCAAGGACCATTGGCAACAGATGCTGATCATGACCGGACTGGTCACAGCCGTGAACGTGGTGAACTACACGCTCTTGTCATACATGCCCACCTACTTTGAAAAGAGTGTTGAGCTGTCCTCGCAGACAACGCTAACCATTATGTTCCTCGCACAGTTCGGCATGATGCTTCTGATGCCTGTCGGTGGACTTTTGAGCGATAAGTTTGGGCGCAAACCCATGTGGGCATTTTCCATGATTGGGCTGATTGTGGCCTCCGTGCCTATGTACTTGATTATGCCCAACGGTTTTGGGTTCGCTCTGCTGGGTATTTTCGTCCTGGGAGTCTTGTACATCCCGCAGCTGTCGTCGATTTCTGCAACGTTCCCCGCCATGTTCCCCACCCAGGTGCGTTACGCAGGTTTTGCTATCACGTACAACGTTGCCACGGCAACGTTCGGTGGTACCGCACCGTCAGTGAATGAGTGGCTGATTGGGAAGACCGGTTCACCGCTGGTTCCCGCGTTCTACATGATGGGTGCGTGCGTGATTGGTCTGATTGCAACGCTGTGCATGAAGGAGACGGCAGGGGCTACGATCCGCGGAAACCAGCTTCCCGAGGTGGGTGTCGAGGCGAAGTTCGAAGCAGACGCTAAATAGTCTGGGCACGCTCGATTTGAGCGGTGATGGTTGCGTAGACCTCTTCCACGGGGTCACGCAGCACCCCTTGCCCGTACGCGCGACGACGGTGGCCCGGGCATTCGAGGGTCAGAGTTCCGAAGCGGCCACGCTTGAGGCTAATTTGGGTCTGCTTCAGGGGCCATGATTCGGCGGCTCTGATGCGGCCGATTTTAGGGAACTCGACCGTGGTGTCGGTGACCGTGAAATGCACACCGGACTCTAGCGGGCCCGCGAAAATTCGCCGCTTCATACGTGCCGCAAATATGGCGAGCGCAGAAAACGAAAACAACACCAGGCACGCGATACCTGATTCCATCCATTCACGTGACTCAGGCTCCGTGGCGAAAGTGACCCACACGATGAAGATGCCCAGCACGCCAAAAGTCACTGCACCAGTCCACAGCAACATGAGGTTGAAAAACCTGGAGACTTGCAGGTTTTGCGAAAGTGATTCTCTAACCCGAACTTCGTACCGCACGTGAGGGGAGTGTTCCACGGTTACTCCTCGCTGTGGGGCTTTCCGCCGGGTTCACCGGGCTCATCAGGGTTGTCGCGTCCTTGCTTCTTGCGGCGCTCCCAGTCCAGGTCTTCTGAAATTTTGCGGAGGTATTCAGGGTCGTCATCTGGTGCCACTCCACGGGTGGGGGCGTTATTGGTGGTGCCACGGCCAAAGAGGAACCACAACAGCAGTCCCACCAAAGGAACCAGAATAATGACGGCAATCCATGCGACCTTAGGCATGATCCGAATCTGATCTTTGTCACGGACAGCGGCATCAAAAACGGAATACAGCGCAACCGCGACGTAAATGACGATGACACTGAGCAAGATTCGAGACATGCCACCCAGTTTATGTGATGGCCTGTCTTCGACAGCTACGTGGACTGCAGTAAACTCGTTACATCATGCGTGACTATGTGTTGTACTTGCTGGCCCGGCTTGCCGTTTTGGTTATAGTCGTGGCACTGACGATTTGGATTTTTGGTTTCAACCTGATCGCCATGGTCGCCGCGATCCTGATTTCAGCGTTCCTGAGTTACCTGATGCTGGCTGGTTTGCGGATGCGCGCCACCGACGGGCTCATTGAACGCAACAAGAACCGGAAGGCCCGCGCGCCCAAAGTCAAGAAGGTCAAAAAGGACTCCGACGAAGCCATTGAAGACGCGCAGATAGACGGGTCTCAGGAGTAGGCATAGGTTCGCTCATAGCGGGCTCGCTTAAAGGGCGCTCGCTTACAGCGCGAGGCCTAAACCTAACAGCGCGCCATAGGTAAGGGCAGCAAGACCCGTTGATTTAATGCACGGAATGAGATCAGTTCCGGTGCGTCCGCCTAGCACGGTGCGCAAAGGAGAAATCACCAGAGCAAAAGATATGACGGCGATGAGCGCCGCCATGTGACCGGCAAATACGGGCACTAGAAGTAGCGCGTAGGGAACACTCACCATGACGGCGTAGCCCACCCGAGCCCTACGATCTCCCAACACTACCGCCAGCGTGGTCTTACCCGCTTGAGTATCGGTTGGGATATCACGCAGATTGTTCACCATAAGAACAGCACACGCGAACAGGCCAACCCCTACGGCTGCCGCCCACATGGGCAGGGTCATTGCTCCGGCTATTGCGTAGCCGGTTCCAACGGTTGCCACCAGGCCAAAGAAAATGAAGACGAACACTTCACCCATCGCATAATAGCCGTACGGGTGAGAGCCTCCCGTATAAAACCACGCAGCAAGAACCGCAAGCACACCAACCGGGATAAACCACCACGCCTGCGCTACCACCGTGAGGGCAAGACCAGCGACCCCTGCCGTGGCAAAGGAAAGCATGGCAGCCCTTTTCACTTTGTGAGGGGCAACAAGACCACTAGCCGTCAAACGGGTGGGACCCACACGCACATCGTCGGTACCGCGCACTCCGTCGGAGTAGTCGTTAGCGAAGTTCGAACCAATCTGCAGGGCAAGCGCCACGATAAGCGCTAAAACAGAGCACACAATCACATGAAGGTATCGGGGCTGGGGAGAAGCGGTAGGCAAAGGTGAACCGATAATCAGTTCAGACACGCCACCTGCTGCGCCAATCGCGGCTCCTGCCCCCGCGAACACCGGCGCAAACGCAAGCGACAGAGTGCGAAGCCGGGCACCTTCAACCCACTGACCAAACGTGGCCATGACCTACCTCCTCAAAACTTCTCTAGTCTACCCGTCCGGTAGCCAGCGCTTGAGCCAGGTCGCGGGCCGCTCTGCGGTCCGGTTTACCAATCCCTTTCAGCGGAATCTGGTCAACCATCCACGTGCGGTGAGGAAGCTCAGCTGGCCCCAGCCCTGTGCCTGCCAACAGCGACTTCACACGCGCACTCAACTGGGTGTGCGACAGCTGCGCGAACACACTGGACGAACCGGCTATCAGAAGAACTGCCCGCTCACCAAACTCAGGGTCAGGCAGAGAGGTAAGCACTACCTCGGCGACCCCCAATGGTTCCAACTCCCGCAACGCCACATTTTCTACCCGCAGGGGCGACACATTGACGCCACCGGAAATAAACACGTCATCTGCCCGGCCCAGGATGCTTAAAACCCCGTCCGTGATGGAACCCAGGTCCGAGGTGAGGAAAGTGTCTCCGTAAAACCCGCTGGGCGCGCCCGGGGGAACCGCGCCATGCGGGTGGTCGATGGGCGTGATTGTGAGGCCGCCGCCACTGCCAGCGCTGCCACCTGCCTCGTGCCCACTCGGATCGCACGGCTCAATCCGCACGTACCCGTTAGCCAAAACCGGCCCAGAAATCATCACGCGCGACTGGTCATCCAGCTTAAGCGTCACCGCGTCGAAGGGCACCCCGTCATAAACGCACCCGCCTCCGGTTTCGCTCATGCCGTAGGTGCGTACGATGTTCAGTCCCGCATCGTGCGCACGCTCAAGAAGGGCCGGCGAAATCGCTGCCCCTCCCAGCAGGATCGTGGCGAACCGGCGGGCGGCTTGGATGGCCCGGGTGGACTGCAGAATACGCACAAGCTGGGTGGGCACCAGCGACACGTACAGGGGGAGATCGCCGGTGAGCTTCTGGGCGGCTTGGGCGAACGAGTCCGCTGAGAACGCGCCTGTGTGGACCACCGGCTTTGTGCCCGCTTGCAAGGAACGCAGAATCACCTGCGCACCGGCAATGTGCGTGTGGGGGAGTGCCAAGAGCCACTGTCCGGGTCCGTGGAGGAACCGTTCAGTGGAACGCGCCGAGGCCGTCAACGCCGCCGCTGAAAGAGCAACTGCCTTGGGCGCACCCGTCGATCCCGAGGTGTGAACCACCAGCGCTGTCTCGCAAGTTGCGCCCGAGGTTGCAGCGGGGGTGGTCGCCGGGTCAGTGACCGCGGTGAGTTCGGTGATGGGGCCGCCGGGCAGCACGAGTGTGTGCGTGCCGTCCAGGGCCCCTGCAAACAGGTTGAACACGGAGGAGAAGTCGGAGGAACTCACTGGTTCAGTGGCACCTCAGTAGTACCACGGGAATGGGGACCAGTCGGGGTCACGTTTTTCCAAGAAAGCGTCGCGGCCTTCAACGGCCTCGTCAGTCATGTAGCCCAAACGTGTGGCTTCGCCGGCGAACACCTGCTGACCAATCAGCCCGTCGTCAACCAGGTTGAACGCGAACTTGAGCATGCGTTGCGCGTTGGGGGACTTGCTCATGATTTCGCGCGCCATGTGTAGGGCTGCGTCTTCAAGCTCAGCGTGGGGCACCACTTCGTTGACCGCGCCCATGTCGTACATGTCCCCGGCAGAATACGTGCGGCCCAGGAAGAAAATTTCGCGGGCGCGCTTCTGACCCACCATCTTGGCCAGATACGCGGACCCGTAACCGGCATCGTAGGAACCCACATCGGCGTCGGTCTGCTTGAACTTTGCGTGTTCCTCACTGGCGATTGTCATATCGCACACTACGTGCAGACTGTGCCCGCCACCGGCCGCCCAGCCGGGAACCACGGCGATCACCACTTTGGGCATGGTGCGAATCAGGCGCTGAACTTCGAGGATGTGGAGCCTGCCCGCCCGGGCTGGGTCCACGGTTTCAGCGGTTTCGCCGCCTGCGTATTGGTAGCCGGAACGACCTCGGATTCGTTGGTCCCCACCGGAACAGAACGCCCACCCACCGTCTTTGGGGCTGGGTCCGTTGCCGGTGAGCAGAACGCACCCCACGTCGGGTGTTTGGCGTGCGTGGTCAAGTGCCCGGTACAGTTCGTCGACCGTGTGCGGGCGGAAAGCGTTGCGCACGTGTGGCCGGTCAAATGCGATGCGCACGCACCCAAAGTCTGAACCGTCGGGGTTGATGGCCCGGTGGTAGGTGATGTCGGTGAAGTCGAATCCCTGAACCTCACGCCATTTGGTGGGGTCGAAAATGTCTGAAACAGTCATGAAGCCAGCATAGTGGCTACAGTTTTGTGCATGGACGCACGCGATCTTCCACATGACCCCAGCGAACTGTTCAGCGAAATGCACGTGGTGACCCTTCCCATGGTGACGCGTTTCCGTGGGATCACTGAGCGGGAACTCATGGTGGTCAAAGGGCCAGCCGGGTGGGCGGAGTTTTCGCCGTTCGTGGAGTACCAGGTGGATGAGGCGTCGAGGTGGTTGCGTGCCACGGTCGAAGCGGCCACGACTGAGTTCCCTACGCCTGTCCGTGACACGGTGCGCATCAATGCGACCGTGCCGGCGTGCCCCGCTCATGAGGTTGGCGGGATTCTGGGTAGGTTTCCCGGCGCCGAGGTGGTAAAAGTGAAGATCGCCGCCCGCGGGCTTGCCAGCGTGGAAGAGGACCTGGAGCGGGTGAGTGCCGTGCTGAAGCTGAGTTCCGCGCGAATCAGATTGGATGCCAACGGGGCGTATTCCGTTTCAGAAGCCGCGAATGCCATGCGAAGGTTTAGCGACTTGCCCGGGTTTGTTGAGCGGGCGGAGTACATCGAGCAACCGTGTGCGCGGGTTGAGGACTTAGCGGCTGTGCGTGAACAGGTGGAGGGCGTGCGGATTGCTGCCGATGAGTCGATTCGCAAGACCGAGGACCCGCTTCGGGTTGCGCAACTGGGGGCCGCCGATCACATTGTCGTCAAGGTTCAGCCGTTGGGTGGCGTGCGAGCCGCTATCCGCGTGGTGAAGGAGTGTGGACTGCCGGCCACGGTGTCGTCTGCTCTTGAGTCCTCGGTGGGGCTCAGCGCTGGGGTAGCGCTGGCAGCGAGCCTCGAGGACGAATCGGCCGCAGGTTTAGGGACGGCGGCGCTGTTGTCCGCCGATGTGGTGACGAACCCTCTGCGGGCTCACGGAGGCGTATTGCCGGTTGGGCGGGTGGAACCGTCACAGAATTTGTTGGAAAAGTATCGTGCCCAGCCGGCGCGTGCCGAATGGTGGGTTCGGCGGTTACACGCGTGCTGGGCACGGCTACTAGAAGGTCGTGAGTGTCTGGTTTCATGACACCATTCACCGTTAGTGCCATGAACCGGCCAGCAGGTGTGTCGCGTCATCGTTCACACCCCGCAGATGCGAAGAACCGTTTACTCTACAATCCTCGAACAAGAGTGTAGAGTAAACACCACTTTTGTTCGTTTTGTTCACGTTTTCGGCCCAAAAACGGCCCGTTACTCTACAACCCTCGAGAAAAATGAACTTGGAGTGTAGAGAAAACCACCTAACGTGCTTGTCGCACAAGAAGTCTCGGGACATCGAGTGAACGATGTCCCGAGACTTCACATTAGAGAGTCGCGAGGACTAACCGAGTTTTTCGAGAATAGTTTGAACTTCTTTCGACATCTCAGCGTCGTCAGAGCCACCGCCTGTGGTTCCGGCGCCGATCGTAGTACCACTCACCAGCACGTTACCTTTACGGGTGGTGACTGTAGAGATAGGGCCACTGCCTATGTCTTTGAGTTCCATGCTCATGACCAGAGCCTCGTCAGCACCGTCTACTGAACCGTCTTTTGTCTCCGTTGTAACGGTGAGCTTTTGGCCGCCCATGTCCATGGTGATGGTGGAGCACTTGCTTATGCCGTCTTTGGAGTTCGCCAGTTCTTTTTTGGCTTCATCTTCAGACTCATAAACAACTCCAGATGCGGCTGCCTCCTGACCTTTAGTTCCCACAATCGTTTTGTCGGAAGTTGTTTCGTCGATGCGCTGAACCTGATTCAAGAGAACCCCTTTACATTCTGCGGGTTCAATCTTTGCCTGCTCCAAATTTTTCATGGTTGGTGGCTGCGCGTTGGCCTGGAGCTCGTATCCCGCGTCCTTGAAAGCCTGTTCGACCTGTTCCTTGGTGTATGCGCTGTTCTGTGCCTGATCGTCACCCGAGCCCTGACCCTGATCCTGGCCTTGCTGTTGGCCTTCGTTGGTTCCTTCAGTGGGGGCGCCGGGCTCACCTGTTGAGCAGGCGGCCAAAGTGAGGGATGCGCCGATCGCGACGGTTGCAAAAGCGGTTCGAATGGTTTTCATGTTGTACCTCCATGAAAAACGATAACAACGGGCGAAGATTTACAACATCACAATCATGCGAATTTGGTTGGATGTTTCAGGGTTGCAACATGCGCTGTTCGCGTTTGACTGAAGGTTTGAGCATCCCGTGGGTGTGAGCCAGAACCAACATGAGCACCCCAGCGGAAAGCGCAATGACGATAGTGATGACTGACGCTTCAATCCCCATGTCCCCGCCGGTGAGCCATGCAGGTCCGTGCCATGTGGCCTCGAGAAGGCCCGCGGTGTCACCGTTTCCGGAAACATCGGAGCTGAAGAAGCCAGCTTGAGCGAAGTTCCAACCCGTGTGAATACCGATCGCCAACCACAGGCGACGCGTGAGGAAGTACGCAGCGCCTAACAGAACACCCGCTTCAAGGGCGATTGCGAAGGCACCAAAGAGCGAGGCTTCGGGGTTTGTGATGTGGGCAAGCCCAAAGACCAGCGAGGTTACCAGCAAGGACGGCAGCCAGCCCCACCAGGCGTCCAGAACGCGGCCCCGCGCAACACTTGAAA
>NZ_ADNU01000027.1 GCF_000178455.1 Brevibacterium mcbrellneri ATCC 49030 | reverse complement strand
CATGTGTACCGGATGTGGGACTCGAACCCACACGTCTTTCGACAACGCATTTTGAGTGCGTCGCGTCTACCAATTCCGCCAATCCGGCAAGGTGTTCTCGATGAGAACCTTAGTAACACTATCAGATGATTTACGGTCCTTACCAATGTGATCTAGGATGAGTAGCGTGTCTAACTCAGAAAACGTGTCAGCAGAATCGCATCCAGTCCGACGAGTAGTCGTAGCAGAAGACGAATCTGTCATTCGTCTCGACATTGTGGAGATGCTCCGTGAAGTTGGCTATGACGTCGTGGGCGAAGCTGCCGACGGCGAATCCGCTATCCACCTCGCCGATGAACTGCGACCAGACCTCGTGGTCATGGACATCAAGATGCCTAAGATGGACGGCATTACGGCCGCAGAACACATCGCAAAAGCACGTATCGCCCCAGTGGTCCTGCTCACCGCCTTCTCGCAAAAAGAACTGGTTGACCGGGCACGGGACGCAGGCGCAATGGCCTACGTTGTCAAACCGTTCACTGCAGCAGACCTCGTTCCAGCCTTAGAAATCGCACTGTCGCGTCACGCTGAAATCACGGCCCTCGAAGCCGAGATCACAGATCTCACCGACCGTTTCGAAACCCGTAAACTCGTAGAACGTGCCAAGAGCCTGTTGATTTCAAACATGGGGCTGACGGAACCCGAAGCCTTCCGGTGGATCCAGAAGACCTCGATGGACCGTCGCCTCACCATGCGAGAAGTCGCCGAAACGGTTCTCAACCAGATCGAAAAGAACTAGCTCTAAAAGAACTAGTTCGACCCGCGTCGCAGGAAGTTCGTGATGCGCACGATCGACAGGAGCTTCCCTTCGTCGTTGGTCATGCGCACTTCGTGATTGATGATCGTGCGTCCTGCGTGAATAACCTCTGCGCGACCATGAACCGTGCCTTCACGTGCGGCGCGCACGTGGGTTGCGTTGAGGTCCACACCCACCACGGGCTGCCCATCGTTGCGGGCAAACGCGTGCATTGAAGCCAGCGACTCAGCCAATACCACGTGGCCACCCCCGTGGAACAGGCCCATGGGCTGCAAGTTTCCGGCCACAGGCATGGTCCCTTCAGCGAAGTCGAACCCAATCTTCGTCAACTTCATGCCTGTGCGCTTCATGATCGTGTCTTCGTCAATATGGCCGACCTTCTCCAGTAAAACGTCGAACTCTTCTGGGGTCATATCGGGTGTGAGCATTGGCATGGCTACTCCTTTGGGCCTGTGAGCTATCGTGTGAGTGTGAGCTCTCTACTTCTAATTGACGGACATTCTTTCGCCTACCGCGCTTACTTTGCGTTGCCTGCTGAAAACTTTTCCACTTCAACCGGGCAAACCACAAACGCAGTGTACGGCTTCCTCTCTATGTTGCTCACTGTGCTCGAAAATGAAAAGCCTGACCACGTTGCGGTCGCTTTCGACCTTGGGCGACAAACTTTCCGACTCGACGAATACCCCGAATACAAGGCTGGTCGCGCCCGCACCCCGGAAGATTTTCCCGGCCAAGTTGACCTCATTCAGGACATGCTGCGAGCGCTGAATATTCCGGTCCTCACCTTGGAGGGCTACGAGGCTGACGACATTCTGGCAACACTTGCGCTGCAGGCAACAGACCGAGGTGTCACCACCAAAATCGCGTCCGGCGACAAAGACTCGTTCCAGTTGGCTTCGGACACTGTGACGATTCTGTACCCTAAACGCGGGGTTACAGAGCTCAACCGATTCACTCCTCAAGCAGTCGAAGAAAAATACGGTGTCACACCTGCGAACTACCGGGGACTGGCAGCCCTGGTAGGCGAAAAAGCCGACAACCTCCCCGGCGTTCCCGGGGTAGGTGAAAAAACTGCGGCGAAGTGGTTAGCGAAGTACGGCGACCTCGACGCGATCATCGACAACGCTGAAGACATCGGCGGAAAAGTGGGGGAGAAGCTGCGCGATCACCTCGACGATGTGAAGCGCAACTACCGCCTCAACAAACTCGTCGACGACCTCGAGCTCAGCACCAACCCGCTGGACACCCAGGTGGGAGAGGGTGCTCACCTCGACGAGGTCACCGCGCTTTTCGATCAGTTGGAGTTCCGCCAGCTGGCAGAGCGGGTGAACGCTCTGTTTTTCGGTGACGTTGAGCAGGTTCCGCAGGTTGAGTTGCCCGAGGTCGTTGCCACTTCGGGAGCGGACCTCCGAGCGTGGTTGGACGCAGTAGAAGAACCCGTGGGATTCGCCCTTGAAGACGACACGCTGGGGCTTGCCAGTAATGACTCCGCGATCTGGGTCGACCTGACCGACCTCGACGAAAACTCTTTCAACGCCCTCGACACATTCATCTCTACAAAGAAGGTAGTCGCACACGACGTCAAGCCGCAGGTGCACGCGTGGGTCGAGCGGGGCTTTACACAACCACGGCCCATCATGGACACCGAACTTGCCGCCTACCTTCTCGCCCCCGACGCGCGAGGTTACAGCCTTGCGGACATGGCAAGCGACCTCGGCGTGGTCCTGGAAGAAGACCGCGACTTGCTCACCGATGTGGGAGAACAGTTAGGGCACCGCGCGTGGGTCACAGTGGCGCTGTACCCGCGTTTGCGTCAGGACCTGGAACGCAATCACTTGCAGGATGTTCTCGACGGCATCGAGATACCTACGCAAGAAATCTTGGCGCGTATGGAAATCGCAGGGATCGCCATTGACCAGTCGGTGTTGAACGAACTCATCACCGAGTTCGAGGCCGCCGCGCAGCAGAGCGCGTCGGAAGCGTATGCGTCTATTGGGCACGAAGTGAACCTGAATTCGCCTAAGCAGTTGCAGACCGTGCTTTTCGACGAACTCAACATGCCAAAGACCAAGCGCACCAAAACCGGGTACACCACGGACGCCGACTCGCTTGCGGACTTGCTGGTCAAAACGCAGCACCCATTCCTCGAACACCTCTTGGCCCACCGCGACCGCACCAAACTCAAACAAACCGTGGTGGGTCTGCAAAAGGTTGTCGCAGACGACGGGCGGATCCACACCACGTATCTGCAGACGGTGGCAGCAACCGGGCGGCTGAGCTCAAAGGACCCCAACCTGCAGAATATTCCGGTCCGCACGGACGCCGGCAGGCGCATCCGTTCCGTGTTCCAAGCCGCCCAGGACGACGGTTACGAAAGCCTCATGAGCGTGGACTATTCGCAGATCGAAATGCGGATCATGGCCCACTTGTCAGGCGACGAAGCGCTCATCCAGGCTTTTAAGGACGGTGAAGACCTCCACCGCTACGTGGCCGGGCAGGTGTTTGAAGTGCCCATTGAGGACGTCACCGACCAGCAGCGCTCCAAGGTCAAGGCCATGTCCTACGGCCTGGTGTACGGCTTGAGCGCATACGGGCTGTCGCGCCAGCTGGGTATTCCAACGGGTGAAGCAAGTGCCCTCATGGATGACTACTTCGCACGTTTTGGGGCCGTGAAGGAATATCTGGACCAAGTCGTCGAAGAAGCGCGCGGTCGCGGATACACCGAAACCATGTACGGCCGACGCCGGTACCTGCCACAGTTGCGCTCAGACCGCCGCCAGCTCAGGGAAATGGCAGAACGCGCAGCGCTCAACGCACCCATTCAGGGGAGCGCCGCCGACATCATGAAGATCGCCATGAAGCGGGTCGACGACGCTTTGCGTGAGGCCGAACTGAAGTCACGCATGCTCCTGCAGGTCCACGACGAAATCATCCTCGAGATCTGGGCTGGCGAAGCGATCCAGGTTGAAAAGCTCGTGCGTGAAAACATGAGCCAGGCGGCAGACTTAAGCGTTCCGCTCGACGTCAACGTGGGCGTGGGCCCCAACTGGCAAGACGCCGCACACTAGGACACGCGCCGCGCACTAAGGGAACTTCTCAGGGCAGAACAGTCGAGAAAACCGCAGTGCCCGGCATGAGCTCACCGCGCAGTGGTGACCAGCCACCCCATGCGGTGTGGTTGTCCTTGGGCCATTCGGGTTCGGTAATGCCACGCAGTTCAAAACCTGCGTCCACAATGAGTTTCACCCAGTCGCCAATAGTGCGGTGGTGTTCCGCGTAGATTGGGTTACCGGAACTGTCGAGCTCCACATAGGGTGTCCGGTCGAAGTACGAATACTCCACAGTGAGCCCCGCCTCTGAAGGCACGTCAGGGAACATCCACCGCAGGGGGTGGGTGACGGAAAACACCCACGCGCCACCCGGACGCAGGACCCGGGCAACCTCGCTGAGAACGACCTCGGCGTCCTTCACAAACGGCAACGCCCCATAGGAAGAAAACGCAATATCAAACGAGCCAGACGGGAACGGCAGCGAACGTGCGTCCGCCTGCAAGAACGTGGGCTCAACAGCACCGCCGGTGAGAGGTTGCTCACGGCTTAGGCGCGACGCCTGCTCGAGCATTCCAGAAGACAAGTCCACGCCGGTGGCAAAACCGCCCTGCTTGGCGACCCACCGCGAACACTGACCGGCACCGCACCCCACTTCCAGAACGTACTTGCCGGACACATCGCCCAAAAGCCCCGCTTCGGATTCGTGGACGCCTTCCGGGCACCAAATGAAATCGGACGCGCCAAGGAAGCTGCCGTGTTCCGCGAGATACTCAGAAGCTGAGCCATCCCAGTATGAACGATTCGCGCGAACCGAGGTCTCCTCATCAATAGGGATGTAGCCCCCGGAAATGATCTCTGCTGTGCTTTCAGTTTCGTTCACGCTTCACCTTTCGAGGACTTCAAATGACTGCCGAGGTGGTCGACAGTGTCGCTGTCAAGAACTGTCAGTTAGTGTTACACTTTCGTAGTGTATGCGCGAACTGTGCAACATGCGCCGTTTACGTCATACATTGTCCATGTTGTCAACCATATTCCTGGTGACTCACGGGTGACCGTGAATTACTGGGTGTAAGTCCATTTACGGAGTCCCTACCTTTATGACCACAACCACGCCGGAAACGGCGAAGAACTCGCAGGTTGCCGTTAACGACATCGGCTCTGCTGACGAATTCCTCGCGGCCGTAGACGAAACCATCAAGTACTTCAATGACGGAGATATCGTTGAAGGAACCATCGTCAAAGTAGATCGCGACGAAGTTCTGGTCGACATCGGTTACAAGACGGAAGGTGTCATCCTTTCGCGCGAACTGTCGATCAAGCACGACGTAGATCCAGCAGAGGTCGTTGAGGTGGGAGACCCCATCGAGGCATTGGTTCTCACCAAAGAAGACAAAGACGGTCGCCTCATGCTGTCCAAGAAGCGCGCACAGTACGAGCGTGCTTGGGGAGACATCGAAAAGGTTAAGGAAAACGAAGGTGTCGTCACCGGTACCGTCATCGAAGTTGTCAAGGGTGGACTCATCGTTGACATCGGACTGCGCGGATTCCTTCCTGCCTCCCTTGTTGAAATGCGTCGCGTCCGTGACCTCACTCCTTACATCGGGCAGAAGGTCGACGCTAAGATCATCGAACTCGACAAGAACCGCAACAACGTAGTTCTGTCGCGACGCGCATGGCTGGAAGAAACCCAGTCCACTGTTCGCCACGACTTCCTGCAGACCCTGCAGAAGGGCCAGGTTCGCCCAGGTGTTGTTTCCTCGATCGTCAACTTCGGTGCATTCGTGGACCTGGGTGGCGTAGACGGTCTGGTACACGTTTCCGAACTGTCCTGGAAGCACATCGACCACCCCAACGAAGTTGTCACCGTTGGCGACGAAGTCACCGTCGAAGTTCTCGACGTGGACATGGACCGCGAACGTGTCTCCCTGTCGCTCAAGGCAACTCAGGAAGACCCATGGCAGCACTTCGCTCGCACGCACGTCATTGGTCAGATCGTTCCTGGTAAGGTCACCAAGCTCGTTCCATTCGGTGCGTTCGTTCGCGTCGAAGACGGAATCGAAGGTCTGGTTCACATCTCTGAACTGGCCGTTCGCCACGTTGACCTGCCTGAACAGGTTGTTACCGTTGACGAAACCGTGTACGTCAAGGTCATTGACATCGACCTCGAGCGTCGCCGCATCTCGCTGTCGCTCAAGCAGGCTAACGAAGGTGTCGACCCTGACGCTGAAGAGTTCCTCGACCCAGCCCTGTACGGAATGGTTCAGGAATACGACGAAGACGGAAACTACAAGTACCCAGAAGGCTTCGACCCAGAAACCCAGGAATGGATGGAAGGGTACGAAGAACAGCGCGAAGCTTGGGAACAGCAATATGCTGCCGCTCAGGCCCGTTGGGAAGAGCACAAGAAGCAGGTTGCACGTGCAATCGCAGCCGACGCAGAAGCCGTTGCTGAAGCTCCAGCTGAGCCTGCAGCTAACTACAGCTCGGAAGAAGCCGCTGACGAAGGCACGCTGGCATCCGACGAAGCTCTCGCAGCTCTGCGCGAAAAGCTCGCTGGTAACTAATAGCTCTGTATAAAAGGCTCCCGCACTGCGGTGCGGGGGCCTTTTGCGTCCCATAAGTTTCGCGCCCACCTCCGACCTCTTGGAGTGCCCATGACTTTCACCCGATGGATCTCTTCGCGTCCAGCGGTGCGTTCCTGGTTTACTGATTCACGCCGGGAATGGCTGCTGTTCCTTGCAGTCTGCGTTCTGTTGTCCGTTCTCACATACGGGCGCTTGGTGGGCGACATGGGACACCGAGTGTTTGCCAGCAACGACGACTCGTCCCTGTTCATCTTCTGGTTTGCTCACGCCGCTGACGTGGTGCTGTCCTGGATTGGTTTGGGGTCTGGAGAACGCAATTTGCTCTACAGCAACTCCATGAACTACCCAGCAGGGGTCAACGGAGGGTGGAACACCTCGGTCATGGGATTGGCCGTGCCGCTGGCTCCCGTGACGTTGATATGGGGTCCGGTTGTTGCGTATAACGTGGCGATCATGTGTGCCCCGGTCGCGTGCGCGTTGTCTGCCGCGTGGGCTGCTGCGCAGCTTGTGTCTCGTCGGCCGGCCTTTGTCGCAGGAATCGCATACGGCTTTTCCACGTATGTCATCGCTCAGTCTGCCGGCCACTTAAACCTGGCATTTGCTGTGTTGCCGCCGTTGGTAGTTGGGTTCGTGGAAAGGTTAGTGACCGGCCGAGGTCGCACCTGGGTCAACGCTGTTGTGCTGGGCTGTGCTGTGGGGTGGCAGTTCTATCTGTCGAACGAACTTTTGGCACACACGTTCCTCATGACAGTGGTATTTCTTTTGGCTACGGTTGCTTTGCGGTGGACGGAAGTGCGTGAAGGAGCGCGTCGCATCGCTGTAGGTGGCGCGGGCGCAGTAGGCGTTGCCGTTGTGTGCGGACTGCCCTTGTTGATCACGATGTTTGCGCTTCCGGGGAAGCCTGAAGGCCCGATTCGTCCGCACGGAATCTGGAACAATGACCTGTTGGACCCGGTGACACCAGGTAAGTTCACCCTCATATCAGCGGGGCGAGAGATCCAGCGCGTGATCGGGATCGACGACGCTGAGATCGGGGGATACCTGGGGTGGCCGTGGCTTTTGACGGTTGCCGTGATCGTGGTGGTTCTTGGTATTCACCACGCGATGTCGGCTCGCGTGCGCACATTCGCGGTGGTTGCCGTTGTGATGTTCATTTTGTCGATGGGTTCACCCATGTTTGTCAACGGAACTGCTGCTGTGAACACCGGTCCGTTCCGCTTGGTTGAAAACACGCCTGTTCTGGAAAACGTGCTCCCGATGCGCATGAGTGTTCACGTTGCGCTCATGTGCGCGCTGTTGTTGGCGATCGCCTGGCACTCTGTGCGCCCGCGTCTCACCCCGCTCCTTGCCGTGGCGACGATCATCATTGCGGTGACAACCACCTCGGGAACGGTAGAAGTACGCAACATTGCCTACCCCAGCTTCTATGACGACGCCGTCCGCGAACACATTCCGCGGGGTGCGACCGTGAAAATGATGCCCCGGCCGGTGGCGTCTGCAGCCGCGCACAGCAACGAATCGCTCGTGGGGCAGGCGGTGTCCGGCATGTGGTTCAAACAGGTGGACGGCTATTTCATTGGATCACGTGACAACGTACCGGTGGCGTACCAGTCGGAAACGACCCAGCTGGACGACATCATGAACGGTGACGCCATGCCGGAAACGCACCAGGTGCGTGAAGCGTTAGAAGATCTTCGCGGGCGAGGCGTGGAGTACGTCGCGGTGACGGACTCAGGTTTTGGGCTGAAACACCCAGCCAGTGATATTGCGCGCGTACTTTCGGAATCTTCCAACGTTCAAGTCCAGTTTGTGGGCGGGGTGTACGTGATCCGGTTGTAGGCGGGTGGAGCGTCTACCATGGTGTGCATGGTGATGCTCATTGGCCTGACAGGCGGAATCGGCGCGGGAAAATCCACAGTGGCTCAGCTGTTTGAAGAGCGGGGCGTACCCATTGTCGATGCGGATGCGATTGCCCGCGACGTGGTGAAGCCGGGGGAACCCGCACTTGCCGAGCTGGTGGAACACTTTGGAGAAAGTATTTTGGGCGCCGATGGGGAACTCAACCGTGGGAAGCTCGCAGAAGTGGCGTTCGCGGACGCTGAATCGCACGAAGCCCTCAACGCCATCATGCACCCTGCCATCAGTGCAGAAACGTCAAAGCGAATCGACGTGCTACGTGGCGACCACCCGGTGATCGTTCACGACGTTCCACTCCTGGTAGAAGCCGGCTTGGCAGGGAACTATGACCTGACTGTCCTCGTTGATACCCCGGCTGAAGTTCGTTTGCAGCGGCTCACGGAGCTCCGTGGTATGGATCCCGAAGACGCGAAGAAACGCATCGCAGCTCAGGCCACGGATGAACAAAGGCGTGCGGTGTGCGATGTTGCTCTCGATAATTCGGGAGACATCGAACACCTGCGCGCCCAGTTCGAGCAGATGTGGGAGCGGTTCATCTCACGCGAGTGACGCAGTCACGTCAATGTCAACGCCCTTAAGGGCACGTGAGACCGGGCAGTCCTTCTTGGCTCGTTGCGCGATCGTTTCGAAGTTCGCTGTCGCGAGCCCTTCAACGCGACCCACGGTGTACAGGTGAATCTTGGTGATGCCCTTTTCCGGGTCGAAGGTGACATCTGCACCGGTGGAAATTGATTCGACTGCGACGCCTTCTTGAGCCAGCAGGTTTGCCAGAGCCATGCTGTAGCAGCTGGCGTGAGCCGCGCCCAGCAGTTCTTCTGGAGTCGTGGCGTCGGCAGATGGCGCGTTTTCTGAACGTGCCTTCCAGGTGAGAGGAAAGTTGCCCAGCTGTGACGAACTCAGCGACACGGTTCCGTTGCCGGACGCAAGTGAACCCGTCCACGTTGCCTGAGCCTTAGAAATGACGGACATAAGAAGCCTTTCTGTTAGAGAGCTATTTTCATGCTAACGTCACCGGGCGCGATGTGCGTGTTCACGCGTTAGGCTTGGAGAATGAGCACTGAGCCGAGCACTCCTGCCAATATTCCCGTTCCGGCGATTGGGCACCGCCCTGACGTGCAGCGGCGCGTCGCCCCGTTCGAGGTGGTCAGCGAGTACAGCCCATCGGGTGACCAGCCCACTGCGATTGCGGAGATCGCGCGCAGGCTCGACGACGGCGAGAAAGACGTCGTGCTTTTGGGTGCCACTGGTACCGGTAAATCGGCAACCACCGCGTGGCTGATCGAAAAAGTCCAACGACCCACGCTCATCATGGCGCCCAACAAGACCTTGGCCGCGCAGCTGGCCAACGAGTTCCGCCAGCTTCTGCCCCACAACGCGGTCGAGTACTTCGTGTCGTACTACGACTACTACCAGCCAGAAGCGTATGTTCCACAAACCGACACATTCATCGAAAAAGACTCGTCCATCAACGATGAAGTCGAACGCCTGCGCCACTCGGCAACCAACTCACTTCTCACCCGACGCGACGTCGTCGTGGTCTCCACCGTGTCCTGTATCTACGGTCTGGGAACCCCAGAAGAGTACGTGGACCGGATGGTTTCGCTCGAAGTCGGTGAAGAGGTCGACCGCGATGAGCTGCTCAAACGTTTCGTCGAAATGCAGTACACCCGTAACGACATGGCGTTCACCCGCGGAACCTTCCGGGTACGTGGCGACACGGTCGAAATCATCCCGCAGTACGAAGAACTCGCCATCCGTATCGAGTTTTTCGGCGATGAAATCGAAGCGCTCCACACTCTGCACCCGCTCACGGGCGAAGTGATTCGTGACGAAGACATCGTGCACATTTTCCCCGCGTCACACTATGTGGCCGGTGAAAACCGGATGGGTAAGGCGATCGCAGCGATCGAGGACGAACTGCAGGTGCGCCTGGCGGAACTTGAGAAACAGAACAAACTGCTCGAAGCGCAACGCCTGAAAATGCGCACTACATACGACCTCGAAATGATGCAGTCGATGGGGTTCACCTCGGGTATTGAAAACTACTCCCGGCACATCGACGGGCGCGCGGCAGGCACCGCCCCCAACTGTCTGCTGGACTACTTCCCTGAAGACTTTCTGCTGGTCATTGACGAATCTCACGTCACCGTTCCGCAGATTGGTGGCATGTATGAAGGTGACATGTCGCGCAAACGCACGCTGGTTGAGCACGGTTTCCGCCTGCCCAGCGCCTTGGATAACCGCCCGTTGAAGTTCGACGAGTTCCTTCAAAGGATCGGCCAGACCGTGTACCTGTCAGCGACCCCGGGTGACTTTGAACTCGAACGGTCCCGAGGTGTCGTCGAGCAGATCATTCGTCCAACCGGCCTCGTGGACCCCAAGGTTACCGTCAAGCCCACGCGGGGGCAGATCGACGACCTCCTAGGGGAGATCCGCGACCGCATTGAGAAGAACGAACGTGTCCTGGTCACCACTCTCACGAAGAAAATGGCAGAGGACCTCACCGACTACCTGCTCGAACACGACATCAAAGTCCAATACCTGCATTCGGACGTGGACACGCTCAAACGCGTTGAACTCTTAAGTGAATTGCGCGCCGGAGTGTTTGACGTGCTCGTGGGTATCAACCTGCTCCGTGAGGGCCTCGACCTTCCCGAAGTGAGCCTCGTAGCGATCCTGGACGCCGACAAAGAAGGGTTCTTGCGGTCGTCCAAGTCCCTCATCCAGACGGTTGGACGTGCCGCCCGTAACGTCAACGGTGAAGTGCACATGTACGGGGACACCATCACCCCGAGCATGCGGGAAGCGATCGACGAAACCAACCGTCGTCGCGAAATTCAGATCTCGTACAACAAAGAACACGGAATTGACCCCAAACCTCTTGTCAAGAAGATCGCCGACATCACGGAACGACTGCAACGCGAGGACGCTGACACGCGTGAACTGCTTACCGAATTTGACTACGGCAAGGGCAAACGTGGCTTCAACTCCGTAAAATCTGACACGCTCAAACCTGATGTCACGACGGCACCCAGTGAAAACCTCGCAGAACTGGCCGCCCAACTGACGGAACAAATGCACGAAGCCGCCGAACAGCTTCAGTTTGAACTGGCTGCCCGTTTGCGCGACGAACTCCAAGACATCAAGAAGGAACTGCGCACAATGCAACGCGAATCCTAAAAGGATCAGCTACACTGAAGAGGTTTGCGAAGGGGAGTATCCCACAACAAGACTTCGTCATCACGGTGCACAGGCACCCGGAGTCTAGGCGTCACGCACGCGGGAGAGACTTTCGAGTAATCGACGAAAGGCTCGCATGTCCACAGCTCTACCCTTGTGGTTCGAGGTCGGTTCGCTGATCGTCCTCGTGCTCCTCTTGATCTTCGATCTTCTGATCATCCTCAAGCGACCACACATTCCCTCGATGAAAGAAGCCACCGGCTGGGTGGTGTTCTACGTGACGCTGGCACTCATCTTCGCGGGACTCATGTTCGCAATTGGCGACACAGACCACGGCGTTGAGTTCTTGGCCGGTTGGCTCACCGAATACTCGCTGTCGATCGACAACTTGTTCGTGTTCGTCATCATCTTGAGCAAGTTCTCGGTCCCCAAGAAGTATCAACAAGAAGTCCTCATGGTGGGCATTATTGTTGCTTTGATCTTCCGCGGAGCTTTTATTCTTGCCGGCGCGTGGATCATCGAGATGTTCGTGGGCGTGTTCTACATCTTCGGTATCTTCCTTCTGTACACCGCCTTTAAGCAGGCATTTGGTGACGAAGAAGAGAGTGACGAAGATACCGGCTTCGTCAAGTTCCTCAAGAAGCGGATCAACTACACCGACGAATACGACGGCAATAAACTTCGCACCACAGTAGACGGCGTGAAACACTGGACGCCCATGTTGCTGGTGTTCCTTGCTATTGGAACTACCGATATCATGTTCGCCTTGGACTCAATCCCCGCGATCTTCGGTATCACCAAGAGTCCGTTCATTGTGTTTACCGCGAACCTGTTTGCTCTCATGGGGCTACGTCAGCTGTACTTCCTGCTGGGTGGCCTTTTGGACAGGCTCGAATACCTCAAATACGGGATTGCTGCGATCCTCGCGTTCATTGGCGTCAAGCTCATTCTGCACGCGATGCACGAAACATGGTTCCCAGGTGTTCCTGAAATCAACACGTGGGTATCACTGGGCTTTATCGTCTGTGCTATGCTCATCGCCACGATCGCAAGTTTGATCAAGGCACGTCGTACCCCGGACCGTATTACGTTCGGTTCGATGAGGCATCACGAAGACGACCACAGCTAGGCCCGCATCGACTAAGCCTCAGCAAACGGTCCGAACACCGGGTTCCAGGGGCGCACCTGCGTGGACGCAATCACACCGATTTCCGCGTAGGGGTCCTGGGCCAACAGATCCTCCACATTCGCTTGATCGTCCGCGCGGAAGATCAAGAGCCCACCCGGCTGGTCCTCTGACTCCAGTGGTCCGGAGGCGAGCAGAACGCCCGCTTCGTTCAACCGCTTCTGCCACGCGCGGTGTTCAGGACGCGCGTTCATGCGGGTCTCGGTGTCGGGTCCGTATTCGTAAACAACGGCAAAAGTTGCCATGTGTGCCTCCCTGCTAGGGTCGATGTGTCGACGAAATCCATGGAAAGTTGTTCGCCTTGCCACATCTTTATCGTGTCCCGGAAGAATTCGCAGATTCCGACACGCTTTTTGAGACATTTGTCGAATACACAAAAGACACCGGCATCACGCTGTACCCGGCACAAGAAGAAGCGATTCTGGCGATCCTCACCGGCGACAACACAGTCATGGCGACACCCACAGGGTCAGGGAAGTCAATGGTTGCGTTGGCGGCTGCCTTCTTTGCTCTGTGTCGCGGACAACGCACGTACTACACCGCGCCGATTAAAGCGCTCGTGAGCGAAAAGTTCTTTGACCTCACCCATATCTTTGGTGCTGACAATGTGGGAATGGTGACGGGGGACTCCACCGTAAACGCGGATGCCCCCATCATCTGCGCAACCGCAGAAATCCTGGCGAACCAAGCCCTGCGAGAAGGTGCCACTTTAGATGTGGGCATGATCGTCATGGACGAATTCCACTACTACGGTGACCCGCAACGCGGGTGGGCGTGGCAAGTACCTCTCCTCACCCTGCCTGCCGCGCAGTTCGTCCTCATGTCAGCGACCCTGGGGGACACCTCGGCGATTCAAAAATCTCTCACCGAACTCACCGGACGCGACTGCTCCCTCATCACGTCTGCCCACCGTCCGGTGCCACTGAGCTACGCCTATTCAGAAGAACCACTTCACGAAACACTCAGCAAGTTGGTGCGGGACAACAAAGCCCCCATCTATGTGGTGTCTTTCGCTCAAGCGGCGGCGGTTGAACTGGCCAGCAGTGTGGTCAACGCCAACCTGGCAACCCGTGAACAGCGCGAAGAAATCGCGGAAGAAATCCGAGGTTTTGGGTTCTCTAAAGGGTTCGGGGTGACGCTCAAACGGATGCTCTTGGCAGGTGTGGGCGTCCACCACGCGGGAATGCTCCCCAAATACCGCCGCTTGGTTGAACACTTAGCGTCGAGTGGAAAACTGTCGGTGATCTCCGGGACCGACACGCTGGGAGTGGGAATCAACGTTCCCATCCGCACCGTTGTGCTCACCGGGCTCACCAAGTTCGACGGGTTCCGCCAGCGACGTTTGCGAGTCCGTGAATTTCAGCAGATCGTGGGTCGTGCCGGGCGCGCCGGGTTCGACACGGAAGGCTTTGTGGTCGCCCAGGCCCCCGAACACGTCATTGAGAACAAGAAGGCGCTTCTCAAGGCCGGAGACGACCCCAAGAAACGCCGCAAAGTGGTCAAAAAGCAAGCTCCGGAAGGGTTCGTGAACTGGTCGGAAACCACGTTCAACCACCTGGTAGAAGGTAAGCCGGAAGAGCTTAAGAGCCGCATGCGGATTACCCACTCAACGGTAATCAACTTGCTCAGCCGACCCCACGCCAGCGTGGATACCGTCAAGGACTTTATCGATTCCAGCCACGACGAAAACACCCTCGATATGTATCTGCGGGCCTTGCGCATTGGGCGCAACCTGCTCGACGCCAGCGTGATCGAACGTCGCGTGGTGGGGGACAGAGTCGAATATGCGCCCGTGAACGATTTGGGGCCTCAGTTTGCACTCAACCAGCCGCTGTCGCCGTTCGCGCTTGCCGCGCTGGAACTGTTCGACCCCGAATCCGACACGTATGCGACGGACGTGCTGTCGGTGATCGAAGCGACCACCGAGGTGTCCTACGCAGTGCTCAAAGGCCAACTCAACCGGATCAAACGCGAAGAGTTAGCAGCGCTCAAAGCCGACGGTGTCGACTACGCCGAACGCATGGAGATTCTGGACGAAATCACCTACCCGCAACCCAACGGTGAGGTTCTTGAAGAAGCCTTCGACGCGTTCACCCACAGCGCGCCGTGGCTGCGCGAAATCGGCATCACCCCCAAGGCCGTGGTTGCGGACATGGTGGAGCACTCGATGAACTTCTCCCAGTTCGTCAACTACTACGGGCTGGCGCGCGTTGAGGGTGGGCTCCTGCGGTACCTCACGGACGTGTATCGCTCGCTCGTGCAGAACGTTCCCCACGACCTGCGTAATGAAGAGCTCACGGCTATCATCGAATGGTTGGGTGCCACCGTGATGCGGGTGGATTCCTCGCTGGTAGAAGAGTGGGAAGCGCTCAAGAATGCTGGGGATGAGGCCGAGGTGTTGCCCGCCTTGGATATGTCTCGCACGTTTTCGGCAGACACCCAGGCGTTCACGAGGGCCGTGCGAAATGCCATGTTCCACAGGGTCATTCTGGCCGAACGAGCTGCATATGACGCTCTGGGTGACCTAGACGGCGAATCCGGCTGGACGCAGAAGAAGTGGGAAGACGCGATCGAAGACTTCTACGACGAATACGGTGACCTGGGCGTGAGCAACGATTCGCGCGGGCCCAAGTTCTTCAACATCCTCGACAAAGAAGACGAAGCGTGGACAGTTCGTCAGATCCTCGACGACCCCGAAGGGGACATGGACTGGGCGATTACTGCGCGCGTGGATCTGCCTGCGAGTGACGAAGCCGGCGAGGTCGTTGTGGAGATCCTGGATGTGGGACCGCTGACCGGGAACTGAGGTGTACATAGGTCAGGCATCTCACATCGAATATATATTCGAAAGCGCATAGACTAATGAGTGTGAGTAAAGGTATTTCGCATCTGGATACGTTGCTGGTCAAAGGCGCACGCGCGCACAATCTGAAGAACGTCGATGTTTCGATTCCTCGTGATTCTCTTGTGGTGTTCACGGGGCTTTCGGGCTCTGGGAAATCCTCGCTGGCTTTTGACACGATTTTTGCTGAAGGACAACGGCGTTACGTCGAGTCCTTGTCGTCATACGCTCGCATGTTCTTAGGCCAGATGGACAAACCGGATGTCGATCTGATTGAAGGTCTGTCGCCTGCTGTTTCGATCGACCAGAAATCCACCTCACGCAACCCCCGGTCGACCGTGGGAACGATTACGGAAGTCTACGACTTCATGCGTCTGCTGTGGGCGCGAATCGGTAAACCTCACTGCCCCACGTGCGGAGAAGCGATTACACGCCAAACCCCGCAACAGATCGTTGACCAGCTCAGTGCTCTCCCTGAACGCACCAAGTTCATCGTCATGGCACCTGTCGTGCGTCAACGTAAAGGTGAGTTCACGGATCTGTTTCAGCAGTTCCAACAGGCAGGGTTCTCCAGGGCTGTTGTCGACGGCGAAACCGTCAGCCTGACTGAACCACCCACCCTCAAAAAACAGTACAAGCACGACATTTCTGTTGTCGTCGACCGCCTGATTGCCAAGGACGGGATCCACCAGCGACTCACCGACTCCGTCGAAACTGCTCTTGCTACGGCCAACGGCCGCGTGGATGTGGAGCTGGTAGAAACAGGGGAGAAGCGCACATTCTCGGAGCACCTTTCGTGCCCCAACGAGCACCCGCTCACCACCGACGAAATTGAACCACGCACGTTCTCATTCAACTCGCCGTTTGGCGCATGTCCCGTGTGCGATGGAATCGGAACCCGGCTCCACGTCGACCCGCAGCTGGTCGTCCCCAACGAAGACCTGAGTCTGGCCCAGGGTGCGATCGCTCCCTGGAGCATGGGGAAGACAACAGCCAAGTACTTCACGCGACTTTTGCAGGGGCTTGCGGACGACCTCGGCTTCTCCATGGACACCCCGTGGAAGGACTTGAGCAAGAAGCACCGCACCGCGATTCTGGAAGGCAAGGACTATCAAGTCCATGTCAAATACCGCAACAGGTTTGGGCGCGAACGCACCTACTCCACCGGTTTTGAGGGCGTTTTCGCCTACATTCTGCGCAAGCACCAGGAGACCGAATCGGAACACTCGCGGGCACGCTATGAGTCATATATGCGTGAGGTCCCGTGTGCCGAATGTGACGGAACACGTCTCAAACCAGAAGCTCTTCATGTGCTGGTGGGTGGAAAGTCGATTGCGGATGTCAGCAACATGCCGCTGGACGAATCCGCCCACTTCCTGACGAACATGGAACTCGATGGGCGTGACGCTCAAATCGCAGCGCAAGTGCTCAAAGAGATCGGCGCGCGCATGCGTTTCTTGCTCGACGTGGGACTCGAGTATCTGACACTTCACCGCACGGCGGGCACCCTGTCTGGTGGTGAAGCGCAGCGTATTCGCTTGGCCACCCAGATCGGTTCAGGTCTGGTGGGAGTGTTGTATGTTCTTGACGAACCGTCGATTGGGCTTCACCAACGCGATAACCGCCGCCTCATCGAAACTCTGCAGCGCTTGCGCGACCTGGGTAACACGCTCATCGTGGTCGAACACGACGAAGAAACCATCGAGACCGCCGACTGGATCGTGGATATTGGTCCCGGCGCCGGGGAACACGGTGGTGAGGTCATTTACTCCGGCGACTACAAAGGACTTCTCAAAGAAAAGAAGTCCATCACCGGCGCGTACATGTCCGGGGCTAAATCGATTGAGATTCCACAGGCCCGGCGACCACGTGACACCAAACGGATCGTCAGGGTTGAAGGTGCGCGCGCGAACAACCTCAAGAACATTAGCGTTGACTTCCCCCTAGGTGTGTTCACCGCCGTGACCGGAGTGTCGGGTTCCGGCAAGTCAACGCTGGTTAACGACATTTTGTACACGGTGATGGCCAATGAGCTCAACAACTCTAAACAGGTTCCCGGCCTGCACAAACGCGTGACTGGCCTGGATAATCTGGACAAGGTCATTCACGTGGACCAGTCACCCATCGGGCGTACCCCTAGGTCCAACCCAGCCACCTACACGGGCGTGTTCGACCACGTGCGCAAACTGTTTGCAGAAACCGAAACCGCCCGCATCCGCGGTTACCAGCCCGGTCGTTTTTCGTTCAACGTCAAGGGAGGGCGTTGCGAAAACTGCAGCGGTGACGGAACCATCAAGATCGAGATGAACTTCCTGCCAGACGTCTACGTCCCGTGTGAAGTGTGCAAGGGCCAGCGCTACAACCGTGAAACCTTGGACGTGAAGTTCAAAGGCAAGTCGATCGCCGATGTTCTGGACATGCCCATCGAAGAAGCCACCGAATTCTTCTCCGCAGTCCCTGCCATCCACCGCCACCTGTCGACCCTTGCTGAGGTGGGGCTTGGCTATGTCCGTTTGGGCCAGCCAGCGACCACGCTGTCCGGAGGAGAGGCGCAGCGCGTTAAGTTGGCAGCTGAGCTGCAGAAACGTTCCCGAGGTCGCACCGTCTACGTCCTCGACGAACCCACCACGGGACTGCACTTTGAAGACATCCGCAAACTCTTGGGTGTCCTGCAGGGATTGGTGAACAAGGGCAACACGGTCATCGTCATCGAGCACAACTTGGATGTGATCGCGTCTGCGGACTACATCATTGACATGGGCCCAGAAGGCGGCCGAGGTGGTGGCACCGTGGTTGCTACAGGTACGCCCGAGGAGGTTGCTGGGGTAGAAGCCAGCCACACGGGTAGGTTCCTTGCCAACATGTCGGCGATTCGGGAACGGCTGTAGTGGACCCACAGCTCTACCGGCCTAAAACCGGGGAGATCCCCACCGACCCCGGTGTGTACACGTTTCGCGATGCCGACGGGCGCGTGATCTACGTTGGTAAAGCGAAGAACCTGCGTAACAGGTTGAATTCGTACTTTGCCGACCCAGCGGGCCTGCATCCTCGCACGTTCACCATGGTTCACACGGCTTCCAGTGTGAACTGGACCGTGGTGAAAACTGAGGTCGAGGCGCTGCAACTCGAATGGACATGGATCAACGAATTCAATCCGCGGTTCAACGTGATGTTCAGGGACGACAAGTCCTATCCGTACTTAGCGATCACGGTGCGCGATGAGTACCCTCGCGTGTTTGTCACCCGAGGCAAACGTAAAAAGGGCATGAAGTACTTTGGCCCGTTCACCGCTGTGTGGGCGATCCGGGAATCCTTGGATCTTCTTCTGAAAGCGTTCCCCGTACGCACGTGCGCCAAGACGGTGTTCGACCGGGCCCAGCGCCAAGGGCGGCCATGCCTTCTGGGGTACATCGACAAGTGTTCCGCGCCGTGCGTGGGCAAGATCGAAAAGGATGAATACGCGGAACTGGTGAAAAGCGTTATCGAGTTCATGTCCGGAAACTCCGGGAAGTTCATTTCGGTGCGCAAACAGGCCATGAAAGAAGCCTCCGCCAACCTCGACTTTGAAGAAGCTGCACGCCTCCGTGATGAGATCACAGCCTTGGAAACCGTGCTGAACAAGAACGCCGTGGTGCTGTCCCAAAACGCCGACGCAGACGTTTTTGGACTCTACGCAGAGGAACTAGAAGCATCAGTGCAGGTATTTCACATTCGCGGGGGACGCATCCGGGGGCAGCGGGGCTGGATCATTGAACGCATGGAAGACAAAACGCCTGGTGAACTGATCGAGGACGCGATCCGGCAGGCGTATACCGATGTGGACACCCATGCGATCCCCACAGAAATCCTCACGAGTCACGAACCCGCTGACAAAGAACTGCTAGGGGAGTGGCTGCGATCGGTGCGCGGAGCCAAGATCGACATGCGCGTCCCGCAACGCGGAGAAAAGAAAGCAGTCCTCGAGACCGCCGAACTCAACGCACACAAGGCGTTGGCCCTTCACAAGACCCGGCGCGCGTCTGATCTCACTACGCGTTCCCAAGCACTCAACGAAATTCACGAAGCACTCGACCTCACGGAGCCACCGCTGCGGATCGAATGCATCGACAACTCGCACACAGCGGGCCAAAACGTGGTGGGCTCACTTGTCGTATTCGAAGACGGCCTGCCTAAGAAAAAGGACTACAAACGCTTCTCGGTGACTGGGGACGCTGCCCGGGATGACACCTCGGCGATGTACAACGTGGTCAGCCGGCGCTTTGAACGCTACCTGGAGAACATGGGCAAGGACGACACTGGATTCGGATACCGTCCGTCGCTCCTGGTGGTCGACGGGGCGCTTCCCCAAGTCCACGCAGCTACGCAAGCCCTGCACGACCTCGGCATCCCTGACATCACGGTTGTGGGACTTGCGAAACGCTTAGAAGAAGTCTGGGTGCCCTGGGACGAATTCCCGGTCATTCTTCCACGCAACTCCGAAGGCCTGTTCATGCTTCAACGCATTCGCGACGAAGCCCACCGTTTTGCGATTACGTATCACCGGCAGAAACGTTCGGCATCCATGACGCGCTCTGAACTCGACGCGATCGACGGGCTCGGAGCAGCGAAACAAAAAGCGCTGTTGAAGCATTTCGGTTCCGTGAAGAAGATCAAAGCGGCGTCCGTTGAGGAACTGATGCAAGCACGTGGGATCGGCCCTCAGTTAGCTGACAAGATCCATGGTCACTTCACGCAAGCACAACCAGATGAGGAAAATGCGGGTACGGTAGAAGAACCGACAGAAGGGCGTGCGCATGACTGAACAGACCGGACCAATCTTGGGTGGCGACTTCGAAGTTCTTGTTCTCACCGGCATGTCCGGAGCCGGCAGGTCTACGGCGGCCAACACGCTGGAAGACCTGGGATGGTACGTCGTTGACAACCTCCCACCACAGATGATCATTCCGCTGGTGGAACTTGTCGCCAGAGCTGACGGAAAGCTCCCCAAGGTCGCGGTCGTTGCCGATGTGCGCAGTCGCTACACCTTCAGCGAACTCGAGAACTCCGTGGCCGACTACCAAGACCAAGGCGTACGCATCAAAATCCTGTTTCTTGACGCATCCGATGAGGTACTCGTCAGGCGGTTCGAATCTGTGCGTCGTCCACACCCTCTGCAAGAAGACGGGACACTCATCGACGGGATCGACGCAGAACGCACACTGCTTGCTGAGATCCGTAGCAAATCGGACTATCGGATCGATACGTCAGACCTCAACGTTCACCAGTTGGGTGCTGAAATTAAGCGCATTTTTGACACAGACAACGTGTCGGCCCTCCGAATCACCGTCATGAGCTTCGGGTTTAAGTATGGCCTGCCAAAAGATGCTGACCACGTCGTTGACGTGCGCTTTCTTCCGAACCCCTACTGGATTCCTCACCTGCGATCCAAAACCGGTGAAGACGAAGCAGTCTCCAGTTACGTGCTGTCCCAGCCGGGGGCACTGTCCTTTGTTGACCGGTACTTGAGTACGCTTGACGTCATCATTCACGGCTATCTGCGCGAACACCGTTCGTACGCCACCGTCGCAATCGGTTGTACGGGTGGAAAGCACCGCTCAGTAGCCATCTCTGAACAGCTCGCACGCCGCTTAGCCGACCGCACCCAGGCTCGCGTGAACGTGCGCCACCGAGACTTGGGGCGGGAATAAATGGAAATACCTACTACTGAACTCCCAGTATTCTTCCCCCGGTCAAAAATGGCCGGGCCGGAAATCGTCGCTTTTGGTGGCGGTCACGGACTCTACTCTGCGCTTCGTGCGTTCAGATTACTGACTAAGAACCTCACTGCCGTTGTCACGGTTGCCGACGACGGAGGATCTTCCGGTCGCTTGCGCGAAGAGTTCGACGTTTTGCCACCCGGCGACTTGCGCATGGCGCTTGCTGCCCTGTGTGGGGACAGCGAATGGGGCCAAACCTGGCGCGACGTCATTCAACACCGGTTCGTCTCAGACGGCCCACTCAACGACCACTCCGCCGGTAACCTTCTCATCACAGCGCTGTGGCAACACCTCGGGGACCCGGTAGACGGTCTGGACTGGATGGCCCAGTTGGTGCGCGCTCAAGGGCGCGTCCTTCCCATGTCCAGCATTCCGCTCACCATTACCGCTGATGTCGACGACGGATACGGGAACATCGAAAAGGTGTCAGGACAGTGCACCGTGGCAACCACCTCGGGCACGGTCAAACAGGTTCACTTAGAACCTGAGTCCCCGCCAGCCCGCCGCGAAACGCTCGAATCCGTCACCAACGCAGACGTACTGAATTTGGGGCCGGGGTCCTGGTACACCTCGGTTATGCCTCACATGCTGGTGCCTCAGTTGCAGCAGGCGATCCGGGACAGCGACGCGGTCAAGATTCTCACGCTCAACCTCCCCGGCGACACGGAAGAAGGGCGTGGAATGCAGATGCGTGACTTTGTGCGCGTCCTGCATGAGCATGCACCTGATCTTCGTATCGACTACGTACTTGCCGACGAAGAGGCCGCGTGCGGGCAGACCGGACTGGCAACCACCGCGTCGAACCTCTTTGGAGCCCGCACATGGTTCGCCTCAGTAGAATCGAGCACGCCAGGAGTTCACGACAGCCTCAAACTCGCCGCATGCTACCGTGACATTTTGTCCGATGCGGGGATTCCAACAAACGAGCAGTGGTAGAAGGGAATGGCATGGCTCTGACAGCACAAGTAAAGGATGAACTTGCGCGTTTCGTCGAACCGCGAACCGCTGCACGCAAGGCAGAAGTATCCTCGTTGCTACGGTTTTCTTCCGCACTGCACATCGTTGCCGGCTCAATCGTCATTGAAGTTGAACTCGACACTGGGGTGGCAGCGCGTAGGCTCCGCTCTGAGATTAAGGACCTGTACGGACACGTTGCCGAAATCATCGTGATCAACGGCTCGGGTCTTAAGAAGGGTTCGCGCTTCATGGTCCGGGTTGGAACGGACGGGGTTGCACTTGCTCGTCAAGCTGGTCTGATCGACGCTCAAGGTCGCCCCGTGCGAGGCCTGCCCGCTGCCGTGGTCAACGGTTCGCTCACCGACGCTAAAGCCGCGTGGCGAGGCGCGTTCTTAGCGCACGGGTCGCTGACCGAACCTGGACGTTCGTCTGCCCTTGAAGTGACGTGCCCAGGGCCAGAAGCTGCCCTTGCGCTGGTAGGTGCGGCGCGGCGTTTGGGGATTTCAGCCAAAGCCCGCGAGGTACGTGGCGTTGACCGTGTCGTGATCCGTGACGGCGAAGCCATTGGGGCTCTTCTCACCTCGATGGGCGCTGAACAGACGCGCCTGGTGTGGGAAGAACGCCGCCTGCGCCGGGAAGTCCGGGCGACAGCCAACCGGCTCGCAAACTTTGACGACGCGAACCTGCGCAGGTCGGCACGTGCCGCCGTGGCCGCTGGTGCCAGGGTTGAACGTGCTCTTGAGATCCTGGGCGACGAGGTTCCTGAACACCTCAAGTACGCGGGCAAACTTCGTCTCGAACACAAGCAAGCGTCGCTTGAAGAACTGGGACAGCTGGCCGAACCTCCGATGACCAAGGACGCGATCGCTGGGCGAATCCGTAGGCTCCTTGCAACGGCTGATAAAAAGGCTGCTGAGCTGGGGATCCCGGACACCGAAGCTAATTTGACTCCCGAAATGTTAGAAGACGTTTAACCTTTTACACACCTGCCACGCACATGTGGCGTACTACGATAGAAGAGCACGACAATCCCTCTCATCAGGAGTGACATGACTCGCGTTGGCATCAATGGTTTTGGTCGTATTGGACGTTCATTTCTTCGCATCGTTTTGGAAAATGACTTGGATTTGGAGGTCGTGGCAATCAACGACCTGACAGACAACGGACAGCTTGCACACTTGCTCAAATATGACACCGTGTGGGGTCGCTTTAACGGTGAAGTGTCATATGACGACGAGTCGCTGACCGTCAACGGTAAGCGTATCGTTGCCTCAGCCCACAAGGACCCCGCTGACATCGATTGGGCAGCTGCCGGCGCCGAGGTGGTTGTTGAGTGTACTGGGAAGTTTAAGAAGCGCGACCAGGCGGCTCTGCACTTGGGTGAAACGGTCAAGAAGGTCGTGCTTTCCGCACCTGGTAAGGGCGTTGACGGCATGTTCGTCATGGGTGTCAACGACAATGAATACGACCCGGAAAACCAGCACATTGTGTCCAACGCGAGCTGCACCACCAACTGCTTGGCTCCGGTTGCTAAGGTCCTTGACGAATTCTGTGGAATCGAATCGGGAATCATGACCACCGTTCACGCATACACAGGCGGACAGAACTTGGTCGACGGTCCGCACAAGGACTTGCGCCGTGGACGCGCGGCTGCTGTTAACCTCGTTCCCACCACAACAGGTGCTGCGAAAGCTGTGGGGAAGGTGTTGCCACAACTGGACGGCAAGCTCGACGGTTTCGCGGTGCGCGTGCCGGTTCCTACGGGTTCGTTGGTTGACTTGACCTTCGTTCCGTCCCGAGACGTGTCGGTCGAAGAAGTCAACGCGGCGGTGAAGGAAGCAACCAGCGGCGACCTCGGGCACATTCTGGAATACACGGAAGACCCAATCGTGTCCTCTGACATTGTCATGGCCAGCCACTCGTCGATCTTCGACGCGGAACTCACCCGCAAGGTGGGCAACCAGATTAAAGTCATTGCTTGGTACGACAACGAATGGGGATACTCCGAACGCCTCGTTGAAATGGTCGAACTGGTAGCAGCGAAACTGGAGAAGTAAATGAAAACTCTTGACAACCTCGGCGAATTTGCCGGCAAGCGCGTCTTGGTGCGCAGTGACCTGAACGTGCCCATGGACGGCGACACAATTACGGATGCGGGCCGCATCAAGGCGTCGGCTCCTACCATTCGTGATCTCGCCGAGGCGGGCGCCCGGGTGATCGTGATGGCTCACCTGGGTCGCCCCAAGGGTGAAGTGAAGCCCGAGTTTTCGTTGGCCCCTGTGGTTGAAGAGCTCGCAAAAGAAGTGGGACGCGACGTGAAGTTCGCCTCTGACACCGTGGGTGAGGACGCGCGCGCCAAGGCTGAACAGCTCACTGACGGTGAGGTTCTGCTACTGGAAAACCTGCGCTTTAACCCAGGCGAGACGTCAAAAGTCGATGCTGAGCGGGACGAGTTCGCACAGCAGTTGGCCAGCCTGGCAGACGTGTTCGTGTCTGACGGATTCGGTGTTGTGCACCGTAAGCAGGCCAGTGTGTACGACATTGCGAAGAAGCTCCCGCACTACGCAGGTGGTCTCGTTGAGGCCGAGGTGCGTGTGAGTCGCCAGCTTCTGGAAGACCCCCAGCGTCCGTACACGGTTGTTTTGGGCGGTTCAAAAGTCTCAGACAAGCTGGGTGTTATCGAGTCCCTGCTTGAACGTGCGGACACTCTGATTATTGGGGGTGGCATGGTGTATACCTTCCTCAAGGCTCAGGGTAAGGGCGTTGGTGCTTCGTTGCTGGAAGAAGACCAGATCGACACGGTCAAGGGTTACCTCGAGACCGCGCAGAACAAGGGCGTGACCATCATGTTGCCTACCGACATCGTGATGGCTGAAAAGTTTGCCGCTGATGCCCAGCACTGGACAGTAGGCGTTGACGAACTGGAGAACACGCCGGCCGGCGAGTCTGCACTTGGTCTGGACATTGGGCCCGAAAGCGCCAAGGCGTACGCGAAAACCATTACCGAATCTAAGACCGTGTTCTGGAACGGCCCCATGGGTGTTTTTGAGTTCGAAGCTTTCGCAGCAGGCACCAAAGCTGTGGCAGAAGCCTTGTCCACCGCACACGGGGGAGTCGACCAGGGTCGCCTGACCGTTGTCGGTGGAGGAGACTCTGCGGCCGCTGTGCGAGCACTAGGATTTAGTGATGACGACTTCGGTCACATTTCGACCGGGGGAGGCGCTAGCCTTGAGTTCCTCGAAGGCAAAGAGCTTCCCGGACTGACCGTTCTGGACTAGAGCAGAACTCTTACAGAGGAGACACCGTGACGAACCGCCTTCCGCTATTGGCCGGAAACTGGAAGATGCACCACGACCATTTGGAAGCGATTTCTGTTGTCCAAAAGTTGGCGTGGGCTCTGCGCGACGCAAAGATCAGTAAAGAGTCAGCCCAGGTTGCTGTTCTTGTGCCCTTTACCGACATTCGTTCTGTGCAGACCCTCGTTCAAGGCGACAAGCTTCCACTGTGGTATGGGGCCCAGGATCTTTCCGAACATGCGGAAGGCGCTCACACGGGCGACATCAGTGGTCGCTTCTTGCAACAGCTCGGCTGTGAGTTTGTGGTTGTGGGGCACAGCGAACGGCGAAGCGACCACCACGAAGACAACGCCTTGGTGGGTCGGAAAGTGCGGGCTGCCTTGGACCATGAGCTCACCCCTATTCTGTGCGTGGGTGAATCACTGACTGAGCGGGAAAACGGTGAACATGTTGCTTTCACACTTCGCCAGTGTGAAGAAGCGCTTGCAGAGATCGATACGCCTGAAGAACTCGTGATTGCCTATGAACCTGTGTGGGCGATCGGTACAGGAAAAACAGCCACAGCTAACGATGCGCACGAGATGGCCCAGGAGATCCGTGGGTGGTTGGCTCAGCGCTACGATTCATCAGTTGCCGAGTCGACCCGCATTCTGTACGGCGGGTCCGTGAAGCCTGAAAACGTGTCTGAGATTATGCAGTCAGAACACGTAGATGGTGCCCTTGTGGGCGGCGCCAGCCTCGACCCCGACACTTTCGCGCGACTCATCGCCGCGTCGGTTCGCTTGTGAACCGAACAATGCTAAGGTAGGCGACGTGGAAATTTTGACGTGGATTCTGACTGGCGTGCTCATCCTTACCAGCTTCATCCTGATTGCCTTTGTCCTCTTGCACAAAGGTAAGGGTGGCGGAATGTCCGACATGTTCGGTGGCGGTATGAGCGCTAACCTCGGTTCCTCCGGGGTCGCCGAAAAGAACCTCAACATGTACACCACACTGATCGCAATCGTGTGGGCAGCGTCGATTGTTCTGCTTGGTCTGATCGCCAGCTTCCAAGCCTAAACAGGCTCGAAGCTGGCTTTTACAGAGAAACCAGTAACTGGCTTATAGATCAAACAACTGCGCGTAACCGTCTTCGTCAGTGACGTGGAAACGGATTACCGGTCGCCCAGCATCGTGGAGCACATTCGCATCGCCGCGTGACTGTGCAGCAATCAACTGGCCAAAAGTAAACCCTGTCTCTGGCACGTCAAAGTCAATGGTTGCTTCGTCCGTGATCTGAACAAACACTCCGTTTGCGTGGCCACCCTTGTGGTATTGGCCCGTGGAGTGCAAATAGCGGGGCCCAAAACCAAACGTGGTCGCAACCCCTAGACTTTGAGCGAACTGAGGCCGCAACTTCACAAGGTCAGAACGACCGATCCTGTCAACAAACGCTTGCAGACCCACATACCCGCCCTGCGGAACAACAGCACGCAAACGGTCAACGACCTCGGCGGCGGACTGCGCACCTTCCACCAGATCAGCAGGACCCGATACGGTCAGCGCGCCGTCCGTGAACGAAACCGGCAAGGCAGAACCCGTCTGTTCTCCACCGGCCAGAAGCTCACGCATCGCTGCCTTGGCGGACTCAACATTGGGCTGATCGAACGGGTTCACACCAATCACATAGGACGCGATCGCAGTCACGTACTCCCACAGGAGGAACTGGGCACCCAACGGAAGGTCAACAAGAGCATCAGCGTCGTGAACATCCGAAGCTCCCAAGGCCACGGTAGTTGCGTTTTCGCAATCCTGTGGGGCAATGGGGAGAATGCCCTTGCCATCCTTACCGGTGGATTCGGCAATCAGCTGCTCGATCCACACGCCTAGTCCTTGGAACTGTTCGGTATGCGGATCCAAGGCGAGCTTCTCGTGGCCGTTTTCATGGGCAGCACCTAGAAGCGCCCCAAGGCGGACTGCCAAGTTCTCTTCAGAATCCTGTTCGAGCTGCGGTGCAATCGACGCGGCATCAGCAACAACTTGAGCAATGTCGACGCCCACCAGACCAGCGGGAACCAGGCCAAACGGAGTGAGTGCAGAGTAGCGACCACCAACCGTTGGATCAGCATGGAACACGGCCAGCCAGCCTTCTTCCTGAGCGCGCTGATCAAGGGGTGAACCAGGGTCGGTAATAGCGATGAGGCGCGAGCTGGGGTCGATTCCCGCGTCCCGGAACTTCTGCGTAAAGAACCGGCGAGCCGAATCGGTTTCGACGGTGGAGCCGGACTTCGACGCGATAATGACCAGCGTGCGGTCGAGGTCCTGAGCAGTGTACGCGACCTGGTCCGGGTGCGTGGAGTCACACACGATGAGGTCTTTTCCGTATGCGTTGCTCATCACCTCAGGCGCCAGGGATGAACCTCCCATACCAGCCAGCACAACACGGTCGTGCTCACACGTCTGGGCAAGCTCAATGACCTGATCGATGATATCCTGAGCGCGAGTATGGAGGTTGACCCACCCCAGACGCTTGCTCGCTTCGTCTTCTGCCTTTGGACCCCACACGGTGGCGTCCTGAGCGGCGATGCGGGAAGCAACCCGATTTTCGAGAATATCGTTCATGACGGTTGCTGTGGTGGTCACTTAGCCTTCTCCAGTGCAGTAGTCACGGTTTCAACGAGTTCATTCCAGCTGGCGTCGAACTTTTCTAGACCTTCGCGTTCGAGCTTCTCCATGACGTCGCCGTAGTGGACGCCGGCAACGGACAGTGCGTCGAGAATCCGGTCGGCCTCTTCATACTGGCCAAACACCGTGTCACCATTGACTTCGCCGTGGTCGGCAAAAGCCACCATCGTCTTCTCTGGCATCGTGTTCACCGTGTCTGCAGTGATCAGGCCGTCGACGTACATGGTGTCGGAGTACTGGGGGTTTTTGGTTCCCGTCGATGCCCATAGTGGACGCTGCTTGTGAGCACCGGCGGCAGCCAGCACGGTGAAGCGTTCGGAGTCGAAAATCTCGGAGGCAATACGGTGAGCCAAGTGGCAGTTCGCAAGCCCGGCCCTGCCTTTCAACTCCAAGAGCTCCTTGTCAGCGCCACTGTTCACCAGCTCGTCGATCCGGTTATCGAACTCCGTGTCGACACGTGACACGAAGATCGAGGCGACGGACCGAATGCTACTGATGTCGTGGCCCTGTTCCCGCGCGCGCTCCAAGCCGTTGACGTAGGCCTCGACGACCTTGCGGTATCGGTCCAGCGAGAAGATCAGGGTCACGTTGACACTGATGCCTTCGGCAATCACACGGGTAATCGCTAAAAGGCCTTCTTCGGTTGCGGGGATTTTGATCATGACACCGTCACGGTCGACCATCGCGTGGAGCTTCTTCGCGTACTCAACCGTGCCTTCCGTGTCGTGTGCCAAATGCGGAGGCACCTCGATGGACACGCGCCCGTCTTCACCGCCAGTTGCCTGGTACACGGGAAGCAGAATGTCACACGCTTCCGCAACGTCTTGCGTGGTCAGTACGTCGATTGCTTCATCGACACTGACGCCCTTAGCTGCGAGCTCAGCGACAGCTTCGTCATAGCCGTCACCTGCAAGAGCGGCCGCGAAGATGGTGGGGTTGGTGGTCACCCCCACCACCGACATGGTTTCGATTGCGTCGTTCAGACTTCCGGACGTGATCCGGGTCCGAGAAAGGTCGTCGAGCCACACGGAAACTCCGGCATGGCTGAGTGCTTGAAGGGACGGAACTGGAGTTGCCATGACCTACCTCTGGGTGGTGGGGGATGAAACTAGAGTGCCTGAACTGCTGCGATGGATTCGTGGGCCGCCTGGACAACAGCTCCAGGGGTGATTCCAAACTCACGGTAGAGCGTCTGGTAATCAGCCGAGGCGCCAAAGTGTTCGAGTGAAATGCACCGGCCTTCGGTTCCCACGTAACGGTGCCAGCTCATCGCCGTTCCCGCTTCGATACTCACACGTGCACGCGCGGTAACAGGCAGAACCGATTCCTTGTACTGCTCGTCCTGCTTGTCGAACCATTCGTGGCTGGGCATCGACACAACGCGCACGCGAGTGCCTTGCGCACGCAACTGTTGCGCTGCGTCCAAGGCGATTGCCACCTCGGACCCGGAAGCCATGAGGACGACGTCAAAGTCCTCCTCATCAGAAAGGACGTAGGCGCCTTGTGCCGCGCCCGAGGCGGCCGCAAGTTCCGTACGGTCGAGCACGGGGACTGCCTGGCGGGTGAGTACCAGTCCGGTAGGGCCGTCGGTGCGACGTAGCATTTCGAGCCAGCACACCGCAGTTTCGTTGGCATCGGCTGGGCGCACGACGTCCAGGCCAGGAATGGCGCGCAGTGAGCTCAAGTGCTCAACTGGCTGGTGGGTGGGCCCGTCTTCGCCCAGGCCAATCGAGTCGTGGGTCCATACGAAGATGACGGGAAGTTCCTGCAGAGCAGCCAAGCGAACCGCGGGACGCATGTAATCGGAGAACACCAAGAACGTTCCGTTGTACGGGCGGGTGAGACCGTGGAGGGCCATTCCGTTGCACGCAAGTCCTGCGGCAAACTCACGGACACCAAAGTGCAGATTGCGGCCGTACTCGTTGCCATCGAACGCTGTTGAGCTGCGGTCCTTGGGGAAGAAGGACGGCTCTCCCTTGACGAGGGTGTTGTTGGATCCGGCGAGGTCAGCCGAACCGCCCCACAGCTCTGGCATGAGCGGGGCGATTGCGTTGAGAACCTGACCAGAAGCCGCGCGGGTGGCGACACCCTTGTCTGACGCTTCGAAAGTTGGGAGGACGTCTTCCAATCCTGCCGGGAGTTCACGTGCGGTGAGGCGGTCCAACAGTTGCGCACGTTCAGGACTATCGGTGCGCCATGCCTCGAAGCGGGTGTTCCATTCTTCGTGTGCAGCGCGGCCGCGGTCGACTACGGGGCGTGTGTGTTCAAGAACCTCAGGGGCAACGACAAAGGTTTCGTCGGCAGGGAAGTTCAGGATTTCTTTGGTTGCGCGGATTTCTTCGTCACCCAACGCTGCTCCGTGAGAAGCACCGGTGTTCTGCTTGTTGGGTGCTGGCCACGCGATGATGGTGGACAAACGAATAAACGACGGGCGGGGGTCCTTTTTGGCTGCTTCGATTGCTGAGTGAAGCGCGTCAATGTCTTCTGTGTAACCGCCGTTTTCGTCGAGGAAACTCACGTGCTGTGTGTGCCAACCGTAGGCGTCGTAGCGTGCGGTCACGTCTTCGGTAAACGCGATCGACGTGTTGTCTTCAATCGAGATGCGGTTGTCATCCCAGATGACGATGAGATTGTTCAAGCGCTGAGTGCCTGCCAATGACGACGCTTCACCGGAGACACCTTCCTGCATGTCTCCGTCACCGGCGACCACGTAGATGAAGTGGTCGAAAACGGATTCACCGGGCGCGGTATCAGGGTCCAAAAGTCCGCGTTCACGGCGGGACGCCATCGCCATACCCACTGCTGAAGCCAACCCGGAGCCCAATGGACCCGTAGTGATTTCAACACCGTCGGTGTGCCCAACTTCTGGGTGTCCGGGAGTCAGTGAGCCCCAAGTGCGGAGTGCTTTGAGGTCGTCAAGTTCAAGTCCGTAACCAGAGAGGAACAACTGGATGTACTGGGTGAGGCTCGAGTGACCTGCTGACAGAACAAAACGGTCTCGTCCCAACCAGTGGGGGTCAGAAGGGTCGTGAGTGAGAGCGTTCTGGTACAAGTAGTAGGCAACCGGCGCCAAACTCATGGCGGTTCCTGGGTGTCCATGGCCGGCGTTTTGAACGGCGTCAGCGGCCAAAAGGCGGGCGGTGTCGACCGCCAATCGATCAGTGTCGGACCAGTTGAGCGAGCTCATGAAAGGGCGTTCCTCCTGTAGGCGGTTTTCACTTCAAACTGTACAAGGTTTGAGCCGTCAGTGAGATGTTCTACGACATGTAGCGCTATGACTGGCAATATGCTGAGAACCGAGTAGACTTGTTCTATCTATGCGCACCGTGCATATCTTCTTGTGGAGGGAGTCTGTGGGTGAGTTCACATCACCGTGACGTAGTCAGGACCGCCGGAAGCGAAGCAATTGAAGAAGCTCCGCTCCAACGCGTAATCGACGAACGTCGACGAGGCAGCAAACCGCGTAGCAAATTCAGGGCATACATCGCGCTGACAAAACCTCGCGTTATTGAACTGCTGCTGGTCACAACCGCCCCCGTCATGTTCCTCGCGCAACGCGGTCTCCCTGACTGGTGGCTGATCCTCGCGACCCTCGTCGGTGGATCTGCAGCAGCTGCTTCGGCGTCCGTTTTCAACTGCTACTTGGACCGTGACATCGACGCCAAGATGCACCGCACGGAAAACCGTCCGCTCGTCACAGGCGAGGTGACCCCAAGGGAAGCGCTCGTCTTTGCGTTTGCGTTAGGCATCGGGTCCATTTTCTGGATGGGTGGATTCACCAACTGGGTAGCAGCCGGTCTGACAGCCATTGCGATCCTCTTGTACGTGGTGTTTTACACCATCATGCTCAAGCGTCACACCACACAGAACATCGTGTGGGGTGGAGCAGCCGGATGTATGCCAGTCCTTATTGGCTGGTCCGCGGTTACCGGTTCGCTGGCGCTTGAACCGTTCATTCTTTTCTTGGTCGTCTTCTTCTGGACTCCACCACACTACTGGCCACTAGCCATTAAGTACAAGCGCGACTACGACGCTGCCGGTGTCCCCATGTTGCCGTCCAAGGTACCTCCGGCCTCGGTAGGTAAGCAGATCATTCTGTACGCCTGGGCCATGGTTCTTTCCAGCCTGGCGTTGATCCCTCTTGCACCCATGGGGCCGCTCTACATCAGCGTTGCAGTTCTGGCCGGTGCGTGGTTCCTCTACGAGTGCTACACGTTCGTGCGTCGCGCCAAGCAGGGTCTGTCAGGAACTCGCCTGCGTGCCATGAAGGTCTTCCACGGATCGATCACATACCTTTCGGTGTTGTTCCTCGCCGTTGCGATCGACCCGTTCCTCAACCCCTTCGTTTAAGCCTCACCTACGGAAGCTGCGTGTAGGTCAGCGTACTTGCCACCTCGGGCAAGGAGCTCTTCATGAGTTCCCGACTCCACAATGCGCCCGGCTTCCATCACAACGATCAGATCCGCGTTGCGGATCGTTGAAAGCCGGTGAGCAATGACGAAACTCGTGCGACCGGAACGCAAACGGTTCATCGCCTCCTGAACTAACACCTCGGTGCGGGTATCCACCGACGAGGTCGCCTCGTCGAGAACGAGAATGTCAGGGTTGGATACGAAAGCGCGCGCGATCGTGATGAGCTGGCGTTCACCCGCGGAGACATTGCCACCTGATTCGTCGATCACCGTTTCGTAGCCGTCAGGCAAGTGGGTCACGAACCTGTCCACATATGCAGCCTCAGCCGCTGCCATGACGTCTTCGCGTGTGGCGTCCTCGCGGCCGTACGCGATGTTGTCGTAGATGGTTCCACCAAACAGCCAGGTGTCCTGCAGAACCATGCCAATGGGGGAGCGAAGCTGATGACGGTCGATGTCGCGGATATCCACGCCGTCGAGGTAAATAGCGCCACCCGTGACGTCATAGAAGCGCAAGAGCAGGTTGACCAGAGTGGTCTTACCCGAACCGGTATGTCCCACGATCGCAACCGTCTGCCCACCGTCAACTGTGAGGTTGAGGTCCCGGATGAATGGTTGCTCTGGGTCATAGGAAAAGTCCACGGATCGGAACTCCACTTTGCCGTGGGTGAGGGCGAAGTCAGGGTAGCGACCAGTGTCGGCGACCTCTTCGGGCTGATTGAGGAGCTCGTAGACGCGTTCCGCGCTGGCGGCTGCAGACTGCAGCTGTGACGCAACCCCGCCCAACTGGGCCAACGGTTGCGAGAACTGACGTGAGTACTGGATAAAGGCTTGGACGGAACCCAGCGTCATAGCGCCAGATGCCACTCGCAGCGCGCCCACAATTGCAATTCCCACAAACACTAGGTTCGACACAAACATCATCGCCGGCATCATTGACCCGGACAAGAACTGTGCCTTGCGTGAAGCGTTGTAGACCTCTGTGTTCGAGCGGGCAAAGGTTTCCGCGGCCTGTGGCGTGGCGTTGTAGATGGCCAAGAGTTCGTGCCCCGAGATCGACTCTTCAATGTGGGCATTGAGCTTGCCCGTTTCCGACCACTGGATGCGGAACTGAGCTTGCGATCTCACACCCAGAATTGCCATGACAACGGCCGTGAGCGGAATCGTGGCCAACGCTACGAGTGTGAGCTCCCACGAAATCCAGAACATCACGCACAGGACACCCACGACGGTGATGATGGACGTCACTATCGTTTCCATGTTTTGGTTGAGAGCCGTGTTGATGTTGTCCAGATCGTTGTTGAGCTTCGAGAGAAGGTCTCCGCGTTTTTGGGAGTCCAAGAATCTAAGCGGAAGGCGGTGGACCTTGTTCTCGACGCGCTCACGCAGAGCGTAGAGCACCCGCTGAATGGCCTCGTTGAAGAGCCAGCCGCCAGCGAAAGTGAAAGACTCTGCAATTAAGTACAACACAACCACGATGAGCAAGAGTCTTGCGAGCAACCCAAAATCAATACCTGTGTCGCTAGTGAAACCATCGAACACGGTGTCTGTTGCAAGTCCCAGAACGTAAGGACCTGCAATCGTGAGACATGTTCCCACCATGATGCCCACGAAACCAAGAATCATGGGCACGCGCTCATACCGAAACTCGCGGGTGAGTGTGGCAACGGTTTTCCAGAAGTTCTGGGCCTTCTCGTGTGGTTCCTGTTCTTCGCTCACAGTGCCTCCTGGGTTGCCTGCGATTCTGCGATCTCTCGGTAGACCGGTGAGGTCTCCATGAGGTTCTCGTGGGTTCCTTGTGCAACGACACGTCCACGATCTAGCACCACGATGGTGTCGGCGGTTCGGGCTGAAGAGATACGTTGCGTAATGATGAGGCTGGTTGCAGCTACGTTGCTTAGAGCTTGTCGTAGTCGCAAATCTGTTGCCGTGTCGAGCGCGGAAAACGAGTCATCGAACACAAGTACGGGTGCGCGTCTGGCAAGCGCCATTGCGATTGCGATGCGCTGGCGTTGACCACCCGAGAGGTTCTTTCCACCTTGGTTGATCTCAAAGTCCAACTGCCCGTCGAGCTCGCGTACAAAGTCGTCTGCTTGTGCGATGTGCAAGGCTTCCCACAGTTCCTCATCGCTGGTCGCGGGGTTGCCTAAGCGAAGGTTTTGGGCGACCGTTGCGCCAAACACGTACGGATTCTGCGCAACATAACCAAACTGGGTGCCCAGGGTGTCGCGGGAAATGTCCTGGATGGGTACCCCACCCACGAATACCGTGCCCGAGGTGGGTTCTAGGAGCCGCACGAGAAGTTTGGCAAGCGTGGTCTTGCCGGAGCCGGTAGCAGCGATAACAGCGACCGTGGATCCCACCTCGGCGGAAAAACTCACTTCTTGCACAACGGGCCGTTCCGCACCCGGGTAGGAAAAGGTCACGTCCCGAAACTCGAACGTGCCCGGGCTGGGAAGCTCATCAACGCGCCCACTGTCCCGATCAAGGTGGACCTGCGTATCCATGACGTCGACAAGCCTGCCGGCTGCCACCTCGGCGCGGGGAACCATCATGGACATGAACGAAAACATGAGAACGCCCATCATGATGAGCATGAGGTACTGGATGAACGCGACCACGGTACCCACTTGTGAAGTACCAGCCTCAACCCCGTGTGCGCCGAACCACACGACGGCTGCGGTCCCCACGTTGATGAGAATAAAAACAATGGGATACAGCGCAACAAAGTAGCGACCCACGATGAGGCTCGCGCGCGTCATGTCGCGGTTGGTCTGGGCAAAGCGCTTCTTCTCAACGTCCTCCTTGACAAAGGCGCGAATCACCCGGGTGCCTGAGAGCTGCTGGGACAGCACCGAACCCATCGCATCGATGCGCCGTTGCATGACTTGGAAACTCGGCACCATGCCGCGTACAGCAAGCGCCATGACGATGGCCAGAATCACCACTGTCACCACGATCACCCACGACAGGGTGAGGTCTTGTGCGAACGCCATGATGAGTCCACCGAATGCCATGACTGGCGCCATGACCATCATGGTCATGGCCATGGTGAGGAACTGTTGCACTTGGCGTACGTCGTTGGTGGAACGCGTGATGAGGCTGGAGACCCCAAAGGTCTGTGCCTCTTGGTGTCCAAAGGTCATGACCTTTGCGAAGAAGTCACGGCGAATGTCGCGGGCGACCGACATCGATACGTATGAACCAGCCGCTACCTCGATGACCGCGGTTGCAAGCTGTGCGAGGGCAACTATGAGCATGACCCCGCCAAGTTGCCACACTAGTGTCAGGTTGCCTTGGGCGATGCCGTCGTCGATCACGCGCGCGTTGAGGGCAGGGAGCAACAACGAACCCATTACTTGGGCGAGCGTAAAAATCAGAATGAGTATGAGCCCTACCGGATAAGCGCTGACGTAGCGCTTAAAGATCGTAAAAAGCACAAAGTCAGTTTACGCCGAGGTGGTCTCCGGTTGAGCGTTGCGACTTGCCGAGGTGGGGAGCGGGTCGCGTTGGTAGACGCTGTCGACAACGAAAACGGCAGCGGTGATGACGAGGCACAGGCCTGCGATGTGTGCCATGACGAGTGGAACGGGAAGGCCGGTGAAGAACTGGGTGTAACCGATGATTCCCTGTGCGACTTCGACGATGAGCAGGAAGGTGAATGCACGTGTGGCGCTTGCGAGTTTCTCTTTGCGCGCGAGGACAAGGCCGTAGATGGTGCCAGCCGTCATGAGCCACACGGGGATTGCGTGGAGTCGTGACATGAGTAAGGTGTTCAGCCCGTTGCGGGCGCTGATTTCGTCACCTGCGTGTGGGCCGGCGCCAGTGACAAGAACTCCCATGGCAACAACGATTGCGCAGAGGATGCCTACTGCCCACGCGACCGTGACCAGAGTTCGCGAAGCGATGGGACGTGGATTGGCTCCAGTGTCACGCGTGCGCTTGACCATGTACGCGGAAAGCGCAACAGCCAGGGCAGAAGGAATGAAGTGGGCAGCTACAATCCACGGGTTGAGCTGGGTGCGAACCGTGACACCACCCAGAATGGCCTGGAACGGAACGACTGCAAACAGTAGAACGGCCATGCGAAACAGGTCAGAGCGGGTGGACCGGAGGGACCACAGGGCGATCACGACGAAGAGCGAATACAGGCCAAGGACGACACCCAGGACACGGTTGCCGAACTCGATGAACCCGTGAATACCCATCTCAGGGGTGTTGGTCAGAGACGAATCCGTACACATGGGCCAGTTAGGGCATCCCAGTCCCGAACCGGTCAAGCGTACAGCAGCACCGGTGAACACAATGAGGGCCTGCAACAACAACAGACCCACAGCAAGCCAGTACACGTATCGGTTGACTTCGGTTGCTTGCCAAGACGACTTCGACATGTCACTTACTTTCAAATGAGAACCATGTGGCTCCAGCGATAATACCGAGCACAGCCCAGACCAACAAGACGAGTTGGGCACTCCAGTCTACACCTCCGGAAACCAGTGCCGTGCGCAACGAATCGCCCATTGCGCCAAAAGGGGTGAGCGATGCGATTGTGCCCCACAAGCCGGGATGTTTGACGACGAGCCCGCCTACTCCGGCGCCCGCAACCCAGAGGATGTTCGATCCAGCGAGCACGGCCTCGGCCCGGGCAGTACCTGCGAATGCGAGCGCCAGGGAAGTCAGAGCGGCAGTACCTAAAAACCACGAGAGGAAGATGCCGAGGAGCTGGGGGAGGGAGACGGTGATTTCGAAGTTCACGGGGAGAACAGCGATGACAATGAACATGACCAGTAGTTGCACGGCGGTCACGATGTAGACGGAGACGATCTTTGCAAGGATCAGCCCGGTGCTGCCCAGGGGGGTTGTTGCTAGTTGGCGAAGCACGCCGTAGCGACGGTCGAATCCGGTAGCGATTGCTTGCCCGGTGAAGGCCGAGGCCGCAATTGATAGGCCCAGTCCGGCGGACGCGGCAATAATGTTGCGTTGGTCCTCGGAGTAGCCAAAGACGGTGACGACGTCGGTTGTTGCCAGCACGACGAGCGCGCCGATGGGCAAGGCGAAGGACAAGAAGAGCTGTTCTGCGTTGGACAGGGTGGTGCGTAGCTCGAAGAGCGACTGTGCCCACACTCGCTGAGCCAAGGGTGCAATCTGCGGAGTAGTCATGAGCGCAGCGTCCTTCCTGTCAGGTCGAGGAAGACATCGTCAAGTGAACGTGATGCCAGAGACAAGGAGGTGATGTGAGTGTCAGCGTCGTTGAGAAGCCCGGTGATCGAGTGCACCTTTTGCGTGGTGAAGTCGCCTGTAATTGTGACGGTTCCGTCCTTTGCGATGTCGACGTCACCGTATGCGCGGAATTGGGTGATGAGCTGTTCGTTGAGCTGTTCGGCGCGGACCGTCAGGGTTGAGCTGCCGTCGCCGGTGAGTTCGGCAACCGTCCCGTGAGAGATTACCCGTCCCTTGTCAATGATGGTGACGTAGTCAGACAGAGAAGCGGCGTCGTCCATGTCGTGGGTGGTGAGGACAACGGCCACGCCCTGTTCACGCAGTTCTTCGACGATTGCGAACACCGCTAAGCGTGACTGGGGGTCAAGGCCGGCCGTGGGCTCATCGAGAAACACCAATTGGGGTTTGCCAATCAGCGCAGCGGCCATTCCTACACGTTGCTTCTGTCCACCTGACATGCGGCGAATTGTGCGGTCGGCAAACGCTGTGATGCCTAAGCGTTCGGCGAGTTCGTGATAGTCAGCGGGGTCGGCGTACATGCGTGAAAGGTTCTTAAGAATACTGAGTGGCTTCGATGCCATGGGCAGTCCGCCGTCTTGCAACATGACCCCTGCAAGCGCGCTCGAATACGTGTGATCTTTGACGGGATCGTAGCCAAAAATCCGCACGTAACCGGAGGTGGGTTTGAGAAGCCCCACCGAGGCGGCGATGGTTGTGGATTTTCCCGCGCCGTTGGGCCCTAGAAGTGAGTGGACGGTGCCACGTTCGACAGTGAGAGAAACGTTGTCGACTGCGCGGACGTTCCCAAAGCTAACGCTCACTGCGTCAAGCTCTAAGGGGTGGTTTGGATTGGTCACGATTCCTCAGTGTAGTGAGGTCGAGTTGAAGAACTTAGGCGACCCTGGTTTTACAGGGAATTATTTAGGGCACAATAGTGTTGTGGAATAGCGAATGGCCCGCTTTCAGAGAGGACTTACGTGACTGCACGCCCAGGACAAGATCTGCGCACCCGCCAGCAGGTGCTTGCGATCGTGCTTGATCAGGGGCCTATTAGTGCATCGGGTATCGCCCGCATGGTTGACCTGACTCCGGCGGCAGTCCGTCGCCACCTCGACGCACTCGAGAAAGAGAACGCCATCGAGGTGCGTGAGTTGGCGGGAGTGAAAGTCGGCCGAGGTCGTCCTGCGCGCCACTACGTTGTCACCTCGGCGGGTCACGCCCAGATATCTCACGCATACGATCAAGTTGCGGTCGAAGCGCTTGACTTTGTGAGTTCTGAATTGGGCCGGGAAGCCGTTGAGCGTTTTGCCCGCACACGGGCGCAAGAGCTGAGAGAGAAACTCGAAGCGCGTGTGGAAGAAGGCGGAAGCGTGTCCACACGCTCACGTGGCTTGGCGGCTGCTCTGGACAAAGAAGGTTACGCGGCATCAGCGACACCAGTAGCAGTTGGCACGCCGCTTGAAGCGATGCAACTGTGCCAAGGGCACTGTCCTATTCAGCATGTTGCTGAAGAGTATCCCGAATTTTGTGAAGCTGAACTCGAACAGTTCGGCGAGATCTTGGGTGTGGACGTACGACGTCTTTCTACTTTGGCTAGCGGAGCGCATGTGTGCACCACGCACATTCCCACATCCACCCTGAATCGCCCCTTGCTTGGCTCCCAAGATGGGAAAAGCAACCCTAAAAAAGGAGGAGAAAGGTGACTGACACCACCGAATCCAATCCTATTCTGGAGATGAATCCAGAACTTAAGGACATTGGAAATTACGCGTATGGCTGGCATGACACAACGGACGCCGGAGCTGACGCCAAACGTGGGTTGAACGAAGACGTTGTGCGGAACATTTCTGCTTTGAAAGAGGAGCCGGAATGGATGCTCGAGCGTCGCCTCCGCGCTCTTAAGTTGTTTGAAAAGAAACCCATGCCGCACTGGGGAGCAGACCTCAGCGGCATTAACTTCGACGACATCAAGTATTTTGTCCGTTCCACCGAAGGCCAAGCCCAGTCGTGGGAAGACCTTCCAGAGGACATTAAGAACACGTACGACCGTTTGGGAATTCCTGAGGCAGAAAAGCAGCGTCTGGTTGCTGGTGTCGCAGCCCAGTACGAATCCGAGGTCGTCTACCACAAGATCAACGAAGAGCTCGAACGTCAGGGCGTGATCTTCCTCGATACGGATACCGGCCTGAAGGAACACCCCGAGATTTTCGAAGAGTACTTTGGCACGGTCATCCCATCTGGTGACAACAAGTTCGCTGCCCTCAACACGGCCGTATGGTCTGGTGGGTCCTTCATCTACGTGCCCAAGGGTGTTCACGTCGAAATCCCGTTGCAAGCGTACTTCCGCATCAACACGGAAAACATGGGGCAGTTTGAACGTACGCTCATCATCGCTGACGAAGGTTCCTACGTGCACTACGTCGAAGGATGCACGGCACCGATCTACAAGTCGGACTCGTTGCACTCGGCAGTCGTAGAGATCATCGCGAAGAAGGACGCGCGCGTTCGTTACACGACCATCCAGAACTGGTCGAACAACGTGTACAACCTGGTCACCAAGCGTGCGATCGCTGAAGAAGGCGCGACCATGGAATGGGTCGATGGAAACATCGGTTCGAAGGTCACCATGAAGTACCCAGCGATCTGGCTCACGGGTGAACACGCAAAGGGCGAAACCCTCTCGGTTGCCTTCGCTGGAAACGGTCAGCACCAGGACACTGGAGCCAAGATGGTGCACGCTGCACCTCACACGCAGTCCTCGATTGTGTCGAAGTCGGTGGCCCGTAACGGCGGGCGCGCTGGTTACCGTGGACTCGTTCACGTTCACCCGGGGGCTAAAGGCTCGTCGAACACGGTTCTGTGTGACGCGCTACTGGTTGACAACATTTCGCGTTCCGACACGTACCCGTACATCGATATTCGAGAAGACGATGTGGCGCTTGGACACGAAGCGACCGTGTCAAAGGTGAGTGAAGACCAACTCTTCTACCTCATGAGTCGTGGACTCGACGAAACCGAAGCCATGGCGATGATTGTGCGCGGCTTCGTCGAACCCATCGCCCGAGAACTTCCTATGGAATACGCGCTTGAGCTTAACCGTCTGATCGAGCTTCAGATGGAAGGCGCGGTAGGTTAAGCGCAGAGGAGACGCATTACATGACAATTGCAACAGAACACGTTCCGGCTAAATCGCGTTCCGAACGCACCCGGAGTTTCAACGTGGCGGACTTCCCGCAGGTGAACGGGCGCGAAGAAGAATGGCGGTTCACCCCGGTCAAACAGCTCAGCCAGCTGCTGAGTGATGAGGAAAGTGGAGCGGAACTTTCAGTTACGCGTGAACTTCCAACCGGTGTAGACGTGTCACAGATCAGCCTGGACGAAGCACGCGAGTTGGGCGTGCCCTCGCCAGAAGACCTACCAGCTGTTATCGCAGCAAACCGCGCTTCCAGCGTGACCCGCTACGACATCGGCGAAGGTGTCGAACTAGAGTCACCAGCCTTCATCACAACAGAAGGTGCCAGCAACGAAAACCCGGTTCACAATCACACGGTGGTGACGGTAGGAGCTCACGCGAGCGCAACCATCGTCATCAAGCACACCGGTCACGCGCAGCTGTCTGAGCTGCTCAGCGTGATCGTGGGACCGGGAGCGCGCGTGAAGCTCGTCACCCTGCAGCTGTGGGACGACGAGGCAGTCCACCTCGGTCAGCATGACGCTGTTGTTGGTAAGGACGCGCAGTTCACGCACATCGCTATCACCTTGGGCGGCAAGATTGTGCGTTTGAACTCGAATGTGTCCTACGACGGTCCAGGAGGAGAGGCTCAGATGCTGGGTCTGTACTTTGCCGACGCCGGGCAACATTTGGAACACCGCACGTACGTGGACCACAACACGCCGAATGCCACCTCGGACGTGCTTTATAAAGGCGCGCTCCAAGGCAAGGACGCGCGCAGTGTGTGGATTGGGGACGTTCTCATCCGCCCAGAAGCAAACGGAATCGACACCTACGAACTCAACCGCAACCTGGTGCTCACTGAGGGAGCGCGCGCGGACTCCGTGCCAAACCTCGAAATTGAGACCGGGGAAATTGAGGGAGCAGGGCACGCATCGTCGACTGGACGGTTCGACGAAGAACACCTGTTCTACCTCATGAGCCGAGGCATCGATGAAAAGACTGCGCGCCGGTTGGTGGTGCGTGGGTTCTTCAACGAAGTGATCCAGAAGATCGACATCGAGCAGATCGAAGAAGTGCTCACTGAACAGATTGAAGAAGAGCTTTCCCGGAGCGTGTTGTGAAGTCGGTTGCGAAATCCACTGACGTGACACCGGGGAGCGCGATTCGCGTGAAGGTTGACGGTATTGACGTGTGCGTAGCGCGCACCGAGTCCGGCGAACTGCACGCGATCGACGACCTGTGCACCCACGGTGAAGTGTCACTGTCCGAAGGCGACGTGATGGGGTGTGCAATCGAATGCTGGTTGCATGGCTCCACGTTTGATCTTAGGACCGGCGAACCCCAAAACCCACCCGCTTTCGACCCCGTCGCTGTGTACGAATGCACGGAACGCGACGGCGAGATCTACGTCAAGCTTTAAAGAAGGAAGAGATTTATGTCCACACTTTCCATCCGCGACCTCAAGGTCAGTGTTGAAACCGACAAGGGATCCAAGCAGATCCTCAAGGGCCTGAACCTGGAACTCAAGTCCAACGAAACTCACGCAATCATGGGGCCAAACGGTTCCGGTAAGTCGACCCTCGCGTATGCGATTGCGGGCCACCCGGCTTACCACATCGACGGTGGTTCCGTCACGCTCGACGGTGAAGAAATACTGGACTTGAGCGTAGACGAACGTGCACGTGCCGGCCTGTTCCTCGCAATGCAGTACCCGGTCGAGGTTCCCGGCGTCACCGTGACGAACTTCCTACGTTCGGCAAAGACCGCGATCGATGGCGAAGCGCCTAAGTTGCGCACGTGGGCCAAGGAGCTCAACCAGGCGATGAGCGAATTGAAAGTGGACCCGGAGTTCGCGTCACGTAACGTCAACGAAGGGTTCTCTGGTGGTGAGAAGAAGCGCCACGAGATCCTGCAGATGGAACTGCTCAAGCCTCGTTTCGCGATTCTGGACGAAACTGACTCGGGGCTCGACGTTGACGCGTTGCGCATCGTTTCTGAAGGCGTTAACCGTGCGCAGAGCAACACCGATGTAGGTGTTCTTCTCATTACGCACTACACGCGTATCTTGCAGTACATCAAACCTGACTTCGTGCATGTGCTGGTTGACGGTCGGGTTGCTGAAGAAGGTGGCCCAGAGCTTGCGAACCAGCTTGAAGCTGAAGGCTACGACCGTTTCCAGAAGTGATGACGACGCAGGAATTTACTCGTTTACGTAGCGACTTCCCGCTCTTGAAGCGGGAAGTCGCCGGTTCACCGCTGGCGTATTTGGACTCCGGTGCGACTTCTCAGAAGCCCGAGTGCGTGATTGACGCTGAACAGGAGTTCAACACGCGTCACAACTCAGCGGTTCACCGTGGCGCGCACACCCTGGCTACCGAGGCGACTGACGCATTTGAAAATGCTCGCGCCAAGGTTGCGGCCTTTGTTGGTGCGAAACCATCCCAGGTGAGCTGGGTGAAGAACGCGACAGAAGCACTCAACATTGTGGCCATGGGGATGGGATTTGCCACTGAAGGCCCATACGCATTGGGGCCGGGGGACTCGATTGTCATCACCCAAATGGAGCACCACGCCAACCTGGTGCCGTGGCAGCAGGTAGCACTTCGGACGGGTGCTGAACTTCGGTATATTCCGATTACCGACGAAGGCACGCTGGACCTGAGTGACTTGGACTCGATCGCTGATGCCTCAACCAAGGTGATGGCGTTCACGCACGTGTCGAACGTGCTGGCCACGGTGAACCCTGTTGAGCAGTTGGTTGAACACGCTAAGAAGATTGGTGCGGTCACCGTGCTTGACGCGTGCCAGTCCGTTCCACATATGCAGGTGGATTTCTCCGCGTTGGACGTGGACTTTGCTGCGTTTTCCGGGCACAAGATGCTGGGGCCTTCCGGCATTGGTCTGCTCTACGGTAAGCAGGACGCGCTCAACGCGTTGCCTCCGGTGTTGACCGGTGGGTCAATGATCGAGACCGTCACCATGGAGGAGTCGACGTTCTTGCCTGCACCGCAGAGGTTTGAGGCTGGAACTCAGCCGGTCGCGCAGGCGGTGGGCCTTGGAGCAGCGGCTGACTACTTGTCGCATGTGGGAATGGATCGGATCGCTGAGCATGAGCACGAACTGGCTCAGCTGTTGGTTGAAGGCGTGACGAAGATTCCGGGCGTTACGTTGCTGGGTCCGGTGTCCAGGAGCGTGTCGACTGTGGCCGTTGATGTTGAGGGTGTGCACGCGCACGATGTGGGGCAGTTCCTTGACGCTGACGGAGTAGCCGTTCGCGTGGGGCACCACTGTGCGATGCCGCTGCACGCCCGTCTAGGTGTGCGTGCCTCGACCCGGGCGTCTGCGTACGTGTATTCGACGGTCGAAGAGTGTGAACGTTTCCTTGATTCACTGGCGCGCGTGCGTGGCTACTTTGGGGTGGAATGGTGAATCTTGACCAGCTGTATCAGCAAGTGATTCTGGACCACTCCAAGCAGCGGCACGGCAATGTTCCGTTTGATGACCGGGAAGCGTTGGGTAGGTCCCATCAGGTGAATCCCATGTGTGGGGATGAAATTACCGCCGAGGTCGTTGCTGGGGATGACGGCAAGTTTGAGGTTCGTTGGGAAGGCGACGGATGTTCGATCTCGATGGCGTCAGCGTCTGTTGCGTGTGAGATCTACGACGATGAAGGTCGTGAGGCGTTTGACCGTGCCGAGGCGGAGTTCCATGAACTTATGCATTCGCGTGGCACGGTAGAGGCGGATGAGGACGTGCTGTTTGACGCAGCTGCGTTTGCCGGGGTGAGTAAGTTCCCGGCGCGCATTAAGTGTGCGTTGCTCGCGTGGATTGCCGTGAAGGACGCTTTGTCGCAAGCTGAGAGTAAATAGGAAAAGTTGTAATAGGAGTCATGCAGAAAGGAGGCACGACATGACCGAGGTTGTTGACCAACCCACAAACGCCACTCCGGAAGAAGTTATTGACGCTCTCATGGACGTCATGGACCCGGAGTTGGGTGTGAACATTGTGGACCTAGGTCTGGTGTACGGCGCCACCGTGGACGAAGACGGTGTTGCGATCATTGAGATGACGCTGACGTCAGCAGCATGTCCGCTCACTGATGTGATCGAAGACCAGTGTGCTCAAGCACTCGACGGAATTGTTCCTGCATTCCGGATCAACTGGGTGTGGATGCCACCATGGGGTCCAGAAAAGATCACTGAAGACGGGCGTGAACAGATGCGTGCGTTGGGCTTCAATATTTAAGTAGCATTCGTTAAAAAGCTGAGCGTTGGTGCCTGTTCGCTACTCACTCGAAGTTAACTGAGTGTTGTGGCGAGGTATCAACGCGCAGCTTAAACACGTCTGGGCGCGAGTAGTGCCCAACGGAGTCGAAGTCCAGGTGGCCACGGGTCTTAGCAACAGGGTCGATGTCCGCGTAAAGAATCGTTTCTTCATTGAAGACGGGGCCTGCTAGGAGTTTGCCTGTTGGGTCAATGATGAGGCTTCCTCCGCGTATAGCAACGTCGCCACCGGGAAGTTCGTGGTCGAGGACATAATCGTCCGGAAATTGGTCCGTCGTGATGTATTGGCACGCTGACAAGACGTGCACTCTGCCTTCAAGTGCGATGTGAGTCATTGTGGAGACCCACGTGTCGCGGTCGTCGACAGTTGGCGCGCAATACACTTCTACACCTTTTGAGTACATTGCTTGGCGTAGGAGGGGCATGTAGTTCTCCCAGCAGATGACTGCTCCGGTACGCCCTGCTGGAGTGTCCATTGTGTCGAGCGTAGAACCGTCGCCAAAGCCCCAGATGAGACGTTCAGAACCAGTTGGCATAAGCTTTCGGTGCTTACCAACTACACCGTTTTGAGGGTCGATCATGAGAGCTGTGCAATACAGTGTGTTGCCAGCACGCTCAATGATCCCGATAACAACATTGATTGAGTGAGCTGAAGCTGCCTCGGTTAACCGAGCGATTTCTTCGCCTTCTAGATCCACTGATCCTGCGACGTACCTCGCGTACTCAGCTCGACCTTTTTCCGTGCGGAAACCTACATATGCGCCAAACGCAAGGCCCTTTGGATACCCGCCAATGAACACTTCCGGCTTGGACGACTGCAACTCTTGTCGCTGTACTTCTCCTATCTCGCGTGTCACCGCAAGTCTATGTGAGAAGTTGTGACGTGGGGCACTACACGCGGTCTACGTCAAAGGTGTTGCACCTGGTGGGGGAGCCGGAGTCGTAGCCGCGCTTGAACCAAGTCATGCGCTGTTCCGCTGACCCGTGCGTGAAGTTCTCTGGGGTGACGCGACCGCCCGAGGTCTCTTGAATGTGGTCGTCACCAATCGCTTCCGCTGTGCCCAGTGCCGCTTCGATGTCGGAGTCCTTGAGGGGTTCGAGGTACGGCTGGCCTTGTGGCCCGTGTGTTTTGGTAGCGTTGGCGGCCCACACGCCGGCGTAACAGTCAGCCTGAAGCTCCAGGCGTACCGCATTGGACTGTGGGCCAGTCTTGCCGTCTCGGGTCCGGTTAATGTCACCCGTGATTTTCTGAATGTGGTGCCCAAATTCGTGCGCCACCACGTACTCCTCCGGGAGCGGGCCTTCCTTGGCACCCAACTGTTGACGCATCAACTCGAAGAATGACGTGTCGAAGTACGCGGTTTCATCTGCCGGGCAATAGAACGGTCCCATGTTGCTGTTGCCTTGACCGCAACCGGTGCTCCACGTGCCACTCGTGAGTTCCACGCTGGGATTACGGTATTGTTTACCCAACTCGCGTGTACCTGTGGGCCAATAGTCGTTAAGACTGTTCACCGTGCCCACGATGCGACACTCGACATCACGGTTCGCATCCGCGCCGGTGCGGCACTTCTCAGCGAGATCGTCTTGGGTCTGCTGCGACTGCTCGCCTGAACCCAACTGGTTGAGGACTGCTTCTGGCCCAAAGAAGATCAAACCGAGAACCAGAAGCGCAACTCCACCAATGCCACCACCGATCATGACTGGCTTGCCACGACCTCGGGAAACCTGGGAGCTATCAAGCTGAGAATTGGGATTGAACGTCATAGAGGTAGTGTATTGGACTGACCACCAACTCCGTTCACACTTGGAGGTAATGTGCTGGAAGTCGCGTGCGACGGCTCCGCTTTAGGCAACCCCGGACCCGCCGGCTGGGCGTGGGTCATTGACGACGAACGTTGGGCAGCCGGAGGCTGGGAGGAATCGACAAACAACCGGGCTGAACTCCAAGCGGTCATCGAAATCCTCAAAGCAACCGCCCACACGCACGAAGACATACTGATCCTGGCCGACTCCAAGTACGTGATCAACTCGGTCACCAAGTGGATGCCCGTGTGGCGGCTCAAAGGGTGGAAAAAGGCTAACGGGCAGGACGTGCTGAACCGCGACCTCATGGAGGAACTGTGGGAACAGGTGGACGCGCTCGAAAAGTCGGGGCGCACGCTGAAGTTCCAATGGGTCAAAGGGCACTCCAACCATGAGCTCAACGAAACGGCAGACCAACGCGCCCGTGCCGTCGCAACTGCCATTCGCGATAAAACTGAGCCACACCTCGGGCCCGGGTTGGGGACTGAGAAGAAGACCGAGGTGACGGGAGAGGACACGGTGAATGTGTGGTGTCCTCTGGATAAGACTTTGGCGGACGAGATTGTGGAGCGTGCGAAGGTGCTGGGATTGACTCCGCACGCGCTTTTAGCGCAGGTCATTGAAACGGGGTGGAAGGAACACCGTGATAGCGGCAAGTAACCTGGAAATCATGGTGGGCTCGCGCACGCTCATGTCGGAGGTCAACTTCCGTGTGGACAAGGGCGACCGGGTTGGGCTCGTGGGCAGGAACGGTGCGGGAAAGACCACGCTGACCAAGGTGCTGATGAGCGAAGTTCTGCCGTCGGAAGGGACGGTGTCGGTATCCGGGTCAGTGGGGTACTTGCCACAGGATCCGCGGAGTGGCAGGCCTACTGAGACCGCGAAAGAGCGCGTGTTGGGTGCCCGCGACCTGGACGTGATTGCGCGGCGAATGCGGAAGGCCGAGCGTGCCATGAGTGATCCAGATCCGGACGTGGCGGCGAAAGCGATCGACAAGTACCCGCGAATCGAGGCGGAGTTCATTGCGGCCGGTGGGTATGCGGCAGAGTCGGAGGCGCTTGCGATTGCGGCGAACCTGGGGCTAGATGAGCAGCTGATGGGGCAGGAGTTGCAAACTCTGTCTGGTGGGCAACGCCGGCGTGTGGAGCTCGCGCGCATTCTGTTTCACCAGCCAGACACCATGATTCTGGATGAGCCCACGAACCACCTCGACGCTGAGTCGGTGCAGTGGCTACGTGACTACCTGGCTAAGTATTCGGGTGGGCTGATCATTATTTCGCACGACCTCAACTTGATTGAGGAGGTCGTGAATAAGGTGTTCTATCTGGATGCGACGCGGCAGGTCATCGACATTTACGCGATGGGGTACAAGCAGTACTTGAAGCAACGTGAGGCTGATGAGCGGCGTCGCAAGCGTGAGCGTGCAAATGCCGAGAAGAAGGCGTCCGCTTTGGTGGCCCAGGCCGAGAAGATGCGCGCGAAGGCCACTAAGGCAGTGGCGGCGCAGTCGATGCTCAAGCGTGCTGAACGTATGATGGCGGGGCTTGAAGAGGAGCGTCAGAGTGACAAGGTGGCGAATCTGC
>NZ_ADNU01000028.1 GCF_000178455.1 Brevibacterium mcbrellneri ATCC 49030 | reverse complement strand
AAAGTCAACGCAGGCAGCGAGACCCGCGATCTAGAGCAACTCCACCAGGCGGTCCTGCTGTTCAGAGCTAAACGACTCATCGAGGGTGAGCAAATGCACTAACGGGTGTGTGCCCAGTGGCATGCGCCTCGGGTCGAAAAGCCGTTTGGCTACAGTCGAATCTGAGGACTGTAGCTAAACGAATCGAAAGCCAGCCCGTCCCGAGGTGTCAGAAAGTTACGTTGCATGCATGGCTTGGTGCGAAGGAGCATCGGCAATCGTGGTGTTCGTAGTTGTGGTGAGCGCCCTGGTGCTCAAACTGGGTTTCGACATGATCCGCGAAAACCTGTAGGTGCCCTCACCCCAGTTTCTTCAGGGAGTGCGCATTGACGCCATAAGACCCCATTCCGGCTAGCGCGCGGGCAACCCACAAACTGCGGTCGGCGTCGCCGTAGGCTTTCTGGGTACCACCTCGGGCGGATTTGAGGTACCAAAACATGTTGGCAACTTCGCGGGCAATAGACGCTCCCAACCCAAACTGCGGGTCAATCCCGGCGTGCTGGCACAGCGAAACCGCAAAGTCATACAGCCACTTGGCTTGCTTAGCGGGATCAGGTGTGGGGATCTCGTAGAGCCGGTTCCACAGCATGGGCGCCACCATATACGCTGCTGGCCCCAGAAGCGGTTGCGGGTCAATTGCCTTCCACGTGGAGATCCCGTTGGCGTCGGGGTGGCCAGCCAGAATGTTGTAGTAGTGCAGGTCAGCGTGCAGCAAGTATGACTCTTGTGACTGCGCCAGCCGCGTGCTCCACATGTGCGCCTGGTCAATGACTTGGCGGTCTTCGGGGCGGAAGCTGCGGTAGTCGGCAAGTGCCTGCACATTGCTGTTGAACTTGTTGAGCCACCCTTGTGCAATGTCTTGCACGCGCACAAATCCACGCCCTCCGTGAACCGTGAGAACCCGAACCAGCTGCCCCCAAATGGGTGGCACCTGGTCAAGTGGAACCGTGGAGAGGTTTTCAGCTGTGATCAACCGTTCTTGCAGGGTCGCACGGAACGACGAGTCTTCTTCAATAATCCGCACCGCACCGCGTCCGTTCCATGCACGCAGCGCCTCAAGAACTTGCGCGTGGACGTGCGGGTTCGCGGAGTTAGGCGAGGCGAAGCGCACAATCGCTTGGTAGTTCTCTTTTGTCAGGACCGGAACCACTAGACTTTCGGCTCCTGCCCAGGGCGAACCGGGTACGGGGTCTGGAGTGAGCGACCACCTGTCGCACAGTTCGTTGAACATGAAGGGGAGCGCTGCAGCCCATGCGTCGGCGCGTTCGGGGCCAATGAGTTCGCCCACCGCACCTAGTAGTGACTCCGGAACCTTCACAGCTTCTCCTAAAACCTCAACAGCTCAAACTTACCCGCCTTTTGGGTGGCGCGGGCGGATTCGTACAGGTGGCGCAGGGCAAACGCGTGTACTTCCTTTTCAGTCTGCGGGTCTTGGGGGTGTGTAAAAGTGAAAACGCTTGGGAGAGTCGCGGTGAGGAGGCTTTCGGCTTCGATTGCGAGTTTCTTGGTGTCGCGCGGGTCGCTGGGCAGTTGCCACGCGGGTTTGTTGGCGGGCAGGTTCTCGATTCCGACCGAGGTGGCAAAGGACCTCGCTTCTTCTGCCGCGTGGGCCAAGAGGTCGTGACGGTCTCTCACAAACATTCCGTATGGCGATTTTTCGTCTTCAAACACGGCTAAGCGTTGATATGCGTACGAACTCTTGTGGCAGGCGGAAATGAACTCCGCAAAGCCGTCGGTTTTCTGCCCGTCTTCATCTTCCGATTCGTCTTTGCGAACGTCAGCCTTGTCATCGTCGGAATTCTGTTCTGGCGCTGGCGTGGGGCTGACAACGGGGGAGAAGGATTCGGTGACTTTGCGTTCCTCGGCTTTGAAGTCGCGCAGAAGGACCAGGGCTGCGCCTACTGCTACGTCGGCAAGGGTCGCCGAGGTGGCCCCAGCGAGGCTGGTGAAGTCGCCTGTGATTGCGGAATGGATTTCGGTAAGCGCGTCTTTGAAATTGCGTTGGGGTTCAGGGCTGGGGGACTCGGTTGCAAGTTCGCTGGGTGGGGCCCACACCGGGCCCACCGCTTTGCTCAACCGGTCGCGAACCGACGTCTCTTCTCCCGTCGCTTGCGTGTTCTCAAGGATCCGTGCCACACGGTTGCGCACCGTGTCGGTTGGGCTGAGGGTGGGAAGCTCAGGGTCAGAATCAACTCGGATTCCGCAACCACTTGTCAGCGCAACTGCGGCTGTGAGGGCCAAAAAACTTCTGCGACCCAACGTCCCTTTTCCTTGCATAATGGCCATCTTAGCGAAGGGACAGCCTCAGTGACGCGAACCCAAAAGGTCGCTTCGCGTGCCCTGTGCCAGTAGAGTCTCGTGTAACGGTTCTGGAAGGAGTGGAGATGAAGAATGAAGCTCAACAGGTCACTGACCTTATCCGCACCCCACTGTCACAAGCGGGCCTGATCGTCGAAGACGTGAAGGCCCACGCAGCGGGGCAGTACCGCAAGGTCACTGTCGTGATCGACTTGGATACAGACACCTCGGACCCGGTCTCTTTGGACACGATCGCCCAGGCCACAAAGATCGTGTCAGAACTCATTGACGACGTGGAATTGTTTAACGACAAGCCCTATGACTTGGAAGTCACATCGCCGGGAGCAACCCGAGAACTTACTGCGAAACGCCACTTCCTGCGGAACAGAGGCCGCAACCTGGATGTGCGCACAAACGGCCCCACTTATACCGGCGAACTCGTCGATGTGACGGATAAAGGCATCACGTTGATGGACACGAAAAAAGTAGATTATGTGATCCCATTTTCAGACATTACGAAAGCAAAGGTCGTTTTAAAATTCCGCTAACCAGGTGAATCCATTAGGGTTACACCTACACGTTCATTCGTGAACAGCTGACATTTCAATAGAGCCGGATAAGCGGCAAAACGGAAGGCCAGATACGTGGACATCGACCTGAGCGCGCTAAGAATGATCGAGCGTGAGCGCGAAATTCCCATGAAAGTGCTCGTGGATCTGATCGAACAGGCTCTTCTCATCGCGTATCAGCGCACAGAAGGGTACTACCCGGACGCCCGCGCTGAACTCGACACGAAAACCGGCAAGGCTACCATTTGGGCAGTCGAATTCGATGACGACGACAACCCGATTGGCGAATTCGACGACACTCCCGAAGGCTTTGGGCGCATCGCCGCTCAGACCGCCCGCAACGTGATCCACCAGCGTTTGCGTGACGTTGAAGACGAATCAGTTTTGGGTTCGTTTAAGAACCACGAAGGTGAGATCGTCTCTGGTGTGATCCAACAGGGCAAGTACGAAGACATGGTTCAAGTGAACCTCGGTGATGTGGAAGCTGTGCTACCGCCACACGAACAGGTGCCAGGGGAAACCTATGAACACGGTCGTCGTATCCGCGTGTACATCACCGATGTGCACAAAGGCCAAAAGGGCCCATCCGTCACCGTTTCACGTTCACACCCAAACCTGGTGCGCAAACTGTTCGCACACGAAGTCCCAGAAATCGCTGACGGTCAAGTGGAACTCGTGTCACTTGCCCGGGAAGCGGGCCACCGCACCAAGATCGCAGTCGCGGCCAAGGTGCCGGGCCTGAACGCAAAAGGTGCCTGCATTGGTGAGTACGGCACCCGCGTGCGCGCTGTCATGGGTGAACTTGGTGAAGAAAAAATCGACATTGTCGACTACAACGAAAACCCGGCCAAATTCGTGGCCAACGCACTCTCGCCTGCTAAAGCAGCCAAAGTAGAAGTGATCGACGAGTCAGCCAAGATGGCGCGCGCTTTTGTTCCGAACGACCAGCTTTCGTTGGCGATTGGGAAAGAAGGCCAGAACGCGCGTTTGGCAGCGAAACTGACCGGGTGGAAAATCGACATTGTAGGTACTGATTAGCGCCATGTGGCGAATGTGTAGAATGGATAGGTGTCTTGTGAACCTATCCGCATGTGCGTGGGGTGCAGAAAAGTAGAACCCACAAGCAAACTTTCACGGTTTGTCTCTGTTCAGGGTTCGTTGACTGCAGACACCCAACGCACACTCCCCGGCAGGGGAATGTGGATTCACCCTACACAAGCGTGTTGGAAAACAGCGCGAAAAAAGAACGCGTTCGCACGGGCGCTTCGGGTGCGTAACCTAGAAGTTCCCGATCTACCGATTACGGAAAGTAGTTAGCGAAATGGAAACCACGTAGTGAGTGCTCAGAAATGACACCCAGACTTATTGGTTGTGAGCAGTGAAATGAGATCTGTTCACTTACGATGAGGTTCCTTCCTGTCCGGAAGGAACCCGGACAGGAGAAATGTGGCTAAGCCCCGTGTCCATGAGCTCGCGAAAGAGCTCGGCACTACCAGCAAAGACGTGCTGGCAAAACTTGAATCATTAGGCGAGTTTGTTCGCTCAGCATCTTCAACAGTCGAAGCGCCTGTTGTTCGGCGTGTGAAAGAACTATACGCGTCGAGCAACCCAGAATCCGCTGGAGACAAGCCCGCAAGTGGTTTGAAGACCGGCGCTAAGAAAACAGCGGCGAAGACCGCAGCAACCAAATCTTCCGCGGCAAAGCCCGGAGCGGCCAAGCCGACTACCGCTAAAACTTCTGCCACTAAGACTGTGGCAGCCAAGCCAGCGGCACCTAAGCCCGGTGCTCCTAAAGCAGGTGCCAAGGAGACCGCATCTAAAAAAGCGCCTGCGAAGAAACCTGCAGCTCCTAAACCAGCCCCCGCTGCTGGCAAGCCAACTGCAGAAAAACCAGACGCTCAGAAGCCAGCTGATTCGACCTCGGCGCCCAAACCAGGCGGAGCCACTCCTAAGCCTGCACCCAAGCCAGGTGTTCCAAAGCCAGGCGCGGCGGCCTCGGGCGCTAAACCAGGACCCAAGCCGGGTCGCCCAGGAGCACGCCCGGGCAACAACCCCTTCGCGTCTTCACAGGGTATGCCTAAACCAGGCGCCAAACCAGGACCCAAGCCGGGTCGCCCAGGAGCACGCCCAGGTAACAACCCCTTCGCTTCCTCCCAGGGCATGCCTAAACCAGGCGCCAAACCAGGACCACGCGGCGGCGACGACCGTGCACCACGCCCGGGACGCGGGCCACGCCCAGGCTGCGGACCCAAGCCAGGTGCACGTTCA
>NZ_ADNU01000029.1 GCF_000178455.1 Brevibacterium mcbrellneri ATCC 49030 | reverse complement strand
CCACGCGCGCACTTCCCAAGAATCAGTGGGCAGTCGTGACTGCAGCCCCAGAATGGTGATGGAAGCCCGGCTCTGCGGCGCGGGGCTGCCTATCCCCGCGGTCACGATCTGTGTAGAGGATGTGATCGAAGGGAAACCATCACCGGGAGGGTTCCTTGCGGCCGCGCGTCGCCTCGCAGTCGACCCTCGACACTGCCTGGGATTCGAAGATTCGACCGCAGGATTCCAGGTGCTGACGGAAGCGGGAATCAACCAGGGCCATTCTCGACATAATGGAACGCGACAAGGAAGATATCGAGTACGTTCGAGACCGGACAGGGCACGACCGCCGATACGCACTTGAACCACGAAACTGGAGGCAGGACTCAATTGGGCGCCTCGATACACTGAATTCCGCGAAGGACTCCAGCAAACGGTCGAGTGGTACAAGACTCATCGCGAGTGGTGGGAAGAAGTCAAGGACGAAGTCGAACAGGAGTATCACTCGCACGGCCAGTGACTTCCACGGGTGGAAAGCGGAGGAGGTATGGCTCGGCATCCCAAGAAGAAGCGACACCCACCGCGTCGTAGCCCGCTGTGCTCCGAAACCGGCAAGCGTCAGTATGGCGACTACGGCGAGGTCGCGCGCGTGGCGTTGCGTCGATCACGGTATGCTGGACCGTTGCGTATCTATGAATGCCCCTTGTGCGGCTCGTGGCATCTGACGAAACGACGCAGCTGGGACGGAGCGGCGCCCAAGTCCTAGCATGCCTCTGGCTATAGGCCGCGACTCAGGTCTTTCCTGGAAGTGCTGTGGGATGGTCGTACGGGGGAGGGTGCTTCCTTCGCCTGGGCTCTGCGGAGCGCAGCGGAGGCATACCGGTACTCGACAGCTTGCTGGGCCGACGTGATCCTCTTGGCCGCTCCCAGGGGCTTCGGATCAGCGATGCCGTAGCGGTGCCGTACAAGGCGACCGTCGTGGCGTGCCCTATCCACACGGTACGGGACCGTGCGTCATCTCCCGGTGCGCCGAGCCGCTTGATCCACGACTCGCCCTCGCTGATCGCGTAGTGGAGCAGCCCTCCCGCAGCCGATTCGACGAGCTCCTGCCGCTCCGCGAGGGCGGCACGCATGTCTTCGGAGACAGGCTCGGCCGGTGTTGGGATGAGCCCGGCGACGCGGCGCCGGTTCCCGCTGCGGCGAACAGCCTGGTTCAGCGTGACCCGATCGAGCCACGCGGCGAGTTCGGCGGCGGGGTCCGTGTCGTC
>NZ_ADNU01000030.1 GCF_000178455.1 Brevibacterium mcbrellneri ATCC 49030 | reverse complement strand
AAACGCCTGAACCTGAGCCGAGCGAGTCCCCTGACCCTGAGCCATCACCTTCGCCAAGTGAGACCCCGGAACCTACACCGGAGCCGTCACCAAGTGAGAGTGTGACGCCAACTCCTGAACCGGAGCCTACGTCCGAACCGAGCGAGACCCCTGAGCCTTCGCCGGAACCGGAGCCGAGTGAAACTCCTGAACCAGAGCCGAAATCGTCGCCTGGGCCAGGTGCTCTGCCACGTACTGGTGCTCAAACCGTGGGAGTGCTTGTGGCTGGTGGGGTGCTTCTAGCGGTTGGAATAGTCGCTACTGTTCTGTCTCGTCGGAGCTCACGTTCACTGTGACAAGAATGCGAGCTCACTGATGAATAATGTTCCCGGGAGAGCCTGGCTCTCCCGGGATGCATGAAATCACAGGTTGCTGGTTGAAGCTGACTAATGGGCGAAAGGTAGAAGTTCCAGAAGTCGCTATCAGCGTCCAGGACGGCAACTATGGCCGCACAAACGCTGACAGAACCGCAACAGTGTCAGCGACGTCGCTGATTGCGATCATTTCGCGGGCCGAATGCATACTCCACAGTGGCGCTCCCACATCCACCGTGGTCATGCCCAACCGGGTGGCGGTGAGTGGCCCAATCGTGGAACCGCACGGCATGTTGTTGTTTGACACGAAGTCCTGGTAGGCAACGCCTGCGTCTTCGCACGCCTGGGCCCACACTGCGGTTCCCACCGCGTCCGAGGCGTAGCGCTGTTGGGCATTGAGTTTCAAGAGCGGCCCGCGCCCCAGGAGCGGGGTGATGCGTGGGTCGTGGTGCTCTGGATAGTTGGGGTGCACAGCGTGGCCCGTGTCCGAGCTGACGCATACGGAACCTGCGAGACTGCGCATGTACGTGTTGCGTTCGTGCCCTTCATAGCCCCAGGCAGAGGCCATGCCGTACACGATGCGTTCGGTGACTTGGGCAAGCATGGGGCCGCACGCACCGGATCGTGTTCCGGACCCCACTTCCTCGTGGTCAAAGGCTGCAAGAACAGCAATGTCGGTGGGGTCGGTGAGTTTTTCAATCGCACGCATTCCCGCGTGAACACTGACCAGGTTGTCCAGACGTGGAGAGGCCAGGAATTCGTTGTGTGCCCCAAACAAAGCAGGCTCCTGGGCGGCACATGTGTAAATGTCGTGGCCCAAAACATCTTCCGGGTCAACCCCAGCGGACTGGGCCAACAATTTTTCCAGCTCAACCGGCTCTAAGCCCACCACGGGCTGGGTGTGGCGCTGTTTGTCCAGCTTGAGACCGTCGTTGACCCCACGGTCCAAGTGGATTGCCAGCTGGGGAATACGCCCAACCGGCCCAGTCGATGCCAAAACAGTAGAGCCGTCACGCAAAGCGAGACGTCCTGCGAACACCAGTTCACGGTCCAACCAGGAATTCAGTAGAGGTCCACCGTAGATTTCCACGCCCACCTGTGCTGCACCAGCGTTGGTGAAGTCGGACTTTGGAGCCAGTTTGAACGCCGGTGAGTCCGTGTGTGCGCCAATGACGCGAAAAACGGGCGCATCGCTGGCGCCGCTAGTGGAACCACCAGTCCCAGCAACGGTTTTCGGAAGAACAAACGCCATGACCGCACCGTCACGGACAATTACGTAGCGTCCTCCCGGAACCAAATCCCAGGCCTGTGCTTCGTCAAGTACCTCAAAGCCCTGGCCAGTCAAGCGATCCCGGACATGAGCGGCGGCGTGATACGACGACGGTGACGCTTTCACCACGCGCATGAGGTCGCGTGCATAATTCTGTGCGAGTGTTTCAGTTGTTTGAGTCATACGTATAGCCTAGTGAACCGTGATTGCTCAGCTTGTTCGCATCGTGGGGTGGACCTTCTTCCCTCTCGCTCTTTTAGCGAAACTGCCATTCGCCATGTCGGTGGTGGCGGTCATGACGTCCGTCTCAGTGGTGACCCACAGTTACGGGACCGCTGGCTTTGCCGCCGCCCTGGTGGGGCTGGGAACCGCCGTGTCTGGGCCCATCTACGGCATCCTGGCTGACAAATACGGCCAACGTCCGGTCCTCGTTTTCACCGCCGTGACTAACGCCGCCAGTCTGTTGGGCCTGGGGTGGGCGTTACGCGCAAGCGACTCCCAGCCCAACGTACTGCTCATCTGCGCCGCAGCACTGTGTATTGGGTGCACGCAACCCCAAGCCACGTCGATGGTGCGCTCGCGCTGGCTCCAAGCCTTGCGCCACAATTTCAACGACGATGTTCCCACCCGCGTGACCAACACGGTCCTGTCATACGAATCCATGACCGACGAACTCGTGTTCGTCTTGGGTCCCGTGGTCGTGGGGGTCATTGCAACCCTTGCGGGCGTGGTGGTGCCCCTTGACGCCGCCGCGATCTTGACCGCGTTGGGTGTCCTAGGTATCGCGTTCCACCCGTCGTCGGTGTACTCGACGGGACGAGCCAAGGCCAGGGTGGACGACCTCGGCGACGGTACCCCCACTCAACCCACGACAGCCCCGATGGGAACGCTCCTTGCGCCGCGCGTGATGGTGCCCGTGGCGGGAATGTTGTCGATTGGGCTGTTCTTTGGGTCCATGCTCACCAGCCTCACCAGTTTCATGGAGACGCTGGGCCGGGCCGATGCCACGGGACTTCTGTACGGCGTGATGGGCGTGACTTCCGCGCTGTTCGCGTTTTCGGTCGTGGCACTGCCTGACCGTGTCATCTTGGTTGTGCGGTGGATGGTCGCAGGCGCGATCGCGGTGGCCGGTGCGGCGATTCTCAACCTGGTTCCTGGTATGTCCGGTTTGGTGATTGCGTTGTTGGTGCTGGGTACTGGAATTGGGCCCGCGTTGGTGACGTTGTATTCCATTGCCGCCGAGGTGGCACCGACTGGCCGCACCACTGCAGTGATGTCGATGATGGCGACCGCGGTTACGGTGGGGCAGGCTACTGCGAGTGCGGTGGTGGGTAATCTGGTTGACGGTTCGGGATACCTTATGGGGTACGTTGCGGTTGCGGTGGCTACCGGGTGTTTGTTGGCGCTATCGTTTCCGTACGTGGTTGTGCAACGTGGGCGCCCTCAGTAACGGTGGGTTCGCATGGGTACGGCAGGTAGGCTAGATATGAGTTGCTTCAACACGAGTGAGGTGCCGTGGTTTTAACCGCTCAGCTAACGACTGAATGGCACGCGTGGCATGACGCGCGCGTGGCGGATCTGGCTACCCGTTTTGGCCCGTTGAGCATCACCGATATCCAATGGGTGCAACCGGGGCAGTCAGGTCGATGGTTCGACCTTCCCGGCGAGTTCAGCTTTGACGGCACCTGGATGCACTTCAAGGTCGACCCAGGACACACTGTGGGCCCAACGGCTGCGTCCTTGGAAGTGACGGACGCTCCGAGTTCGTCGCTCATGGCAGCAACCCACTCTAAGGAAGGCACATTTAGTGCGCGCGTGTCCCTCAACACTGGTTTTAATTGGTTGTTGAGCGGTGATGTGGTGGTTGAGCTCCTCAACCGTGAAGGGTACGTGGCGTTGCGTAAGCGTGACTCTAAAGCACCTCTTCTTTCACGGTTTATTGATGTTCCCACGTTCCCGCTGGACACCTCGTGGACTGTGCAAGGGACATTTGAGCCGTTTGACCAGCCCCAGTCGCACCGTATTGGGACTGCGACCCCTGGTTTGGACCGCACAGAAACGTTCCCCGGAACAGTCACATTTGAGCTAGGCGGTCAGCAACACACGGTGATGGTATCTGGGTCCTTAAGCAGTGGCCTATACATCAACTTTTATGACTACACCAACGGAACTACCACGCCAAACTGGCGTCGATTGAACTTGGGGGTCCCTGATCATTCCGGCGGTGTGATCCTGGACTTCAACCGGACTGTCGTGTGGCCCATGGCGTTTACTCCGTACGTGGCGTGCCCGGCTCCGGTTCCCCAGAATTTGTTGCCTCTGAACGTGGAGGCAGGGGAGCGGAAACCTGCTCAAACGCTAGGCGAATCGGGTGTCAACACGCCTGTGTTGTTGGTGCGCACAGGTGGCGACATTTTTTATGAAAAGTCGCTTGAACTTCTTCGTCACCTGGGCGTAGACGTCACGGTCGCCGATTCGACTGGCGACGAACTTCTTCCACCCTTGACGGGGTATGCCGGCCTCGTTGTGGTCGGTTATGACACCCCTGAGGTCACCGGCGTTAACGAACAAGTGATGGAACTGCTCAGTGATGCTACGGGCGCGTCTGTTCCCGTGGTAGCCATTGGAAATGTTGCTACCCTGCTCAGTTCTCACGAAAAGGTTGCGGAACACCCGTGGCAGGCATCTTTGGAATCGACGGACTTCTCCGTTGCCACATTCAATAGCGAACAGCAAGTCTCAGCCGGGCCGGTGTACGACGTGACTGTGAACGATGTGGTTGCGCGTGATCGTCTGTTCTCCCAGGTGGTTCGCTATGACGAAGGTGGCACATCTTACATTCCTGTTCGCGAAATCGAACCCGTTTTGCGCAAACAGCAGACACGCAAAAAAGCCGAAGCCAAAGGTACAGAGTCAACTGAACCTTCGACCTCGGCAACGCTTGAAGGCCAGGTAGCTTCTAACCAGGGCTCCGAGCACCAGGGCTCTGAACCTCAGTGGTCCACGCATGCCACGTGGCAGGACCTTATTGAGCGTTTTGCGCGGTTAGTGCATTCGCAGATTTAACCGCTCTAAGTCTTTAACCGCTTTAGTCTTTGATGACGTCGCCGGAGCGGTGGTGGATCTTAAGCTCCACGGATTCGGTCTTGCCCTTGGGGTAAACCTTGACTTCCCAGTGCACTCCGTCGTCGGATGAAAGCTCTGCTTCGTCAACGGTTCCTGGAGTGTGGCGAGTAGCGGACGCGATCGCTTCCTTGAGGGTCTGACGGACCTGGGATGCGGCGTTCTTGTCGTCGGAGTCGGCGTCGTCCTTCTTTTCAACGGAGGAGCCGTCAGCGGAAACCTTCACTTCGACCTTTTTGTTACCGGCCAGCACGTCGACTTTCCAGGTGCCGTCGTCTTCGTGATCGATGCCAATGGCCTTCGAGTCCTTCACTTCAGCTTCAGCAGTGTCGATTGCCGCGTTGGCAGCTTCAACGGACCCGCCTTTTTCGTTGTTGTCGTCATCGTCGTCAAGCGACGTCACGCCGTTGTCGTCAACGGATTCGTTCGACTCTTCTGTTGCTTGTTCGGCTGGAGCCTGTTCGCCACCGGTGGTCTGCTGTGCGCCCTCGCCTTCGTTGCCACCACAACCGGCAAGAGCCAACGCAGTAGCGATGGGAACAGCCAGGAACGCTTTGCGTAGGTTCATTTTCTTCATATTTCAACCGTAACGAATTACTGCGAGTGACGCCCGTCCGACTCCTGTGATGCCAGTTACGGGCAGCAAGTAATTGCGCTCTGGCGACCTGCGTAGAGCCGCTTCACGGGCGCCGCACGGCTACCACGAGGTCTTCCAGCACTGCCGGCTGCCCACTGGGGTCTGCGACGGTCCGGTCCCACACCTCGGCCAGCAAAACCTCACCGGAAAGCAGGGCCGGTTCAGACTCAAGCGTTGGCAGTGCGCGGGTGCGGGCCTCCCACTGCTCGTCCGTGAAGTTTTCGCGCGCCCAGGGTGGCATCTGCGCATGGGACACGGTGAGGAACACGCCTCCGGGGTGCAGGAGGTTGCGGGCGGCTTGGAGGAGTTCTTCGCGTTCTGCTACCACGTTGGTGTGGAGGAATGACACGGTGATCAGGTCAAATGTGGTGCCGGCGGCGTGCTGGTGGGCAAGCCAGGTTTCGGCGTCCGAGGCGGCAAAAGTCGCCGTGACACCCTGCCTGAGTGCGTGCGACTGGGCGCGTTCGATGGCCGTGGGAGCGATGTCAACGCCGGTGACTTCGTAGCCTTGGTCAGCGAGCCACAGCGCGTCGCCACCTTCACCACACGCCAGGTCAAGCGCCCGGAGGTTGGGTCGCTGGCTGGGGTATTTCCGCCGAGGTCGTTCACAGCCGACCTACCAGATGGAGACGCGTTCGGCTGGGTCCAGCCACATGCCGTCACCCGGTTTTGTGCCAAAGGTTTCGTGGAACGCGTCCATGTTCTTCAGCACCTGGTTGCACCTGAACTCTTCAGGGGAGTGCGGGTCAACTGCGAGCCGGCGGCGGCGTTCTTCCGCACGGAACTTAGACTTCCAGGCGATCGCCCACGCGGTGAAGAACGCGCGAGCGTCGTCTTCGGACACGTTTCCGTCGGAGGCGATGTTGAGTGCCTTCCACGCGATTCCCAGACCGCCCAGGTCGCCAATGTTTTCGCCCACGGTGAGTGACCCGTTGACGGTGTCGGAGGGATCCAGGCCCTCAGGAACCAAAACGTCGTACTGGTCGATGAGGCCCTGAACGCGCTCAGTGAAGCACTCGCGGTCTTCATCGGTCCACCAGTTGACCAGGTTTCCGGTGCCGTCGTAACGGGAGCCTTGGTCGTCAAAACCGTGACCGATTTCGTGACCGATGACCGCACCGATCGCTCCGAAGTTCGAGGCAGGCAGGCCATCTGCGTCGAAGAACGGGGGTTGCAGAATGGCAGCCGGGAACACGATTTCGTTGAGCACGGGGTGGTAGTACGCATTGACCGTCTGCGGGTTCATGAGCCATTCGTGTGGGTCAATAGGCTGGTTGATCCGGTCGATGTGGCGTTTGGTTTCAGCCACGGTTGCGCGGTCAACGTTGCCGGCGAGGTCGTCTGCCTTCACCTCGAAGTTGTACTCACGCCACACATCTGGGTAGCCCACCTTAGGGGTGAACTGGCTGAGCTTGGTGAGTGCTTTCTGTTTGGTTTCTTCACCCATCCAGTCGAGGTTGGTGATCGATTGGCGGTATGCCTCGATGAGAGCGTCGACAAGTTCACGAATCGCGTCTTTGGACTCTGGTGGGAAGTACTTTTCAACGTAGAGCTTGCCCACGACCTCACCCAGGTACCCTTCGACCAGGCTGACGCCACGTTTCCAGCGTTCACGGATCTGCGGAGTTCCAGACAGGGTGCGGGAGAAGAAGTCGAAGTGCTCATCCACAACTGCTTCAGGTAGCGCTCCGGTGCGGCTGTTGAGGATCTGGTAGATCGTCCAGGCCTTGAGCACTTCCAGGTCGGATTGCGCCCACACGTCAGTGTCGCCGGTGATTGCGGAAGGCTGGCCCACGATGAAGTGGTCCACGCTGGGGTCTACTCCCAGGGCGTCGAGCCAGGCGTCGATGTCGAAACCTTCCGTGAGCTCAACGAGTTCAGCGCGCGTGACCGGGTTGTAGGTTTTTTGGGCGTCTCGCACAGCCACCCGGTCCCAGTGGTGGGAAGCCATATCGGTTTCGATTGCGAGCACGTGAGTGGCAAGGTCAGAGCTGGTGAACCCGGTGTGCTTTACTAAGTCGGTGAGCTGGGCCAGACGCTCGATGTGCTCCACGAACTCGGTGCGGATCTCGCTGTACTGCTCGTCTGAGTAGTACGACTCATCGGGCAGGGTGATGCCGTCTTGCATCATGTACATGGCGTACGTGTCAGACTTCATGGCGTCCGGGGACACGTACGCGGCGATCACGCCGCTCACCCCGTGGCGGTACAGTTCACCGGAAACGCGAGCGAGTTCCTGGTGGTTCTTAGCGCCTTTCACCAGGTCAAACAAAGGCTGGAGTGGTTCTAGGCCACGGTCTTCAATGGTTTGTGTGTCCATGAAGCTGGAGTAGAGGTCGGACACCATCTGAGCAGGGGAGCCTGCTGGTGCGACTGCGCCTGCGGTTGCCTCTTCTGGTCCAGCCGAACCTGCCTGTGCATCAGCCCCGTCCCCGGCCCCAGCGCCAAGCCCGGTAATAATGTCACGGACTGCGACCTCGGCGGCGTCATGCAACTGACGCATCTGACCGTCCCCGGCCCGATCCTGCGGAATTTCAAATGTGTCGAGCCACTGGCCGTTGACGTGACGGAAGAAATCATCAGTTGGAAGAACAGTCATGGTTCTACGTTATCGCCTTGCGGGCATGCACCATAATGAACACATGATCCTCATTGCTAGTGATGCATTTAAGGGGACGATCGGCTCGCTCGAGGTGGCGCAGAGCTTGCGCGGACCGTGCGAAGAGGCCGGTTTCCCGGTGACAGTTTTGCCTCTTGCTGACGGTGGTGAGGGCACTGTGGACGCGTTGGTGACCTGCGGATATGAGGCGCACCAGGTGGAAGTGACCGGGCCGTTGGGTCAGCCGGTGACCGCGCGGTGGGCGTCGCTGCGTGATACGGCCGAGGTCGCGGCAGGTGGCACCCAAGGTGGCACGGCAGACGGCGCCCAAGGTGGCACGGCCGTCATTGAAATGGCCCAAGCGTCCGGGCTGCACCTGGTAGACCCGTCACCGCAAACTGCATGGGACGCGCACACGTACGGCACGGGCGAGCTGATTGCGCACGCCATCGAATACGGGTGTGCGCGGATCGTGGTTGGCGTGGGCGGGTCGGCCACAAGCGACGGCGGCCGGGGCGCACTCAGGGCGGTGAAAGAGGCAGGGGTGGACACCTCGGGCGTGGCTTTCACGGTGGCGTGCGACGTGGACAACCCGTTGACGGGGCCGCGCGGGGCCGCCGAGGTGTTTGGGCCGCAAAAGGGCGCCGACCGGGCGACCGTAGCCAGGTTGGAAGAACGATTGGCGCGGTGGGCAGACCAGCTGGACCCCACCGGGCGCGTGTGGGATCTGCCGGGCGCGGGAGCCGCGGGCGGGCTTGGGTTCGCGCTCATGGCGGGTTTGGGCGCGAACCGAGTGTCTGGGGCCGAGTTTGTGCTGTCAGCGGTGGGGTTCGACGAACAGCTGGAGCGCGCCAGTGTTGTGGTGACGGGCGAGGGCCAGTTTGACGAGCAGACGCTGGGTGGCAAGGGGCCGGGCACGGTGATTGTGCGCGCCGGGGAGGCTGGCGTGCCGGTGATCGTGGTGTGCGGGCAGGCGACGTTGCGTGCCGGCGCCGAGGTGGCTGAGGTTTTCGCGCTCACAGACTTAGCCCCGGTCCAGCAGTGTATTGCTGAACCGGGGCGAGTGCTTAAAGAAGTGGGTTATGCGTTAGCGGCTACTGTTCGAGACCGCGGCTTTTGCGACGGAACATCACAATGACGAGCGCGACAACGCCTACTGCGCCCAGGGCGATCACCACGTAGGCGATTGGTGAAATACCACCGTTGTCTTCGTTGGCTGTAGCGGAAGCGTCGGTGTCTGCCGAGGTATCGGCTGAGCTTCCGTTGTTGTTGGCGTTGTCTGCCTTGTTGTCGCCGGTGCCTTCGGCGGGCTGTTCGTTAGTGGAGGCGTCGCCTTCGTTTTCCGAGGTGGTTCCACCAGCAGCGTTGCTGTCGTTGATGGTGAATTCGAGGGTTCCGCTAATGGGGTGGCCGTCCGAGCTGACCACTCGCCACACGACTTTGTAGTCGCCTGGCGCCAGGTCGTCGGGGAGCGCCGAGGTGACTTTGCGACCTTCGATTGCGATTTCACCGGCAGATACGTCTTTGCCTTCGTGCATGACCTGGATTTCGGTGCCGATGTCCTGGATGTTTCCAGAAAACTCCAGTTCGAGCCATTCGGGTTGCTTGTCCAGCTTGGCTCCGTTTTTAGGGTTGGAGCCGATCAGCTGGTCGTGGGCGAGGGCTGGCGAAGCGAACATCAGGCCGAACGAACCGATCACCAAGGTCAGAACTGCGCTGAGCAGTAGGGAAAGTGCTGACCTGTGAGTCATGTCGAGTCTCCAATCAGTTAGACAGTGTATGTCCAGTATGAGGGATGTAGTTGGGAAACTCCTCACGACCCCAGCGGAGTGGCGCAAAGTGAAGTGCAGGGTGGGGCGTCAAATTAAAAACCACGACAGCCATGCATATTTTCAGCCTGACCGCCGCGGTTCTTCCAATATAAACCCAAACGTCATAAATCGTCACGTGAAGTTACTCACCAGTTTCAACTACTTCTCGCTGGTGACGCTTGTACCCCGTATCAAGCATCCGGTTACACACAATCACAACCAGCGCAGCAACCGACGAACCCATCGCCGGAATAGCCAACGCCGCCTTAGCGCCATAGGAGTCAATCGCAATCCCAGCCAGCACCGACCCGACCGCAACTCCCACGCTCATGAGCGTTCCAATCCACGCGAACGCCTCGGTTAACCGCGCCAAAGGAGCGAACTGCTCAATAATCGTTGACGCCGCAATGATCGACGGCGCAACCGTGAGCCCCACAAAGAACACAATGACACACAAAACCACCAACGAGGACGCAAGCTGAAACGCCCAACCGCCCAGCGCCAACGCACTCAACGCCAAAGCAAACCGAACCCGCGCCCGGCTCTTCCACGTAATCGCCCCATACACGATCCCAGCGGACAGCGAACCGATCGCGTGCACGCCAAGCGCAACACCAGCAAGCGACTTCATTCCCTGCTCTTCAGCGAACGCAACCACTCCAACGTCAAGCGCGCCAAAGTTGATCCCCACAAACAACTGCGACAGCACCACCACGAAAATCGCGGGGTTCGACATCACTTTGCCTTTAGGTGCTGTGGGATCGCGCTCAATGATCGGCGGTTCAGTTCCCTTTTGGCTGTAGTACAGGGTCGCGCCTACCGCCAACAACACCGACGACGCGATGATCCCCACCGCAGGCTGCACTGCAGTCGCCAAAACCGTCACGAAAACCGGACCCACAATGAACAGGAACTCGTCGGCAACCGACTCCCATGACAGTGCCGTCGAAAAATGCCGAGGTGTAGGAGAGACGTACGACCAGCGGGCGCGCACCAGCGACCCCACGCTGCCCACTGTAGCTCCGGTCAACACGGTGGCCGGGTACACGAGCCACCACAGGTCTGCGTACACAGCAACAACCAGAACAACCGTTGCAGCGATGTGAACATAGGTCACCGGGACCATGACTTTTGACTGGCCATGCTTGTCGACCAGCTTCGCCAGGATCGGGTTGCCAATGGCCTGCGCAACCATGTACACAGCTGACAAAATTCCGGCCAGCCCATACGAACCCGTCACACCCTGCACAAAAAGCACGATCCCCAGGCCCAAAATGGCCATAGGGAAACGCGCGATGAGGCCAGCGAACGAAAAACGCCAGGCCCCAGGCAAGCTCAGAATGTCACGGTAGGTCGATAGCACCAGATAATTCTAGGCCTCTATTGACGGTTTCTTAACACTCCCCGGAGGTGATGTCACCCACCGCACACCAGGAAAAGTAAAACCTGGTCAGATACCTTCTCGGCCGGTTGCAACCATCACTCCCGGCTGCATCTAAAACAAACGGGTCTAGACTCGAACCATGAGCCCCTCGCCACTCACCGAAACGCTCGCAATCCCCAACCCACACGCACGGCAGCCGGATGACGTCATCTCCGCACTTGACACCTCGGCAGACACTGGACTCACCGAAACCCAGGCCAGTAGCCGTCTGAAATCCCACGGCCGTAACGAACTTGCCCGCGCGAAAACCACTCCACTCTGGCGTCGAGTACTGCGGTTACTCAACGAACCACTGACCTACCTACTGTTCGTTGCCATCATTGTTTCGACCTTCGCCTGGGTCGCAGAAGGCAGACAGGGCGCCCCCATCGACGCGATTGTCATCGCCGCAGTCATCATTGTGAACACGGCCATTGGACTGGTCCAAGAACTCAAAGCCGCCGACGCAGTCGCTTCCCTCAAACAAATGACCAGCCTGAACGCAACCGTCACCCGTGACGGCCGCACCCAGGTCATCGACGCCACCGACCTGGTTCCCGGCGACATCCTGCAGCTGGCCGAAGGCGACGCAGTGCCGGCTGATGCTCGCCTCCTTTCCTGCAACGGCCTCATGGTCGCAGAAAGCGCGTTGACCGGAGAGTCCGTGCCCGTACATAAAACCGTCGAGGCAGTCACCCCTGATACACCACTGGCCGACAGGCTCACGATGGTTTACTCCGGCACCGCCATCACTCAGGGCAGTGCCCGTGCCGTTGTCACCGGCACCGGAGCCATCAGCGAAATCGGCCAGGTCGCAGGCATGATTTCGACGGCCGAAACCACCAGCACACCCCTGCAAAAAGAGATGGCGGCAGTAGGCAAGACACTCACGATCGTCGTCACCGCGATCGCCCTGGCCGTCATGGCCACTCTCTACCTCGTCACCGCTGATCACTCGGTGGCCTCACTGGTCAGCATCCTGCTGCTGGGCGTTTCTTTAGCCGTTGCCGCTGTGCCAGAAGGCCTCACCGCGATCGTTTCCGTGATCCTCGCAATGGGTGTGCGTCGGATGGCTACCCACCAGGCGATCGTCAAAAAGCTCGACGCGGTCGAATCCCTCGGCTCAGCAGGGGTGGTGTGCACGGATAAGACCGGAACGCTCACCCTGAACCAGATGACCATCGACCGTGTCATCACCGCAGACGGCCGCTTCCACATCACTGATGCCCAAGCTGCCGACACTCTCATATTCGGATCCATAGCCTCGAACGCCCGACTCGCCGCCGACGGCCCAATCGGTGACCCGACCGAAGTGGCCTTTCTCATCGGGTGTTCCGACGCTGGCCTCTCTATCCCCAAACCACACCGCCTCGACGAACTCCCGTTCTCTTCTGAACGCAAACGCATGTCCGTCCTCATCGCAAATCACACGAACAGCGCTGACACGAACACTACTGACCCTGACGCCGCAAAACTCGTCATGAAAGGTGCCCCAGATGTGGTGCTCGCCCGCTGTACCCACGTGCGCACCGCAGACGGGGACATTGAGGCCACTCCCGAGGTGCTCTCCCGCCTCGAAGAGGAAGTCACCTCGCTGGCGGGGGAGGCTTACCGGACACTGGCGGTGGCTGTGCGGGAGGTGTCTGACACCTCGGGCGGGGAACGTAACCCCGCACCCAACCTGGACGCGGAAGCGGAGCAGGGACTGACCTTCGTTGGCCTGGTTGCGATGATCGACCCGCCCAGGCCAGAGGCCAAAGAAGCGATCGCTCAAGCGCAACGGGCCGGGATCCGCGTCATCATGATCACCGGCGACCACCCGCTGACAGCCCAACGGATCGCTACCGACCTGGGCATCAACGAACCGAAGATCCTCACCGGAGCGCAACTGAATGAACTCGATGATGAGCAGTTCGCCGAGGCCGTCGAGACTACCGCTGTCTTTGCTCGCGTCGACCCCAGCCACAAGCTCCGAATCGTCACAAGCTTGCAAGCCCACGGTCACGTCGTGTCGATGACCGGTGACGGCGTCAACGACGCACCAGCCCTCAAACGCGCCGACATCGGTGTGGCAATGGGCATCACCGGCACACGCGTCTCACATGATGCGGCGACAATGATCCTCGCCGATGACAACTTCGCGTCGATTATTAAGGCAGTCAAACTGGGACGTGGCATCTACGCCAACCTCAAAAAAGTCCTGCGCTACCTGCTGTCATCGAACATGGGCGAAGTCCTTACCGTGTTCGGAGGAGTTGTGCTCGCGGGTATGCTGGGCCTGATCCAAACCGACGGTACGGTGATCCTCCCGCTGGTGGCCACCCAGATTCTGTGGGTGAACCTTGTCACCGACTCTGCCCCAGCACTAGCACTAGGTGTAGACCCTGTTGATGACCACGTGATGACAAAACCGCCACGCCGTCCTGATCAGCGCGCACTCGACGGTCGCGAATGGGCGCGGATCCTCAGCACCGGATTTGTCATGGCAGTGCTTTCGCTCCTTGCCCTTGACGCGTGCCTGCCCGGTGGGCTCATCGAAGGCAACGACGACGTGGCCACAGGCCGGACGGTCGCTTTCACCGTGCTCGTTATTTTGCAACTGGTGAACACGCTGTCGGTCCGGCACGCGCACAGGTCAATGTTTATCGGCATGCTAAGCAACCACTGGCTCTGGCTGGCACTCGCCGTTGGGCTGCTGCTGCAACTACTGGTCGTCTACTTGCCGGTTCTCAACGCAGCATTCTCAACCGTGCCACTTGACGGACAACACTGGTTGCTGGTGATTGGTTGCGCGGTGGTCTTCGTCATCCTCGAAGAACTGCGCCGGGCAGTCACGACTATGGCCCAGCGGGGTTGAACCGTCAACCCCACTACTTAAGAACCGCCCCCACGACCTCGCGGGCCTGTTCCTGAACTTGTGCCAGGTGCTCGTCACCCTTGAACGACTCAGCGTAAATCTTGTACACGTCCTCGGTGCCAGATGGCCGTGCGGCAAACCACGCGTTATCCGTAGTCACCTTCAAACCACCAATCGTTGCACCGTTCCCGGGGGCTTCAGTGAACGTGCCCGTGATGGGGTCACCCGCCAACGTGGTGGCAGTGACATCTGATGCGCTGAGTTTCTTCAAAACAGCCTTCTGCTCAGGCGTGGCGGGCGCATCCACGCGGGCATACGAACTGGCACCCAGCTCTGCGACCAGCTTGGCGTGACGCTGTGAAGGGGTTTCGCCGGTCTTAGCCGTGATTTCGGCAGCCAGCAGGCACAGCAGGATCCCGTCCTTATCCGTGGACCACGCAGTGCCGTCCATCCGCAAGAATGACGCGCCCGCAGACTCTTCGCCGCCGAATCCCAAGGTGCCGTCAGCCAGCCCATCTACGAACCACTTAAACCCAACGGGAACCTCGACCAGCTTCCGACCCAAGCGCGCTGCCACCCGGTCAATAAGACTGGAGGACACCAGCGTCTTCCCGATTGCCACCTCGGCGCCCCAACCGGGGCGGTTCTGGAACAGGTAGTCAATTGCCACGGCCAGGTAGTGATTGGGGTTCATGAGCCCGCCATCAGGGGTGACGATCCCGTGCCGGTCAGCGTCCGGGTCGTTCCCAAAGCCCAGGTCGTAGTCGCCGGCCGAATCAATCAGCGACGCCATAGCGTACGGTGAGGAGCAGTCCATGCGGATCTTTTCGTCCCAGTCCAGGGTCATGAACGCCCACGCCGGGTCCACCTGAGAGTTCACCACGTCCAGGTTGAGGTCGTGGATTTCGCTGATCGAGGACCAGAAGTCGACACTCGCACCACCTAGCGGGTCGGCGGCCAGGCGCAGACCGGACTGGGCGATCGCTTCCATGTCAATGACCGCGCCGAGGTCGTCAATGTAGTTTTCGACGTAGTTGAAGTTGGTGGTGTTCTCCAGGTGGAAGGCCCGCTGGAACGAGGTGCGGGGGATGTCCCGCCAGCTGCCTTCCAGCAGTTCGTTGGCCCGGTTTTCGATCCACGCGGTGATGTCGGCGCCAGCTGGGCCACCGTGGGGTGGGTTGTATTTGATTCCACCGTCTCCGGGTGGGTTGTGGGATGGAGTGATGATGATGCCGTCGGCCAGCCCCTGCGCGGTGCCCACACGTTTGTTGTGGGTGATGATCGCGTGGCTGAGCACCGGTGTTGGGGTGTAGCCGTCACGGTCGTCGATCATGGCGGGCACATTCGCACCTGCAAGAACCTCTAGCACTGTGAGCAACGCTGGTTCTGACAGGGCGTGAGTGTCGCGTCCCAAGTAGATGGGGCCCGTGTAATTTTGGCCGGCGCGGTATTCGATGATGGCCTGTGTGATGGCTACGATGTGAGCTTCGTTGAATGACCCGGTGAGGCTGCTGCCCCTGTGTCCCGAGGTGCCAAAGGACACCCGCTGGGTAGTTTCGCTGGGCGTGGGTACCGTGTCGTGGTACGCGTCGAGCAGTTTAGAAATGTCGACGAGGTCTGTTTCTTGGGCTGGTTGGCCTGCTCGATTGGTCATGTTCACTCACTCCGGTGTTACGAAAGGTGTGGGCATGTGTGCGGGCTGTCAGTGGGGCAACAGCGGGCGGGGGATCAAACTTGGGATCAAACTACGGTAGGTTCTTGACCGTTTTCAGACACGATTGGGCGTCCGTGGTCAAGGTTCCACGCGCCCATTCCGCCTTCGACGACGATGGCGTCAAATCCGTTGAGGTTGAGCCATGCGGCGGCACGCAAAGCGCGGCCACCTGAACGGCACATCACGTACACGTCAACGTCGACGGGCACGTCGCCGTAGCGTGGTTCAAGTTCACTGAGTGGAATGTGGTGCGCACCTTCAATGTGTCCGGCTTCGAATTCGAAGTCTTCGCGGACATCCAAGAAAACAGCGTCGTCTGGGATTTCTGGAACGGTAACTGTTGGTTCGCTCATACCGTCAGTGTAGCCGCGCCTGTATGAGGGTGGGCTGAATTTTCACCTTTGCATGGTGCCGGTATCACGCAGTGAAACGTGCCAGCTCAAAGCCTCTTCCAGAATGTGCGGTGTGTGCAGCCCGGTTGCGCTCTTGCACGCCCGGTCGTAGTAGTCGCGTAGCGCGTCACGGAAGTCCGGGTGTGCGCAGTTGTTGATGATACGTTCGGCACGTTTGTGTGGTGACAGGCCGCGGAGGTCCGCGATTCCCTGTTCGGTCACAATGACGTGAACATCGTGTTCCGTGTGGTCCACGTGGCTGGCCATGGGGACCACTGACGAAATCTTTCCGTCTTTAGCGGTTGACGGTGATACGAAGAAATTGAGGAACGCGTTGCGGGCGAAGTCACCAGAACCGCCGATCCCGTTGATCATCTTTGAACCCATGACATGTGTGGAGTTCACGTGCCCGTAAATGTCGGTTTCGACCATGCCGTTGATTGCAATGACACCTAGGCGGCGCACAATCTCTGGGTGGTTCGACATCTCTTGTGGACGCAACAAAATACGTCCCTTGTAACTGTCGATGTTCTTGTTGAACTTTTCAGCAACATCCCGCGACAGGCTAAACGAGGTAGCGGAAATGCTGTCCAGCTTGCCCGTGTCCAGCAGGGCGAGAAGGTTGTCCTGGATGACCTCGGTGTACGAAGTCATGTGTTCGAACTCCGAATCAGCCAGGCCTGCCAGCACCGCGTTAGCCACATTGCCCACACCGGACTGCAATGGCAGAAGGTTCTTGGGCATGCGACCGGCTTTGACTTCGTGGCGCAAGAAGTCGATGAGGTATCCAGCCATCGCCTCTGAAGCGTCATCAACCGGGCTGAACGTGTTGTCGCGGTCAGGCGCATCGGTTTTCACGATCGCCACGATCTTGTCTGGGTCTACCCGCAGGTATGGGTCGCCAATACGCTGGTCTGGTGAGAGGAGCTGGATGGGGTTGCGGTGCGGAGGAATGCGCGTGCCGTAGTACACGTCGTGCATGCCTTCGAACTGGGTGGGCAACCATTCGTTGACTTCCAGAATGACTTTGTCTGCAAGGTCAAGCCAGGTTTTGTTGTTTCCGACCGAGGTGCCCGGCACCAAAAGTCCGTTAGGCAGGATGGCCGCGACTTCAATGACGGCAACGTCGAGGTTGCCGTAGAAACCGAACCACACTTGCTGGGCCAGATGGCTCAGGTGCTGGTCCATGTATTCGACGCGTCCGTCGTTGATAGCTTTCCGCATGTCCGGGTCGGTGTTGAAAGGCGTGCGCAGATGCACCCCATCGACCTCAGCTAAGGCGCCATCCACCTCGGCCGAGGTGGAAGCACCAGTAAACATGCCAATCGAGAATTCGTCGCCAGCGCTGTGCGCGTCACGAATCCGGTTGGCGAGCGCTTGCGGGACCGCTTTAGGGAAACCGGCGCCAGTAAAACCACTCATACCGACGTTGTCGCCGTGGTTGATAAACGCGGCGGCGTCGGCGGCAGACATCACCTTGTGGGTGAGTTCAGGACACAAAATGCGGGACATGGTCCTCATTCTTTCAAATGGTTCACAGCGGAGGTAACCGGACTCTGTCTACGGCCACATTTTCGTCCCCGTTCGGTTCCGCAGGGCCGGGGTCGATGCGTGTGGCTGAAGCGTCAACCCGTCCATTGAAATACAGTTCGATGTTGCGCGCTTGTTCAGAACCAAGCATACGTAATGTTGTCTGCACGTACTGGTATGCAAGCGTTTCAGGAGTGTACGCGCCACCGGGTACGAACCACTGCGGGATTGCATTGCACATCGCGTTCACCGACCGGGTCATCAACGCTGGGTCGTCAACATGGAAGATCCCCTGGGAACGACCTCGGGCAATGATCTTTTCAAATATGGAACTGGATTCGCGCTGCATTGCGTGGGCTTCCGCGTAACGCGGCGCGGACAGTCGGCCAGTTTCTAACAGAATGACCCGGGAGTACAACACGTTGATGCACCGGTAGCTCACCAGGTGCCGAACGCCGTAGGCGACTTGGGCGTTAACGTCATGTGGGGCCTGCGCGAGGATTTCAGCCGTGCGTTCGTTGTACGTTGAGTACGCCTTATCAACGAGCGCAAACAGTGCTTCCTTCTTTGACGAGAAGTAGTAATACAGCGCGGAAAGGCTGAGGTCAGCTCGCTGGGCGATGTCGCGAATGGATGCTCCGTCGAATCCTTTGTGCGCGAACGTCACCAGCGCGGCCTGCAAAATTTGGTCACGGCCATTTGACTTTGTCATGTTGGGCTCCTTTTTCGTGAGCTTCTCGTATAGCTAACCAACGCCAAAAATGTGACGCAAGTTATGCCCTGTTAACCGAGCGTCCTAGACTGGGCCTTAGCCTGGTGACATAACCAGGGTTTTGGTTTTACGTGTTAAGTGGCGCTCGCCCCGTGTGTGGGGTGGTGTGCTCCGAACAACCGGAGGTAAAGGTATGAAACTCGGCGGTGCAGTAGCACTGGTGACCGGTGGTGCTTCAGGTCTTGGACTTGCGACGACCAAGCGCTTCTTGGAAGTCGGCGCGAAAGTTGTCATGGTCGACTTGAACGAAGAAGTCGGAAATGAAGCAGCAGCGAGCCTGGGCGACAACGCTCACTTTGTCGCTGCTGACGTGCAGAACGAAGAGCAGGTTCAGGCTGCTGTTGACAAGGCCACCAGCCTGGGTGACCTGCGTGTTGTTGTGAACTGTGCGGGTGTTGCAACGCCTGGCAAGCTGGTTGGTAAGAAGGGTGCGCTGCCCCTGGACCAGCTCAAGCTGGTTATTGGTGTGAACCTGATCGGAACCATCAACGTGTGCCGTTTGGCTACCGTTGCGATGCAGCAGAACGAAGAGCTCGACGGTGACCGTGGTGTCATCATCAACACGGCTTCGGTTGCTGCGTTCGACGGCCAGATTGGTCAGATCGCGTACTCCGCGTCCAAGGGTGGTGTCCACGCTGTGACCCTGCCGATGGCGCGCGAATTGGCTGCAAGCAAGATCCGCGTGAACACGATTGCGCCCGGTATCTTCCAGACCCCGATGATGGCTGGTCTGCCACAGGCCGCGCAGGATTCCTTGGCTGCTTCGATTCCGCACCCTGCACGTCTGGGTACGCCGGAAGAATACGCGCAGCTGGCTGACATGCTGGTTACTCACGAATACATCAACGGTGAGACCATCCGTCTAGACGGCGCTATCCGCATGGCTCCGAAATAAGATTTCTGGCTTTTGCGTAGAGCCGGCGCGTGCCCTTCATAGGGTGCGCGCCGGTTTTGTTTTGGGTTTCACTCGCTACCACCTCGGGCGAGGGAGCCCCGCACCCCCGCCGAGGTGGTTACTTGTGTGCGTTCTGCGTTTCGTCTGCGTCGTGGCGGGTGCGGAAACTGTGGACGAGTTGACGGCGTAGTACGACACCTCGGGCGGTGCCCATACATATCAGGATCATGGTGAGGCAGAAAGCGCCGAGGGCAATTCGGTAGTCGAAGTCATGCACGAGCGGGCTATAGGTGAGTTCGCGTACGACGATCGACAGGATCGAGGCGGCGATTGCGGGCAGTGTCCATGAAGGCGAGAGCCGTGCGGACAAGGAAATGAGCACAACCGCTCCGGCTGGTGCGGCCAGAAGTGTGACGAACCATAAGCACAGGATGACCAGTGAGGCGACGAGTGCTTCGGGTGGGCCCACGTAGGATTTTTCGCGTTCCATGGGGTCGTGGCGGATCGCCGCGGGGAGCAGGGCGAGTGCGAGTACGCCCAGCGCGATCTCGACTCCCATGGTGACAAGCCCAACGGAGTCACCTGTGGGTAGAGAGCGTGGCAAGTCGCCACGTTCCACCAGGATGAGTTGGGTCACGTACATGGCTACGCCTGTGATTGCCGAAATCCAAAACAGGATGAATGTGCGGTTTCGCGATCGCAGAGGTGTGTGTGACTCATCCATAGCTTTCACTGTAACGGCGTAGGTTTCGTGCAAGCTTAGAAACCCCCGGCGAAACGGCGCAAAGCGAACGATAAGGCGCGTTATATTGCGCCTTATCGTTCGCTTTGCGCCGTCTGGTACCCAACCCCACCACCGCCTCGGGGGTTTTCCCTACCCCGGTTGGCGGTTAGCACCATATTCTGGAACGGTAGGCGAAACCTAGATTGGAAGCATGAAGAAAGAACTCCTGATTCCGAACCCGTGGGGCATGCTCAATGTCCTGTTTTCGGGGATCATCGCGACCGTGTGGCTGTGGGTTCAGCTCGTCGTCATCACAACTGGTATCAGCACCGCGTTGGCCGCTGGGATGGGACTTGTCGTCCTGTTCTTTTGGGTGTTTGTGCAGCGTGGTATCAATGTCCTGGAGCGTCGCCGTTCTGAAGCGATCTACAACACGGAAATCCCGTTCCCACCTCGCCGCCGATCTAACAGCACTGGCTTCAAAGGCTGGGTAGAAACCAACATCCGCGCCGCTGGCGAAGCGTACTTCTGGCGCGAAACCGCCCTTCACTTCTCCAAACAAGTGCTGGGCCTCTTCACACTCATTCTGGTCGCGCTGTGTGCGCAGTTCGCCACTCTCCTGTTCATCGGTGCCATTAACCCAGATGCGATTCTGATTGTCTTCGACGCCCCGGTGCAAGGCTCGGCCCGTGGAATGTTCGTGGTGTTTGGGTGCCTGGCGTTCATCGTTGGGTTCGTGAGTTTGTGGGTGGCCGCGATCGCCGACCGCGCTCTTGACCGCTGGCTCCTAGCGGTGCCCCAGGCGGAGACGCTGAAGCAGGAACTCACCGAGGTTGACCGCGCTCGCGTGGGCGCAGTTGACGCGGCCACCACGGAGCGTCTGCGTATCGAACGCGATCTGCACGACGGCGTCCAGCCCACTCTGGTGGCCCTGTCCATGAAGGTGGGCATGGCTAAGGCGAAGGTCGCTCGTGACCCAGAAGGCGCGCACGCCCTGCTGGAAGAGGCGCACAGTGATTCGAAGGCCGCGATCACTCAGCTGCGCGAACTGGTCCGGGGCATCCACCCGGCAGTGCTCACCGACCGTGGTTTGGATGCGGCGGTTTCGGCTTTGGCGGCCCGTTCGGCCGTGCCGGTGACGGTCAACGTCAATGTGCCGCGGGTGGCGCCAAACATTGAATCGGTGGCGTACTTCGTGGTCGCCGAGGCACTTTCCAACATGGGCAAACACGCTCAGGCCACGGAGGGCCACGTGAATATCACGCACATGGGCGGTCGCATGCGGATTGAGGTTCGTGACAACGGCCGAGGTGGCGCCCAGCTGTCGACTACCGGCTCGACTACCGGGTTGGCTGGGCTGGCCCAACGTGTGACGGCGGCCAGGGGTACGTTCAATGTTCATTCTCCCGTGGGTGGTCCCACGGTTATCACAGTGGAGTTGCCATGCGAATAGTGATTGCTGAAGATTCGGTTTTGTTGCGTGAAGGTCTTGTTCGTCTGCTCACGGACGCGGGGCATGAGGTGGTTGCCACCCTGTCTGACGCTACTGATCTGCTGTCGTCGGTGACCGACCTCAACCCGGACCTGGTGATTGTGGACGTGCGGATGCCGCCCACGTTTACGGATGAGGGCATTCGCGCCGCGGTGCTGATCCGCAGCCAGAACCCGGAGGTGAGCGTGCTGGTGCTCAGCCAGTACGTGGAGGAACGGTACGCATCTGATCTGATCGCTGAGAACACAGGCAACTTTGGGTATCTGCTCAAGGACCGTGTTGCTGATGTGGATGACTTCCTGGCCGCGGTTGAAGACGTGGCGGGCGGGGGCACAGTTTTGGATCCCGAGGTGGTTGCCCAGATTATGGTCCGCTCCCGGAAGAAAGACGGGCTGGCGGTTCTGAGTGAACGTGAACGCCAAGTGCTGCAGTTGATGGCTGAAGGGAAGTCCAACTCAGCGATTGCGAGCACGTTGTTCCTAAGTAGCGGTGCTGTTGAGAAACACATCAGTTCGATGTTCACCAAGCTAGGACTGCTGGCCGATAGCGACGAAAACCGCCGCGTCCTCGCCGTTCTGAAGTTCCTAGGAGTCTGACATGACGATGCCAACGAATTACTCAGGAAACCCAGTCCCAGGCGGTCATAACCCAGCTGGCCAGCAGACAGACGGGCAGCACCCAGGAGGGCAGAACGCGTACCCGCAACCACCTCGGGCGGGTGGGCACCCACAACAACCCAAACCAAAGAAGTACACGAAACCTGCGCCACCGCTAAGTTCAACGGGCCGAATTCTGTGGCGCATTGCCGTGGCCGCGGTGGTGTGCCTGGCAGTTGCCGTGCCGGCGAGCTTGGGCGCGGCGGCGGCCGTGCAGCTTCTGAAGGTCGAAGTGGTGGAAAAGAACATACCGTTCAACCCAGCGACGGATACGCTGGAACTGAACGGGGAGAATGTGTATGTCAAGGTCGTGCCCACCAAAGGCGACGGTTTCATCAAGTACAAGGCTGTTGGGTCGGGGGAACCGCCAAAGGTGGAAACACGAACATCTGACTCGGCCGACCAGGTGAACGTGACGCACGAGCCAGGCAACTGGACGGCAACCAGGAATACAACGGTTACGATCGGTGTGCCTGAAGGTAAGGCACGCAACATCCAGGCTGACTGGAAATCCGGTGACATTTACATTGAGTCAGGTAAATACCACGACGTGAAAGTGACGAGTGAACGGGGTGTTGTCCACTTCAACGGGTCGGCGACGAACGTGGAGTTGAGCACCAGGTCGGGCGTGATTTCCGCGGCAGGTGAGGCGGAAAGCTTCACGGGGCGCGCTCGCACGGGAAGTGTCACGGTGGATGAACTGAAGGTCACCGGCGCGGTTGCTTTGGAAGCGACAAGTGGCGCGTTGACCTATGAAATGTCCGATGACGCGCAGCCGTCAAGCATCCGTGCGGAGGCCAAAACTGGGGTGGTGGACATTGAACTACTGGATCCAGAGGACGTATCAGGCGGACACCCGTACAACGTGAAAGCCGAAACTCAGACTGGCGAGAAGATCGTCAATGTAGACTCAAACGATTCCGACCCCAACGCAATCCCGGTCACAGCATCGACCAAAACTGGAGCAATCACGATTGACTACACCAACTGACGGTTCTGGGCAGGGAGGTTCTGCCCAATACGGAACGGAGCCTGCCCAGGAGCCGGGCCAGGGAGGTTCTGCCCAGTGCGGGACTGAGCCGTTTCCGTCGCCAGCTCCGGCCAGCTCCGTTCCGCTCGCCCAGGCCAAGCGACTGCAACCGGGTGATGTGGTGCGGTGGCGATTTCGCCGACACGACTACGCGGCACACGGGGTAGATGTGGTACAACCGGTGCGGGTGGTGCGTCATGACGAGCGTGGGCTTGTGGTGTGGCTGGCCGGGGGCACGCCGGTGGTTCACGCCCGGTTGGCGGGGTTTGAGAGTGTGAACCCGCACAACGTACCTGACCACGTGCGGTTTAATCCACGTAGGATCGATCGTGTGGCAGTGGGTGGTCAGTGGTACGGGCGCGGGGTGCTACGGCTGATTCCGGTGGGCATGCCGTTTTCGGTGTGGGTGTTCCGTGAGGCATCAGGCACAGTGAACGCGCACTACGTGAACCTAGAGGGGCATCACCGGTTGGGGCCGGCGGTGGACGGGCGCGCGATGGGGGAGTTATACACCTCGGACCATGTGCTTGACCTGGTGATTCGCCCCGGCCAGGTACCGGAGTTAAAAGACGAAGACGAATTGGCCGCGGCGGTGAAGTACGGGCAGTGGGACGCCGGCGTCGCGGCAGCAATACGCTCTAACGCGACTGTGGCGTTGGGTCAGTGGGAGCAAGGTGCGTGGGCGTTTACCGAGGATTGGTCGGGCTGGCAGGAGCCCGCTAGCTGGGATATCCCGAGGCGGGAGTGTGTGGACCCGGACGGCTCGGTAGAGTGGCATCATGGTGACCATTAGACGTGTTCCGCAGTTAAAGAACTTTGTGCCGCTCATGCAGTTTGACCTCAACCTTGGGGGTCGAAAGTCCAGGTTGGCGCGTGTGGGTGATATTGATGATTTGCGTCGGATCGCTAAGCGACGCACACCTGCGGGGCCGTTCAACTACGTGGACGGTGGCGCGCAGGACGAATACACGTACCGCGGTAACCGCGAAGCGTTTAGGAACTTAGAGTTTGACCCGGCGATTTTGGCGGGCTCGGCCGATGTAGATCTATCCACCACGATCGCAGGCGTGGAGTCGCGTTTGCCGGTGGGGATCGCGCCTACTGGGTTTACCCGCATGATGCACACAGAAGGCGAAGTGGCCGGTGTGCGCACGGCCGACCGTTTTGGGGTGCCGTTCACCCTGTCCACCATGGGTACGCGCAGCATTGAGGACGTGGCGGCGTGTGCGCCCAACGCAACCAAGTGGTTCCAGTTGTACTTGTGGCGTGACCGTGACGCGTCCCAGGATCTGTTGGAGCGGGCGTGGAAGAACGGCTTTGAAACGCTGTTGGTCACTGTAGACACCACGGTTGCGGGGCGTCGTTTGCGCGATGTGCGCCACGGGCTCACGATCCCGCCTAAGCTGTCTGCCGGAACGGTGTTGGATGCGTCGTACAGGCCGGAGTGGTGGTTTAATTTCTTGACCACGGACCCGCTCACATACGCGTCGCTGTCGAACGAGGTGTCGGATCTGGCAAGCCTCACCTCATCCATGTTTGACCCCACGTTGAGTTTTGAGGACTTGAAGTGGATTCGGTCAGTGTGGCCCGGCAAGTTATTCGTGAAGGGCGTTCTGACCGAGGTGGATGCGTCGAAGTCTTTTGACGCCGGCGCCGACGGGTTGGTGGTTTCCAACCACGGTGGCCGTCAGCTCGACCGCGCGCCTATCACCTTGGAAGCGCTTCCCGTGGTCCGTGAAGCGGTGGGTGAGGACGTACCGATCATCCTGGATTCGGGCATCATGCGTGGTCAGGACATTATTGGTGCGCTGGCCTTGGGTGCCGACTTCACATTGATTGGACGGGCGTACCTGTACGGCCTGATGGCTGCCGGTGAAGCTGGGGTGCGCAAGGTGTTTGAGATTCTAGAAAACGAAATGACCGTCACCATGCAGCTCATGGGGGCCGGGTCAATTTCAGACCTCAACCCGGACATGGTGCGCACATACTCGCGTAACTTGAAGTCATAGGTGACATAACAACATAGGAAAGTGACACCTCGGGCTGTTGCCGGGGCAACCACAACGGAGGGAACCATGGACGCATTCGAAGCCGAATACGGAACGGTCACGCTAACGATTGAGGACCGGTTGGCGCATGTGGAGTTCAACCGGCCGGAGACCTTGAATTCGCTGACGCATGAGATGTTTGCGGATTTGGTGGATGCGGGGCGGTTCGTGGAGGCGCGCGACGACGTGGCCGCCGTGGTGCTGACCGGTAAGGGTGCCGGGTTCTGCTCTGGACTGGACATGAGCGAGTTCAAGAAAATGGCTGGTGGGCAGGCGGAGTTACCGGAGGCCCGTGAGGGTGTGGGCCCGGCGAAAGCGTTGGCGCAGCAGGCTGTTTTTGTGTGGCAGCAGGTGGAAGCGCCGGTGATTGCGGCGGTACAGAAGGTGGCGTTTGGCGGTGGCTTGCAGATTGCGTTGGGTGCGGATCTGCGGGTTGCTCAGCCGGATGCCAAGCTGTCGATGATGGAGATCAACTGGGGGATCGTGCCGGATATGTGCGGTACTCAGCTTCTGCCGCGTGTGGTGGGGGCGGGGAACGCCAAGCGCATGATTTTCACTGGTGAAGTGGTCACTGGGCAGCGGGCCTACGAGATGGGGCTGGTTGAGGAGCTGGCGCAGGACGCGAACGCGCGGGCCTTGGAGTTGGGGCGTGAGTTGGCGGGGAAGTCTAGGTCGGCGTTGACGCAGGCGAAAATGCTGGTGGATTTGAGCGGTCGTGCGTCGTTGAGTGATGCGTTCGCGGCTGAACAGCGTGCGATCCGCAGCCTCATTGGTGGCGAAGAACAGGCCGAGGCGGTCCGAAAGCGGATGCGGGAGCTTGGCAAGGGTTAAGGCTGGGTTTGGAGCTGGGCTCTGGGGTGGCTGGCCAGTGGTCGGCCGCCGGGCTTGTGAGGGCGCCGGGGTCTGGTGACAATTAGTTACTTACTTCAACTGGCGTGCGAACCTGCTGGGCGACCGCTGTCCAAAGGTCAATGTCAACTTCGGGTGCCTCAATGCTCACCACTAGTGAGTAATTGACGCCCTTGTCACTTTGATCATCGTTGCCACGGTTCTTCCACCATCCGCTGACAGGGTAAACCGCAATGACCCCTTTTTGTGCAAGTTCGGCCGCAGTTCCTGTCCAAATATCCGTGTGCAAAGACCCTGGAGACTGTTGCTGGTTACTTCCAAATAGCCACCCTGTCTCAGTGCTTAGAGTTGGAGGGTGTTTCCCCTCGGTGCGCGCATGTTTGTTGATTCGTTGGCGGAAGGAATCAACGCTTTCTTCTGGTCTTCGTGTAGCGAATCTAAGGCCGTGAGACGGGTAGACGTACCGTCCTGTCCATCCGCGACGTGAAGGGTTAGGCTCCACGAAATAGGAGAGAGTCACTCGCAGCTCGACGGGGGTATCTCCTAGATTTTCCAACTCCTCTTCTGGCCACGGAAGCCGGTGCAGATTCATTTCACGAAGTTTTCCGTCGTTGCTGTCATCCCTCCGTTCAAAGGGGTGAATTGTGGCCTCTGCAATTAAGGTGAGAGCATCTGAAGCACTTCGCAACGCGCGTTCGGCATCCGGTACTCCCATGCCGTAACGGCGCAGCAGGGAGACCTTTTCGCTTTTGTTCTTCGCAGCCGTGAAATGTGATCGCATAGTGTTTGTCCACTGAGCAGAGTGCACTACGAGAGCTCTGACTGTTTCTGGGCGAAGCGTCGGATACGTCGCATAGATATCTGCTGCTAGCGCAGCAACTTGCGCAGTCGCTGCTGAGGTATCACTAGTTGTTGTGAAAAATCCTTGTCCGAGCTTTTGAAGTCTGGTGGTGAGTAGAGACAAGTTTGGCGGCTTCTCCGCCAAGGGGTTGCCTGGCAATGCAGCGAAGTTTCCTCCATCGGCCACAACATCTGGTTTGAAGGGCCATTTTTTAGGTTCGAACATCACTGATGTCCTGCTTACAGGCGACAACTCTCCTCGCGAAGCGATAGGGGTGTAACCCGCAAACAAGTGAGGAGCCCCAGACATATCGTCCCGCTCCGAATAGGCTCCAACCGTCAGTGCATTCCATGCTTGCGCAGGGTCTTCGACTGGTTCTAAGACACTCCGGTCTAAATGGTTGTCCCTTGCATCGATATCCCGAATATTGCCAACGGAAATTAAAAAGAGTCGTGGATGAGGTTTTTCACTAGGATCCAGGTACGTGATTCTAGAATCAACGTTGACGACGGATCGCCCGAAACTCAGCGCGTCGATTGTCGCGGACCAGGATGTAGGTTGCCCAGCTTCAGCTGGAGCCCCGTTAGTGCGAGTTTTCGTATTCTCGTCCGGGGTGGGCGCAGTCACTGCCAGCATAAAAACCCGTGAACGCATTGGGGCTTGAACTTCTGGTCGAGCAACTGAACTAGCAGTAATTGCACCGTAAATAGCAGGGGCGTTGTCCCCAACATCGGGCAGGAATTTCACTGATTCCAGTCGATGATAAAGCTGAACTGGACGTGAAGAAAGTACGGCAGATTCCAAGTTGCCGTAAAGCGCTAGACCTGCCATTTCAGTTCCATGTGGATATACAGGCGCAGGTTTCCACCGTGCATCGGCCACGTGTATGTCAGAGTCATGAAGTGAGCCAGAAAGAAGAGGATGCGAGTTCTGTACCCCTGTGTCAAGAATACAAACAGCTGGAGCGTCGGCGGGAGCCTCACTAAGTCTCCTGCATAGATCTTCTACCCATTCAGCCTGTTCGAAGGCTGAACTTTCCGCAAGGACGTTAGAAACATCATGTGGGTGCCTCAGCTCGGCAATGTCGTCGAGCGAACTCATGGTCTCAGCAAGCTTTTCAGCAGAGGCTTTCACAAGAATCACTGTGCGACCACTAAATCCGAGGAAATGATCACTCACACGTAGCTTGTGTTCGCTTGCATAAGCGGTAAATCGCGCCAGTTCGTGGTTATCTCTTTTGCGAAGCCAGACTTCCCACCAGCGAACTTCCGTCACGTCAGTAGGAAACAAACCAACAGGGTCGGTCCATAGTTCTTTAATGGTAGCTCTGCGGATCTCCTGGATACCTTCAATGAGGTTCTCGTGTTTAGTTTTTTCCTGTTCGCAAGTCTTGATGTAGTCCTCAAGTCTTTCAAGGAAGTACTGTTTTTTGCCGTCCGGGATATACACGGTGGCGATCTGAACGTTGCCGTCTGGTGTTTCTCGTGTAGTTACTGAAACCAGTTCTGGCTGCTCACCTTGTCGTTGTACGTCGAGACTTTGCAATGCGAGTTCGAAACCTGCAAATGACAGAAAAGAGATGTGCGTTCCTTTTCTTGTCGACTCTTCTTGGGGAGGCGCGCTTGCTTCTGTGTACTCCTCAAGAAGTCTTGTTCCGTGCGCTCTCCGGTTATTGATAGCGGCTCTACTGGTCTTGTTGCGCCCACTGCTTGACGGTGTGTATGGCTCGTGCTGTGGTGAGGACGGCACGAATATGTGTTCGCGATTTCGCTTACTCATAGATTGTCACTATCGCTCAACTGAAGTGTTCACACGCGGGCGGTATTCCAGCGCAGCGACAAGGTCGTCTGTGAGTATTCGCGTTGTCCCACTGAGAACTGAGCTCTTCGCCGAATTTTCGGCAGCAACTGCGATCTCGGCGTGGCTTAGCCCTCTAGCCGCTAGGATTACTCGTCTCCAGCCCAGGTTGCCTATTTGAAATGTGGCGAGCCGGTTTTTGATGACTGACTTGATTCCCTCATCGTCGGGAAGGTCGAACTCGAGGGTAGTGTCGACCCGGCGAAACAAGGCTTTGTCGAGTAACTGCGGGTGGTTTGTTGCAGTGATGATGAGGCTGTCAGAAATGTCCTCTTCCAGAAACTGCAGGAACGAGTTGAGAACGCGTCTGATCTCTCCTACATCATTCGCAGCCGCACGATCACCGGCTAGGGCATCTACTTCGTCAAAAAAGTACACTCCACGGGTTTCAGCGATCGCATCGAAAATCAGTCTCAATTTAGCCGCAGTAGCACCCATGAATTTTGTGATCATTGAGTCGAGACGAACCGTGAATAGAGGCAGATTGAGTTCCGCGGCGATCACCTGCGCGGTTGTTGTTTTGCCGGTTCCCGGTGGGCCAGTCAGAAGTAAACGCTGAGCAGGACGTAGCCCGTGGCGGACAAGCGTGTCTCGTTGTCGCTGTTCAGTGAGAACGCGGACAATACTTGCAGATAGCTTCTCAGAAAGGACTAGGTCGCCTAAATGAGCATTTGGGTAGGTGACAGAGAGCAGGGAAGCGAGTTCTCCCCTGGGCTGGGTAACTGGAATTACAGGTGCTACAGACGGTGCAGTACTGTTCTGACGGAGATCATCTACGAGATCTCGTAGATCCCTTGCAAGATTGGTGTGCCCGGACCTTGCTGCCTTAGCCGCAACTTGCATGGCAACAGCGTAAAACTGCGCGTCGTCGCCGTCCGCGTGACTTTGAACCAAAGCCTTAAGTTGATCGCTTGTTGCCACAGGCCGCCCCTCCTTTTGATTTATTCTGTCTGCAGAACCTGGCCTCAACGCACGTCGTTCATATAGTTCACTTCAGTGTAACCTTCAAAGGTTGCGGGGAGTAGTGTAGCTGCGGCTGGCCAGTCGCTGGGGCTGGTGGCCGTTTACTCGACAACCCTCGAACTGGATTGTAGAGTAAAGACCCTTTTTGTTCGTTTTGTGCACGTTTTCGGCCCAAAATCGACGCGTTACTCTACACATCAAAGCGGAATTGGTTATCTTCTGTAGAGAAAACGAGTTCGATCAAAACCTGGAGAGTTCGGGCTAGTCTCTTTTGGCATGAAAAATCCCCCAAGTGCGCTTCCTTGGATAGGCGAGGGGGATATAGGGCTTCAACTCTACCAACTTCGGAATGAAGTTTGATGCTTGTGTGGTGGAGAGCGGTCTGCTCTAGACTGGCCCGCTCTAGCTTTGGACCTGGTCAGTTCCCGCGTAGCCGCTCCGGGGCCGAATACACATTAAACGTCCCCTTACGGTTAAACCCGATCACGGTCACACCCAGACTGTTCCCCAACTCCACAGCAGCGGAACTGGGGGCGCTCACCGCCGAAAGAACCGGTACCCCCGCCATCGCCGCCTTCTGCACCAGCTCAAACGACGCGCGTGAGGACACCTGCAACACGCACGAACTCAGCGGGAGGAGATCCTCGCGCATCGCCCACCCCAGTACCTTGTCAACGGCGTTGTGACGGCCCACGTCCTCGGCGACGGTGAGCAATGTGGGGGAACCAGCCCCGAACTCAAACAGCCCGGCCGCGTGAATCCCGCCGGTTGTAGCAAACAGGGGTTGTTGGTCGCGCATGATGTTCGGTAGTTCGCACACAACTGCAGGATCAAAGAATGGCTCGGGCGTGGGCAACGGGTAGCTCGACACCTTCGTCACTGCTTCCAGCGCAGCCGTGCCACAGATTCCGCACGCCGAACTGGTGTAAATATTCCTTTCCTGCCCCGCTGGAAGCCCGCCGTTTTCTGCCAGGGCGGATGACACCTCGGGCGAAAGACGCACCCTAGCCACGTTGTAGTTGCGGGTGCCGTCAGGGTCCAAGCCGGTGGAGAAATCGATCTCCACCACATCACTGGCAGCACGGATGATCCCTTCGCCCAGAAGCAGGCCCAGCACCAGTTCCGTGTCCATACCGGGGGTGCGCATCATGACGGTGAACTCCTGATCGCCCAGCCGGATTTCGAGGGGTTCTTCGCCGACGACCTTGTCGGTTTTGGTGCGAATACGGCCGTTGGGCCCAAACACGTGGACGCGGGTGCGGACGGAACGACGCATGGTGACCTTTCGGCTGGAGGATACGCTGGCCCTATGGTCGAAAACGGTACATCACAAAGCGGGCAGGTGGGAGCCCCAGGGCCGGGAGCAGCCGCCGTGCAGGCGCCGAACCCACTGGACGCCATGCGGATCGCGTACGAAAGTGGCGCTCGCATGCCCGCCCCACAGGTCACGCGCCCGTTGGATCAGTGCGTCGGTGAGGTGCTTGCCCAGGACGTGCGCGTGGTGAGAGATGTGCCGCATTATGATTCGTCTGCCATGGATGGGTTTGCGGTGCGTGGCCCGTGGCCGTGGACCGTGGGGGAGTGCGCGTGGCCAGTGGCGACGGGGTCGCTGGTGCCGCCGGAGGCCGCCTCGGTGGTGCGGCAAGAGTGGGTGCAGGTTGAGGCAGGTGAGACTGGTGCTGGCGGCGGGACTAGCGTTGGTAGTGGGGCTGCCGCTGAGCGGATTTCCTTAGCGCCAGGGATGCCACAACGCGATCTGGAACCCGGCCGAAACATCCGCCGCGCTGGCCGCGAAGCCCTCACCGGGGACCTGGTCGCCCGTGCCGGGGAGGTGCTCACTCCCGCTCAGGTGGCGTTCGCGGCGGTGGCGGGGCATGACGCGTTGCCGGTGTGTGCTCGGCCACGGGTGGGGTTGTTGCTGACCGGCACCGAGGTCGTCGCCGCCGGCCTGCCTCAGCCCGGGTTCGTGCGTGATGCGTTCGGTCCGCAGTTGCCTGCGTACGTGCGCATGTTGGGTGCCGAGGTGGTTGCCAGTGTGCGGATCGGCGACGGTGAGGCGGAAACCGAGGACGCGCTGGAGAAGCTGGTTGGCCAGTGCGACGTTGTGGTGTCCACGGGTGGAACTGGGCATTCGCGGGTCGACGAGGTCAGGCGTGCCGCGCTGAGGCGTGTCACGGGTGAGGCTGGCCCGAATGGGCCCAACTCCAAGCCCGGTCGTGTCCTGTTCCCCGAACTCAACATGCGTCCAGGCCACCCCACGTTTCTCATGGAACATTCGGGGGTGGTGCATGTGGGGCTGCCGGGTAATCCATTGGCCGCGATGGTGGCGTTGCGCCTGGTGCTCACCCACGTGCTCCGGGGTGCTCTGGGCCGAACCATTGAACAGCCCCAGACGGTGAACCTGGCTCACGACTTCGACCCTGGCCAGGGTCGCTCTGGCGCCGGATCCGCGTGGCGAGTCATGCCCGCTAAGCCGGGGGACACCTCGGGCGCGGGAGCAAACCCGCACCGCTGGGAGCTGTGTGACAAACGGGGCTCAAATATGTTGCGCGGACTGGCGAAGGCGCGCGGGTTGGTGATCATCCCGCCGGAAGGTGCGGGAGCCGGGGACGCGGTGGCGTGCCTGCCGTTGCCCGTGTGAGGCGCCCTGGCCCTAAAGCCGCACCCTCACCAGGAACCGCACCCGCTGCTACCTGGCCTTGCCTAGGTCTTTTGCGTCGGCGGTGGTGGGGCGTACGGGGTCGATGCTGCGATGAGCGGCCGCGTCGAGGATCGCGTCGACGGTACCCAGCTCGATGATTTCGTTGAGCAGGTGCAGGGTGGGGCGCATCATGTCGAGGCGGTGGGCGTTGTAGTCGGCCAGCAGTGTGTGGGCGGGTGCCCATTCGGAGTTGGTGGCTTCCGTGGTTTGGTGTTGGGCGGCGAGGTTGTGGGCGTCGGCGACGTAGAAGTACGTGTCGAAGCGGCGTTTGGGGCCCGGTGGGGTGGTCCAGTTGGCCCAGGGGTGCAGTGCTGTGGGGTCGAGGGTGGCTCCGGTTTCTTCGCGGGTTTCGCGCACGGCGGCGGTGAGGAGCGCGTTGATGGTGGGTGAGTCTGTGGCCCAGGTGCGGGCCCATTTTTGGGCGTGTGAGGCCGAGGCGGTGATGGGGGAGTGGTAGTCGGCGTCGTCCACGCGGCCGCCGGGGTAGACGACCATGCCGGCGGCAAAGTCGATGGTGGTCACACGGTGTTGGATGAAGAGTTCGAGGTGTGGGTTGTTGCGGACCATGAGGACGCTGACGGCTTTGCGGATGGGCACCTGTAGTGGGTCGAAGTCGCTAACCGGGTGGGCGGGTGTGTGATCAGCCATGATGCTCCTCTCTGACGCACTGCCCTTACTGTACCTGGTGATTGTGATCTGAAGCACTTGAACGTACGATAAGTTTGGTGGTCACACCCCATACTTTTGGTAAATACTCGTTTCGAAGGAGAAGCAATGGCAGAGCCCCGCGTAATCAATGGTGTTGAAGAGCTCGAAGCTTTGGTCGGTCAGCAAATAGGGACTGGGGAATGGTTCGAAATTACTCAGGAACGTGTTTCTCAGTTCGCAGACGCAACCAACGACCACCAGTGGATTCACGTCGATGAAGAGCGGGCCAAGGAAGGGCCGTTCGGTGCAACGATTGCGCACGGTTATCTGACCTTGAGCCTGATTGCTGGTTTGAGCCCAAAGATTTTCACCATCACGGGAATGAAGATGATGATCAACTACGGGCTCAACAAGGTGCGTTTCCCGCAGCCTGTCCCTGTGGGTTCGCGCGTACGTGACGTTGTGGAAGTCGCAGAGGTGAACCGCAAGTCATCCGGCGTGCAGGTGGTCATGAACCACACTGTCGAAATCGAAGGTTCTGACAAGCCAGCCTGCATCGCACAGACCGTCACACTCATGGTTGAGGCTTAACCAGCTATTCCTCACAGGCGCACGTGCGGGGACTTGAGTCTTCGCACGTGCGCTAAATTGGAATCGTGGATTTGTGGGCAACTCAACTGTTTGAACTCGACTGGCCAGCATGGCTAGTCACACTGCTGATCATCCCAGACATTCTGATCCGGCTCATTGCCCTGGGGTGGGTTCCGTACAGGCGCAAACCAGCCGTAGGACTGGGGTGGCTGTTAGCCATTTTCTTCATCCCCTATGTGGGGATTATTGCGTTCTTGATCTTTGGTAGTTCAAAGTTGCCGGCAAAGCGCCGAAAAGACCAGGAAACAATTAACGACCTAATCAAAGCGCAGACAGGCGCCCAAGCCATTTTGGGCAAATCTGAACACCTATCGGAACCACTTCGCACCTCGGCGCAATTGAACTACTCTTTGGGTGCGCTTCCCATGACACACGGGAACTCTTTTAGCTTGTTGCCGGATAACCACGAAGCTATCCGCTTGATGGCCAAAGAGGTTGAGCAGGCTAAGAAGTTCGTGCACGTGGAGTTTTATATCGCCGCCTACGACTCGACTACCGCCCCGTTCTTTGATGCGTTGAAGGAAGCTGCGGAGCGTGGGGTGCACGTGCGTGTGCTGGTGGACCACATTGGTTGCGTGGGATACCCAGGCTACAAGGAGCTAGTAAAGCTCATGGACAACTCGCCTATCGACTGGCGACGGAGCTTGCCTGTGAGGCCGTGGCGGTTGGAGTATCAGCGCCCGGATTTGCGGAATCACCGCAAGATTGTGGTGATCGACGGTGCGGTTGGTTTCACTGGTTCGCTCAACGCGATTGATAAGACGTACAACAAGCGTGCGAATGTGAAAAAAGGCTTTGAGTGGAAAGACTTGGCCATTAGGTGTACAGGCCCGGTGGTTAACGAGCTGGACGCCGTGTTCGCGACTGACTGGTACTCAGAAACCGGTGACATTATTTCTGACGAGTTGCAACTGACAATGGAGGTCCCGAACGAGGGCGGAATCATGGCTCAAGCGGTGCCGTCAGGGCCGGGTTTTCCGTTGGAAAACAACCTGAGGCTGTTTAACCACTTGGTGTATAACGCGAACAAGCGCGTTGTGATTGTGACTCCGTATTTTGTGCCAAATGAGTCGCTGAAGCAGGCGTTGACGACGGAAGCGCATTCCGGGGTCGATGTTCGCATCTATGTGTCTGAACAGGGAAATCACGCTATTTTGCAGTACGCGCAAGAGTCGTTTTATGAGGAGCTGATGGAGAACGGGGTGAAGATTTTCCTTTACCCCGAGCCCACGATTCTGCACTCGAAGTTCATTCTGGTCGATGACAACGTCACGGTGATTGGGTCATCGAACATGGACGAGCGGTCGTTTGCCATGAATATGGAGATCAGTTTGCTCATCGTTGATGAAGGTGTGACGTCGTCTCTGTATGACTTGGAAGAAGAAGCGTACGTGCCGGTGGTGAAAGAGCTCAATATCGAGCAGTGGCGTAAGCGTTCGCTGAAGCAGAAGTATCTAGAGAATGTGTGCCGCTTGACGTCGTCGCTACTGTAAGAGCCGTGTCGCGGGAAATCAGTAACCCCGGTGATGTACGTCTAAAACGCAGGGATCGCTCCGGGGCTTTCACGTTTAAGTGTAACACTAGTATGTATGATGTCCGATTCAACTGGCGCAAGTAACCTCGAAACATGGTTCTCATCAGAGCGGATGAGTGC
>NZ_ADNU01000031.1 GCF_000178455.1 Brevibacterium mcbrellneri ATCC 49030 | reverse complement strand
TCAAACTGCTTCAAGCACGCGGTTTGACCGTCACCGACACCGCATCAGCAGCCGAGTTCCTATCTCGCGTGAACTACTACCGTCTCTCAGGATATTTCCGTTACTGGCAAGCTGACCCAATGGCGGGCAACAATCACTTCCTCGACGGTTCATCCTTCGAAGTGATCCAGCGACTCTACGAAGCCGAACAAGACCTGGTTGCAGTGTGCGACGAAGTCCTCCACCCGATCGAGGTTCTCCTCAGAACCCGGTTCGCCTACTACTACGCCCAACGTGTCGGAGCGATCGGAAAGTTCGCCCGTGGTGACGGGTTCACGCAATCGCCTGATCCTAATGACGAACGTGTCGAAGAACATGCACTGTCGAATCTGGGTCGCAGCAAGGAGACCTTTGTGTCTCACTACCGCGATGAAATCAAGACGGGCTGCGCTTACAGCATCGAAGCCTACGCACGTATGCCCATCTGGGTAGCAGTTGAGGCCTTCTCGTTTGGCAGCCTGTCCAGGCTCATCGAGGCTTCAAGCAAGTCCGGCGTCCTGCATGACATGGCAGCGTCGATGAACGTTTCTCCAACCACACTGCCAAGCCAAGTCCGGTCATTCGTCTACTTACGCAACCGCAACGCCCACTGCGCAAAGCTGTGGAACCACGCTGTTCTCGACCGTCCAGGACTCCTCTCTAACATTGCCCGACGAGCCAAACGAGACCACCGCCAGTTCGGCGATCACTCGATCTACAAGATCTTCGTAGCGCTTGACCAAGTCGCCACCAAGACGGGACTCCAGAAGGATTGGCTCGCCAACCGAGTCGAGCCAATCCTTGCCACGAATGCCCTGCTCGCCGCAGGCATCGCAACCCCAGCCCGCTACGGCGAAATGGCGCCAAAGCTACTTACTTCCGACCGCTAGCTCTTCGCAGCTCTTAACCTTTGCGGTAGTAGTCGCATTCGTACCCGTCGGCAATGACGTTTTTGACTTCTCTGCCGTCTTCAAGGGTGGGTGAACCGAGTTCAGGCTTGTCCTCCCACATGGGCACGGCCCAGAAGTCACGCTGGGCGCTAAGTGGGTAGATCTTGTACCACGTAGTCATCGCCTGTTCCCTTATCTCTTTTCCCTCACCGTGTCTCTTGGCCTGGGGGCGCCTTTGCCGCGCCACTGTAAGTATGATAATGGAACCCAGCCAAGCCAGTAAAGGTTGTGCGCGCCGGAAGGTGAGTGGGGCTGGGAAAAGTGTCAGACTCCCAAGGCGGGCCGAGGTGGGGAGTTCTACACCCCATGTTCAGTGGTTCGCACCCTGGTGGAAATTCTGGAACCGACCGAAGGACGTGTGTACGACGTAGCGGGTGACTACGGTACTTTGCTTACCCGCCTTGAGCTAGCCGACTACAACGACGATTCAGAAACCGAACGCGTCGAGGCCTTCCCCGAGTGGCGGCACCACTACAATCACCACAGAGGCCACACCTCACTCAAGGGCCAACTGCCAGCCGCGCGTGTGCCCAACCTCTCCGGGCAGAACAGCTAGCGCCCAGTGCGGCGTCGTCCTCCGCACCCTCCGTGGCGTTGCGCAGGGCGTGGTCACCGCCGGAGATCAGCCCGACCACCTGTTCCGGCCTGGTGTTGTACGTGGGCGGACACTCCGAGGCGTCCAGCACGCCCAGCCGACCCGAGGTCCCGGCCCCGACGTAGACCAGACCGCCGCCGTCGTTGAAACGGTGCGAGACCTCCTCGGTGGCGGCGGTGATCTGCGGCAGGGCCTGCGCATGCTGCTCCGCGTAGGTGTAAAGCAGCGCAAAGTCGAACTCCTCCACCTCGACGAATTTGGCCCAGTCATCCGCAAGCTTCACAGCGGCAACCGCGCCGGCCTGATCAAATTCGAAGGCGAACGCCTCGGCAGGTTCACGTGCTTCTTCCAATCCAGAAACGGTACCGCCCGACAGGTTCAAGAGCCTGGACTCAGGGCGTGAGATAATGGGCCAATGATCTTCGACGCAAACCCTCGATGGACATCTGAGCAGCTGGTTCCGTTCCTCTGGATAATCCTGTACCTGGGTTGCCTGCTAATGGGGCTGGTGCTCGCCGCGCTAACCATGCCGTGGCCGGGCGACAGGGTCCTCGCGGTCTGGGTCGCGTTCGGCACGATGCTGGTGCTGTGTCTGGTGCTGCTGGCGATTGCCAGTTGGTGGCAGACGAAGTTGCTGCGCGAGCTGCGCAGGGTGTCGCCCTCACCCTGGCGCTGGATCGCTCTACTGGCAGCAGTCGTGGCCGTGGTGCTCGTCTTGACATGGGCGACGGGGGTGCAGGCCGAAGCCTCCGAGATGCTCGTGAGCCTGGGAACCATGATGCTCACCGCCGTCCTGCTGGTCCCGGCCATCTCGGTCGGTGTTCACGCCTTGGTGAAGATCCTCGCTGCGCGTACTCCTGATGCTCCGACTCGCTGACGCTACCGTTGGCTCCAGAAGCTACCGTCCGCTTCAGACCCCGCCCGCATACCGGCGGGCTTTACACACAGCGGCAGCGCCTGTAGACAGGGGTAGCGTCTGGCGACAGCGGTAGCGTCGTCCCATGGACGAGACCCTCACCGAGTTGGTGCTGCGCACAGTGGTGGCGCGTCACCAACGCCTCCGGCGACCTGCCCCCGCACCTGATGGCCGACGCCGCAAGGCACTGGGCTGCGGAGGGGATCACACTCAAACCCAATGGTCGGGGTGCGCGCATCAGCCAGTACCGGGTGGACCTGGGCAGGTTGGCCGACGACTTCCACGCCGCGACGGCGGACCTCAAGCGGCAGTTGCCCAGGATTCCGTTGCCGGACACCTCGGAGGATTTCGGAAAGTTCGTTGAGGCAGGTGAGCACCTGCTTGAGTTGCACATCCGCTATGAGGAGCAGCCAGAGTATCCGTTGGGTGAAGAAACCGTCTTGGGTGACGACGGTGATCCTGAGTTTTATCGGGTGAATAAGCTGCGTTGGGGCGGAAAGGCGCGTACTCCTGACAAGAGTCAGATCGTGGTGAACGACAACATTACGTTGACGGGTATCCCGGATGAGGCGCATGAGTATGTGTTGGGGTCGCGTTCGGCGTTGGAGTGGATTCTGGATCGGTATCAGGTGAAGACCGATAAGGCGTCCGGGATTGTCAACGACCCTAATGACTGGGGGTTGGAGCACGGGAACCCGCGTTACATTGTGGAGCTCATTAAGAAGGTCACCCACGTGAGCGTGGAGACGGTGAATGCGTGTGGTCGCTACCCAAGCTGACGTTGAAGAGGCAGGTGGGCGTGCGATTTAGAGGACAGGCTCAAGGGGATCTGTGGCTGTGTGATCCTTTTTGAGGAAGGGGGTTGTTGCGCTACTCACTAACGCGCCCGGTTAGTCGGGTGTTAAACTAGAGCTAGCTCATCAACCAGGTGTTGAAGGAGTATCTGGAGCCGTTCACTTTGTGGGCGGCTCTTGCTTTTGCCAAAACTCGTCGTGCACCCTTTTCAGTTTTCTGCGACGGTGCTTTTGTTCTGCATAATATGCCGTGACAAGGAGAGCATAGGTTGAACGCTGTTCAATGACTACAATGTAGTCGAACTCTGGGCGTGTGAGGACGTATCTGGAGTTCGAAGATCGTTTTTTATCTACCCACCAGCGGATATCAATTTCCTCTGGAAACTCATTGTTAAAGATCTCAACGAGAATACGCACCCACCGCAGACGAATGCATCGTTGCATATCTACTTTGCGCGCAGTCTCTGCCCCTGAGCCACCTGAAATGATGTGCCAAAAGACAGCGTGACGCCCTTCGACCTCCGGGTGTCTGCGAAGACTTACATGCTGACCATCGCTTTTCCATGGCAGAGGGTCGTAGATGAAGTTCGATAAGAAGAGTTGGTATAGGCCCTCGATGTATTTGTCGTTCGTTAACTCATCATTATCTGGGTAGGGTCCGAGCGGGAAACGGTCGTTCGGATTCATCCTTGAGATCGCCACCGGAAAATGTTCATCTTTGTTTCTGAAAGAAGCGTGGTCTGCGTCAAACTCACACCTGAACGCTCTCGAATCCGTTCGATCAACCGTAGCTTTGCTTCGCTTGCCACATCATTGCGGTTGGCGTAATTGACTGCGCCAATGAGAAGATCGGCGAGTTGCAGAAGACCCACATGGTGCGATTCGACAATTTGCAACCTGCGAATGTTCCTTCGATCGAAGTCATACTCAGCGTTAGCGATGACTTTCCGTAAACGGTCGATTTTCTCTGGGCCGTTGGTGTCCTTTCTGTCCAAGTAGATGAATGCTTCATTCTGTGCGGGCAGCACATTTCGAATGAGATAAAACAGCATCTTGTAGTACCAGTCATCATGTGTCTGGTCGAAACGATCATGATCAAGCCCCTGCTTTGGTGCGACAACAGCACGAAAGTTCAGATCGTCATCGTCAAAGAAGTAGTCGATGGCGTCCATATAAAAATCAACTTTTGAGGGGGAGACTTTGGTCCACTTGATCTCAAAGTCAGAGCGCACTCCGTGCTTACTTCGAATCTCGCGTAGGCGCACGTTCGCTTCCCGTGAACAACTCACTGGACAAACGACGGCTCCCAGGACCATGAAGGGCTGAGCATCATGAGGTAAGTGCGTGCTCTCATCACAGTAAATATTCACTGAGGACACGGTTGGCCTCCTCCAATTCAAAGGTTGCAGTGATCTTGCGCTCGCGGAACAAGGTAGTTATTAACTGCCAAGTGTACTGCGACGGCACCTAGCCCTGGGGTGTTTCCCTGTTCTTCCCTTTTGCACATAGACCGCTACCGCAGGGAGTGTGTCCTCTAGCGCCCCTCATCCTCATGAAGCCTGGTTTTATCGGCTCAGCACGGCGTATAAGCGGACCTGCATAGCATTCGTGGGCACTTATTTATGCGGCAAGGTTCCTTGTGTCAAAATAATGTTATTTCGCTGGCTCGTGTCAGCGAGATTTCTTACCACTAAAGGAGGGGTTCATGCGCGCACTTCGTGCCGCTTGTGCCTCGCTCGCGACTGTTGCGATCACTGCTTTTTCGTTCGCCACTGTTCCTGTCTTCGCGGGGCCAGATGACGATCGCAGCGTCGAGACGAAGGCACACATTGACGCGCCCAAAGTTTTTTGGAACAAAGCGTCGAACACATTCGACATCAACTCACAGGCCAACGGGAAAACAGCTCCGCTCGACAAGACCGCCAACTGGGTGGGCCGTGGCTACAACGACGACGGTAGCCAGAACTACATCTTCTCGGTCACTGACGACCACCGCCTCGGCTTCCTTGGCACGAACGGCCAGCTTCTCTACATGGCGCCACAGGTCCCAGGGCCCGGCAACAGCCCCATCTGGTCAGGCTTTGGCGCTGACACCGGAGTTCCTATTGAAAAGTTCCGTGACAAGAACTTCGCTTTGGAACTCGTGGGCTTCAACGGCCCCGGCGAAATGAACATGTTCAACTACTCGACGTTCGGCAACCTGCCCGTAACTCGCTTGTTCTCCTCCCACGACAAGGTTTCACGTACCGTGTGGCTCGACCCAGGTACGCACACCCACAACATCACGACTTTTACCAAGCCGGGTCGCTACGAAGTCACATTCGACGCAAGTGCGCGGACGACTGATGGTGCCTTCACCGCCTCGAAACCCACCACACTGGTGTGGCGCGTGGGCGGTACGAACCCGGCAGATGAAAAA
>NZ_ADNU01000032.1 GCF_000178455.1 Brevibacterium mcbrellneri ATCC 49030 | reverse complement strand
TTCACCAGGGCTTCACTCGCTTGTAGTGAGCTGTTCGCCTTGGCGACGGATTCTTACTCTATATCAGTCGAGACAGCTACGCAAGTTCATTCTTTGTGATCTGAACCACGTTGCGATCGATTTGATCTGGAGTAGATAGCTCTCGCTCGTTACCTCGCTGAGAGCAACGATGAAAACTCTATACCGAATCGCCAGGAGTTTGCAAGCCGTTTTCTAAATCTTTTTCTGCGCGTTCTGGCTCTTTTGCTACCCGCCACACAAGCACCGCAGCAAGTGGCACAAGAACCACAAGTGACCACACGCCAAGAACAGATGCAGTTACACCGTTGAAGGCTGTGTCGGCAGGCCAGAACAGCAGAGTGATTCCGGCAGCCGCATTAAACAGTCCATGGACAAGCGCGGGAACCCAAATAGATCCCGTGGCTCCGTACAGGTATGCGAACCATGCACCTAAACCAATGCATGAAGCCGTCATGAGCGCCACACCGGGCAGCCCAAACAGGCCAAAGTTATAGCCCGCCATAATCAATGGAGCATGCCATAGGCCCCAGATCGCTCCACCGACCACTACGGCCCAGGCAAATCCCAATCGTTGCGTCAAAGCAGGGTACAAGTATCCGCGCCAACCCAGCTCCTCGCCTGCTGAAGGCAAAGCGTTGAAGATTGCACCTACAGGAATCATGGCGAACTGCATAATTAAGAACAGTGCCAACGGCATACCCAGCGCTGACGCTGATTGGTGGGCAAGAGTATGTCCATTGGCCGGCCATACTGGTGTGGCGATCGTAATGACAAGTGCAATAAGCAGGGTCACGGCCAGCGTGGCTACAAGCCCTAAAAGAAGTCGACGCACGTATGGCCAGTTCCCTGCTGCACGTGGCCTAAAACCGGGCACGCGCACCGGACGCCCTGCCCCCAGCATCGGAAACACACGTGAGAATTTCACACCGCTGACCATGAGTGTGATCACTGCAGCAATGCCAGGCGTAAACAACATGACAACACCGCACACTTGCGCTATCAGACTCTGTGTGAACAGTTCACCTTCTGTGGGCATGGGCCCAGACCCCGGCTCCCCCATTTCTTTAACGGCGGGAAGTGAGGGAGACAGGTCGCTTCCCATCAACCAGATGGGAAGCGTCACAAGCCAAGCGAGGCCCAACGCCAGAACAACGTACAGCCCTATGGCCTTTCCGTTTACCGGAAGGGCCGGAGAACGGTCGTTCAACGTTGTCACCGCAGGCATGCTACTGCAAGCGTCTTCTTTCCACGTCGCAAAAGTGCTACTGCGTGATCGCCAGCGGGCAGGAATTGGTCTGCGGTCATCACGTGGTCTTCAGATTCGACCTTGACGTTGTTGATGTACGCGCCACCCTGTTGAATGGCTTTGCGTACTTCGCCCTTTGACTTAAGTTGACCGGTCTGTGCGAACGCATCCACGAACAGGTCAACGACGTTAACCCCGGCTGCCAGCGCGGCGGAATCGATGTCGGTCCCTGGAAGGGCCGAGGTGGCACCGGCGATCGTAGGTTCGTCGAGTTCGGTGAGTTCCCCGCGTCCGAACAGAGCGTCGGCTGCGGCAAAGGCCTGGTCCGTGGCTTCTTTTCCGTGGACGAGTTCCGTGACGTCCCGTGCGAGTGTTTTTTGCACGAGTCGCGTGTGGGGCGCTTCTTTGAACTGTTCGATGATGTCGTTGATTTCATCGAGTTCACGAAGCGAGAACACTTTGAGGTAGCCCGGAGCGTCAGCGTCGGCAGTGTTGAGCCAGAACTGGCTAAATGCGTATGGGCTGGTCAGCGTTGGGTCGAGCCACACAGTTCCGGTTTCGGTTTTTCCGAACTTGGTTCCGTCGGCTTTTGTGATGAGTTTGATGGACATCGCGTGGACGCTGGTCCGTTCGACGCGACGAATGAGATCAGCCCCACTTGTCAGGTTGCCCCACTGGTCGGACCCACCGGTTTGGAGGGTGATTCCGTAGCGGCGGTAGAGCTCGAGGTAGTCGTTTCCTTGGAGTAGCTGGTAGGCGAACTCGGTGAACGAAATTCCCGCGTCCGAATTCAACCGTGCAGACACCGCTTCTTTTGCCAGCATGCGGTTCACTGAGAAGTGTTTACCTACGTCGCGCAGGAAGTCGAGCACGCTGATGTCGCCGGTCCAGTCGTAGTTGTTGACCATGGTGGCGGCGTTGGGGCCCTCGAAGTCGAGGAACGGCTGAATTTGGGCGCGGATTTTTTCCACCCATCCTTCAACGACGTCACGCGGGTTAAGTGATCGTTCGGACGTCATTCGAGGGTCACCGATCAGCCCGGTTGCCCCACCCACCAGCATGTAAGGCGTGTGGCCGGCTGCCTGTAGGCGCCTGGCAACAAGGATCTGGACAAGGTTACCCATGTGCAGGCTGGGAGCCGTTGGGTCGAAGCCCACATAAAATTTCAGTGACTCTTCTGACAGTGCTTTGTGCAAAGCATCTTCGTCAGTCGTCTGAGCGACAAGCTCACGTTTGACTAGGTCACTAAAAATGTCCACGGGTTACCTTTCCTATTTCCTTGTGTCATTCTGCATGACAGTGCTCAGTGTAGACCAGCTGCTCCGCCCGAGGTGGTTGCCCCGAATTCTCGGAGGCGCGCCAGTTCCGCCCGGGCGTTGGAAAGTTGCTGTTCAACAGCCGACTGAGCTGTGCCACCTTTGGCGTTGCGCGAGTTGATCGACCCCAGGGTGGTCAGCACACTACGCACGTCCGAGGTGTAGTGCTCAGAAATACCTGCGTAGTCCTCATCGCTTAAGTCCCACAGTTCTACGCCACGGGATTCGGCCAGTTTCACTGCGGCACCTGACAGTTCGTGTGCCACGCGGAATGGAACTCCTTGACGCACCAACCATTCGGCGACGTCGGTGGCAAGTGCGAACCCGCGCGGGGCCAAGTGCGCCATGCGTTCAGTGTCGAACTTTAGGGTGGCGACCATTCCGGTGAAGGCTGGAAGCAGAAGTGTGAGTGTGTCGACTTGGTCGAACACAGGTTCTTTGTCTTCCTGCAAGTCCCGGTTGTATGCCAGAGGCTGAGCCTTGAGCGTGGCCAAAAGCCCTGTGAGGTCACCGATGAGACGACCGGCTTTTCCTCGTGCGAGCTCTGCCACGTCCGGATTCTTTTTCTGGGGCATGATCGAAGATCCAGTGGAGAATCGGTCGTCGAGTTTGACGAAACCAAACTCTGCGGTTGCCCACACAATGATTTCTTCACTCAGACGCGACAGGTCCACCCCGATCATGGCCGCACAGAAAGCGAATTCTGCGAAGATGTCGCGGCTGGCGGTTCCGTCGATCGAGTTTTCGACTGAATCGCTGAATCCAAGCTCAGTGGCCACAGCTTGCGGGTTAAGTCCCAGCGACGAGCCTGCAAGCGCACCCGAACCGTACGCGGATACGTCTGCGCGTTTGTCGAAGTCGATCAGACGGTCAACGTCACGCATGAGTGGCCACGCGTGGGCCAACAGCTGGTGTGCCAGCAGAACAGGCTGCGCGTGCTGCAGGTGCGTACGTCCCGGCATAGGTGCATCGATGTGAGCGTGAGCCTGTTCAATCAGGGCCTCAACCGTGTCCAACACAAGGGAGGCGATAATGCGTGCCGAGTCGCGCAGGTACATACGCCCCATCGTGGCGATTTGGTCGTTGCGCGAACGCCCGGCACGCAATTTTCCGCCTAGTTGCTGACCGGCAATCTGGAGAAGACCATTTTCCAGCGCGGAGTGGACGTCTTCATCACCTTCGTCGGGCACGAACTCCCCGGAGTTCACGCGCGCTTCCAGTTCGTCCAGTGCACTGAGCATTCCGCGCAGTTCGTCCTCGTCCAGAAGCCCGGCTGCGTGCAGAACGCGTGCGTGAGCTCGTGAGCCAGCGAGGTCGTAGCTGGCGAGTCGCCAGTCAAAGTCCGTGGACTTTGACAGTTTTGCTAGTGCGTCGTCGGGGCCGTCTGCGAAGCGTCCACCCCACAGGCTGATGCCGGTCATAGTTCTCCTTAGTGTGAGTAGCCCAAGCGCTGGTTACGTGCGGTGGCCTGCTTGGATGACAGACCGTAAATGTCGATGAAACCGCGCGCTGCTGACTGGTCGAAGGACTGGCCTTCATCGTAGGTGGCCAGATTGAAGTCATACAGAGTGTTTTCTGAACGACGACCGGTGACGGTTGCGCGTCCGCCGTGCAAGATCATGCGGATGTCACCGGATACGTGTTCCTGAGTGTCGTCAATGAACGCGTCGAGGCTGCCCTTGAGTTCTGAGAACCACTGGCCGTCGTACACGAGTTCGGTCCAGCGCTGGTCAACCGTGCGCTTGAAGCGTGCCTGTTCGCGTTCCAAGGTGATGTTTTCGAGCTCTTGGTGAGCAGCGATCAGGGTCATGGCACCGGGAGCTTCGTACACTTCGCGGCTCTTAATTCCAACCAGGCGGTCTTCGACAATGTCGATACGCCCGATTCCCTGGCGTCCAGCACGCTCGTTGAGCTGCATGATCGCTTCGAGCGGTGTCACGGCGTTGCCGTCGATGGCCACCGGGATTCCCTTTTCGAAGGTGATGATGAGTTCATCAGCTGGTGGTGGGAACGCAGGGTCGTTGGTGTAGTCGTAGACGTCCTTGGTGGGGCCGTTCCAGATGTCTTCGAGGAACCCAGTTTCCACCGCGCGTCCCCACACGTTCTGGTCGATCGAGAACGGGTTGTTCTTGGTGGTCACAATTGGCAGTTCGTTGCGTTCTGCGTACTCGATAGCAGCTTCACGCGTCAGGGCCAGGTCACGCACGGGTGCGATGGTCTTGAGTTCAGGAGCAAGCGAGGTAATAGCTACTTCGAAGCGCACCTGGTCGTTACCTTTACCGGTGCACCCGTGGGATACCGTCGATGCGCCAAACTGCTTGGCTGCTGCCACCAGGTGCTTGGCGATCACGGGGCGTGAAAGCGCAGACACGTTTGGGTATGCACCCATGTACAGCGTGTTGGCCTTGAGCCCTGGCATGCAGTATTCGTTTGCGAATTCGTCACGCGCATCAGCGACGTAGGCCTCAACGGCACCACAGTCCAACGCACGCTGACGGATCGTATCCAGGGCTTCGCCACCCTGGCCCACATCCACGGCCATCGCAACGACCTCGGCGCCGGTAGCTTCCTGGATCCACCCGATAGCCACGGACGTGTCCAAGCCGCCCGAATATGCAAGAACAATACGTTCAGTCATGTATACTCCTTGTCTTCCGCGCCAGCCAGGCAAATGAACTGGTTGGCAATGTCTTTTCCACCTTGTGGGTCTGCTGAAATGATGAGAACTGTGTCGTCGCCGGCGATCGTGCCGATGATTTCGGGAATCACCGAATGGTCAATCGTAGACGCGAGAAACTGTGCTGCACCCGGTGGGGTGCGGAGCACTGCAAGGTTCGCCGACCATGTGGCCGACACCAGCAATTCTTCTAAGTGCCGCTGAAGCTTCGCGTGCAGGACATGCCCCTTGACTCCTTGTTCAAGAGAGCGGTCGCCCCCTTCACCAGGAACAGCGTATGCGCTTCCTTCCGCCGTGCGCACCTTGATGGCGCCCAGCTCCACCAGATCGCGTGACAGGGTCGCCTGGGTGACCGCGATTCCGGTACCGGCCAGAAGCTCGATGAGTTCAGTCTGCGAGCGCACGTGGTTGCGTCGAATGATGTCGATCAGCAGTGCGTGCCTGGCTGCTTTTGTTCCGGGAATCGCATTCGCGACGCTGCTGGTTTCGTTTGTGTCACTGGCCCCGTTTTTACTCACGCGCCACTCCCCTGTGCGCCACTCCCCTGCGACTGAGCCATGAGCCATGCCATGAGGGCCTTTTGTGCGTGTAGACGGTTTTCGGCTTCGTCAAAGACGACGGACTGGGGGCCGTCGATGACCTCGGCGGTCACTTCAAAGCCACGGTAGGCGGGCAAGCAGTGCATGAAGATGGGGTTATCGCCCAAATCCATGAGCTCCTGTGTGACGGTGTAGGGGGTGAAGGGTGACTGGGCGTCGTTGCGCCCGTGGGCGTCTTGCCCCATGGATACCCACGTGTCGGTGACCAGGATGTTGGCGCCCGAGGCGGCTTCCCGTGCGTCTGTTGTGACAGTGACGCTGCCGCCGGTTTGGGTGGCAAGTTCGCGTGCTTCGGAAAGGACGTGGGGGGCTGGGCGGTAGCCCTCTGGGGCGGCGATGCGCACGTGCATTCCCGCGTTGACGCAGGCCAGTACGTACGAGTGGGCCATGTTGTTGGCACCGTCTCCAAAGTAGCTCAAAGTCAGACCGGCGAGCCCGTTGCCTTCGCCGGTTGACCTGTGTTCGCGGATGGTGAGCAGGTCTGCCAGCAGTTGGCACGGGTGGTAGTCGTCGCACAGCGCGTTGATGACGGGCACTGTGGAGTTCTGCGCCATCTTTTGGAGTCCTTCGTGGGCGAAGGTGCGCCACACGATTGTGGAGGTCATGGACGACATGACGCGCGCCGTGTCTTCAATGGTTTCTTTGTGCCCAATCTGGGATTCGCCGGGGTTGATGATGAGTGGTTGGCCGCCCAAGGCTGCGACACCTGCGGCAAAGGACACGCGTGTGCGGGTCGAGGTCTTGTCGAAGATGACCGCAACTGTCTGTGGCCCCGCGTACGGCTTGAGCGAGTACGGGTTGGCTTTGAGTTCAGCCGCCAGGTCGAGTACTTCGTTGAGTTCTGCCGGGCTGAGGTCGGTGTCTTTGAGGAAGTGTCTGGTCATGCGATGTCCTGAAGAATCTGTGGAATCGAGTGGATGAACTCATCGATCTGGCTACTAGTCACAATAAGTGGTGGCGCGATGCGGACTCGCTCCGGGGTCGCCGGGTTGACGATGATGCCGTGTGTGAGCGCCGAGGCGGCGAAGGCTTTCGCTCCCCCGGCAGGTTCGAATGACAGCAGGAGGCCACTGCCCCGAACGCCGGTGATGCCGTCAAGGTTTTCGAGGCTGTTACGCAGGTGTTCGCCGGTTTGGCGCACGTGTTCTAGCAGTCCGTCGCGCTCGATGACGTTGAGAACGGCGAGTCCGGCCGCAGTTGCGACGGGGTTGCCACTGTAGGTGGAGCCGTGTTCGCCGGGTGCCAGGAGTTTCGTCACGTCCGCCCCGAATGTGAGGGTCGCGGCCAGTGGGATTCCTCCGCCAATGCCTTTAGCCGAAGTCACCACGTCGGGCACGATCCCTTCCCCAATGTCTGGGTTCTGGAAGGCGTACCAGTATCCGGTGCGTGCAATTCCGGTTTGGACTTCGTCAAGGATGAGAAGCGCTCCCGCCGCCGAGGTGGCTTCCCGTGCCGCTGTCAGGTACCCGGCCGGGTGGGGACGGACGCCTGCTTCACCTTGGATGGGTTCGATGATGACGGCTGCGCAGGTGTCATCGATAGCGTTCGTGAGCGCGTCAATGTCGCCGTGCGGAACGTGCTCGACTCCTGGGAGGAGCGGGTCGAAAGGTTCACGGTAGGCGGGTTTGTGGGTCACGGAAAGGGATCCCAGGGTGCGCCCGTGGAATCCGCCTTCGACGGCCACGATTTTGGTGCGTCCGGTTTTGCGTGCGATTTTCAGGGCCGCTTCGTTGGCTTCTGATCCGGAGTTGGAGAAGTACACTGACGAGCCTTCAGGTGCGTTCGCTACCTTGAGCAGTGCGTGTGCAAGCTCGATCTGCGGATCCGACGCGAAGTAGTTGGAGACGTGCCCAAGTGTGAGCATTTGGTTGCTCACGGCTTTCACCAGGTCAGGGTGGGCGTGGCCTAAGGAGTTGACCGCAATTCCAGCTAAGAAATCCAGGTACTTCTTACCTTCGGAGTCCCACACGTAGGCACCGTTACCGCGCTCCAGCTTGAGCTGAGGCTTACCCAGGGCGGGCAGGATTGCGTTGCTGTGTTCGTCTTGCCAGGTCATGCGTCGCCTCCTAACACCATGGTTCCAATTCCTTCGTCGGTAAAGACTTCGAGAAGGACCGAGTGGGCGGTACGTCCGTCGACAACGTGAACTTGGTTCACACCCGCATCAACCGCTTCAAGAGCGGCCGTCATTTTGGGGATCATGCCTGAATCGAGCGACGGCAAGAGCTCACGGAGCTCTTGCGCCGTGATTTCGCTGATGAGGCTGTCGGTGTCGGGCCAGTTGGCGTACAGGCCCGGAACATCGGTGAGCATGATGAACTTGTCAGCCTTCATGTGCTTAGCAATCGCGGCGGCCGCCAGGTCAGCGTTAGTGTTCAGTGGCATTCCAGGTTCACCACCAAGTTCAGCCGCAATTGAGCACACGACAGGCACTCGTCCCTGGTCCAAAAGCTCATTGAGCACTTGCGTGTTGACCGCTTCGATGTTGCCCACGCGCCCAAGTTCGGCACGTTCGACGGGGCTTGCCAACAGCAGGTCGGCGTCTTCTCCGGACAGCCCCACGGCTGCGTCTCCGTTTTGGTTGATGCGTGAAACAATGTCGCGGTTGACCTGCCCAGCCAGCACCATACGGGTGACGGTTGCCGCCTCGGGACTGGTTACCCGCTGCCCGTCGACAAACTCGCTAGGAATGCCCAGCCTATCCAGCATTGCCCCAATTTGCGGGCCGCCCCCGTGGACCACAACGGGACGGATCCCAGCGAACCGCAAGAAGGCCACGTCGTCTGCGAACGACTGTTGGAGTTCGTGGGAAATCATGGCGTTGCCACCGTATTTGATGACGATGGTGGCGCCGGAAAACTTCTTGATCCACGGCAGAGCCTCGGTGAGTGTTGAGGCTTTGATCTGCGCGCGGGCCACGCGCTGAGCGGGTGAAAGTTGTGTCATGACGAGTATGCGCTGTTCTCTTCGACGTACTGGTGGGTGAGGTCGTTGGTCCACACGGTGGCCCGGTGGTCGCCTGCGTTGAGGTTGATGTCCACGGTCACGTCACGGGTGAACACGACGGTTTCGGGGTCGGCGTGCGGGCCGGATGCCACGCAGACGGGAACTCCGTTGACCGTCACGTCGATGTTGGCTGGGTCGAATTCGGCCGAGGTGGTTCCCACCTGCGCCACGATCCGTCCCCAGTTGGGGTCCTCACCGAAGATGGCGGTTTTGAACAGGTTCGAGCGGGACACGGCCCGGGAGACTTCCACGGCGTCGGATTCGCTGGCCGCTCCCGAGGTGGTAATCGCGATGTTGTGCGCGGCACCTTCCGCGTCGCTCATGAGTTGGCGGGCCAGATCTTGGCAGGCCTCGGTAAGTGCCTGCGTGAATGCGTCCAGATCAGGGTGGACACCGCTGGCCCCGGAGCTCATGAGGACCACGGTGTCGTTGGTGGACATGCACGCGTCGGAGTCGAGCCTGTCGAAGCTGCGGGCGGTTGCGTGACGCAGTGCGGTGTCGAGTTCTTCAGGTGTCAGTTGAGCGTCGGTGGTGAGGACCACGAGCATGGTGGCGAGCGCAGGCGCCAGCATTCCAGCACCCTTTGCGATTCCACCGATAGTGCAGTCTCCCACGGACACTTCGACGTTCTTGGGAACGGTGTCGGTGGTCATGATTGCCCGGGCGGCGTCTTCTCCCCCGGTTGCACTCAGCGCGTTGATCGCGGGCGTGATTCCACCCAGCAACGTGTCGCGCCACGTCTGGTCCCCCACCCCAATCAGGCCGGTTGAACAGACGACGATATCGCTGGCCGTCACGGGTTCGTTGCCGGTCGCTGTCAGGCCGGCAGCGACCTCGGCGGCGGTCATCTCAGTGGTTTCATACCCGAACTGGCCGGTGAAGCAGTTGGCGCCCCCGGAGTTGAGGACTACGGCGCGTGCCCCGCCACCTGCGGTGACTTTCTGGGAGAACAGAACCGGGTTAGCCTTGCACCGGTTGGACGTGTACACCGCGGCCACTGCGTGCTGGGGGCCGTCGTTGACGACGAGAGCCAGATCTGGCTGACCACTGGGTTTGAGTCCTGCGGTGACTCCGGATGCGCGGAATCCGCGTGGTGAAGTTACGGTCACGGTGCCACTCCTTGCTGTGTGAGGCCGGTTGTTTCGTCCAGGCCCAATGCCAGGTTCATGCTTTGGATCGCCTGCCCTGCTGTGCCGCGGACCAGGTTGTCGAGCGCGCACACGACGACTGCGGTTCCTGCGCGTTCGTCCACTGCCGCCTGGAGGTGCGCGGTGTGGGCGCCTGCCGTGGCCGAGGTGGTTGGCCACTGATCGTGAGGCAGGACGGTCACGAAGGGTTCGGCTTCATATGCCTTGGCCAGGGCTTCGCTGATCTGGCTTGCCGAGGCGTGGGTGGGCGCGGACACGGTTGCCAGGATCCCGCGGGCCATGGGTACCAGTGTTGGGGTGAACGTGATGCGCGTGGTGGATTGCGCGACGTCTTCGCCAATCACGTGGGCGAGGTTCTGTTCAATTTCGGGAATGTGGCGGTGGGCGCCACCTACCGCGTAGGGGCTCGCGTTGCCCAGGATTTCGCCGGCCAGCAGGTGTGGCTTGAGGGCTTTTCCTGCCCCGGAGACTCCGTTGGCCAGAACCGCGGTGAGGGCCGTGTGGTCGATGAGACCGGCTTTGACCAGTGGTTGTATGGCTAGCGTGATTGCTGTGACGTTACAGCCGGGGACCGCGATCCGGCGGGCCTGGGTAAGGAGTTCACGCTGGGTGGGCCCTTGGGCGCGGAGAAGTTCAGGGAGACCGTACGTCCAGGTTCCTTGGTGTTCGGACTTGTAGTACGCCTCCCAGGCTTCAGCTAGCTCGAGACGGTGGTCCGCAGCAAGGTCCAGGATGAGGGTGTCTGGTGAGAGTTTTCCCAGCTCAGCAGCGATTTTCCCGCTGGCCCCGTGCGGGAGTGCCAGAACAACGACGTCATGGCCGGCAAGCACCTGAGCGGTCGATGGCTGGATCACCATATGCGCGTAGTCGCGCAGGTGGGGCTGGTGGCTTCCAAGGAGTGAACCGGCAGTAGAATGACCACAGACTGTTGTTACGTTTGCACATGGGTGTGCCGAAAGCAGTCTCAGCATTTCGCCACCGGCATACCCGGTCGCACCGGAGACGGCGACGGAATAAGTCTTCATATGAATAACTATACATCACAGCCGAATTTTATTCATGTGGGCTGGAATGGAGGAACATGTACGCGGTACAGGCACAGCGCGCAGGAGGACCAGAAGTCCTGGAGTACGTCGAAGTAGACGACCCCACCCCGGGCGAAGGCGAAGTCCTTGTCGACGTGAAAGCCACCGGCATCAACTTCATCGACACCTACCGTCGTAGCGGTGTCTACCCCATGCAGTTCCCACACATTCCGGGCACCGAAGGAGCAGGTGTGGTGAGCCAGGTGGGCGAAGGCGTCACAAGCGTCCAGGTTGGAGACCGGGTCGCGTGGCACGACGCTTTTGGTTCATATGCGCAAAAAGTTGCAGTCAAGGCAGACATGTTGGTCCCTGTCCCAGAAGACATCGACTTTGACACTGCGGCTGCGATTCTTTTGCAGGGACTCACCGCGCACTATCTGGTCACGGGTTCACACCGCATTGAACCTGGCCAGACAGCACTCGTTCACGCGGCTGCCGGAGGCGTGGGGCTGTTGCTGACCCAGCTCATTACGCACATGGGCGGAACAGTTATTGGCACCGTGAGCACTGAAGAGAAGGCGCAGCTTGCCCGCGAAGCCGGAGCCCAGCACGTATTCCTGTACGGCGAAGGTGTTGACATCGCACAGACCGTCCGTGACCTCACCGACGGTGAAGGTGTTCACGTGGTCTACGATGGCGTGGGCAAGGACACGTTCGACGCGTCCCTGGACTCGCTGCGTGTGCGCGGTTCACTTGTTGTGTTTGGTGGCGCAAGTGGTCAGGTTCCACCATTTGACGTGCAACGCCTCAACAGCGCGGGTGGCGTCTTCTTGTCTCGTCCGTCGCTGCAGTGGTTTGTGCGCACACCTGAAGAGCTGCGCGAACGTAGCGAGGATCTTTTCACCGGGCTCAAGGAAGGCTGGTTGAAGTTCCGGGTGGGAGCAACCTTCCCACTCGAAGAAGCCGCTGATGCTCACCGCGCATTGGAAGGGCGGAAAACCACTGGAAAAGTGGTCTTGAAGGCGTAGAGAAAACACTCAAAGGAGAGAGTACGTGAGCACACTCAGCACAGGCGGTGCAGTTCTAACGGCGATTCGTAACTACGGTGTCGACACCGTTTTCGGCATCCCAGGAACCCACAATTTGGAGTTCTACCGGTCGCTTAAGGACTTGGGAACGCGAGTAGTGACCACCCGTCACGAACAAGGCGCCGGTTACGGTTCTGACGGTTGGTCCCTCCAAACGGGACTTCCGGGGGTGGTCATTACCACCTCGGGACCGGGGCTCCTTAACGCACTGTCTGCGGCTGCCACGTCATTCTGCGAATCCCGCCCCATGCTCATTCTGGCACCCGGACCCGAGCAGGGGGCGGAGTTCGCGGACAAGGGCACGTTGCACGAAACCAAGGACCAGTTCAGCGCTGCAGCCGCGATCGTCGAAACCGCGGTGAGGGCGACCAGCGCAAGCGAAGCGGTGGAGGCGGTTCACGCGGCGTTTGAGCGCTTTGCCACGGCTCGTCCGCGCCCCACGTACATTGAGGTGCCGCTCGATGTTTTGGAACAGCAGGTCGAGGCGGACTCGCTTGACCTTGAGGCGCGCACGTACCAGCGTCCGAGGTGCACGGATGAAGCCCTGTTAGAGCAGGCGCGTGCGGCTTTGCGCGGTGCGTCGCGCCCCGTGATTGTGGCCGGTGGCGGGTCCCGAGGTGCTGCAGAGGAACTGCGCGAATTGGTCGACACGCTGGGCGCACCGATCGTGACCACGCTCAACGCAAAGGGTGTTGTGGATGAGCACCACCCGCTGTCCTTGGGTGCGAACCTGCGGTTTACTGAAGTACGCGAGTACGCGCGCACGGCCGATGTTCTGCTGGTTGTGGGCTCGAAACTCGGCGAAGCGGAGCTGTGGGTGGAACGCCTGGAAGCCACGGGAACCGTGGTGCGCATTGATCTTGCAGAAGGGCAGGTCAACAAGAATCTCACGGCTGACATTGGCCTTGTCGGTGACGCGAAGGCCACGTTGAGTGCGCTTCTTGACGGCCTTGACGTTGCGAGCCAGGCAGGTGATTTCCGGGCAGGTGTCGCAGGGGCTTTGGAGGCTGCACGCGCTGAAGGTCTGGAGACGTCGCGGGAAAGCACGCTGATCGCCGAAGACATTGTTGCTGCGCTTCCGCACGACGCGATCGTGTCCACGGACTCGTCTCAGATCTGTTATTTGGGTCTGCTCAACGCGATCAAAGTGTCAACCCCTAACTCGACTCCGTATATGGCCACATATGCGACTCTGGGTTACGGCCTGCCTGCTGCCCTGGGAGCGCGGATCGGTGCACCGGACCGGCCCACGTTCGCAGTTGTGGGTGACGGGGCGCTCATGTTCAGTCTGCAAGAACTCATCACAGTGGTGGAACAGGGCGAAGACCTCACCGTGATCGTGGTGGACAACGGAGGTTACGGAGAAATCCGTGCCAACGAAATCTCTGCCGGCATTGATCCTGTCGGTGTGGAACTCACCCAGCCTGACTGGCCACTCATGGCCGCGGCCAGCGGAGGGCACGGCGTGGCAGTGGACGACCTCGGGCAGCTGAAAGACGCGGTGGCCAATGCGGTAGAAGCTGGCGGTCTGCAGCTCATCCACATTGACGCGAAGCGTTACACCACGGCCGGTTAAGTGTCTGGTTCGTGGCGCAGGGACGGCGCCAGGACCAGCGCACCCAGCACGCATCCGGTGAGCAGAACCCAGGCACCAAAGTAGGTGAACAGTTTCAGTTCTGGGGTCAGGGGTGGGCCAAAGTCGGCGCTCATCATGACCACACCACCCAAGATCAGTGCGGTGGCCAAAACGGTTTGGACGCCTTTGTCGACGACGTTGCGGACCAGACCCTTGATCGCGCTGAGATCAACGCCCGAGGTGCCGATGTCTAAGCTGCCGTCTTCCAGGTGACGTACCACGCGGGAGACCTGCGCGGGCAGGTCAAGGGCCAGGGATGACGTGGTCAGGGCGTACAGCTCAGAGTCTTTGCGCACGGTTTCCAGGGACAGGGATTCGCGCAGGATTCCACTGGCCTTAGTCCGTGCCAGGTCCAACATGTTGATGTCGGGGTCGATGTAAGCGATGCTGCTTTCGAGCGTTGCCAGGGCGCGCAGGGCCTGAGCGATGGATCCGGGCAGTGAGAAGCCACCCCGGAGGAAGAATTCGAGCATTTCGTCGATCGCGGAGCTCACGGAGCCGTTGCCCGACAGGGACATGAGGATCTCGCCGATGTCACGTTGCAGCACACGTACGTCTACGCCTGATGGGGTGCCCAGCATGTCGAGGACTGCGTGGGTTGCCGCGCGGGAGTTTTGCGAATCGAACGCCATGAGGAGCACTGCGATGTCTTGGCGATCGCGCCGGTCGATGCGTCCCACTGCCCCAAAGTCGATGAGGCCGCCCCTGCCAGATGGTTCGATGATGATGTTTCCTGGGTGGAGGTCTGAGTGGAACACACCGTCGACCAGAACCTGGCGCGCGATCATCGTGAACAGCTCTTCAGCGAGTTCGTAGCGGGCAATCGTGGACAGGGTGTTAACGATGGGGCCTGCCTTTGACAGGACCTTGCCGTGGACATGTTCCATGACAATAACGTTGGGGCCAGACAACTCTTCGAACACGCGTGGGATTCTCATGAGTGTGCTGCCAGACTCCAGTGCGGATTCCCGGAGGAGCTTCATGTTGCCGACTTCGCCACGGTAGTCCAGTTCGTCATTGAGCGCGTCGACGAAGTTTTCCGCCAGGCGCACGATCCCCATTTTGCGGGCCCACCCGGCCATCCGTTCAATCTGGGTAGCCAGGGTCACGACGATATCGGAGTCTGCCCTGACTTGAGCGCGAATCTTGGGACGCTGGACCTTAACAACGACCTCGGTCCCGTCATGCATAACAGCCCGGTGCACCTGCGCAACGGACGCGGCCGCAAGCGGGGTGCGGTCGAAACTCGCAAAAACCTCATCGACGCCCCTCCCCCACTCTTCTTCCAGATCCGATTCCACTTCAGCGAAGTCGACGGCGGGCACGTCCGACTGGAGCTTGGAGAATTCTTCGACGAACACAGTGGGGACGGCGTCGGCGCGGGTAGCGATGAACTGCCCCAGTTTCACGAACGTCACCCCGGCGGCAGCAAAGGCCTCGGCTGTGGTTTTTGCGATCTCACGCATGTTGAGGCGGAAGCTTGGGACACGCGGGCGCAGGTACCTCACGAGCCCGAACCGAATGAGGATGCGTTGAATTTGCGCGAGCCTGCGCATGCGCCGGTATCGCACGGGAATGCGGGTGAGCGAACGCACCACGTTGGTCAGGGAGCCGGACGGGATGATGATTTCGATGCCCAGCAAAAGCGTGATTTGGATGACCACGAACCAGCCGAAAAGCAGCAGGAACACCATGATCGCGGCGAAGCCCATTTCGGGGCCGGGAAAACTGCCGTGATCGTAAATCTTCAGGATCTCGAACGCTTGGAGCGTGATAGGCCACAGGCTCATGCCCATCACCAAGGACACGATTGTGTTGCGAAGTGCGCCCGTTCCCACGGATACCACGCGACGGACCAGGACACCCACGACTACTGCATTGAGTAGTCCCAGGAGTATGGTCCACACAATCGTTTGCATGAGAATCCTTCCCCCTTTATGAGTCTCGCTCTACAAGGTGAGACGTAGGCGCCGGTAGTCCTCGGTGAGGTTCATGGCTTTGAGCGATTCCACGGTGTCGTGACCGGCGCGAGCGAACCGGCCGGAGAACGAGTCGAGTTCCCCGGATACGAAGCCCAGTGCCAGGTCGATGACGTCTTGTGGTTTGGTCCAGTCGTCATCACCGCGCCAGTCGTGGACTGGCATGGAGGTGGTCATATCGGAGCGGATGACACCTGGGGCGAGTTCGAAGATCCGCAGCCCCTTGTCATACCCGTAGTGATGGACGGAGTCTGCCAGCCTAAACAGCGCGACCTTAGACGCCGAATATGCCGCATACTGCGGTGTTCCGTGCGAGCCTGAGCCGGAGTTGATGTCGATGATGCGGGCGGGCTTGTGCGCTTCTGCCTTGCTCAGCAGGTACGGCGCAAACGCGCGAATCATGTAGAACGGCCCCAGCACGTTGGTGGTGATGGTGCGCTCCAGCTGTTCCGGTGGAACGTCCCACACGGGGCCCTCGGGGGCTTCGATGACGCCCGCGTTGTTAATAAGAACGCCGAGGTCGTCCCCGGTTTCCGCTTCAACCTCACGGACCCGGGAGAGCAGGGTTTCGATTGCTTTGGGGTCGGTAACGTCGACGCCTTCCCCGTGGACGCGGTCGCCGTGCTCTATACCCAGCTCTGTGGCCAGTTCCGCGGCGTGGGCGCTGGCCCTGGAGGCGTCCGTTGCCGTGAAGATGACGCGGTGGCCAGCGGTGAGGAATCCGCGGACCAGGTAGTTGCCGATTCCGCGGGTTCCTCCCGTGATGAGCGCGATTGTCATGAGCGCACCTCGACGCCGAACTTGGCGTGGGCGTTGTCGGTGGCCTTCACGCGCAGAGCCGAGGCTTCGTCTGCGGTGAGAGTGCGGTCGGCGGCGCGGAAGGTCATGCGGAATGCGATTGACTTCTTGCCTTCGCCCACTTGGTCACCCGTGTACAGGTCGAAGATGTCCAGGTCTTCGAGTTCTGGCCCAGCACCTTCGCGCAGAGCACGCGCAAGGTCTGCGGCAGGGACCGATTCGTCCACGATGAGTGCAACGTCTTGGCGTGAAACTGGGTAGGTGGACAGGGCACCGTCCCACGCGCGTTCCAGCGAGTGCGCAAAGAGCACGTCGAGGTCCACTTCGAAGGCGCACGTGCGGGCGGGCAGCCCCAGGTTTTCAATCGCCTTGGGGTGGAGTTCACCCGCGTGCCCCACCACGGTGTCGCCCAGTGTGAACTCTGCGCAACGGCCCGGGTGGAATGGTGCTGTTTGGGAAGAGCGCACGTCCAGGGTCAGGCCCAGGACTCCTGCGATGCGGTGGACGAGGTCGATTGCGTCGGTGGCTTCGACGTTACGGCCCTTACCCCACACTCCCAGGCGCTCGATCTTGCCGGTCATGACAGCCGCTGCGTGGAGTGGCTGCGGTGGAACGGCTGAACGCAGGGTCGCGAGTTCTTCCTCGGTTGGGTGGTAACCGGGTGCGAATGTGCCGGTTGCGGTCGCCTGTGCTTCTGGTTGCGTGACCAGACCGGTTTCAAAAACGAATACGTCTTTGAAACCGCGTCCCAGGTTCTTGTTGACCGCGTCCGGCAGGGTCGCGAGCAGGTGGGAGCGCAGAAGTGGCTGGTCATCAGCCATGGGGTTGGCCAGGCGCACCATTGTGCGACGTGGGTCGTCTGCTTCGAGGAGCAGCGCGTCGCTACGGGTATCTGCTGTGAACGGGTAGGTGAGAACTTCGGTCAGTCCCACGTGAGCCAACAGGTTCGAAACTGTGCGCAGAGCCTTTTGGCGGTGTGTCAGGCCCGATCCGCCCGGCGCTTGGGGCGCTACGGAAGGGATCTGGTCGTAGCCGTTGACGCGCGCAATTTCTTCGATGAGGTCCTCGGGCCCCGTGAGGTCCGGGCGCCAGCTGGGCACTGTCACGGCCAGGGTCGATTGCCCATCAACCGCGTGGTCGACCTTGCATCCCACTGCGGTGAGAGCGTTCTCTACCTGCTCACTCGTGTAGTCGACACCCACGCGCTTGGCGGCAGCGTCGGCGAGGAGTGGGATCACGGTAGGTTCCGGGACAGATCCGACGACGGTCATCTCGGGCGCAATGGTGCCCCCGGCAAGTTCGTGGATCAGCTGTGCGCAACGCATGGCGGCGGCCGGTCCCAGGTGTGGGTCGACTCCGCGTTCGAAGCGGCGGGCGGCTTCGCTGGGCAGTTTGTGGCGGCGCGCAGTGCGTGCGATCGTCACCTTGTCGAAGTGGGCGGCTTCAATGATGACCGAGGTGGTTGTTTCGCTGACCTCGGTGGCTTCTCCGCCCATGACGCCGGCCAGTCCGATGACGCGCTGTCCGTAATGGGCTTCGTTGAAGTCCTGTTCAGGGTCCCCGGCGGGGGTTCCGGCGTAGTTGTCGGTGATGAGCAGGTCTTCCGGGTGGAGTTTGCGCTCAACGTCGTCCAGGGTGGTGAGTTTCTCCCCGGCGCGGGCGCGACGCACCGTAATTTTGGAGCCGAGCTTGTCTGCGTCATAGGCGTGGAGGGGCTGGCCCAGTTCAAGCATGACGTAGTTAGTGATGTCGACGACCAGGGACAGTGGTCGCATGCCGGCTTCCAGGAGGCGCTTTTGCATCCAGTACGGGCTTGAACCCTGTGCATCGATTCCGTCCACGCGCATGGCGGTGAAACGTGAGCAACCGTGCTGGCCGTGGATGGGCGCGGTGTCCTCGAGGTCCACACGGTAGCCGTCCAGGGACGGTGCCGGGACGTCAATGTTGGCGGGGTCGTTGAAGGTTTGGTTCTTCAGCAACGCGTACTCGCGTGCGATGCCCCGCATGGACAGTTGGTAGCCACGGTCGGGGGTGACGTTGACGTCGAGCGTGGTGTGGTCGAGGCCTAAGAGTTTGATGGCGTCGTCACCGGGTTCACCGGTGAGCCCTAGGTCTTTGAGCACGATGATGCCGTCGTGGTCTTCACCCAGACCCAACTCACGAAGCGAGCAGATCATGCCGTCAGAGACGTGGCCGTAGGTTTTGCGGGCCGCGATTTCGAAGTTTCCAGGGAGCACTGCGCCGGGCAGGCACGCGACCACCAGGTCACCTTCGACAAAGTTGTGGGCACCGCACACGATTCCGCGGGGTTCGTCCTCGCCTACGTCAACGCTGCACCAGTTGATGGTTTTACCGTTGGAGTGCTTTTCCTTTTCCAACGAAAGGACGCGGGCAACCACTAGCGGGCCGGTCACCTCGGGACCAAAGAAGTCTTCTTCTTCCAGACCGATTGACGCGAACTGCGCGGCCAGCTCATGAGCGTCCGGTGACGCGGAAAGGTCAACGTAGTCAGATAGCCATTCCAGAGATACGCGCATTAGTCCATTACTCCAAACGTGTGGGAAAAGCGGAGGTCGCCTTCCACCATGTCGTGCATGTCGTTGATTCCCTCTTTGAGCATGAGGGTGCGTTCGATACCCATTCCGAATGCGAAGCCCTGGTAGACGTCGGGGTCGATTCCGGCGGCGCGCAGAACGTTGGGGTGGACCATTCCGCAGCCACCCCATTCGATCCAGCCGGGGCCACCTACCTTGTTGGGGAACCAGAAGTCCATTTCGGCGCTGGGCTCCGTGAACGGGAAGTACGAGGGGCGCAGGCGCGTGTGCGATTCGGGGCCGAACATGGCGCGGGCGAATTCGTCGAGTGTGCCCTTGAGGTTAGCCATGGTGAGTCCTTTGTCGATTGCGATGCCTTCGACCTGGTGGAAAACCGGGGTGTGGGTCGCGTCGAGTTCGTCGGTGCGGAAGGTCTTGCCGGGGCACACAACGTAGAGCGGAACGCCGCGTTCCAGCAGGGAGCGCGACTGCACGGGTGAGGTGTGGGTGCGCAGAACCAGGCCGGATTCTTTAGGGTCGGCGAAGAACGTGTCTTGCATCTGGCGAGCCGGGTGGTCTGGGCCGAAGTTCAGGGAGTCGAAGTTGAACCATTCGTGTTCAATTTCTGGGCCCTGAGCGACTTCCCAGCCGTGGCCAACGAAGTGGTCTGCGATCTGTTCTTGCAGAAGTGTCAGCGGGTGGCGGGCACCGGTCTGGGCGCGGTTGGTGGGAAGGGTGACGTCGATAGCTTCTTCGACGAGCACCTGGGCATCGCGCTCAGCCTCGAGAGTTGCCAAGCGGGCAGCGAACGCTTTGTTGACACGACCTCGGGACTGGCCAACCAGCTTTCCGGCCTGCGCTTTTTGGGACTTGTCGAGTTTGCCGATTTCCCGGTTGGCAAGGGCCAGCGGGGACTTGTCGCCCATGTGCGCAATTTTTGCGTCTTTGAGTTCGTCAAGCGTGTGAGCCGCTTCAAATGTGTGAAGCGCCGTCTCAACCGCAGCGGTTACGGACGCTTCGTCCAATGGGTCACAGGCATGCTCTGACATGGGCCTTCTTTCTGTTGTCTGGTACTTGTGCACTGGGCCGGGCTAACGCCATCTTAACGCCCAGGCTAGGCGTAGTTGTGGTTACGGGCCGATTCGTACAGGCAGACGGCGGCCGCGGTAGCGAGGTTGAGGCTTTCGGCCTGGCCGTAGAGCGGAATCGCGACGGCCGAGTCTGCTTGTTTGCGGTCTTTTTCCGGTAGCCCCCAGGCTTCGTTGCCGAATACCCAGGCGGTGGGTTGTGACAGGTCGAGGCCGGTGTCCCAGGGGACGTGGAGGTCGTGTGCCGGTGGGTGGGCGTCTGCTGCCAACACTTGGAGTCCGCGGGCGCGGGCGAGTTCGACCACCTCGGGAAGCCCCACGCCGGTCACCACGGGAAGGTGGAACAGGGAGCCGGCGGTGGCGCGCACGGTCTTGGGGTTATACACGTCGACGGAAGAGTTGGTGAAGATGACAGAGTCGGCGCCGGCGGCGTCGGCCACGCGGAGGACGGTGCCGGCGTTGCCGGGGTCGCGCACTTGGGACAGGACCACGACGAGCTTGGAGTCCTTGGTGATGGCCTGTGGGAGTTCGGTGTCGATGTGTTCGACGATGGCGACGATGTCCTGGGAGGTCACGGTGTCGGTGAGTTCGGCAAGGGCCGCCGAGGTGGCTTCCCGGATGGGGATGTTGGCGGCCTGGGCGTGTTCGAGGATGTCAGGGTGGCGTTCCGCCGCGTCCGAGGTGGCCCACACGTCAAGGATGGCACCGGTTGGGCGGGAGCGGGTTTGGCCGTCTTCTACGCCTACGGTTGCGCGGTGAGGTTTGTTGGTGGCTTGGTGGGTGAGTGCTTCGCGAACAGCTTGGGGGCCTTCGACGATGAAGCGGCCCATTTTGGTGCGCCACGAGCGTTTGGTGAGTTTCGCGGCTTCGCGTAGGCGCTTGGATTGCGGCGTGAGTGGCGGGCCGGTGAGATTGGTGGCGGGAGCATGGGAGTGGGCAGCGTCTGACATGTCAGCAACCCTAGCAAGGTCGCAGCCTAGAAATCGCGCCAAACATTCACTGAATGTTTGCTTCTCCATGCGTTCAGTCAAAATCAGCAATGGAACGCACGTACCATAACTGTGACACGGTCAGCCCTAGGAACCGTTCATGGTAGGCCTGAGCCACAGCATAAGTGGTCGCCAAGTCTTGCCAGTTCGACCGACGTTATGGGCTTCAATTTTTCGATTTTGCACCCTTCAAGATCCGCTGCAGAAGCAAAAATGAGGCTCTCAGCTACACGGTGTATGTAAGCGCGCCCGCGCGTCGCAAGCTTTCTGTCCCTAACGAGACGGTCAGTACCTGATTGCCAAAAAACGCGCGGTGAGTGTCCGCCATGCGAACCATCGACTGCAACGAGGAGACATCTATACGAAGCACACTCGGCAACTCTTGTTCTCTCTTTGTCGAGAACCAATCATGCATCTTTTCTTGCGAAACGTTCAGAACTTGTTCAATCACTTACCTAACACGTCTCGAACCTCATCGTCTCTCACCCCAAAGAACCAGCAGCCACCTACGAGCAGAAGACAGCAAGCCGCGACGCTCCAAGCAAGCGTTACACCACTTACCGAGATGAGCACTCCAGCCAGAAGCGATGCCCCAGCCTTAGCCAACCCTGCAAATGCATTACGTAACAGCGTGAAACTACCCACCCGACTTGGCGTCGGTGCTTGGTTTGTTAAAACCTGCATTGCAAGCACATTTACAGTTCCAAAGAATGCGCATAGAAACAAAAGTATTGGTGCGATAAAAGGCGAACGAACAAACACAAACGCGAAACAACTCACACTCGCGAGCGGTAACGACCATTTCAAGATTGATACTAACGAAACCGCGCCAAAACTGAGGCATGCCCCCGCAACGACACCTCCAACGGACACGGAAACCGAAAGAACAGAAAGATAGGATGCCGTCGAACCATCGACTAGCAAGTCCGCTAGTGGGGCAATCATCGTGTCAATGTACGGAAGGAACGCGCTACTTGGAACGGTAAACATCAAAACGATCACCATTATTCGCGACAAGTTTCCACCCGATGTTTCTATTTTTCGTTCTGCAGCGCTGCGATCCACTCCGCGGTTAATACGATCATGAACTCCAAATCGATGGCGTGAATCCTTATGCGAAAGCGCAACATTAGCGAAGCACAACGAAAGGCCATAGAGAGCACATGTCAAAGCAAAACACCACACAACTCCAACAACGTCTATGAGCAGCCCTGCACATCCAGCGCCAACCAGCCCACCGACAATACCCAAAGCGGTGGATTTCTGTAACACGAGCGCACCTTCTACGCCGGGAAACTTTAACCTTATTATGCGCCCCACAAACGCTTTATTGAACGCTTTTACAATGCTTAAGCTTGATTGCACCAATAACACTGTTGCCACATAGGCAGTTAGCGATGCGCTCATTACTTGACTAAGAAGAAGGACAAGAGACCCAACAACTAATATAAAATTGGAGATTGATAGGTGCCGCTCAGTACCTTTCCGATCAACAACAGACCGGAACACAATGCTTGCAATAACTCCAGGTAGATATGCAGTTGCACCGACAATGCCTACTAAGATAGAACTTTTTGTTGCAGAAAAAACAGAAAATATAAGAGCAAGACCTTGCATTGATTCGGCACAACTTGAAGTGCAGTAAAATGCTTTTAACGCCAACGCGTTGTGGTGATTCTGATGTCTATGCGATGCACTCATTACACATCCGACATTCCGGGAGGAAGCCGCTCGAGCTTTTCATCTGTAGACACTGTCCACTCCCGGAAACTCCAGCCATGACCGACCCGGCATTCGACAAAGGAACTGAGGAGGCAGAAAGAGGCCGGTCTATACAACTCAGCGCTGAGCCAGAGCACCAGACCCAAAGGCATGCAGATGAAGATGACCTTTGCGTGTGAACAATACCAGGACCTTCAGGACAGAGCTCCGCCTCACCGAGCCGAGACTCGCGCCTATCATCAAGCACCTCAAAGTGACACTCAGCTTTTGGCAGTCCAATCATGCTTAACGTCCTATACACACATCCGTTGAATGAGTCACGTACGAGAATGAGTATTCTACGAGGCGCCTGAGCTACACGTTCCCGAACTATCAACTACTGGACAATCCTACTGTGACGTTGCGCACTTTTCTTGCGCACCGTCATGAAACCTTCAAAATCAGTGGTTCTCAACAGTGCTGCAATCTCAGCAACACAACAACGTCCCTGCGCGGCAGATCCTCTCTCACAGATCCGCATAAAAAAATCGGGGCGGACGAAGTCCACCCCGATTTTTACAGACTTAGTGCGTATCAGCACCCAGCCAGCAACCTGGCCAACGTCTACTTATGCAGCGTTGTTATTAGGTGCGTTGACGTCAGCTGGGAGAGCCGACTTTGCAACCTCGACCAGCGAGGTGAAGACTGCTGGGTCGTTCACTGCCAGTTCAGCCAGCATGCGACGGTCAACCTCAACCTGTGCAGCCTTGAGGCCCTGGATGAAACGGTTGTAGGTCATGCCGTTTGCGCGGGCACCAGCGTTGATGCGCTGGATCCAGAGGCGGCGGAAGTCACCCTTGCGCTGGCGACGGTCACGGTAGCTGTATACCAGTGAGTGGATGACCTGCTCTTTTGCCTTGCGGTACAGGCGTGAGCGCTGACCGCGGTATCCCTTTGCGCGTTCGAGGATTACCCGACGCTTCTTCTTGGCGTTAATCGCCCTTTTCACACGTGCCACGTGTACTCCTTAAAAATCTAAATGTATTCAGCGGTGGTGAGCTAAGCGCGTGGCCTGGCCCACGTGCGTGTTAGCGTCAGCGACCTTTGAACTTACCCAGAAGCTTCTTGGCCTTTGCAGCGTCACCCGGAGCCAGCACCTGGTCCTGGGAGATCTGACGCTTACGCTTCGAGCTCTTGTGTTCAGCGAGGTGACGGTTACCTACGCCTTCGCGCATGATTTTTCCGCTACCCGTAACGCGCACGCGCTTCTTCGTACCGCTGTGGGTCTTCATTTTCGGCATTCTGCCGTCTCCTTACGTTTCACATCGACGCTCTTAAGCGTCGCTTCCTGTGTTCAGCTCTGTGAGAGCTTTAAGCTTCTTCGCGTGCTTCGGCTTTAGCCTGAGCTGCGCGTTCGCGCCGCGACTTCACTTCAGCCTTCGTGCCTTTCGCGCCTTTAGTTGCGCGGCGGCTTTCAGCCTTAGCATCGGCCTTTGACTTGACCGGCGCGATGACCATGACCATGTTGCGTCCGTCGACACGCGGTGCAGATTCGACAGTTCCCAAATCTGCGACTTCGTCTGCCAACTTGTTGAGCAGCTTCATACCCATTTCTGGGCGTGACTGCTCACGTCCGCGGAACATGATCATGACCTTGACCTTGTCGCCACCTGACAGGAAGCGGCTGACATGGCCCTTCTTGGTTTCGTAGTCGTGGTCATCGATCTTGAGGCGGAACCGGATTTCTTTCAAAGCCATGTTGGCTTGATTCTTCCGAGCTTCGCGAGCTTTCTGGGCAGATTCATATTTGAACTTGCCGTAGTCCATGAGTTTGACAACCGGTGGCTTGGCCTGAGGCGCAACCTCTACAAGGTCCAGATCGGCCGAGCGAGCAAGGTCGAGTGCCTTTCTGATGGCGACAATTCCAACCTGTTCTCCATTTGGCCCAACGAGTCGGACCTCTGGAACTCGAATGCGATCGTTAATACGCGGCTCGCTGATGTGTTGCTCCTTCTCAAGATGATTGTTCACGAGTGGGGCACAAAAAAAGGCCCCCCTTTGCACAAAGGGAGCCCACATGATCGCTTTCACGAACGTATCCATTTGCATGAAAGATGGAGAGATAGTTTGTACTATCTTGACCGGTTTCTATTCAAATGGTGGTAACCCGGCTACTGTAAATAACCAAGGTGGGAGTGAAACTCCGCTTTGCACAGGGACCAGCATACACGAATTGGTGGGAGAAAGAGAAATGCAGGCTTGTATGTCAAGATTATGGGCATGACGACCCACAGTTTTGACAATAGCCACATTCCCGCCGACCAAACCAGCGACGCTGAGCAGCAGGCGCTACGCGACATTGCGGATGTGCCGGCGGTTGAGATCGTTTCTTCTGCCGCGGTGCACTTGATGAGTGCAGCTGCTGTGAAGTGCGGGCTCGCCGAGGACACACCGGAGTCGAGTGGGCGGGATCTGCAGGATCTTGATGAGGCGCGCAAGCTGATCACGGCGTTGGCTGGGTTGGTGACGGCTGCTTCGACCGAGGTTGGCGATCACCATGCGCGCCCGCTACGTGATGGGTTGCGTTCATTGCAGTTGGCGTTCCGCGAAGCATCGACGATTCCGGATGCACCAGGCAAGGGCCCGGGCGAGAAGTTCACTGGCCCTGTGAGCTAGTGCATCGGTGAGCTAGTGTGGCGCCGACCTACGAGAAATAGCCTTTCATGTACTCCTGAGATCCGATACCCACTGAGTCGAAGAACTCAGCAATGTCGACGTCTTCTTTGAGGGGTTCCAGTTCGTCTTCGTTCCCACCGGTCTCCGCTTCCCTCAAACCGTCTAATGCATCCTGGAGAGCATACGGTTGCCATACGGTGAGACCGAGCTTTTCAAAGGCATAACTGGCCGGAGCCTCCGATTCGTCAATCCTGGCGCCATCGTTGAGCTTCATGAGCATCTCAGCGCATTCAATAGCGTTGATACGCGACAGGTTGTGCCCTTCCCACTCAACGTCGACACCGTCCTTCTTAGGGTTGGTCCCAAATTCCATGAACTCGACTCCGTTCGAGCCAAGGTGCACCTGGGTACATGCAGCGTGGAAGTAGAGGATGCTGTCAGTTGAGCCATCTTCGGGCCGCCCCAGTACCTCACGCACCTGCTCAGCGCTATCACCAAAGCGGATAGACCGGTCGCCGGAAGGTGTCTGAAAACGAGTGCCTACGTGTGAGATCAATTGAATCGGGTTGAGCATGGGTTCTCCTGTTTAGCGAATAGGCATTGCTCCGGCAACTTCCTCCACCCATAATATTTCTCTTGGGCTTTGGCTGGTGATGCTTAGTGGTCTAGTACCCATTCAGGGAACGGATCTGTGTAGTTTTCCCACGCTTGGACTCCGTCGAGAAGTTCGGAGTCGGTGAGGGTGGCGGTATCGAGCACTGCACGGAGTTCTGCGGTGTGAAGGTCGACACCTGTGATGCCAAGTTCTTGACCAAACGCCAGTTGTTGATCTGGGGTGTCACGTGCCGCTGGTTCTAGGGATACTGCGGGGCCAGTGTTGCTCCATAGTCCCGTGATGCCGGGGCGGCTGGCGAGCCTGACGAATCCGGCTACCCGGATGACGGTTCCGCACATGCCCGAGGTGATGACGCGGTCGAAGGCGCTGTGGAGCCGGGCTGGGTGGAAGGGTCGGAGGTTTTCGTAGAGGAACGAAGTGACGCGCGGGTGTGTACACGGTGGCGTGTGGCTTGAGTTGAGTAGTTGCACCCACCCGGGCATGGCGAGTTCGGGGCTGATGGGCAGGGTACTGTGGATGGTTGCGCTGATTGACTCGTTGTCGTTCCAGATGATGCGTGCAGTTGGGTTGAGGTGGCTCAGCAGCGCTTGGGCCATTTCCCATTCGAAGGGTTTCTCCCCTACTAGGCATATGTGGGTGGCGTATTCGATGCATCCGGCGGCGCATTGGCAGGCGGGAGTGCAGTCGTCGAGTGGCATGCCGTGTTCGAAGCGGACGTGGTGCACGTCAATATCGCTGGCGAGGTCGTCGAGTAGTGCGCGGGCTTCAACGGCTACGACGACTGCGCGTAGTTCCACGTCTGGTCGCGAAAGGGAGCCGATGATGTCTTCCACCTGCGCCGAGTGCGGGTAGTCGACGACGATTCCGGGGTGAGTGCCCAGTTCCGGGAGTGAGTCGATAAGTCGCGAGCCGGCTGTGACGGGGTCGGCGGATCCGATTGGGCTGTACCGGTATCCGAGGTTGTGGGCGATGTCGGTGGCGGTGAGGTAGCGGGCGTCTGGTGATCGACCCACGACGGCTACGACTGGGAGAAGAGTCATGGCGAGGATCTTAGCGGGACTCTTTGGCTGGCACTAAGAGCTCAATAAATATGTGTTCATATCATGCGTGACCAGGCATTATACAAGCGAGGCCGGGCGCCCTAGAGTGTGCTTTCGACATTTTCTATGACTGTCCACGAGAACTATTAGCACTAGAGGAGCTACCCATGAAGGTCCGAGCATCACTGCGATCCATCAAGAACCAAAAAGGCGCTCAGGTTGTTAAGCGCAAAGGTCGTATCTACGTGATTAACAAGCAGAATCCCCGTATGAAAGCCCGACAGAAGTAAGCACTCTTGCCCTTAGCCCTGCACTGTCATTAACCCTTCAGTGGAGCGCGCGCCAATCACTAAGGTGCGATTGGGAGGAGTGCTGGTTTTAGTACGTAACGTAAAGCCCACTAAACTATCCAAACATGCCGCCCAACATTAATAAGAAGAACTATCGTCTGGCAGACATGAGCCTATCGCCAGATGACGCGGTACCCTACCCTGACCCCGATGAAACGGCCGAAGTCATTGAGGACCGTATCGATATGGCTGAATTCGGCACTGTTTTGCATGTTCGGGAGTGGCGTGGCTCTGACGATACGGTGGAGCAGTTTGCTCTCATGCTCAATGTCACCCCCGAACACGAAGCGTATAACCGGTGTCGTCAGCTCAAGGGCGGCATGGCAAATTTTGAGCAGGTGAGACGCACTGACACGTGGCACAGCACTATTATGAGATGTTGTATCCGTTTGTCTACCTTGAGCGTTGGGAGGCCGGTAAACAATGAGCGAAGTGAAAAAACGACACTACAGCGCGCGTACGGCGGTTGCGCAACTGTTTCGTTCGTTCCTTGACGAAAACGGCGAGCGTGCCCGCCTCATGGAGCGACTGGGCGTTAAAACTATGCCAGTCATTATTCCAGCTCTGGGTGATACCTTGGCGTCGAACATTCGCGAAGCAGCCAATCGCCATTTCCAAACCGGTGAGCAACGTGTAGTCGTTCCGGTTTGCTTGCCAGTCCGAAGCACCAAGACCATGAAGCTATTCATACTCGTTGTTTCAACGCATGACACTAAGACTTTCTGGCAACTGGATATGAACGAACTTCACGATAGTGTTGAAATGGCACAGGTCGTCGAGACGCTAGACCCGAGCAAGAAGTGGGAGATTGAAGACCTTGACTCCCAGCAGCAAGAATTAAAAGACCTGGCGGCTTCGATTTAGCCGACAGCTAGAAGACAAAACCACCCAGCACAAAGGGCGCCTCCCCTAACGGGAGACGCCCTCGCGCCTACAAGACCACGACCCTTACAGGAAGATGCCGTTTCCTGGTCCCAGTGGCAGATCCAGGAAGTACCACACCGCCAGCAACGCCGCCCACGTAATCCAGAACGGAATCACGAACGGCAACATGCGCGAAACCAAGGTACCGATTCCCGCCTCGGGCTCGTACCTACGCAATAGCCCCAGAATCACAATCATGTACGGGTTCAGTGGCGTAATCACCTGCGTCGCCGAGTCACCCACACGGAACGCCGCCTGCACAAACGCCGGCTCCAACCCAATCAAAGCGAACATGGGCACGAACACACCCGCCATGATCGTCCACATGGACGACCCAGAAATAATGAACAAGTTCAGCACACTGGCCAGCAGGATGAAGCCAATGATCACGGGGAACCCGGTCAGGTTCGCGGCCTTGAGCCCCTCGGCGCCAGTCACCGCAATCCACGACCCAATCCCCGTCCAGTTAAACAGCGCAATGAACTGCCCCAGGATGAACGCCAGCACCAGGAAGCTAATCATGTCGATGAGCGCCTTGCCCATCATGTCGACCACATCGGCCATCTTGGTGACAGTCTTAACGACCACACCGTAGACCACACCCATCCCCATGAAGTAGATGAACACAATAAACGCGATCGACGACAACAACGGCGACTGAGGCAGGAAGCCACCGTCTTCATTTCGCCACGGCGAGTTCGGAATCAGCACGGCCCACAGCAAGATCACCGTCAGAATCGCACCGAAAATCAGTGACGCAATGAGCGCCTTCTTCTCAGCCGGCTTGAGGTACTGCGAAAGTTCCTCGCCCTCACCTTCGACAGCTTCAGCGTCTTCCACCTTTTCACGCGGGGAGTTAATGCGTTCAAGCTGCGGCTCCAACACACGGGAAATGATGAACCCACACACAATCGCCAACGCGATCGACGACGCAATGTTGAACCAATAGTTCGACACCGGGTTGACCGCCGCGTACTCCTGCCCCGGCAGGGTGTTCATGACCGAGGTGGTAATCCCTGCGAACAAAGCGTCCAGCGAGGTGGGTACGAGCGCGGTGGAGTAACCGGCGCCCACTGCCGCGAACCCTCCCAGCAGACCAGCCACGGGGTGACGACCCGCCGCTTTGAACACCAGCGCGGCAAGTGGCGGGATCACCACGAAGGCCGAGTCAGCCATGATGGATCCGGTCACACCGACGACCCCCACAGCGTAGGGCAACAGCCAACGTGGCGAAGATCCGAACGCCACGCGCACCATAGCCGCCAGCATTCCGGTCTTTTCAGCCACACCAACGGCCAGCAGAATCGGCAGAACCGTTACCAGCGGCGGGAAGCCAATGTAGTTGTCGCCCAGCATCGTGGTGAACCATGCCAGCCCCTCACCCGTGAACAAGCCCTTAATCGCAATAGTTTCTGGGCCTTCTTTTCCTGGGACCTCAACGGACACACCGGCCATCGCCATGGCGGTGGACACGACTCCGGTAAGGAGGAACAGGACTAGAAACAGGGTGAATGGTTCAGGAAGTTTGTTTCCGACTTTCTCAACACCTTCGAGCATTCGCACGGACAGCGAAGGCTTGGCGTCCTTAGTCGAGTTGGTGGCACTACTCATTGTGTCTCCAAGGTTTGTAGGTCTATAAGTACGAAGTTTTCGTGTTCAAGTGGATTGGTCTGTAGTTAGTTAGTTTCGAATTAAGTAACCGTCAGTTGAAGAAGTTGGGAACGTCCATCCGACCTCCGGCAGCTTCAAAGTCGGCAGTCACACTCGCGGCGAGTTCGTCATCAAACAAGAAATCAGCAGCTGTCATGGCCAGGCCGTACGCCCCGTCCACAACGCCTTGCAACGCGCTCTCAGACCCAGAAGCCGCTTCAAACGCACGCGTGTGCAACGCCGCCGATTCGTCTGAGATCTTGAGCAACGGGTGGATCCCCGGCACGCGGTACGACACGTTCCCAAAGTCCGTCGACGCAGCAATCGATTCGTCAAGCACGCCCGCCGGCAACGGCGACCGTCCCACCGTGTTCTGGTGCTTCACCCACCTGTCGGTCAGTGGCTGGTTCGTGCGAATCGGCAGACTTGGCGGGTGCACATCCCATTGCATCTCGACTCCCGTACCCGTCATCAACGCCGCGCCCTGCGCTACGTCGTGCACACGTTCGGACAAGTCCTTCAGCGTCTCCGGGAACTTCGACCGCACGTACACCTGAACTTGCGCTTCTTCAGTGACGATCGACGGGCGCGTGCCACCTTCCGGAATAACCGCGTGGATCCGGTCAATTGGCGGCATCTGCTGCCTCAGCAACCCCAACCCCTGGTAGAACATGATGGCCGCGTCCAGCGCGTTGCGTCCCATGAAGGGCTGAGCCGAGGCGTGTGCCGGCACTCCCTTGTACGTCACCGTAAGTGTGCGACGACCCAGCCATACTTGGTCGGCACAGTCGTAGCCGTACCCATGGAGCATAATGGCCGCGTCGAGCGAGTCGAACGCGCCTTCCCGCGCCATATACTCCTTGCCGGTGTGTCCCTCCTCAGCGGGCGTGCCCAGCAGGACCACCTTCCCCGGCAACTGCGCCTTCGCATGCGCCCGGGCAAGCACCAAGAACGCCCCCACCCCGGTCGCACAAATGACGTTGTGCCCGCACGCGTGACCGATCTCCGGCAACGCGTCGTACTCGGCCAGGATTCCGATGGTGCGACCTCCATCACCCACCTCGGCGAGCACGGCGGTTTCCACCCCGTACACTCCCGTTTGCGCGTCTATGCCGTGCGCCCGCAACAACTCAACGATCGCCTGCGCACTTTCCCGCTCCTCAAACGCAGTCTCAGCAAGCTGGTGAATCCGCGCAGACAATTGGTGCAGGTCGTCGGTTACGTTGTCCAACTCCTGCTTGACCACCTGCGCAAACGTGTCAGGCGCTCCCCCACCCCGAGGTGGTTCATACGTCTGCTGCGAGGCACGTTCCGCGGTGGCGCGGGCGATCTCGTCGGCGTAGTGCGTCGACGGTGGAATGGGCGCCGAAAGGTTCGTTCATCGAAATTCCATGATGTGATCCTACTCGCAGTGAACCCTTTTAGGAACGACCGTTCGGCGCGTCTCACTCAGCGACATCACAGGAACCATTGATATGCACCCGCGATCACCCAGCTGGTAGACTCGAACACCCAGTAGGTCCGCCACCACCAGGAGAGTTCATGGAAAACTTCACGACCAACGACTTCGGAATCCCAGTTGGTTCGGACCGGCACTCATTAACTTTGGGCCCAGATGGCCCCATCCTTCTTCAAGACCACTACCTGATTGAAAAGCTCGCCCACTTTGACCGCGAGCGCGTGCCTGAACGCGTCGTTCACGCGAAGGGTGGCGGTGCTTTTGGAACATTCACGGTCACTGACGACGTATCTTCTTTCACCCGCGCGGCCGTGTTTCAGCCAGGTACTAAGACCGAGGTGTTAGCCCGGTTTTCGACAGTGGCCGGCGAGCAGGGCTCGCCTGACACGTGGCGCGACCCTCGCGGGTTCGCGCTGAAGTTTTACACCACAGAGGGCAACCTGGACATCGTTGGCAACAACACCCCTGTGTTCTTTATTCGTGACGCGATCCAGTTCCCTGACTTTATTCACTCGCAGAAACGCAGGTCTGACTCTGGCCTGCGTGACAACACTATGCAGTGGGACTTCTGGACACAGAACCCAGCTTCAGCACACCAGGTCACGTACCTCATGGGTGACCGAGGTGTCCCACGTTCGTGGCGTGAACAAAACGGGTACGGTTCACACACGTTCCAGTGGATCAATGCACAAGGCGAACGTTTCTGGGTGAAGTACCACTTCATTTCCCAACAGAAGCCTGCATTTATTGAAAAGTACGGCCACGAAGGTTTCTCCCAAGACGAAGCCGACCAAATGGCCAGCGTGGACGCCGATTTCCACCGCCGCGACCTCTTCGAAGCGATCCAAGAAGGCAATTTCCCCAGCTGGGACCTTGAGGTTCAGGTGATCCCTTATGAAGAAGGGCTGAACTACCACACCAACATTTTCGACGTCACCAAGACGGTATCGAAGAAGGACTACCCACGCATCAAGGTGGGCACCTTGACGCTGAATCGCAATCCAGAAGACTTCTTCGCTGAAATCGAGCAGGCTGCGTTCTCGCCGTCCTCGCTGGTTCCTGGCACAGGACTATCACCAGACAAAATGCTCATGGGGCGTCTGTTCAGCTACCCAGACACTCACCGTCACCGGATCGGCCCCAACTACGCACAACTGCCCGTGAACAAACCACGCGCAGCCACCAAACGTAGCTACAGCCGCGACGGCGCCATGACGCATGAAAACTACCCCAAAGAAATGGGCGAATACGCCACCAACACGTACGGTGGCCCACAGGCTGACCCCGCACGAGTCACCGAACTGAACATCACCGCGTTCTCAGGTGATGCAGTGCGTGCCGCCGCCACCCTGCGGGAAAACGACGGGGACTTCAATCAGGCAGGCGACCTGGTCCGCAACGTCCTCGACGACGCCGCTCGCGACCGCCTCGTGGGCAACATCGCCGGGCACGTCATGGCAGTAACAGATGACCAGCTGCTCCCCCGCATCTTCCAGTACTGGCGCAACGTTGACGCCGAACTGGGCGCACGTGTGGAGTCTGTAGTAACCGCTACGCGCGCTGAGCGTCAGTAAAACTCATGGTGAGCGAGTCAACCAGCTCAACAACGTGCTCGGTTTGACTCAGCTCCCCGTTAAACGCCTGAACTTCCTGCGGCTGGGGCTCCCGATTCACGCGGACGGTGAGGGACACCTCGGGACCGGAGGTCAACACGTTCGCTGAGCCCACACCCACGGCTACTGACTCAATCCAACTGTGGCGCCCAGCTACATGCGCAACCGCGTTGACCACCTGCGGGTTGGCCCACGCTGGCATCCAATCTTTCCCCTGGAGCCACGCCCACAGAGCTGGCCGGCGGATCAGGAACGCCCGGTCGCTTCCAGGGTCAAGAACCACGAGCTGTGCGCCTTCTTCAACCGCGGCGGCCCCTAAGCGTTCGGCTTGAGTGGGCACGGGGCGTGCCTTAGCATGCCACCCAGTCAACGCGGGGATATCGGTGAAGGCTGGGGTGCATTCACGGCCGTCAGCGGCAGCCAAACGCACCATAGCCATTTCACTTTTGTTGTCATGAACGAGCCCGCGTTCGTCAGTGGTGTGTTCAACCGCAGTGGGTAGCACCGGCGCGTACACGCGTTTTTCACGTAGCGCCCCAATGACTTTCTGGTGCAACGCGGGTTCAAACGGGTTCGTATGAACAGCAGCGAGAGCGTCGAGAAGCTCCTGATCAGCTTCACCCGTGTCACCGGAAAACGGGTTGGGTTTGAGGTCGCGTCCAGCCCACGGTGTGCCCGCTGAGTCAGCCGTGTTGGCGGGGGTTTCGCCCATGCCTCCGGACTCGCGTTCGTGTTTCTGGCTCATTCGCTGGCGACGTCCAGAGCTTCCGGCAGCGTGAACTTTCCGGCGTACAGTGCCTTTCCAACGATCGCCGAGTCGACTCCCACCGGCACCAGCTCACGCAGTGCCGCAATATCGTCCAGCGACGAAATTCCGCCTGACGCCACGAGCGGCTTCTGGGTCCTTTCCGCGATCTGTCTGAGCAGTTCCGTGTTAGGGCCGCGCAGGGTACCGTCCTTGGTGACGTCAGTGACCACATACCGTGAACACCCTGCTTCCTCGAGGGTTGCCAACACTTCCCACAGATCGCCACCGTCACGGGTCCACCCGCGAGCAGCCAAGGTTGTTCCACGCACGTCCAGGCCAACCGCGACCTTGTCCCCGTAATCGTTGATCACCTGTGCGGTCCATTCCGGGTTCTCAAGCGCGGCAGTGCCAATGTTGACGCGTTCTGCACCCGTGTCAAGCGCCCGTTCGAGGCTTTCGGTATCCCGAATTCCACCTGACACCTCAACCTTGATGGACAGGGATTTTGTCACCTGTTCGAGCAGCTTCTGGTTGGATCCGCGCCCGAACGCGGCATCAAGATCAACCAAGTGGATCCATTCGGCACCTTGTTCTTCAAACGTGCCCGCGACTTCGATAGGCGAGCCGTATTCGGTTTCGGTGCCCGCTTCCCCTTGCACCAGACGAACCGCGCGACCGTCGGATACGTCAACGGCGGGCAGTAGGGTCAGTTTCGCTGAGTCTACGAGGTTGGTCATTGTTTCTCCTTGCTGCGAACGTGCTTCAGCCAGTTAGTTAAGAGGGTGAGTCCAGCGTCACCCGATTTTTCCGGGTGAAACTGGGTTGCCCAGGTGGGTCCGTCTTCCACAGCCGCGATGAACTGTTCGCCATGGGTGCTTGTGGTGTTGAGCGCTCCGGGCACGGGCGTGTGTGCCGCGTATGAGTGCACGAAGTAGAAGTGTTCGTTCTCGACGCCTGCGAACATTGCTGACCCTGGCGCCGGGGTGACGGTGTTCCATCCCATATGTGGGACTACTGGGGCGTTGAGGTGAGTGACCGTGCCCGGCCACAGTGCCACGCCCGAGGTGGTAATTCCGTGCTCTGTTCCGGATTGGAAGAGGATTTGTTGGCCCACGCAAATGCCCAGGGTGGGTTTGTTCTGCTGGTGGCGGGTTCGCACAATGTCGTGGCCTTCCACACGTTCGAGAGCCTCCATGACTGCGTTGAACGCTCCAACCCCGGGGATCACCAGGCCTTCTGCTTCCAGTGCGGCGTCACGGCCACTCGTGAGCGTGACGTGTGCACCTGCCGATTCGAGCGCGCGAACTGCGGAGCGGACGTTTCCCGATCCGTAGTCCAGCACCACCACCTGTGTCATGAGCGTCTCGCTAGCAGTGCATTGATGCGGTAGAGCGAGAACCCAAAGATCAACGAGGCGACTACGACACCGGCCCATGCGATTGGGTTGATGTTGAGCGCCACGAGTGCACCGAGCACGATTCCGATGAAACCGACGAGCGCCACGACCATCCACAGCAACGCGGTACGCGCAAGGGCTGCGCGTTCCGGCGTCATGGTGGCTGCCGATGCTTCGTACCTGCTCATCGCCGTGACGTTAATAGCGCCCTCAGCGTTTTCAGGTTCGACCGATTCGAGTAGCACCTTTTCGACGATTTCTGGAAGGTTGTTCAGCGCCAGTCCGGCTGGAACATCGGCTTCCCGTTTCCCGTTGCGGTAGTGCCCGGCGTCGATATGCTCATCGGCGCGGGTGAGCAACAGGACTTCGTGTTTGCCGGCCAGTTTGGAAATCGCCGAGGCCGCCCGGTTTCCTTCCTCGGTCGAGGATGACTGCTGTACAACTGCGGAAAAATCGCCCACTGGGACGACGTACCCGTCGATGTTGTTGAGCTTGCACGCAGCGGCAAGCTGTTTGGGCAATCCAAACGGGGTGACGATGACAGTTCGGCTCACAGGGCTCCTTTTGTGGACGGAATGGCGTCGGTGCGCGGGTCAGGTTCAACTGCTGTGCGCAGTGCTCGCGCGAAAGCTTTGAACTGCGCTTCGGCAATGTGGTGCGGGTCGCGTCCCGCTAGCAAGGTGACGTGGGTTGTCAGTCCCGCCGAAACACTCAGCGATTCTAACGCGTGCCCCACCATTGACCCAGTGAAGTGCCCGCCAATCAAGTGATACTGCTGGCCTTCGGGTTCACCCGAGTGGACGAAGTACGGTCGCCCTGAAATATCGACCACTGCCCGGGCCAAGCTTTCATCGAGTGGGACATATGCGTGCCCGTACCTGCGGATTCCAGCCTTGGTGCCCAGCGCTTCCTTGAGCGCTTGACCTATCACGATCGAGGTGTCCTCCACAGTGTGGTGTACATCGATGTGGGTGTCACCGGATGCGTTGATGTCCATGTCGATGCACGAGTGTTTAGACAGTGCCGTGAGCATGTGGTCGAAGAAAGGAACGCCTGTGGAGACTGTTGAGGTTCCCGCGCCGTCGAGGTTGAGCGTGACGGTAACGTCAGATTCCGAGGTGGTTCGAGTAACCGTTGCTGTGCGGGTCATGCCTGTCCTTGGAGGTGAGGGTGGGTGCGAGTCACTTCTGTGATCGCGCGGATAAATTCCGTGGTTTCGAAGTCAGTTCCTGCGTTAACGCGCAAGTGTCCGGGGATACCGTTGTTCCGCACCAGGACGCCGTGTGCGAGGAGCTCTTCGAACATGGCCTGCGGGTCTGTGATGTTTCCGAACATCAGGAAGTTGGAGTCACTTGGCACGACCGAGTACCCCAGGCCAGTCAACGCTTGGCTCATGGCGTTGCGGGATTCGATCAGGCGTTCCACGTTGGCTAGAAGCGCTGGCGTGTGTTCAAGCGCTGCGCACGCTGCCGCCTGAGTCAGACTCGATAGGTGATACGGCAAGCGCACCAAGCGTAGAACATCAATGAAATCTGGGTGTGCCACGGCGTATCCGACTCGCGCACCGGCAAATGCGAACGCTTTACTCATGGTGCGTGAGACGACCAGCCGAGGATTGTCTGGAAGACGGTCTAGGGCAGTTTGGAATCCAGGCCGCGCGAACTCTGCGTAGGCTTCGTCGACGATGACGATTCCTTCCGTTTCCTGCAACACCGCTTCTACCACCTCAAGCGGTGTCGAACACCCGGTAGGGTTGTTGGGGGTGCAGATAAACGTGACATCTGGTTTGTGCTCGCGTACTTCACGGACTGCGGTGTCTACGTCAAGCGTGAAGTCTGCGTTACGTGAAGCCTTGATCCATGTGGCGCCCGTTGAGGTTGTGATGAGAGGGTGCATTGAGTAACTGGGCTCAAATCCAAGGCCGGTACGCCCTGGTCCGCCAAACGCTTGAACAATGTGTGACAGCACTTCATTTGAGCCATTTGCCGCCCAGATCCATTCGGGCGGAATCTGTGTGAGGGCACCGTTGCCCTGCTTTTGCAGCACTGTCGACAGGTACTGCGACAGTAGCTCGCGTAGTCGCGTGAACTCACGATCAGGGTAGCGATTGAGATGTTGAAGCTGTTCTCCAATGTTCTTTTGCAACGCCTCAACAACAGCAGGGGGAACGTCATATGAGTTCTCGTTGACGTTGAGACGCACGGGCACGTCGTGCACCGGCGCACCATAAGGCTTTGCGCCGCGCAAATCGCTTCGAACCGGGAGATTTTCAACCACGCCTTGAGTTTAACGTGATGGAACTTCGAGCTTTTGGCCGGGTCGAACTAGCGAACCTTCGAGTCCGTTAATCGCTTGAATCTGCTTGACCACTTTGTCGGTAGGCTCGCCACCACCGTGTTCCCGAGCAATCGTCCACAGCGACTGGTCTGCTTTCACCGTCACGGTCACCGTGGGTGCCGCGTTCTCATTTTCAGAAGCCTGCGCCGGCAACACTGCCAAGGTGATTGCGAAAGCTGCAACAACTAAAGCAGCCACAACCACGAGCCGGCGAAATGCGTATATGCGAGCTACTCGCATCATGTCAATCCTCCATTCGAACTGGCGTTCTATCGAATCTATGTTCTATTGAACATGACATTCGAACAGATGTCTACTATTTCTCGAACAAATGTGTGAAAATAGATTCGAACGCGATCTCATTTACTTGCATGTCCGACTCTCGCAGGAGGGTCTGACACAGTTTTTAGATCAGACGTTTGACCAGGTCAGAAGGCCAAACAGTCACACATTGGGAGGAAAAGTGGCAGAGAAGGCAAAGCGAGGCCGGGGACGCCCTCGCAACGAAAGCGTCATTGCAGACATCCAAGAACAAGAATCGATGCACTCGCGTTCACTACCAGAAGACTCGGTTTCACGAACCGACAGGCGACTCACCCCACGTCAACGCCAAGTCCTCGAATGCATTGAACACGCTGTTTACACAAACGGCTACCCTCCGAGCATGCGTGAGATCGGCCAGGCAGCCGGGCTCGCATCACTGTCGTCCGTGGCACACCAGCTGAACCAGCTCGAACGCCTGGGATACGTTCGCCGTGACCCTAAACGACCTCGGGCACTTGAAGTCGTTAACCCTAACGAAATCGAGTACAACGACAAGATGACACCAGAAACCTCCGCAAACACTGCGTTGGTTCCGGTCGTTGGGCGTATTGCCGCCGGTGGCCCCATCACCGCCGAACAACATGTCGAAGACGTCTTCGCACTCCCCCGCCAGGTTGTGGGTTCAGGCGAAATGTTCCTTGTACAGGTTGTGGGCGACTCCATGATCGACGCCGCCATTTGTGACGGCGACTGGGTAGTGGTGCGCAAGCAGTCCACGGCCAACAACGGCGAAATCGTGGCTGCTCTTCTTGACAACGAAGCCACCGTGAAAACGCTCAAGCGTGAAGGTGGCAAACAGTGGCTACTGCCACAAAACAAGGATTACGAACCCATCGACGGCGATCACGCGCTCATCATGGGTCTCGTCACTGCCGTGATTCGTCGCGTGTAGAGTCCTCACTGATCTTCCCAGCCGCGGCGTCGGCGCCCTGAGCGCCTGCTTCCCCCGTCGCGGTTTCTGCAGTGCCAGTTGCCACAACGCCCGTTGCCAAACGCTCCAGCGCCTGTTTCACCACACCAGAATGAGTGGTCCGCCACAGTGGCGGAAGCGAATCGAGCAGGAACGTCGAATAGCCGGCAGTACGCGCACGTGAATCGAGCAACGCAACAACGCCGCGGTCCTGTGACGTGCGAATCAGCCTCCCAGCCCCCTGAGCCAAACGCAACGCAGCATGCGTTGCCGACACGGCCATGAACCCATTCGCACCTCGGGCCGCGGCTGCCTGCGTGCGTGCCTGCGATAAGGGATCGTCAGGGCGTGGAAACGGTATCCGGTCAATCAGCACCAACCTGTTTGTTAGCCCCGGAACGTCCACACCCTGCCACAGCGACATGGTGCCAAAAAGAACAGCCGAATCATCGGCCGCGAAGTCCCTCACCAGCACCGAAAGCGTGTCTTCACCCTGCAAGTACACCTGGTAGCGCGTGCGCTCCCGCACGTACTGTGCCGCCTCTTCAGCGGCACGGCGCGAAGAAAACAGTCCCAGGGCACCACCTCGGGACGCTTCAATCAGCTCCACGATTTCATCCAAAACCTGAACGTTGACCCCAGACCTGCCAGGTTTGGGCAAATGTCCGGCCACGTACAGGATCCCCTGTTTCTGGTAGTCAAACGGGCTACCCACGTCGATCGCGTCATACCGCGGGGCTTCTTCACCCGCCAAACCCAGAGCAGCCGCAACCGGCTCAAACTTTCCACCCAACGCCAGCGTCGCGGATGTCGCCACCACTGTGGACTCAGCGAAGAGCCCGTTCCGCAACGTCCCTGCGACGCTCAACGGCGCCACCATGAGCGATATTGTGGTGGTTTCTTTAAACGTGTTCGTCGATATCCACGCAACATCGTTGCTGTTTCGATCCAATAGCCGTTCAACCAGCTCAAAAGCTTCGTCAAGGCGTGCGCGTGCCATGTGCCTACCGGCGTCGGGCTCAGATTCCTTGGACGCTGGCCCAACCTGCGAACTCAAATCCCGCAGAGCGTCATGCACCGCTGACAGGGCATCACCTAGGTCTTCCGGCCACACGCGCAACAGGCCAGGATCGTGTTCTTCCAAGGCCGCAGCAAACTGGTCGCTGGCCTTGGTGAGTGCCTGAATGGTGTCCGCCGTTGCGGCCGTGTGCTTCTTAACTGTCGACGCAACGGCACTCAGCAGAGCGTGCGTAACGGCCCCGGTGAGAGCACCTGTCACCCGGTCGCGCAGTTCGTGCGCCTCATCAATGACCACCGCCGAATGTTCCGGCAACACCGTCTGCTCCCCTTGTGCCTCAATAGCCAAGAGCGCGTGGTTGGTCACCACGATGTCAGCATCCGCCGCCGTGTTCTTGGCACGTTCGGCAAAGCACTCCTCAAACATGGGACATGTGGAACCCAAACAGTCGAACGAGTTCACGGAAACCAGCGACCACGTGCGGTCGGAAACACCAGGAACCAAGTCGTCCCGGTCCCCCGTCGCGGTCACGTCGGCCCACTCCCTGATCCGCGCGATCTCGGCTTCGGTCGCGGTCATTGAGCCACCTCGGCGTCCTTCAATGTCAGCGCCAACGTCAAACAGGGCGGACTCTTCATCGCCGGGGTACCCGCCTCCCAGCTTGTGGAGGCACACGTAGTTGCGGCGTCCTTTGAGAACCGCCGAGGTGGGTTTCCGCCCGGTGACGGACCCGACAGTTTTCGCAAGCCTGGGTAGGTCTCGTTGGATGATCTGCGATTGCAGGGCAAGTGTTGCGGTAGAAATGATGACCCGGTCGCCGGTTCGCAGTGCGTATTCGACACTGGGCACCAGGTAGCCAAGGGACTTACCCGTTCCGGTGCCTGCTTGCACCAGCAGGTGTGTTTGGTTGTCTAAGGCGCTCGACACCGCTTGGGCCATGGTGGATTGGCCTTCTCGGTGGGTTCCGCCTAACGCGTCAACGGCTGCTTCGAGGAGTTGTTCTACGTCTGTGCTCATGTGGTTCACCCAAAGGTCTGCGGGTCGACCATGTCTGGCTGGCGAAACTGTTCGAGTTCGTGCAGGAGGTCAGGGTCAACCATGGCCACAAGCAGCGTGCCTTGAGCCGTGTACTTTTCGGACTCAACTGTGCCTTCGTCGTGGGCGCGTGCGATGAGATCACCCCGGTCGAACGGGACGAGCGCGGTGATGTGGTGGGATGGGCGCGGCAACAGGTCATCGATGCGTTCGCGAAGTTCGTCGATGCCCTGCCCCGTGTGCGCAGATACGACAACAGCGTTCGGGTAGGTGTTGAGCACGCGCGCCAAAGTGTCTGAGTCTGCTATATCGGCTTTGTTGAAAACGATGAGTTCAGGGATGTCGATCGTTTGAGCCTCGTCAAGGACTTCGTGAACCGCTTTAATCTGTGCGAGTGGGTCCGTGTGTGAGGCGTCGACAATGTGCAACAGCAGGTCGGCGTCAGCGGCTTCTTCCAGCGTGGACCGGAATGCCTCAACGAGCTGGTGGGGCAGGTTGCGCACGAATCCCACAGTGTCGGTGTAGGTGAACACGCGCCCGTCGGCTGTGTGTGCTTGACGGACTGTGGGATCAAGGGTGGCGAACAGTTCGTTTTTCACCATGACCCCGGCGTCAGTGAGCCGGTTGAGTAGTGAGGACTTGCCAGCGTTGGTGTAGCCCACAATGGCGACACTGGGCACCTTGTTTCGCGTGCGGTTGGACCGTTTTGTCTCGCGGGCTGGCGCCATCGCCTTGATCTCCCGGCGCAGTTTAGCCATGCGGGTGCGAATACGCCGACGGTCGAGCTCAATTTTTGTTTCACCGGGCCCACGCGATCCGATTCCAGCACCTCCGGCCACACGACCACCGGCCTGCCGGGACATGGATTCACCCCAACCACGCAAACGTGGAAGCAGGTATTCCAGCTGCGCGAGCTCCACTTGGGCTTTACCTTCACGGCTTTTGGCGTGTTGGGCAAAAATGTCCAAGATCAGGGCGACTCGGTCAATGACTTTGACCTTAACCACGTCTTCGAGCGCACGGCGTTGGCTAGGCGCGAGTTCGGTGTCGGTGATGACGGTGTCGGCGCCCACGCTGGCAACGATCTCGGCCAGTTCTTGTGCTTTTCCACGCCCTAAGTACGTGGATGGGTCTGGGGTGTCGCGTCGTTGCAGGACCCCGTCGAGTACGCGTGAACCGGCGGTTTCGGCGAGCGCTGCGAGTTCGCGAAGTGAGGTTTCGGCTTCTTCGCTGGAACCTGAATAGACTCCTGCGAGCACCACGTTTTCGAGTCGAATCTGGCGGTATTCGACTTCCGTGATGTCTTCAAGTTCGGTCGATAGCCCGCTGACACGCCGTAGTGCTTCACGTTCTATCAGGTCAAGCTGACTGTAGTCGTCGCTTGCGAGGTGGTCTTCCGTCAGTGAGTCGGAGGCTCGGGACAGCACCCTGTCGATCATTTCGCGGTGCTTATCTGATTGCATTGAGCTCTTTCTGTAGATAGTTAGGAACATTATTGTTTCACACTGGTGCTTTAGCATGATGGGGTGAACGATCACTACTTCTCATCTCAACCGCACACTGTGTCGAAGCCTCGCACTATTACGGTGCGTCTTGCCGGGCGTGATGTTGATGTCACCACTGACGCGGGTGTGTTTTCTCCGTCGCGTCTGGATCCTGGCACCACAGTGCTGTTGAAGAACCTGCCTGCTCCCCCGGCTGGAGACATTTTGGATTTGGGGTGCGGTTGGGGCCCCATCAGCCTGCAAGCTGGCCTCGAAGCGCGTGATGACGACACCGAGGTGCGTGTGTGGGCTTTGGACGTCAACGAGCGTTCCTTGTCTCTGACCCGCGAGAACGCCAAGGCTGCGGGTCTGACGTCTGTCACTCCCGTGCTTGCCCAGGACATTCCGGACAGTGTCCAGTTTTCAGCGATCTGGTCGAACCCGCCCATTCGCGTGGGCAAAGACGTGTTGCACGAGCTTCTTTTGACGTGGCTTCCGCGTCTGGTTCCCGGCGGTGAGGCGTGGCTCGTCGTGTCGAAGAACCTGGGAGCTGATTCGCTTGCCACATGGATGAGTGAGAACCTGCCTGGGGCTTGGGATGTGCGCAGGGAGGCTTCTGCCAAGGGCTTCCGCGTGTTGGTGGTTAGGAATTTGGAAGTTCCCGAGGTGTGACTTCGTACGTGATGACCGCCGGACCTGACAGCGCCACAGTTTCGCCTGTGATCTCGATACGGACTGCTCCACCGGGTTGGTGGACCGTCCATGTGGTTGGGGCTTGGGGGCCGCGTCCGGCCCACACGTAGGCAGCCAGTGCCGAGGCACAAGCTCCCGTTCCGCACGCATAGGTTTCACCGACTCCGCGTTCATGTACGCGCATTCGCAGTGTCCCGGTGGTGGGGTCGTTGTCGGGTTCGATCACGATGTACTCAACGTTTGTTCCCGCTGGTGGAGTGGGTTCGACGTGCGGGGGTTCGTGTAGTTTGGCGGCCTGGAGTTCTTCTGCGTGGGCCAGCGCTACCACGGTGTGCGGATTTCCCATGTCCACGGTCAATCCCGGACGCGCTACGCGAACACCTGTGGTTTCGACTGTGGCGTCAAAGGCTTCGCCCCCACCTGGCAGTTGCCACTTCCCCATGTCGACTTTGTACCAGGGCGTATCCCCGCCCAATGGGTCAGGAATCACGGTGACGTGTTTGATGCCTGCTCGGGTTCCAACCGCAAACGACTGGTCTTGCACGAGGCCATATGTCCGCAGGTAGTGGGCAAAAACGCGTACTCCGTTGCCGCACATTTCGGCGATTGAGCCGTCAGCGTTGCGGTAGTCCATGAACCATTCGGCGCCGGCACCGTGCGCTACGTCCCCGGCTTCTTCGCCCAGTGCCTCACTTCGGATCACGCGAATGACCCCGTCTCCTCCGATTCCGGTGCGGCGGTCTGCGAGTTCGCGCACCCTAGCTGGATCGAGCTCGTGTTCACCGTTGGGGTCGTGCAGGAGAACAAAGTCGTTGGCCGTTCCGTGGCCTTTGACGAGTTGTCCGTCAATCATGCTGTCTCCTTGATGTAGTTAAGGGCGTTCTTCGAGGTGTGCGGGTCAGCAGCGTCGAACCAGTGGATTCGTGGATCGCGCCGGAACCAGGTCTCTTGGCGTTTTGCGAACTGGCGAGTTCGGGTGACGGTTGAGTCGATGGCCAGGTCGGCGGTCATGTTGCCGTCGAGGTAGTCAATGATCTGCGCGTAACCAATTGCGTGCCGTGCGGTTTTCCCATCCCGCAAACCCTGGTCGAGCAGGGTGCGCACTTCGTCGACCCACCCGGCGTCCCACATGAGGTGGACACGGTCGGCAATGCGCTGGTGCAGGGTTTCGCGATCTTGCGCCAGCCCTACCTGGATAGTGGGCGTGTAGTACGTGTATTCGGGCAGTTCAGAGCTGAAGGTATCCCCCGTCAGCGCAATCACTTCGAGTGCCCGCACAATCCGCCGCGCGTCGGTGGGTTTGATGGTGCTGGCGGCTTTGGGGTCGAGTTCTTCGAGCATCGCATACATGTCGTGAAGCGCCCCAGCCTCTGCGATACCTTCCAGCCTGGCCCGCATGGCAGGATCGGTACCAGGGAAATTCATGACGTCGGTAGCAGCGCGCACGTAGAGTCCCGATCCACCCACGATGATGGGGGTACGCCCCCGCTGGTGGATTTCGTCGATCAGGGCACGCGCTCTGCTCTGGTATTCGCTGACCGAGGCGTCCTGCGTGACCTCCAAAATGTCGAGCAGGTGGTGTGGGACTTCCGCTTGTTGTTCGGGTGAAACTTTTGCCGTGCCGATGTCCATGCCACGGTAGAACTGCATGGAATCGGCGTTGATGATTTCGCCATCGAGGTGGTGAGCCAGGGTGATCGCCAGGTCTGATTTGCCTGTCGCGGTGGCTCCCACAACATTGATGACGGTCACGGCTAGTTTGCTCCTACTCGGATGGTTGGTAGCCCCAGGTTTGTGGGTCCCGAGGAGGCAGCCCCTCCCGTTGCCCCGCAACTTTCTGCTTGGGATAGGTCCCACGCGTCGCCGGCCGGTGTGCGTCGCACGGTGTAGTCCGAGTCGCTGATGAGGAAGTACGGTTTCGCCTCGGTTACTGTGGCGGTGACGATGTCACCGGGGCGAGCGTCTAGTCCTTCTTGAGCTCGTACGTGCACAAGTCGGTTGTCCCGTGCTCGACCAGACATGCGTCCGTGTTGAGCGTCGGGCCCTGTGTTGATCAGCACTTCGACTTGATTGCCTACACACGCTTTGTTTTCTTCCCATGCGATTTCGTCTTGCAGTGCGACCAAACGTTCGAACCGTTCTTGCACCACGTCTTTTGGAATCTGATTTTCCATGGCGGCAGCCGGGGTTCCTGGACGGATGGAGTACTGGAACGTGTATGCCTGGGTGAAGCGGGCTTCACGTACTACGTCCATGGTCTGTTGGAAGTCTTCTTCGGTTTCTCCGGGGAATCCAACAATGATGTCGGTGGTGATTGACGCGTGTGGAATGCGTTCGCGCACTTTGTCCAGAATGCCCATGAAGCGCTTGGTGCGATAGGACCTGCGCATGGCTTTAAGCACGGTGTCAGACCCTGACTGCAGTGGCATGTGTAGCTGTGGCATGACCGTAGGTGTTTCGGCCATCGCGTCAATAACGTCGTCGGAAAAGGCGGCCGGGTGCGGGCTGGTAAAGCGCACGCGTTCAATTCCCTGGACTTTACCCACTGCGCGAAGCAGTTTGCCGAATGCTTGACGGTCACGGAATTCAGTTCCGTATGAGTTCACGTTCTGCCCAAGTAGGGTCACTTCGATAACGCCTTGGGCAGCGAGGGCTTCGACTTCAGCAAGAATGTCACCGGGGCGGCGGTCTTTTTCTTTTCCGCGCAGGTGCGGCACGATGCAGAACGTACACGTGTTGTTACACCCTACGGAGATGGAGACCCACCCGGAGTGGGTTGATTCGCGCCTGGTAGGAAGTGTTGATGGGAAAACTTCAAGGCTTTCCTTGATCTCAACTTGGGCTTCTTTGTTGTGGCGTGCGCGTTCCAAGAGCACGGGAAGTGACCCCATGTTGTGGGTTCCGAACACCACGTCCACCCATGGCGCCCGTTCCACAATGGTGTCGCGGTCTTTTTGCGCCATGCATCCACCCACTGCGATCTGCAGTTCTGGGTGTGTTTCCTTCACTTCCGCGAGCCGGCCCAGGTTCCCGTACAAGCGGTTGTCGGCGTTCTCTCGCACTGCGCAGGTGTTAAACACCACGACATCGGCTTGTTCGTTGGGCTCGGCTGGTGTGTATCCAGCGTCGTCGAGGAGACCTGAGAGCCGTTCAGAGTCGTGAACATTCATCTGGCACCCATATGTTTTCACTTCATAGGTGCGGTTTAGTACGTCAGTCATCAGACCTATATTCTACAGGGCTGCCCACGGCGCAACCGTTCAGGTTTCATCGAGTGCGCGCAACGTCACATCCATGCTGATGCTTTGCGGAAACCCGCGCCTGGCAAGCATCGCGAGAATACGTCGCATCCGCTTCTCGCGTGGCAAGCCAACGGTCGAACGCGCCTTCTTGAGCGCCACCCCGAAAGCCACCTCGTGCTCGTCTTCTACCTGGTCAAGGGCAAAACGAATGTGGTTGTCCGCTACCCCACGTTTGACCAGTTCACGCCGCAAAGCTGACGTGGACAGGTTCCGCTTTTCACGGTGCACCCGCACGTAGTTCTGCGCGTACTCCTGGTCATTGAGTAGCCCAGCTCGTTGCAGTTTGGTCAGCACGCGCTCAACAGCGTCCTCAGGGTGCTCCCGCGCAAGGAGTTTCTTGCGCAGCTCGTCAACCGAGTAGTCACGCGCGCTCAGAATGTTCAAAGCGCGTTTCTTGGTTTGTTTGTATTCCGGGTCGTGCGCCAGAGGGTCAGGTTCCGGCTGAGCACCCTGTGCCTCGATCTGGTCGATCGACTGTTGTAGCGATTCAATGAGATGTGCGCTACTCACGGTTTATCACTCCTGAGGCTTCTGTTCCTCGGCTTCGTCTTCGATAATGCCAAGCTTCATAAGGATCTTGGTCTCAATTTCGTCGGCGAGTTCTGGGTTGTCGCGCAAGAAGTTTCGCACGTTTTCTTTTCCTTGCCCCAACTGGTCGCCGTCATAGGTAAACCAGGAACCGGATTTACGCACGATTCCGTTTTCTACACCCATGTCGATGATGGAACCTTCACGCGAGATCCCCTGACCGTAAATGATGTCGAATTCGGCTTGCTTAAACGGTGGCGCAACCTTGTTCTTCACCACTTTGACGCGGGTCTTGTTACCCACAGCGTCAGTGCCTTCTTTCAAGGTTTCAATACGGCGCACATCAAGGCGAACCGAGGCGTAGAACTTGAGCGCCTTACCGCCCGAGGTGGTTTCCGGCGAACCGAAGAAAACCCCCACCTTTTCGCGTAGCTGGTTAATAAAGATCGCCGTGGTCTTGGAGTGTGCGAGAGCACCCGTGATCTTACGCAGGGCTTGCGACATGAGGCGCGCTTGGAGACCCACGTGTGAGTCACCCATTTCGCCTTCGATTTCTGCCTTTGGAACAAGCGCTGCGACCGAGTCGATCACAATGATGTCCAACGCACCTGAACGAATGAGCATGTCGGCAATTTCGAGTGCTTGTTCACCGGTATCTGGCTGTGAAACCAGCAGCTGATCGGTGTCGACTCCCAGTTTGGCTGCGTATTCGGGGTCAAGAGCGTGCTCGGCGTCGATGAACGCGGCAAGACCGCCGGCTTTCTGCGCGTTTGCAACGGCGTGGAGCGCAACAGTCGTCTTACCCGATGACTCCGGACCGTACACCTCGATCACACGACCACGTGGCAGACCCCCAATTCCCAGTGCCACGTCGAGTGCGAGCGAACCGGTTGGGATTGCTTCAATGGGCTGACGCTCTTGTGAACCCAAGCGCATGATGGAGCCTTTTCCGTACTGGCGTTCCACCTGGCTGAGTGCAGTTTCGAGTGCCTTCTGCTTGTTGTCGGCACTGACGTTCGTGTTGTTTGACTTTGTCGCCATAGTTCCTCCTCGTGATGGTCTAGTTGCACTCTATGAGGAGGCACTGACACAGAAATTCCTCACAAAGAAAAATGTGGAAAACCCTTCCGTTCGCCACACTGAATGTCACAGGACCATCCTACGCCACAATTGAACATATGTTCGAACATTGCGCGCGCAACCGCCCGCGTGTCGCGAATTAAAAGGAGTTAAAAGGGATTTGAGTGTGGCTTCTTATCTGTCCCCAGACGGCGACTTTCCGGCACACCCGCGGCATCACACACGGCAAGCCACACAACTTTAGGGTCCTCCCCCTGTTCAAGTGCTTCCTGAGCAGTGAGGGACCCTAGTGAACTCAAGGCGAGGTCGGTGTGCAACGAAGCTGCGCGAATCGAGCCGAATTCGTCGTTCATCAGCTCCCAATAGACACTGTGGCGCACACAAGACCTTCCTATTACCAGCGGCGGGGCACACACGCGCCCCAAACCGCTCTTATCGCTACCGCGAGAACTTATCGTTGCTGTGCGAAAGCTCGCTTCGCTACCTCTGGGGGCACGTCAATCTCTTCAAAGTTGTCCGGCACTGTATCTGGGACCAGAACTCCTTCAGACAACGCGATCTTGTCAGCGACTTCGCGCAACAGAACCGACACAGGCATGTCAAGGGCCTCACAGATGGACGCGAGCAGTTCAGACGATGCTTCTTTTTGCCCGCGTTCAATTTCACTCAAGTACCCCAACGACACACGTGCATCAGTCGAGACATCGCGAAGAGTTCGACTCTGACGACGTCGCGCTACGCGCAGGGTGTCGCCGATTTCGGTACGGAGCAGGGTCAAAACAGCCTCCTCAGGCGACGTGGTACGTGTAGAGGTGTAACCGTACCGGGACGTGGTTTATTCCAATAACCCTACAGTGCGAACAGTTCCGCACTAAAGCTCACTGATGGTCTTCCACCGGATTTGAAGAAAGTCTGCAGGAAATGATGCGCAACAGCGCTTCACAACACGCGTCGACAGTCTGCCGCCGAATCGACGCCCGGTCCCCTTCAAACGCGTGCTCACGCACATCTTCGCCGTCCCGGGTCGCTACGGCAACAAAGACGGTGCCCACCGGCTTGCCATCTTGCGGGTCAGGTCCTGCTACCCCAGTGCAGGCCACTGCAACATCTGCCGTACACGCCCGCCGAGCTCCCCGCGCCATCTGGCGGGCCACCTCGGCGTCCACTGCCCCGAACTTTTTCAGAAGCTCAGCATCCACACCGGCCAGCGCCGTTTTCAACTCAGTCGCATACGTCACCAGCCCGCCACGCAACACCTTCGACGCACCCGGCACCGTTGCCAACGTCCCGGCAACCAGCCCGGCCGTCAAGGATTCGCACGTTGCAACCGTGAGCCCGCGCTGCATGTACGCGTGAATGACTCGGGTTGGCAGGTTTCCAGGGTCAACGGTCATTGGGGGCCTCGCCCGAGGCGGTGGTCGGGTTGGCGCCAGCCACCTTCCCCTGGCCTGCTTCCTTCTTAATCTTCTGCGCCTGAACCACGTAGTCGACACCGGTGATTACGGTCACCAGAATGGTGAGAGTAAGCGCAAACCCGGCGAAGATCGCATACGCAAACATAAAACCGGCGGAAGTGACGACGGCCAGCGGCAGAGCAGCAATGTAGAGAGCCACGGTGGCCGTTTGGAGCACGGTCTTGATTTTCCCGCCACGCGATGCTGGCATGACTTCGTATTTGAGCATGAACATGCGCATCACTGTGATGCCAATTTCACGCACCAGAATCACTACGGGAACCCACCACGGCAAAGCGCCCACGATCGCCAGCCCAATGAACGCGGCGGCCATGAGGGCTTTGTCGGCGATAGGGTCGGCGAGTTTTCCAAAGTCAGAGACGATGTCGTACTTACGCGCGATGTCGCCGTCTAGTTTGTCCGTAAGCATTGCCAGCAGGAAAATTGCCAGCGCCCACCACCGCAGCGTGGGGTCTTGTCCGCCGTGCATAAGTAGCAAAACAGCGAACACCGGCACCATGACGATGCGCAGGACTGTCAACGCGTTGGGCACGTGTTGCATGCGTGTGCGTTTGGCAGCGGCAGGGGTGCTGTCCTTGTGCGTCGCCGAGGTGGTTTCTGGCTGACCCTGTTTGCGGTCTGGGGTACTCATAAAACCAAGCTTATCGACCATCGGTTAACGGCCGGTCAGCCCCCATGCGTCTTCGCTGGAAGCCTCCACGACTTCCAGACCAGTTTCGGGGTCAATGTCACCGGCTTTTAACTCGCCAGCTCCCCCGTCACCAGCGGAGTTTGCGTCACCAGGGTTAACGACCTCGGCGGCCTGCGCGTATGGCGCATTGCCCTGGTCGCCGTCTGCACCCTCAACACCGCCAGCGTCAGCAGACGAACCTTCAGGCGGGGCGTCACCGCGGATGAACGCCAGCGTGCTTGCAAGGTCGTCAGGTTTCACCAGCACATCACGGGCCTTGGACCCTTCGGATGGCCCTACGATTCCGCGGGATTCCATGAGGTCCATGAGGCGTCCCGCCTTGGCGAACCCAACACGCAACTTGCGCTGCAACATCGAAGTCGAGCCGAACTGCGTGGTGATGACGAGCTCAGCGGCCTGGAGCAGAACGTCCATGTCGTCGCCGATCTCTTCATCGATCTGCTTCTTAGGAGCAGTAGCCTGGACGTCTTCGCGGTAGTTAGGCGCCAGCTGGGTCTTGACGTGCTTGACCACTTCTTCAATTTCGGACTCGTTGACCCACGAACCCTGCACACGCATGGGCTTGGACTTACCCATAGGCAGGAACAGGGCGTCACCTTGGCCAATGAGCTTCTCGGCACCTGGCATGTCCAAAATCACACGGGAGTCGGCCAGTGAGGAAGTCGCAAAGGCCAGACGCGAAGGCACGTTGGCCTTGATCAGACCAGTCACAACGTCCACGGATGGGCGCTGGGTCGCAAGCACCAGGTGAATTCCGGCGGCACGGGCCAGCTGCGTAATGCGCTGAATCGAAGCTTCCACGTCACGTGGCGCAACCATCATGAGGTCAGCCAACTCGTCCACCACAACAAGCAGGTACGGGTACGGTTGCAGCTTGCGTTCAGAGCCGGGCGGTGGAGTGAGGCGTCCTTCACGCACAGCCTGGTTGAACTCGCGTACGTGCTTGAACCCAAAGTGCGCGAGGTCGTCGTAGCGGGCGTCCATTTCACGCACCACCCATTCGAGGGCTTCAGCAGCCTTCTTCGGGTTGGTGATGATGGGTGTAATGAGGTGTGGAATGCCTTCGTAAATGGTCAGTTCCACGCGTTTGGGGTCAACCAGAATCATGCGCACTTCATCAGGCGTTGCACGCATCATGATGGACGTGATCATGGAGTTGACGAACGACGACTTACCGGAACCGGTCGCACCGGCCACCAGCAAGTGCGGCATCTTCGCAAGGTCGGCAACAACGAAGCCACCTTCAACGTCCTTACCAACACCCACGACCATCGGCTTGTCGGTGCCACGTGCGGCCTGCGAGCGCAGAACGTCACCCAGAGCCACGGTTTCGCGGTCGGCGTTGGGGATTTCAATACCGATGGCCTTCCTGCCTGGAATGGGCGACAGAATACGTACATCGGCGCTGGCAACCGCGTATGCAATGTTCTTCTCCAGCGCGGTGACCTTTTCGACCTTGGTACCAGGTTCTAGTTCAATTTCGTAGCGGGTCACGGTTGGACCGCGTGAGAATCCCGTAACGGCGGCGCTGATCTTGAACTGCTCAAACACTTCACGAAGCGCTTCGACCACGCGGTCGTTGGCTTCCGAGCGTTCCTTTGGCGGTGGCCCGGCCGTGAGCAAGTCCGAGGCGGGCAAGGTGTACGTGACGTCACCTGCGAGTTCCAGCTGTTCAACGCGTTGAGGCAACTCTCCTGTAGCGACAGGTGCCGGAGTGTTGACAGTGGGCACCGTGTTTTCCGGGTCAGGTTTGCGATCAATTGCCCTGGTGGCGGCTTCTTCTTGCGACTTAACGTCTGCAGTTTCGCCGGGCAGTGTGGCGTCGAGACCTTGGTCGCGCTTGAGTTTCGCGGCTTCCCGTTCTGCCTTCGTGGGGCGACGCTGACCAGGCTTGTACTTCGGCTCGTCTACGTCTTGATCCACGTCGTAGATCTCGCTGTTGAGCACGCGGGTAGGTGCGTCTTCAGCGGCAGGTGGGGCGGCCTCGGCGTGCTTGCCCGAGGTGTCATCAATGGTTGCCTTGTCATAGGCGCGGGTGGTTTCTTCGCCGTCGGCCTTCTTTGAGCGACGTTTGCGTCCCAGAGGTTTGAGGGTCGAGGTGCGCTGGTTGGTAGCGACGAGGTCGACGTTGGTGTCGTCTTCTTCATCGGCGCCAGTGGCAGGTTCCGCGGTTCCACCGGTGAGGCGGTTATAGAGACCAACGAGACGTTCCGGCACCTTGACTACTGGTGTTGCGGTGATCACCAGCACGCTAAAGAGCGCAACGAGCACCAGAATTGGAACGGCCACATACACGGTTGCAGCGGTGACTATAGGGCTAGACACGATGTAGCCCAGCGCTCCCCCACCGTTTGCCATGGCTTCGCGTGAGTTGACAAAGCTAGGGTTGCCGGCGGCGATGTGTGCCAGGCCTGCGGCGGAAACCAAAAGCGCAATTGTTCCTACCAGGATGCGGTTGTTCTGGCGGGTTTCGTTGCCGCGCATAAAGAGGCGCACAGCGTAGAGAACGAATACGACAGGCAGGACCAGGGCCACTCGGCCAAAGGTCCCTTCGAATACTCCGCGCACCGCGTTGCCAAACACGCCTGGGATGTTCCACCACTCGAATGCCGCGACTACAACAGCCAGGCCTATGAGGAAGAAGCCTGTGCCGTCGCGGCGAGTAGGTGTTTCGGGGTCTTCGCTAAACGCTTTGCGCGCGCGGTCTCCGGCCATGCGTGACATGCCCATCCATGTTCCGGTTACGGGGTTAGTTTTCTGCTTTTCACCCGCGGGTTCAGTAGCCTGCGTGGGGGCTCCACGCTTCCGGCGTCCTGTACCAGTAGCGGGGGAAGTCGTACTGGTCGCCATGGTATTTACCTTAAATCTTTACGTAGCAAAGTCCGGGATTTCACGTTGCGTGGGCGCGTCTTTTATATGGGTGCGTGTGGCTGGAGCGGGGGCTCGCCGAGGTGGTTGCAGCGGTGTTGCGGGGCCTGAAGTTTAACGTTTCCTGAGCTTTGTTCCTATCGTTACTTGTGAGCGTACCCAAGAGTAAACCTGTGCGTAACATCGGTTCCGTTGCTTAACAGTGACTCAAGAATCACTTAACGAACGATCCATACTCCTCACGTAAAGGATTTCTCAATGAGCATTCGTCGCACTGCTTCAGCTGCTCTGGCCGGCACCGCGGTCTTTGCAGTCCTGTTCGGGGCCAGCCCTGCTGGTGAAAGACTCGTGGGCTCCTGTTGGGACCATCTCCACCAACAACAAGACCAAGTCCCCTATTCCACTGACTCAGTCGACAAGCCGTTCGCAGACCATCTCGCTGACGGTTAACGGAAGCAAGTCGGAATCCACCGAATTCAACATGGGCGGAACCCAGCAGTACTGCAAGCCAAACGGAACTTGGCCCAACCCAACCGCATGGACTGCCTTTGCGCCCATTAAGAACGAAGTTCGCGTGCGCATGTACGACAACCCTTCAGGCGCTGAAGGTGGCAAGGGCACTGGCAAGCCAGTAGACCGTGTCGTCGAAACCAAAGAACCTTTGGTTCCAAAGGTCAGCACCACCAAGCCTGCTAAGCAGGCTAAGCACGACCTCGAACCACGCCTGACCGTTGCAGCAGGTAAAGCTCCTGGCTACGCCGGGCTTGTAGCGCTACGCGTCAAGAACGTAGGTTCCGACACTTACTACCAGGAGTTCCCACAGACCTCGTTCTTGGTAAAGGTCAAGACTGACAAGGGACCGAAGGGTGTTGACCGCCTCATCACGCCTGGCCACTTCAACGGCGCGTACACTCGCGACCTCGGCTTCGACAAGAAGACCTCAACTCGCACTTTCCAGGTGACCTTGTCGAACGCGATTGAACCAGGTGAAGAAACGTTGGTTGCGAACCTGAACTTTGGTGACGGTAAGACCAAGTTGGGTCGCATCTCGAACTACATTGAGGTCAGCCACGCTGACCGTCTCAAGGACGACACAACCGGTTACAACGACTACAAGAAGGACTCCCGTAAGGGTGTAACTCTGACCGACGGAGGCAAGAAGAACGCTGGAGTGTTCTAAACGTTCTCGTGTCCTTGACAGGCAGTGACCTCACGTGCACGCGCGGAGAGACGCAACGTCTCTCCGCGCGTTTTTGTGAGGGCGCTCCTCGGGTTACTGGCCACAAGATGTTCGTGGAGTTTGTCTACACTCCTGAGCGACTTTGGACTAGCTGTGTAGAGTAATGGGCCGTTTTTGGACCGAAAACGTGAACAAAACGAACAAAAGTGGGCTTTACTCTACACTCCTGATTAAGGATTGTAGAGAAAACGGTTCTTGATCTACGTCAAGGTGGGGTCGCTTCTCTTTCGATGTACTGCTAACAGAACAAGGAAGAGGAGTGACGATGACTTCAAAAGCTAGAGCGAGGATTTCGCTGATTAGTGGTGCGCTCCTAGTGCTGGCACTTGTGGCATGGGGAATCGCGCAATGGGTAGATGAACCCGCCCTATCTGCTGTGAGCGGTTGGGCATTTGCAACGGGAGACATACCCATCGTTTCGTGGCGAAGCCTGCAGATGGTGAGTCTGCTGGGTGCAGCTCTGACGGCCGGTTGGCCCATCGCTAAGACAGCTCTTCAAGCGCTTAGGTATAAAACGTTTTCGATCGACTTGCTTGTGACGATCGCCGTAACCGGCGCCCTAGTAATTGGGGAGTTAGTTGAAGCAGGCGTGGTGGCCTTTCTGTTCGTTTTCGGCTCGTGGATCGAAGCACGGTCGATGGAGCGCACGCGTCGTTCGGTGAGTGACCTTATCGATATGGCCCCACAAGAGGCGGATGTAATTCGTGATGGTGAAACCGTCACCGTGCCCGCGTCCGGCGTGAAGGTGGGAGAGCACGTTGTTGTGCGCACAGGTTCACGCGTGCCGGTCGACGGTACCGTGGTCGACGGGCGTGGGCACATCGACGAATCCACGATTACCGGTGAACCCGTTCCAGCTCTCAAAGACGACAGTGACTCGGTGTTTTCCGGCACGATTGTCGCTGACGGTTTTCTGACTATTCGTGCTGAACACGTAGGTTCCGACACCGCGTTTTCTCGCATCATTGAACTGGTTGAGGACGCTCAGGACTCTAAATCGTCCACGCAAAGGTTTTTGGACCGTTTTTCCCGTTGGTACACCCCCACCATCATCGTGTTAGCGGTTGTTGCGTTCTTAGTGACGTTTGATGCGCACTTCGCGCTGACGTTCTTGGTGATTGCATGTCCCGGAGCCCTGGTAATTTCCACGCCCGTGTCAATGGTCGCGGGGATTGGTAACGGCGCTCGGCACGGCGTGTTACTGAAAGGCGGCGATGCAGTTGAAAGACTCACTGCAGTGGACACGCTGGTGGTCGATAAGACGGGTACGCTCACCCACGGCCGTCCTACCGTGGTCGAGGTTGTAGGCATCAGTTCTGACGCACACGAGGTTTTGCGCCTGGCCGCTGCTGTCGAAACGGCTTCTGAGCACCCGTTGGGTACCGCTGTTGTAAAGGCCACCGCCGAGGTGTCCCTCTCCACAGTTTCTGATGTACGGGTTCACGCTGGCTCTGGAATCAGCGGAACTGTTGAGGGCACAGAAGTTGCCGTGGGTTCACGCAGATTGGTTAACGAGTATTGTGTAACGCTTGGCTCATGGGAGAAGAAGGCCCAGGAATTAGAAACGGCAGGCGCTACGGTGTTCTTTGTGATCGTGGCCGGTAAGTTGGCCGGGATGATCGCAGTGGCTGACACGATTCGTCCGGAAGCCAAGGCGCTTTCACAACTGCATGAATGGGGAATCCGTGACATTGTCATGCTCACCGGCGATAACCCCCGCACTGCTACTGCTGTTGCGCGCGAGCTGGGCATTGATCAGGTGAAGGCGGAACTTCTACCGGAGCACAAGGTTGATGCGGTTCAGGAACTCACCGCACAGGGCCGGAAAGTCGCAATGATCGGTGATGGCATTAACGACGCTCCTGCGATCGCGGCAGCGCACGTTGGAATTGCAATGGGTACGGGCACTGATGTGTCAATTGACACTGCAGACGTGGTTCTTGCCGGTGGACGTTTTGATCAGCTCGTACACGCGCGACAACTTGTGCAAGCGACCGTGCGCAACGTGCGCCAAAACACGTTTATCGCTCTCGCTACCGTGGTTGCGCTTCTCGTTGGAGTTGTCGCAGGCGCTGTGTTCATGAGTGTGGGCATGCTGGTACACGAAGCTTCGGTGTTAGTGGTGGTGCTCAACGCTGTACGACTAGTCCGATTTAAAGCAAAGATCCGCAAACTTGATGCAGATCAAGGCGAGAAATCCACTGTTGAACTTAACTGAAAGTAACAACACTGAAGGAGGAAATATGACTACAACAACATTCCGCACTGAACCGTTTACATGCCCATCGTGTGTCGCCAAGATCGAAACCGCGGTTGGCCGCGTCGACGGAGTTGAGAAGGTAGACGTGAAGTTCAATTCGAGCCGCGTCGTCGTCGACCACGAAGAAGCGCGGGCGTCAGCAGCATCAATCCGCAAAATCATCGACGACTTGGGGTATCCGGTAAAAAGCGTGAGCTAACGCCCAGTCGCCTACTTAGGAGTCCAGCAGCATTAAGCGCCTGGGCTCCTTTACTGTTATGCGCCGCCCGGACTGAGAAATAAGCCCTTTGTCCGCGAACGTACGTAACGTCCGCGACAGCGTTTCAGGCGTCGTGCCCAAGAACGATGCCAGATCCTTTTTCGCCATGGGAAGTTCAAAGGCAGCCCCTTTTGCCGCCTCGGCGAGCCCTGCCAAATACTCCCCTAAACGCGCCGAGACCGAACGCCCGGTGATCTGTGTGAGTTGGTCTTCGGAACGTGCCAAGCGAGTGGACACCTCGGCGATCATTTCTATACTCACCTTGGGGTGGGTCACCAGAATTTCGCGAAGGTCGGCAGCGGATAATACACACACCTCGGAGTCAGTGAGTGCAACCGACATAACTTGCTCAGGTTGGCCGGTGAGCACGGCTAGCTCTCCCGTGAATTGGCCATGAGAAAGAACACGTAGGAGCTGTTCGGAGCCATTAGCAGTAATCCGCGACTGCCGGATTCGGCCACTGCGGACCACGCGAAGAGCCCCAGGGTCGCCCGGCATGGCAAGCGCTTCACCGGCCTGCAAATGGACGTGCTGGAGTCGCGACGCAATCGATTCCTGACCTTGGTGATCGAGGTTTTGAAAGATCGGAACTGACGCGACGCAGATAGGGAGAGCCATAGATCCACTCTACGTTGAAACTCCGACCACGCTTGCGGCCAGGAAACACGCCACAAGTGCATCGGTTTGTGTCGCGGGCGTGTTTCTCACGTGTGTCGCCTTTTAACATCCACGAAACATCTCACCGGTTTATACTCATCAACGGTGAAAAACTACATAAAAGGGGACGGGATGAAAACCGGTTTTGATCGCGAACGATATATCGAAATGCAGTCGGAGCATATCCGCAAAAGGCGCGACCAGATAGGCGGGAAGCTTTACCTGGAAATGGGTGGGAAGCTCTTCGACGACAACCACGCCTCCCGTGTCCTCCCCGGTTTCACTCCAGACAACAAAATAGAGATGCTGCAACGCATCGCCGACGACATCGAGATTGTCATCGCCATGAATGCCCAGGACCTGCACCGCCACAAGGTGAGAGCAGACCTGGGCATCTCTTATGAAGAGGACGTTTTGCGCCTGGTGGACGTGTTCCGCGAGCGCGGGTTCTTGGTCAACTGGGTGGTTGTCACACAGATGGATGAAGAGAACACGCTGGCCCAGGCATTCATTGATCGTTTGGAACGTCTGGGCTTGCGTGTCGCCAAACACCGCACGATCCCGGGCTATCCCACAAACGTGAGCAGGATCGTGAGTGATGAAGGGTTCGGGCTGAACGAATACGTTGAAACCGAACGCGACGTTGTGGTGCTGACCGCTCCTGGGCCGGGTTCCGGAAAGTTGGCGACGTGTCTGTCGCAGATCTATCACGACTTTAAGCGCGGCATTCAGTCTGGGTACGCCAAGTTCGAGACCTTCCCCATTTGGAATCTGCCGTTGGAGCACCCAGTGAACTTGGCGTATGAGTCGGCCACTGTCGATCTCAACGACATGAACGTCATTGACCCGTTCCATTTGCAGGCATACGGCGAACGCGTGACCAGTTATAACCGTGACGTTGAAGTGTTTCCTCTGTTAAAGACGCTGTTGGAGACGCTGGCAGGTTCTTCGCCGTACCAGTCCCCCACTGACATGGGTGTGAATATGGCCGGCTACTGCATCACCGACGATGAGGTGTGCAGGGAGACGTCTAAGAAGGAGATTGTGCGCCGGTATTACAAGGCCCTGGTGGATGAGGCGCGCAACGACTGGGACAACACGCTCTCTGAGCGTGCTGCGATTGTCATGAGTAAGGCAAGGGCTACCACAGATGATCTTCGGGTAGTGGCACCGGCGTTGAAACTGGAAGCTGAAACAGGTGCTCCTGCTTCGTGTATGGAGTTGGCTGATGGGACGTTGGTCACGGGTAAGACGTCTGATCTGCTGGGGTGCTCGGCCGCCATGTTGTTGAACGCTTTGAAGCATCTGGCGGGTATTGACCCGGATGTTCACTTGCTATCGCCAGAGTCGATCAAGCCGATTCAGACGGTGAAGACCAAGCATTTGGGTAGTTTGAATCCGCGTTTGCACACGGATGAGGTGCTGATTGCGTTGTCTGTTTCGGCTGAGACAAGTGAGGATTCGCGACGGGCGATTGATCAGTTGTCACAGTTGCGCGGGTGCAATGTTCACACCACGACCATTTTGGGGTCAGTGGATGAGGGGATCTTCCGTAGTTTGGATATGCAGGTGACGAGCGAACCTAAGTATCAGCGGAAGAGCTTGTTCCACCGCCGCTAGGGTGGAGGCTTTGTGCCAGTGACGGCTGGCCCGAGTGGTTACAGACCTAAGGTCACGCCACGGAGGGCCAGCCGTTTGGTTTGCAGCCTTGTAGACCTTTGGTTTGTTGTTGCATGAGGGGTGCAGGCTTACCTTTGCCGGGGCACGATTTGTGTCCGTGGCCTAGTGCGTGTCCGACTTCGTGGTTGATCAGGTAGTCGCGGTACTGTTCGAGGTCGTCGAATTCGTCTGTTGCGTCTACCCAGCGGTCGGCGTTGTACATGACGTTGTTGCCGTTGTGGCAGGACAGTTTGCCCAGTGTTCTTAGGGGCGCGCACATTTTGTCGACTGTGCCGGGCGTGGCCACGTTGATAGTGACATTAGCGCGTTTGGGACTGGTGACTTGGATGAATCTGACGTTGTCCACCTTCTGCCAGCCGCGTTCGTCTTGCAGGGTTTTCATGATGCGTGCGGTGGTTTCGTCAACGTCAAAAGGTAGGTCTTTTTCGATGCGGATGTAGACGCGGAAGTCCTTACCTTTGTGATTGATGGGGGATAGTTTTTCGCTGACGTTCCACTTTTGCGAGCCCTTTCGTGGGATGTCGTCCGTGTTGAAGTCGCGGTCTTTCGCTTTGGTTGGTTCTGGGGTGGGGCTGGGTTTTGGGGCCGCCGAGGTCGTCGCTGTTTGCGTTGGTTCTTCAGTTGCGACCGGTGTGGGTGTGGGGGTGTTTTGAGTGGCTTGTGTTTGGGGCTGAGTCGAGACGGTGCCCATGTTTGGGCGTGTGAGGTCCCACGCGATGATGCCTAAGGCGATAAAGCACACGATTATTAGCGATGCGAGCACAATTTTGTATGTGCGAGAGTTCGGCTCAAACACAGCTCTTCCAACCTTCAACTTCCAAGACGGTTAAAGGATATCGATGACTAGCTCGCAACTGCTTGTGCCACGCTGAGGAGCTGCACAGGCATCGGGCGTTGGAGCTTCCACAGCACTTACTGGCGTGCAAAAACTTCATCAAAGCGCTCAGGACCCGCCAACACACGCGTTAAGAGGAACAACTGCCGTGCAACCGTGTTAGGCTTTTGACCTCCCTGGATTTGTAGTTTGTCTACATGAAGGCTGAGTTTCAGATAGTCCCAAGAAGCACAACCTGCTCCATGGAACGGCTTCCTATTACAAAATCGAAAAAGTGTGTCAGACCCTCCATGTAAGTTGGCATCAAACTTACGAAAGGACGACCGGTGACTCTCACTTCTGTAGAAATCTGCGCAGGTGCAGGCGGGCAGGCTCTCGGGCTCGAACAAGCGGGGTTTGAGCATACGTGTCTCGTTGAAATTGACTCAGATGCAGTTGCCACGCTTCGCATGAATCGACCCCGTTGGAACGTGCATCAGGCAGATCTGCTCAATTGGCAACCACCAAAAAGCTTAGAACGGCCCGACTTACTGGCCGGTGGAGTCCCCTGCCCACCATTTTCACTCGCTGGAAAACAACTCGGCCCAGCAGATGATCGCAATCTGTTTCCGCGAGCCATCGAACTCACCCAGATTTTGAATCCCCGAGCAGTAATGCTCGAAAATGTACGCGGCATAATGGGGAGGAACTTTGCTGACTATCGCTCGGCAATTGTTGATTCGTTTATTTCTCTTGGATATCGCGTTTCGTGGGAACTCGTTACTTCTGCAGATTTCGGCGTACCGCAGTTACGACCACGCGCAGTCCTTGTTGCGCTGAAGGATGGCGAAGCTGATTTCGAGTTTCCTTCTGGCGACACTTCTCTTCGAGTTCCAGTTGGTCCAATACTCAAGGATGAAATGGCTTCGCTCGGTTGGGAGGGTGCAACCAGGTGGGCAGAGAGCGCTGATGCTATCGCTCCAACCCTAGTTGGTGGCTCAAAGAAACATGGTGGAGCAGACCTTGGGCCTACACGAGCACGCCAAGCTTGGGAACGGCTAGGCGTCGACGGTAGAGGATTAGCAGACACACCTCCTGCTCCTGGTTTCGTGGGCCTGCCAAGACTTACTGTCTCGATGGCAGCCCTGGTTCAAGGGTTCCCAACCGAATGGCGCATTGCGGGACGAAAAACAAGCGCGTACCGACAAGTTGGTAACGCATTCCCACCACCGGTTGCTAAAGCGATTGGCACACGTATTGCGGAGGCACTAAATGGAACTCAACCAAACAACGCTGAAAGCGGAGCGACAAGCATTTCACGCCCTTCTGATCGCCAACGGAACTTTGGCGATAAACAAAGCGGGCGTCCCGTCAAATGCAGACAAGAGCCAGAAGTCGTCAATCAAATTCGCTAGTGAGATTGCACGTTTACTTAAGGTAGAAACTGTTGGTGAAAGGCTTGCTGGCCAAACTGTCGGCGGGCAATTCGAGGCAGCTGTTATGAGCTTTCTTGAACGAACGTTCCCTCTATTAAATACACTACGCCCTGGTTCTTGGCGATTCACCAATCTAGGCGGAAAGAGGAGAGGTGCTGGTATGAGTGACTATGTACCCTTTCGCCACCTCGACGAGCTAGCTCGAGCGATCGAAGCGTCACCAACATTGCAATCAGTTTTAGGCAACGCATACGTCATTTCTCCGGATGTACTTGTCTCGCGTCTTCCTGAACCTGACGAGCGTATTGAACAAGGTGGTCTCCTCATGTCAGATGATGTAGGTCGATACACACCTGTTCGCGAAGCTAATCAGCCACACCCAATTCTTCATGCTGTCGTTTCTTGCAAGTGGACACTCCGTTCTGACCGAGCTCAAAATGCGCGCTCAGAAGCACTAAACTTAGTGCGTAATCGCAAAGGCAGACTCCCACACATCGTAGTAGTAACGGGAGAGCCAACTCCGTCGCGCATCTCGTCACTTGCGCTAGGAACTGGCGACATTGACTGCGTCTACCATTTCGCCCTACCGGAGATGATCGAGGCGGTAACGAAGTCAGGTAATGACGAAGCGCTGAATTTGTTGATGTCCATGGTCAACGGTGAGCGTCTTCGCGATATTGCGGACTTACCTCTTGACCTAGCGGTTTAAAAACAGCTCTTTAGCGTTGTCTTTCAACCCACCCCTTAGCCGGGCATGACAGCGCCACACATGAAAGCGGGCCCCGCGACACATGTCACGGAGCCCGCTCTCTCACAAACCCGGGCCGCTCCTACCGAAGCGCCTCCCGCCGAAGCAACTCCCACGGGAGCGACTCCCCTGCCGCCTACAGCGGCAACCGTGCCTTACGGCAGGAGTTCATATGCAGGGAGGGTGAGGAAGTCGTGGTAGGTGTCATCGGTGGCCATATCTACGAACAGCTTGGTCGCAGCTTCCCAGTCGCCAGCAGGCAACTTCGCCACTTCCTCGTCCACCAGCGAGCGCACCAGTTCCTTGGTCACAACCTCGCCCGTGTCAGACACGGTCGAACCTGCCTGGATCCACTGCCACACTTGGGTACGCGAAATCTCGGCGGTCGCGGCGTCTTCCATGAGCCCGTTGATCGCTGCCGCACCGTTTCCGTTGAGCCACGACTGCACGTACTGGATACCAACCGAAATGTTGGCGCGCAGACCAGCATCCGTGATGTCGCCAGGTGTGTCCTTAACAGCCAACAGGTCGACCGCTGTCACGTTGACGTCTTCACGCTTCTTATCAATCTGGTTTGGCTTGTCCCCCAGCACCTTGGTAAACGCGTCCTTACACGTGTCCACCATTCCGGGGTGCGCAACCCACGAACCGTCAAACCCGTCGTTTGCTTCACGAGTCTTGTCGTTGGTGACCTGTTCGTAGGCCTTCTTGTTCGCAGCCTCGTCCTTCGACGGGATGAACGCCGACATACCACCAATCGCGTGAGCCCCACGCTTGTGGCACGTACGCACCAGCAGTTCCGTGTACGCACGCATGAACGGCACGGTCATGGTCACAGCTGCACGGTCAGGGGTCACAAAGTCCTCACCCTTGTTCCGGTGGGTCTTGATAACGGAGAAGATGTAGTCCCACCGTCCCGCGTTGAGCCCTGAGGAGTGTTCACGCAATTCATACAGGATCTCTTCCATCTGGAACGCAGCCGGGTACGTTTCAATCAGGCAGGTCGCGCGGATCGTTCCCTGAGCAACACCCAGCTTGTTCTGTGCATACACAAACACATCGTTCCACAGGCGTGCTTCCAGGTACGACTCCATCTTTGGCAGGTAGAAGTATGGCCCCAGACCCTTCTCAATCTGCCTACGCCCAGCAGTCGCAAAGTACAGCGCAAAGTCCACCAGCGAACCCGAAACCGGTTCGCCATCCACCAGAATGTGCTTTTCAGTCATGTGCCAACCACGCGGGCGCACAATGATCGTAGGCAGTTCCTCATCCGGGCGCAGCTTGTATTCCTTGCCCGTTTCCTCTGCCACAAAGTCGATCTCACGGTTGATCGCGTCCAGCAGGTTCACCTGCCCACCCAGCACTGATTCCCACGCCGGAGTGTTCGCATCTTCCTGGTCAGCCAGCCACGCCTTCGCACCAGAGTTCAACGCGTTAATCGTCATCTTGCGATACGTAGGACCAGTAACCTCAACCCGGCGGTCCTCCAAGCCAGGAGCAGGGGCAGCGACCTGCCACTCAGCGTCCTCGCGGATGTGCGCAGTCTCTTGCAAGAAGTCCAGCTCGCCACCCTCATCGAGGAACTTCTGCACCTCTTTACGCGCAGCCAACCGAGCCTGACGCTCGGACTCAAACTTTCGGTGCAGTTCTGCGATCAACTCCAACGCATCTGCGGTGAGGACCTTCAGGTGCTCATCTGCGACCTCGGCGGTAAATTCCATTCCCTGTGGAAGATCAAGCTTCGTTGCCATGGGTTTTCCCTTCAGTAAGTGAGTTTTGACGGTTGTGTTATCAGCGGATTGTTGAATGAACTATTGACTGGATTATTGACTGTCAGCGCCCAGACGGGCGAGGACTGCTTGGGCGACCTGAGCGTCTTCGGCCGGTTTACCGCCTGCCACTCCAAGTCCACCTACGTGCACGCCATCGAACGACAGCGGCACGCCACCCGCAATCGACGTGAGAATCCCACCCGACCCGAGCTCCAACTTGGTTGCCAGCTCTGGCAGGATCGCCGCACTGGGTTTGCGCGTCGAGGCGGCAGTTTGTGCCTTCCTCTTCGACGTTTCGACGCTGTGTGGGGTCATCCCGTCAGCACGCCCGTACGCCACCAGCCCCAAGGACGGGTCAACCACGGTCGCGCACAGCGTCAGACCCAGCTTTTCGCCTTCGTCCAGCGTCAGCGCGACTGCTCGCGCAGCCGTTTCATGTGTCACGACATTGACAGTTGTGTAAGCACTCAATTGCGCGCCTTTCGTAAGTAAATCGCCGAGGTGGTTTCCGGGTGGCCGTTAACCCATCACGAAGCACGAACCGGGGTTCATGATTCCTTGCGGGTCGATTGCTTTTTTGATTCGGTGGTTGAGATCCAGCACGTCGTCACCCAGGTAGTTGGTGAGCCACGGCTGCTTGAGTTTCCCGACCCCGTGTTCACCGGTGATCGTTCCGCCCAGCCTCATAGCTAGATCCATGATTTCGCCGTACGCGATGTGAGCGCGTTCCTCTTGATCCTTATCGGTTGGATCAAAAACTACGAGCGGGTGGGTGTTTCCGTCTCCCGCGTGTGCCATCACAGCCACGGTGACGTCACGGTTCTTCGAAATTTCCTCAATCCCCACAACCAGGTCTCCCAGCCTGGGAATCGGAACGCCCACATCTTCAAGCAAGATTGTTCCGGTCATTTCAACCGCGGGGATCGCAGCCCTACGTGCCGCTGCAAACATTTCCCCTTCATCTGGGTCCGCTGTGTAGTAGCACTCTGAAGCACCATTGCGGTTGCAGATCACTTCGACCAGTTGGATTTCTTCCGTGGCGTACTGAGCTGGTTCATCAGACTGCACAACCAACATGGCCTTGACACTGCGGTCCAGCCCCATCTTCATCTGGTCTTCAACCGCGTTGATACACACGTCGTCCATGAACTCCAGCATGGATGGGCGCATCTTGCGGGTAATCTCCAACACGGCATTCATGGTTCCCTCCAAGGTGGGGAACGTGGCCACCAGCGTGGTGGGCTGGCGCTGTGCCGGGATGAGTCGCAAGGTGATGGACACGATGATGCCCAAAGTGCCTTCAGATCCCACGAACAGTTTGGTCAGCGACAAACCTGCCACGTCTTTCAAACGTGGCCCGCCCAGCTTGACCAACCGTCCGTCTGGCAAAACAACCTCAAGGCCCAACACGTAGTCCGTTGTCACACCGTATTTCACGCAACAGAGACCACCAGCGTTTGTTGCGATGTTTCCGCCGATCGAGCAAAACTGGAAGCTCGCCGGATCTGGCGGGTACCACAGCCCGTGTTCAGCCGCTGCGACTTTGACCTCGTTGTTGATGGCACCAGGTTGCACAACAGCGGTACGCGTCACGGGGTCAATGTCGATGTTGTTCATCTTGTCAACACTGATAACGATGCACCCGTCAACAGCAGTTGAGCCACCTGAAAGACCTGAGCCAGCACCACGAGGAACTACCGGGATGTTGTGCTTTGCCGCGAACTTAATAGCCGTTTGGACATGCTCGACTTCGGTTGCACGCACTACCGCCACAGGCATCCCCGCATTGGGGTCATTCGCCCGGTCACGCCTATACGCTTCCATGGTGTCGGGGTTCGTAATAAGAACTCCAGCAGGCAACTGCTGCGCAAGTTCATCCAACATGCCGCAACCTTCCGTCCGTCGTTATATCGCCACAAACCCCAGCCGGGTTCGTCACATTGAGCCCTGTTAAAAGTGAACCATATCACTGTTATTTTGTCATGTAGAACGCGAATTTCACATAGCGAAACTCCTGGCGACCACCTCGGCGGCATTCCACCCCAACGCACCTACGCAGCACGAAAACCAACTTTCACCACGCGAACATCTTTTCGCAAACAGTAACCCCAAGAGACTCAGTTCTGTGGCACACTTGTGTGAATCAAATCACGTAACGCACATCACAGAAAGTTTTTGGCATGGACAGTCTCGGCGTACAAGCCCTACTGGCGATCCTTCCCATTGTGATCGCAGGAACCCTGCTCTTAGGTTTCCGTCTTCCCGCAGTTATCGCGATGCCCGTTGGGCTTGTCGCTTCCGCCGCCGTTGCGTTCTTCGCTTGGGGGATCTCCGGGACCACGATTATGGCCTCGGTCATCCAAGGAATACTCGTAGCCATTGGTCTTTTGTGGATCGTTTTCGGTGCTCTTCTCCTCCTGGCCACCATCACCAAGTCAGGGGCAATTGACACTATCCGCTCTGGCTTCATCGCTGTGTCGCCTGACCGCCGCGTGCAAGTGGTGATCGTCGCATGGCTCTTCGGTAGCTTCATCGAAGGAGCTGCCGGGTTCGGAACCCCAGCCGCCGTTGTCGCACCGCTCATGCTGGCCCTGGGCTTCCCTGCAATGGCCGCCGTTCTAGCGGGTCTGCTCATCCAGTCCACGCCTGTGAGCTTCGGTGCCGTGGGAACACCTATGATCACCGGCATCGGTAAAGGTATTTTCGACTCCGGAATTGAGGCCACGAACGGTCTGAAAGAACGCCTCACGGAACTGGGTATCCCCGTTGACAACGTCACCGTTGCCCAAGACATGTTCGTTTCTCACACCGCCGCTCAGGTTGCTCTCATCCACGCTGTGTGCGGTATTTTCATCCCACTTCTTCTGTCATGCTTCATGACCGGATTCTTTGGCGAAAACAAGAGCTTCGCAGCTGGACTGAAGGTAGCTCCTTTCGCCATCTTCGCAGCACTTGCGTTCATCCTTCCCTACCTTGCAGTTGCCACGTTCATGGGACCCGAATTCCCTTCGCTGATCGGTGGTCTGATTGGTCTGGCTATTGTGGTGCCGGCTGCTAAGGCAGGTTTCCTGGCTCCTCGTGACACATGGGACTTCGCCAACCGCGCCGCCTGGCCTCAGCAGTGGATGGGAACCATGCGCCCACAGGCTGAAGCCGCAAACATTAAGAAGCGCATGCCTCTCTTCCAGGCATGGTTGCCCTACCTTCTGGTGGTCGCCCTGTTGCTGATTACCCGCAACGTCCCTGCTGTTAAGAAGTTCCTGGCCCAAGACGCAGTTCTGACTGTGAAGGACATTCTGGGCCAAGAGGGGCTTTCTCAGAAGATGGACCTGCTGTACTCCCCTGGCGCTATCTTCCTGGTCGTGTGCCTCATGACCTACGCGCTTCACCGTATGTCTGCTAAGCAGATTGCAGAGTCATGGAAGATTGCCGGTGGCCAGATCGCCGGAGCCGCTTTTGCACTCTTGTGCTCGCTGCCCATGGTCCGCGTGTTCATCAACTCTGGTCCGGCCTTCAACGACTCGGGTCTTGACTCCATGCCGGTGACACTCGCGACTGCGGCCGCAAACGCAATGGGTCCAAACTGGCCACTGCTCGCACCGTTCATTGGCGCCCTGGGTGCATTCGTAGCTGGGTCTAACACGGTTTCGAACAACATGTTCTCGCAGTTCCAGTTCGCCACTGGGGCAGGGATCGGTGCTCCCAGCCCTGAAACCGTTGTCGCCGTCCAGGCTGTTGGTGGTGCCGCAGGAAACATGGTGTCCGTTCACAACGTTGTCGCAGCGGCAGCTACTGTTGGACTCCTCGGAAAAGAAGGCCACATTATCCGCAAGACCATCATCCCCATGGCCGTGTACTCCCTGTTGGCTGGTTCGGTCGCCTACATGTGGGTGTGGGGTATAGGCTTCAACCTGGGAACGATCGCGTTCGTTATCTGCCTGGCAGGTATCGCCACCGCTATCGCGTTGGCGGCCAAGCAGAAGCCCGCGCCTAACGACAGTCTGGTAACTCCAGGTAGTGAGCAGGCAGCGTTCCCTGAGCTAGCCGAGGTGGCCCCTGGCTCCAGCGCCCCACGCAGTGAAGAGCGCTAAGAACTGAGTATGGCTACTATTCAGTCAGTCAACCGCATGCTCGATGTGCTTGAGACGATGCGGTCGATGGGTGGGGTTGCCCGGAGTGTTGACATTGCCAACGCACTGGACATTCCGGCCCCCACCATTCACCGCATTGTCTCCAACCTCGCAGCTCGCGGATACGTGACACAACTGACAGATAAGCGCTATGCCTTAGGCCCTGCCCTTGTGAGCTTGGGAACTGAGGCGGCCAAGCAGTCTGGCTACACAATCCAGCCGGTCTTGGACAAGCTCGCTCACACATTAGGTGAGACCGTGAATCTTGCGTATTTCACCAATGACGTTATGACCTACGTTGCACAGGCGACGTCCCAGCGGTCTATGCGCATGTTCACCCAGGTGGGTGCGCACGTTCCCGTGTGGGGTTCAGGTGTGGGTAAAGCAGTTCTTGCCACCATGCCAGACGAGCAAGTTCACACGATTCTGGACAACGTTCGGTTACCCCGTCTGCTGTCCCGCGACGCGCTACTCGAAGACCTGACCGCGTGTAGGAAAAACGGGTACGCGCTTGACGACGAAGAACAGGAAGTGGGAGTGCGGTGCCTCGCAGTGTATGTACCAGGGGCACCCAGCCTCGCTGGGCTTTCAGTCAGCTCCCCCACGTCACGCTTGGGGCCAGAAAAATACGGTGACGTAGCAGACACTCTACACACAGCTGCCCAGCAGCTCACTCGCCGCTGGGCAGGATCGCACTGAGACCTCCGCGTCATCACTAGCCACCACATTCGAGGTTTGCTGAAACAGCAAAAAGAGTTGCTGGACTTCTTGTAGGCATGGGGTAATGGGTGCCTACCAACAAAAGGAGTCAAGCATGCGCATTGGTTTTGGTGAACTTATCCAAGCGTCAGCAGTAGGTATTGGTGCCACGATAACGATGGACGCAGTTGCAGAAGTACTGCGCCGCACCCGAGGTGTGAGATCACTGGACTACGCCATGGTCGGCAGGTGGATCGGGCACATGCGCAACGGCAAGTTTGCACACGCGTCTATCATGCACGCTGAGCCGGTCCCCCATGAGAAAGAGATTGGCTGGGTAGCGCACTACGCCATCGGAACCGGTTTCGCCGTGGCATTAGCCGTAGCTGACCCCGGTTGGCTGAAACGCCCCCGTTTCGACACAGCTGTGTTGTGGGGCGTGGGTACCGTTGCAGCACCCTGGCTACTCATGCAGCCCGGCTTTGGCATGGGTGTCGCAGCTTCCAAAATCCCGAATCCAGCTCAGGCACGCATGGGAAGCCTGCGAGCTCACGCAAGCTACGGAGCCGGGCTTTGGCTTTCAGGGCGCATCGTTCGGACTATCGTTCGTCGCTGTTCGTGACTCAGCCTGCATCACGCTGGAGAGATGAATCCGCTGCCCTTGCAGGCCCAACAAACTGAGAATCTCTACCGGCGACTCTCCCGTGCTGCCGAACCAGTGCAAAGTCGTTGTGTCGAATTCGGCTGCCTGACCAGCCGTCAGCACTACGTCGTGGCTACCAACGATGAGTCGTAGTTCCCCTGAAAGAACATAGAGCCATTCGTAGCCCTTGTGCCGGCACAAATGTGGCACAGACCTGGTTGACGGAATCACCATCTTGAGCGCGTGCTGGGGACCCGGAAAGTGAGTCAGCGGCACCACCGTTATGCCACCTCGGCTCACTGGCCTTTGATACACGCGGGGGTCCCCTACAGGAGGGGCGCCCACCAAATCATCTAAGGGCAGATCGTACAGACCCGACAGTGCCAGTAGCAGCTCCAGGGTAGGTTTTCGCTCGCCTGATTCCAGCCGGGACAAGGTTGATACAGAGATGCTAGTCGAATCAGCTACGTCTCCCAATGTGAGTTCGCGAGCCTGACGAATGCGTCGCAACCGGGGCCCAACGCCCGCGAGAACGTCTTCTACCGACCCGTGTTCATCTCGCATGTGGGAGACTTCCTAGATTCGCACGTTCGACCAGCATTCCCCGGTATTCCCGGTCCGGTCTTTTAGACGATAACCACCATGGGCACAATCATGGGCTTGCGACGAAGCTTGGAAGAGATCCAACGCCCAATGGTGCGTCGGATGATCTGCTGGAGCTTGTGCTCATCGACAACCCCATCATCCAAGGCGTCCGCAACTGCCTTTTCAATCTTGGGCTTGATCGTGTCGAACACACGGTCGGACTCTGCGACACCTCGGGTATGGATGACCGGGCCCGCCAACACCCGCTTGTCTGACTTGTCCACCGTCATAAAGATCGACACGAACCCTTCACCCGCAAGGATGCGGCGGTCCTGCAGATCCGATTCGGTGACTGTACCCACTGACGATCCGTCAACGAACACGTAGTCACAATCCACGGCGCCCACAACGCGCGCCTTGCCGTCCTTGAGGTCCACAACCCAGCCGTCGTCAGCAACAACAACGTGGTCTTCCGGCACTCCCGTGTCGATCGCAAGCTTTGCGTTCGCCAGCATGTGCCGCCATTCGCCGTGCACCGGCATGACACCTCGGGGTTTGACAATGTTGTACGCATACAACAGTTCACCAGCCGATGCGTGACCAGACACGTGGACCTTGGCATTACCCTTGTGGATCACGGTGGCGCCCAACTTCATGAGTCCGTTGATGACCCGAAACACCGCGGTTTCGTTTCCTGGGATCAAGGACGACGCCAGAACCACCATGTCGCCTTCGTTCACGGTCACGCGGTGCGAACCGTTCGCCATACGCGACAGTGCAGCCATAGGCTCACCCTGCGATCCCGTACACATGAGCACCACCTGGTCATCAGGCAGTGAGTCCACGTGCTTAATGTCGATGAGCACGCCCGGTGGCACGTTCAAGTAGCCAAGCTCCTGGGCGATCTTCATGTTGCGCACCATGGACCGGCCCACCAACGCGACCTTGCGTCCGTGCGCAGACGCAGCTTCTAGCACCTGCTGGACACGGTGGACGTGGGAGGCGAATGACGCCACAATGATGCGTCGTTCAGCACGACCAAACTGCGCTTCAAGGACAGCCCCAATGTCTTTTTCCATCGAGGTGAAACCGGGGACATCGGCGTTCGTGGAGTCGGTGAGGAACAGGTCCACGCCTTCTTCACCCAAACGCGCAAACGACCGCAAGTCAGTGATGCGGCCGTCAAGTGGCAACTGGTCCATCTTGAAGTCACCGGTGTGCAGAATGGTTCCAGCACCCGTGCGCACGCACACTGCCAACGCGTCTGGAATGGAGTGGTTGACGGCCACAAACTCGAGGTCGAACGGGCCCAACTGGTCCTTGTCGTCTTCGGCGACGATGCGAGTAGTTGCGCGGATCCGGTGCTCTTTGAGCTTCGCTTCCACCAGTGCGAGGGTCAGTGTGGACCCCAGGATTGGAACATCCCCCAGCTTCTTCAGCAAGTACGGGACCGCACCAATGTGGTCTTCGTGGCCGTGGGTGAGCACAATTCCCACCACGTCATCAGCACGACCATCCAGGTATGAAAAGTCCGGCAGAATCAGGTCGATACCAGGCTGTTCTTCTTCTGGGAACAGAACACCGCAGTCGATCACCAGGATCTTTCCGCGGTATTCAAACACGGTCATGTTTCGGCCCACTTCACCAAGGCCACCCAGCGCCACAATGCGCAACGCTTCAGGGTCCGCCTTAGGTGGGTCACTCAATTCGGACAATAAATCAATCACTGTATGTACTTTCTACATGTGTTTTCTCATCAAAAAACTAAGTGCCTGCTTACCCGTACTACGGGTTGATAAATTCACCCAGCTTAGAACGCAAGAACTCCACCTGCTCTTCGGTTGCAGGCAAGAGAGGCATACGAGTTCCCCGGTACTGGATGATTCCAGCGAGCTCCAGGGCCGCCTTCACGGACACAACCCCAGGCATGTGATTCATAACGGCATCCACAATAGGCACCAGGTTTTCAGCTACGTGCCTGGCCTGCATGAGGTCGTTGTTGTGCACGGCATCAACCATGCGGGCAAGATCTTTGGCTGCCACATGCCCTACAACTGACACCAGGCCAATTGCACCGGCGGACATGAGTGGCAAGTTCAGTGCGTCCTCACCCGAGTAGTACACCAAGTCTGAACGCGTCATCACATCCATGGACGCCGCGATATCGCCTTTTGCATCCTTCACTGCCAGAACCCGTGGGTGTTCACCCATGCGAATAAGCGTTTCGGTTTCCATGGGAACCCCGGAACGACCCGGAATGTCGTACAACATGACAGGCAACTCAGTCGAGTCCGCAATCATTTCCACATGCGCACGAATACTGTCCTGTGATGGCTTGGAATAGTACGGGGTAACAACCAACAGGCCATCAGCGCCAGCGCTTTGCGCCTGCTGGGCCAGTTCAATTGAATGGGCCGTGACATTGGTGCCCACACCGGCAACAATTTTGACGTGTTCGCCCACAGCGCTTCGGACAACCTTGAGTAACTGTCCCTTTTCTTCATCAGTGGTGGTAGGTGATTCACCTGTGGTACCCGAAACCACCAGCATGTCGTTGCCTTGTTGCACCAAATAATTGGCTACAACCTGCACTGCGTCATAATCGACTGCCCCGTTTGGCGAAAAGGGCGTGATCATCGCCGTACCAACCGTACCGAAAGCATCTTGTGCCCGCTGAGCGTACGCACTATGAATCATAGCCATGTGCTCTACTCTACAGCGCTAAACAATACAACGCCCAAGGTTTACGCGCGTGGCTCACCCTCAACGTCTAACAAACGGGTTAGTCTCAAAGTGTGGTTTTTCCCGCAGAAGGCTTCGGCACCTCGCGCTCTTCACGTTCCTTCGGGAACGTCGTCGTCAACCGCCTAGCACCTGCAAACCGCAACATCGGCCTCGACACCGCGCGTGGCATCGCCATTTTCGGCATGATCGCAACCCACATCGTCCCGCTGGTCACAGTCGCAGGGGAGGCCACCTCGGCCTCCATTTTTGCCGGGCGCGCATCCGCCCTCTTCGCAGTCATTGCCGGAATCTCAATAATCCTCTCCACCCGTAGCGCACTTGAAGACGGTGGCTGGGCCCGGGCCGCAGCAGGACTTTTCACGCGCGGACTGTGCATCGTGGTCTTGGGGCTCATCCTTGGCTTATTCACCACTCACGTGGCAGTCATTTTGGTGAACTACGGCATCATGTTCATGATCGCCACATTGTTCTTACGCGCCGGGCCACGCACGCTGGGCGTGCTCGCGTTTCTATGGGTCATTGTCACGCCACTCATCAGCTTTATGGTCCGTAGTCACTTCCAGCTGTCACAAGCCTTTGAGATCCCCAACCTTTTTATGCTCGCTGAGCCGGGCTACTTGCTCACCGCGATTGGCCTCACCGGCTACTACCCTGTTCTTCAGTGGCTGGGATACATTCTGATAGGCATGGCCCTGGGTCACCTCAACTGGTACCGCTCTGTCACCTGTTGGAGTGCAGTTGCGGTTGGTGCCGGTCTGGCCGTGCTGGCGAAAGCCTTCTCATGGCTCCTGATGACAGCGTCACCCGCCGGGTTCTTCGCGCTTCAGGAATCTGCTCTCGACAACTACGACAAAACGCTTGACGAGCTACTCATCACAGGAACTCACGGGGTAACACCCACCGACACGTGGAGTTGGCTCACGGTTTCAGCACCGCACACAGGAACCACGCTCGACCTCGCCGGGACAATAGGCGTGGCGCTGGCCGTCATTGGGGTGTGCTGCCTGATTTCGAACGCACTGGGCTCTTTTGGAACCACGTTTGAACAGAACCCCACTCATCAGCTGTGTGAAGGCCCGGGACGCGTGTGGTTGTTTTTCCTTTCTGCCCCGGGGGCCATGCCGTTGACCATCTACTCCGGTCACGTGGTGTTCCTGGAAATCACACAGCAGTTCCCGCTGGGCCCGTGGCCCGAATACGCACTTCACATTTACGTTGCCGTTTTCGCAGCTGTTCTGTGGAAGGTGTTCGTACTCCCCCGTGGTCCACTTGAGCAGGTGCTTTCGCTTGCCAGCTCTGGTGTAGCTCGTTTGGTTCCCGCGAGGACGGGTAGCTAACGCTTCTCAGTCTCAGCGTGAAGTTTGATCGCCTTACGCATGGTGGCGCGGGCGCGTTTGCGGTCCCCCGAGGCGTCATACGCACACGAAAGCCGGAACCAGCTACGCCAATTTTCGGGATCAGCTTCTGCTTCTGCGCGGTACTTCTCAAACTCTTTGTCTGCAGCTTCACGAACAATGCGACCACCGGGCGTACGTGGCAGGTTGTCTGGGGGAAGTCCACCTTCCTTTTCCAGGATCTTCGCCAAGCGCTCCATGGACGCCCCAAAGAACAGCTCCCGCACAATCGCCCACACTGCGATCACGGGGAAGACAAACAGTGCGACCCCCATGATTTTGGCGATCAGCTGCGGGTCAGTCAGTAGAATCCACCCGCGGTTGACCATCACCACCAGGTACGCGCCCAAGAGCACGACCATGATGATCGCACCAATTTTCGCCTTTGACATTACAGGTACTTTTCGAGCCCAACGGTGAGCCCGGGGTGGTCTGCAACCGCGTTGACTGCTTGGACGATTCCAGGCATGAAAGCCTCGGTCGAGTGCGAGTCGGTACGAATCGTGAGCGCTTCATGGGCTGAACCAAAGTGGATTTCTTCGCTGGCGTTCATGCCAACTTGTCGCACCGCGTGGACGTGGATCCCGTCGATAACCGCTCCGCGCGCGCCGTGCGGGTCACTTTCGGTGGCGTCTGGCACCGGCGGTAGGCCCGCCTGCGCGCGCTGCGCGGCGATGCGCTTAGCCGTTGACACGGCCGTTCCACTGGGCGCGTCGAGCTTACGCGTGTGGTGGATTTCGATTACTTCAGCAGAGTCAAAGTACGGGGCCGCCATTTCTGCGAACTGCATGGCCAGGACCGCGCCAATTGAGAAGTTTGGCGCAATGAGCACACCAACTTGGGGGTGTTCAGCGCACAGGTCTTCAAGCCTGCTCAAACGGTCATCGTCCCACCCAGTAGTGCCCACGACAGTGTGGATGTCGTTGCTGACCAAAAAACGTACGTTGTCTTCAGTTGCACGCGGAACGGTCAGTTCAACCGCGACCTGGGCACCGGACTCCACCACTTGCTCCAGGGGGTCGGAGCTCCCCAGGGTGGCCACGACTTCAATACCGTCGGCTGCTTCCAGGGCACGCACTGCGTGTGACCCCATGCGACCGTGTGCTCCCAGTACTGCGACTCGAATGTTAGACACCGACACTCCTCAGATTTGATTCGGTTCTATGCTAACCCGTACATGTACAAGCAACTTTTCTGGCCGGTCTATGCGCCTTCGCTCTTGTTCCACACGGGTCTGGGCGCCACTCTACCCGTGTACGTGTTGGGCGCGCTCAGCGTGGGCGCAACCCCTGCGTTTGCGTCGCTGATTGTGGCGATTATGGGAATCATCCAGCTGACTTTCGCAGTCCCGGCGGGCATGTTGATCGACCGCATTGGGGACCGAGCAACCATGCTCATCGCCACGTCCTTGATCACCGCCGTTTCTGGTGTCACGGTTTTTTCGCTGATCGCCGGGCCTGGGGTTTTGGGCGCGTCCGTAGCTGTGGCTCTGTACGCCGCCAGTCTGTTCTTGCGTGCTCCCAGCGAGGCGGTGTGGACGCTGGCCCGCCAGTCGTTTATCACCCGGAACGTTCCCACGCATTTCATTGGCCGCGCCATGACCGCTTTAGGCGGCACAATCCGCGTGGGAAACCTGGTTGGTCCGCTCGCGGGCGCTGTTTTGGTCATGGTGTTTCCGCTGTGGTCGGTGTTTGTGTTTGCCACGGTGTGCGCGGCGGTCGCTGTGGCTCTTTTGTATTCGCCCGTGGGGTCCAGCGAAGGAAGGGACTCCGCCGAGGTGTCACACACCCGCGCTGCCATAGAGACGGACGCTTCCACGGAGGCCAGCGCTCCCAAGGAGGAAGACGCGACCGAGGTGGCAGACACCTCGGGCGGGGCGTCACCCAGGTTGCGCGGCGTCAATTGGACGGCGGTGATCTTAGCCGGTCTGCCGGTCATGGTCCTCATGGGGTTGCGGATTGTGCAGCCGGTGATCGTGCAGTTGTGGGGGCACTCGATTGGGCTGAGCGAGGCCGTGGTGTCGTTGTTAATCGCGTTGGGAGCGGCCATTGAGCTGGTCATCATGTTCCCGGGCGGCTATGCGAAGGACCGCCTGGGCCGCGCGCCCACCCTGATTGCGTGCGTGAGCATTTTTGGTGCCGGGTTCCTAGCGCTGGTTGTGTGGCCACATGTGACCGGCGCGTTCGTGGCCGTGGTCATCATGGCTTTAGGCAACGGGTTGGGCGCCGGAATCAACATGACGATTGGGGCAGACCTGTGCCCTGCTGAAAACCGCGGCCGATTCTTAGGCATCTGGTCGCTTTTCTCCAACACGGGCCGAGTAGGCGGACCAGCGGTGGTTTCTGCCTTCGTCACGTTCGCCACCCTGGGCGCTGGGATCGTTGCAATTGGCCTGGCGGGAATCGCCGGGGCTGTGTGGATGGCGGTGTTCGCCAAGAAGATTGGGCTGCCCAGCCGGGTGCGCCGCACCTCACTGTAGCGCCTCACCTTGCGCCAAAACGCACCCCCCAAAACACAACGTGCCGGGAACCCCGCAAGGTTCCCGGCACGTGTCGCACGTGAGCTCTTAGCCCAGCAAAACGTCCTTGGTCTGGTTGCGTGCGCGGTCGAAGCGAGCCGCCACGTCTTCCCAGTTCACAACGTTCCACCATGCCTTGACGTAGTCAGGCTTGACGTTCTGGTAGTCGAGGTAGAACGCGTGCTCCCACATGTCCAGCTGCAACAGTGGGACGTATCCAACCTGAACGTTGCCCTGCTGGTCGTACAGCTGCTCGATGGTGAGGCGCTGGCCCAGCATGTCCCAGCCCAGGATTGCCCAACCGGAGCCCTGGATCGAAGTAGCAACACCAGTGAACTGGCCCTGGAACTTGTCAAAGCCCCCGAACTGGTCGTCGATCGCAGCAGCGAGTTCACCTTCTGGCTTGTCGCCACCGTCTGGGCTCATGTTGTTCCAGAAAATCGAGTGGTTGACGTGTCCACCCAGGTTGAAGGACAGGTCCTTCGACAGCTTGCCAATTGTGGAGAAGTCGCCCTTTTCGCGAGCTTCAGCCATCTGTTCAAGAGCGGTGTTGGCACCCTTGACGTAGGTGGCGTGGTGCTTGTCGTGGTGAAGTTCCATGATCTTGGCCGAAATGTGTGGCTCAAGTGCGGCGTAGTCGTAGGGCAGGTCCGGGAGCGTGTACTGCTCAACCATGTTTTCCTCCTCAAAAAACGTACTGGTAGTCGTCTGACCACCACTAACTTGAGCCTATCGCGCAAACGATGACGTTACAACGTTTGCGCAACTGAGACTATCGTCAGAGTTCGATGCGTCTCACTCACCGCAACCGCGCCCGCCTACTTCAACCGCACGTTGTCCGCAGGCCCCAAGGAACACAAAGCCCACGGCCCACCAAACAATCTTTGCGCCAGGGCCTGCACGTCCTCGGCCGTCACGCCACGCACCCGCTCAACCAGCTCAGCTGCATCAACCAGCGGCCGGTTGGACAATTCGCTCTTAGCTAAGCGGTTCATCCGAATCGCGGTCGACTCCATCCCCAACACAGTTGCAGCCGACACTTGCGCGGCGGTGTCTGCCACCTCGGCGGCCATGGGACCCTCACTAGCCAACCGCTGGCACTGCTCAACGCACAAGTCCACAACCTGCTGGGCAACCGCGGGCGCGCAACCGGCGTAGATCCCAAAGTCCCCCACGTCCGAATACTGCGACCCCGTGGTGTGCACGGCATACGCCAGGCCACGTTCCTCGCGCACGGTCTGGAACAAGCGACTGGACATGCCACCGCCCAGCAACGAAGCCAGCACGGTGAGGGTGAACCGATCGTCGTGGCCGTCGTGCAACCCCGCAACACCCATGATCAGGCTCTGTTGTTCGGTGGGGCGGGCAATGTGCCGCTCCCCCGGTGAAAAGACGGGGGTCACCCGGCCCGAGGTCGTTCCCACTGGCGCTGTCGCCTCCGGCAGGTGCTGGGTGGCGCGCCAGACAAGGTCAACCAGGTCTTCGTGGTCAGCCCCGCCAGCAGCTGAAAAGATCAACCGGGGTCCTACGTACGCTTCCTTGTAGTGGTGTTGAAGTTCGTCGTAGGCCAGCGCCTGGATGCGTTCTTTTGTGGCTCCAACCGGCCTGCCCAAAGGTGAATCTGCGTAGATGAGTTCGTCATACGCTTCGAACAGGACGTCTTCTGGGTCGTCTGCACCCATGGCCAGTTCGTCCAGGATCACGGTGCGTTCCCGCTCAAATTCGGCAACGGCCAAGGTGGATGCCAGCACCATGTCCCACAGAGTTGCACACACGTCCGGCAGGTCAGCGACCAAGCACCGCGAATAATACGCCGTGCATTCTTTGGCCGTCATCGCATTGGCTTCGCCACCTGTGCGGTCGAATGTGCGCGCAATGTCTTTTGCACTGCGGGTGGCCGTGCCCTTGAACAGCATGTGCTCAAGGAAGTGCGTGGAGCCAGCGTTGTCGTCAGTTTCGTCACGCGAACCTGAACCGACCCACACCCCTACGGTTTCGGACTGGATCCCGGGGATTGTTTCTGAAATAACGCGAATGCCGTTGGGGAGGGTAGTGCGATAAATCCCACTACCCTCCCCAAGGAGAGTTTCTGTTAGCAATAGTCAACCAGCAGATTTAGTCTTCGTTAGCTTCTTCTTTAGCTTCCTCAGAAGATTCAGCGTCTTCGTCGATGACAGGCTGCAGGCTGAGCTTGCCACGGTCGTCAACCTTGGTGATTTCCACCTGGATCTTCTGACCAACGCCCAGAACGTCTTCTGCGTCCTCGACTCGCTTGCCACCGTTGAGCTTCTTGAGCTCAGAAATGTGGAGCAGACCGTCCTTGCCTGGGGTGAGCGATACGAACGCACCAAAGCTCATGAGCTTCACAACGGTACCCAGGTAACGTTCACCGACTTCTGGAACCTGTGGGTTAGCAATTGCGTTGATGGCTGAACGTGCAGCTTCAGCTGCTGGCCCGTCCGTTGCACCAATGAACACGGTTCCGTCATCTTCGATCGAGATGTCAGCACCGGTGTCTTCCTGGATCTGGTTGATCATCTTGCCCTTAGGACCAATAACTTCACCGATCTTGTCAACTGGAATGTTGACGGTGATGATGCGTGGTGCCGTTGGAGCCATTTCGCCTGGTTCGGCGATCGCTGCCGTGAGCACGTCCAGAATGGTCAGGCGGGCTTCGCGAGCCTGCTTGAGGGCTGCGGCCAGAACCGATGCTGGGATTCCGTCGAGCTTGGTGTCCAGCTGGATCGCGGTGATGAAGTCCTTGGTTCCGGCGACCTTGAAGTCCATGTCACCAAAGGCGTCTTCTGCACCCAGGATGTCGGTCAGTGCGGCGTAAGCGGTCTGCTTGCCCTGGTCGGTTTCGATGACATCGGACACGAGCCCCATGGCGATACCAGCAACGGGTGCGCGCAGTGGGACACCTGCCGAAAGCAGGGACATGGTGGACGCACATACCGAACCCATGGAGGTGGATCCGTTCGACCCCAGTGCTTCCGACACCTGACGGATTGCGTATGGGAAGTCTTCACGCGATGGGATAACAGGAACGAGAGCGCGTTCTGCAAGCGCACCGTGTCCGATTTCGCGACGCTTAGGGCTTCCCACACGGCCGGTTTCACCGGTGGAGTATGGCGGGAAGTTGTAGTGGTGGATGTAACGCTTGGACGTCACTGGGGTCAGTGAGTCGATCTGCTGTTCCATCTTGAGCATGTCCAGCGTAGTGACACCCATGATTTGGGTTTCACCACGTTCGAACAGTGCTGAGCCGTGCACGCGAGGCAGAATGTTGGTCTCAGCTGACAGCGGGCGGATGTCTTTGATCCCACGGCCGTCGATACGCACGCGTTCAGTGAGAATGCGCTTGCGCACGATCTCCTTGGTCATGGAGTTCAGCGCACCCACGATTTCGGATTCGCGGCCTTCAAATTTCTCGCCGAGGTCGTTCAGCAGTGAGTCGAGTAGCTCGTCTCCCGCTGCTTCGCGTTCCTGCTTGTCAGCGATCTGGAAGTTCTGGGTCTGCTTGTCCCACGCGAGTTCACGCACGGCTTCGTAGACGTCGTCTTCGTAGTCTTTGAAGAGTTCGAACTCTGCGGTTGGCTTGGCAACGCGGTCAGCGAGTTCCTGCTGCGCACGTACCAGTTCACGGATGAACGGCTTGGCCGCTTCGAGACCTTCAGCGACAACTTCTTCCGTTGGCTTACGTGCTCCACCCTGGATGAGGTCCCAGGAGTTTTCGCTTGCTTCTGCTTCGACCATCATGATGGCGACGTCGTCACCAACTACGCGACCGGCAACAGCCATGTCGAAAACAGCGTTTTCTAGCTGTGAGTAGTTGGGGAATGCAACCCACTGGTCGTCGATGAGAGCGATGCGCACACCACCGATAGGACCAGAGAATGGAAGTCCGCCCAGCTGTGTGGACATCGATGCTGCGTTGATTGCGAGCGTGTCGTACAGGTGGTCTGGGTGCATGGACAGCACCGTGACCACGATCTGAACTTCGTTACGCAGGCCCTTCACGAAGGAGGGGCGCAGAGGACGGTCAATCAGGCGGCACGCCAGGATTGCGTCGGTGGTTGGGCGTCCTTCACGGCGGAAGAACGAGCCAGGAATCTTCCCGGCTGCGTACATACGTTCTTCCACATCAACTGTGAGTGGGAAGAAGTCGAACCCTTCACGTGGGTTCTTGCTGACGGCAGTTGCTGAGAGCAACGTGGTTTCGCCGTCGAGTGTTGCGGTGGCACACCCTGCGGCCTGCTGGGCCAAACGTCCGGTGCCAAATTCGATTTCGTGCTTTCCAAATTTGCCGTTGTCAATAACTGCAACAGCGGTTTCGGGATTGATTCCCAAGATGTCTCCGTTCATTGATAGACCGCGGGGCGCCTACTCTTCTGTGCGCGTCTACCCGGTCATCGATCGAGACCCACGCGATGCGTACCGCGGAGGCCACTGTCGACCACCGGATCATGTTCCCGCGACATGGACTTTGCCAGTCTATCAAGAGGGCAACAAAAATCCCCCACCCACAGGGGGTGAGGGATTTCAGCAGTTCGTTCACCTACGCATTCACATACGTAAACGATGAAACCTTAGCGACGCAGACCCAGGCGTGCGATCAGCGAACGGTAGCGTTCGATGTCAGTGTCGGCCAGGTACTTGAGCAGACGACGACGCTGACCAACCAGAAGCAACAGACCACGGCGTGAGTGGTGGTCGTGCTTGTGAGTCTTGAAGTGTTCGGTCAGGTCGGAGATACGACGCGACAGAACAGCGACCTGAACCTCAGGAGAGCCGGTGTCGCCCTCGTGGGTTGCGTATTCTTTGATGATTTCCTGCTTGACCTTAGGATCAAGAGCCATTGGCTACTCCTTACACGTTCGTTGCGCGGCGCCCGAGTCTTACACATCGAGCACTATGGAACCGCGGCCGGAAAAACGGCAAAGACTACCTTAACACGAATCACGTGGCCACCGCGAACTCAGCGGTCCCCCACCTCGGGCCGCCCTGAGCCGACCTCACAGCGCGCTTTTAGGCCTTTTGCCGTTCGGCTTCCAAAACCGCAGACACGTTCTTCACATCGTCACGCATCTGCTCAATGAGTGCATCCATGCCGGAAAACTCGATCTGCCCGCGAATGTGCGCAACAAACTCCACGCGCGCAGGTTCGCCGTACACGTCCATATCGGGGAACTCAACACCCACAACATTGACCTCAACACGGCGGTCATCACCGTCGAACGTGGGGTTTGACCCCACCGAAATTGCGCCAGGTTGCTGTCTACCGTCAGCAAAGTACACCCACCCTGCATACACGCCGTCAGACGGAATCAAACCAGCCACGTCACCACCGATGTTGGCGGTAGGGAATCCCATTTCACGACCTCGGGCATTGCCATTGACCACCGTTCCGGTAACCACGTGGGGCCTGCCCAACATGCGCGCGGCGTCTTCTACATTGCCGTCCAGCAGCAGGGAGCGGATGTGCGTGGAAGAAACCCGGGAAAGGCCCTCACCGTCGCCGAGGTCGTCGATCGCCACCACGGTTTCGACCCCGTGGCGCTGCCCCAGGTTTTGCAAGGTGGCCAAGTCGCCTTCGTTCCCGCGACCGAACCGCACATCGCGGCCTACCACGATGGCTCGCACTCCCACGTCACGAGCCAAAAACTCAATAAACTCTTCAGCACTCTGGTCTGCGAACTCAAGCGAATACGGCTGCACCAGGGTAGCGTCCACGCCGGTCGCTGCGATGCGCTTGAGCTTTTCATCCAGCCCAGTAATGAGCTGGGGTTTGTGATCAGGGCGATGCACGGCCACCGGGTGCGGATCAAATGTCATTGCCAGACTGGTGAGACCTCGCTCATCAGCCACGCGCACAAGCGTTCGTAAAACCGCTTGGTGACCAATGTGCACACCGTCGAAATTACCCAGAGTGAGCGCGCATAGATGGGCGGCCTCATCAGCGGACCGAATGACCTCCACACGCACTCCTTTTCTCAGCGCATTCCTTTTGCGCACACACGCACTACGACTCCCAAGCGTTAGCCAGGGATTACTTTACACAACCTGCGCCAGCCAGAACGCGACTGCCCCAACACCACAGGCCACACCCAAGGACGCGAACGTACCAATGATGAACCGTTCTCCTGCCGCGCGCGAACTCTTCAGTTCAGGAATTCGCCCCAAACCTTTTACTGCGATGATGACGGCCAGCACCTCTCCTCGCCCCAGCGCTACGGCCGCCGCAGCTAGCGCGCGTTCCAGCACTCCGATCATGAGGCCACCACGCATCACACCCGTGCTGGCATCCGGTTGCGCATCTGTGTTGGTTTCCGGGGTAGCGCCCTCGTCACTTTCTAGCTCGCCGAGGTCGCTCTCACCCGCCCCGTCTTCGCGGGCCGCCAGCCGCAAGACTCCAGAAGTTACAGGCACACCCACAGCTGCCGCGAGTAGCGCGGCACCAGTGGCGATAAGCAGGTCAATGAGCATGTGTTTCCCAAGGTTGATGAGCTCGGTGAAGCAATCGTTCAGCGCAGTCGATCGCTTCCATGATGCCTGCAGCCCGTCCAGCTCGCAAAGACTTCGACACGGCTTGTTGCGAGATCCCTAGGCTCTGAGCAATGTCCGCCTGAGAAGGACTAGGCGCATCTCGAAACGCGTCAATCACACGCCACTGAGTGTCTGTGGCCCGGGCAATTAAGTCGAACAAAAGTCGCAACACAGTCTGCGCGTCGTGGGAGTCGCGAATAACTTCTTCGCGCGACGTTGCCGTGTGGACGCACAGTGGCGACCACGAGTTTTTTGCAGCCTCTACTGCGCCACGTGCCGCAATAAAAGCCTCACCACGGGCTTGGTCCGAGCTGTCTGGCAGTGGCTTTTCCACTTCGCCTATTCCAATTCCAACCGACCACTTACTAGCACGCGCAATACCAATACACGCGTGAACGACGTGAGACGCTGAGTCTAGAACAGCCTGCGCTTCATCGCCCACAGTTCGCACAAACGGAAGAACGGTGGGCACGCCTTTCAGAGCACTGAGGAGCTCAGGAACGCGGTCCCGCGCGGTGCGTGAGCCCTGCTGATCGACGGTCAGAACGAACATAGTAGAAGTGTAACGCAGATCCACATACACACAACCCCAATAGGTTGTAATCCACAATACAACCCTTACGGGTTGTGAAAGTCGGAAGGTTGAGCAAAACCAGTGGCCACTTTCAACGCACGTCCACCCGCACGTGGCTCCAATATGCCAACCAACGTCTCCTGATACAAAGCGGCACACAGTTGCCCACCACTACCTGCTCGAGCGTCAATAAATTTGCCGTGGGCCACATCGATCGCCTGCTCCCTGCTCAACTCCACGGGGGGCAAGACAGCACTTGCCACCTCGGCCAGCGACACAAGGGGCACAGGCGCAACGCCCTCCCCCAGCGCTTCATACGACGGAACGTCCACAGCCTGATCAAGAGTGAAGGGCCCAACCCGTTCGCGACGCAACCGAGTCAAATGCCCGTACACGCCCAGGGAGTCGCCGAGGTCGCGGGCAAGGGCACGGATATACGTGCCGGAAGAACAGTCCACGCTCGCTTCAAGGTCCACGCATTCACACGCAGGCGAACCCTCATACTCACACGCCACCAGTTCTGGCACAGAAACATCAAACCGCGAAACCGTCACCTGGCGCGCTTTGAGCTGCACGTCTTGTCCAGCACGCACCAAATCATATGCCCGCTTACCATCCACCTTGATCGCGGACACAGCGCTGGGCACTTGCTCAATCGGTCCCGTTAAGCGCTCAACACCGCGAGCAATCGACGCCTGATCCAGACCACGAACAGCATTTGCGGGGGCAAATCTGTCAGGAGCAGAGTCAGCGTCATCGGTGGGAGTCGAAGCCCCCAAACGGATGGTCGCCGAATATCTCTTATCAGCGCCCACTAAATACGTGAGGAGCTTGGTTCCTTTACCTAGCCCCAGGACCAAAACGCCTGTGGCCATGGGGTCGAGCGTTCCCGCGTGCCCAACTTTAGACGTGCCGAACCATTTGCGGACCCGCGAAACAACGGCGTGGCTCGACATGCCTCCGGGCTTGTCGACGACAAGGATGCCCGTGGGGCCGGGAGCGCCCACGAATTAGTTCACCGAAATGTGAACGTGGTCAAAGTGGTTAGCGGTGTCGCCACCGCGGTTCTCCATGGGGCGGCCCTTCCAACCGGTGTATGGGGCGTAAATCTTCTGCTCCCAAATCACGTACTTGATGTTGAGTTCTTTGCGGTTCTTGATGAGGAATGCGGTGATCTCGTCACCAACCTGGCCACGGATCATCGCGTCGACAGCCTGACCGTTGTTGTGGTCCGAACCCGGATCGTTACGGCGTCCACCGTAGGACTTGACCTGAGGGAAGTTCGCGCACACTGCGCGGTACGCCGAAATTGCGTTTGGAGTGAGTCCGCTTTCAATGGATGCGGAGACGCCACATGGAGCTCCACTCACTGGCTTGTCAGAGCTTCCAGGGTCAACAGAGTCGCCACCGCCTGCACCTGCACTTTTGGCCGATCCCGACGAACTAGACGATCCTGACGATGCAGACTTCGTCTCTTCTGGAGCCGACTTTGCCTCAACCTTGGACAGGCCAGAAGCAAAAGCTGACATGTCCTGGTCCTTACCGTCAACCGAAATGCCTTCCGATGCGGTGAAGTCTTGTTCTTTATTCTCAGGAGCGTGCGATTCAGCTACGACCTGGGAGTCCTGAGAGTCATTACCACCGGCAACCATGGTGGCAGTTGTCACCAGTGCTGCACCTGCAGCCACGGGAACGACAACGGCAGCGAGCATGGGGCGACGGCGCACGCTTCGCATAACGCCAGTTGCGGTTGTCGCCTTGTCATCCATGCGGCGACCACGAGGCTTGGCACCAACTACCGCCCACATAAAGTCGCTGACTGAGGTCTTCGACTTCTGAGATGCTGAGTGTTTACCCATCGATACAGTCCCTTAATACGCTCGTGATCATTTCGTTACCAATGAAAAGTTTAACGGCCAGAGGCCTCTTGTCAAACGACAAGGGGCCTCTGGGTCAAGAATGTCGCTTAGACACCCTCTTCGCTTTCGCGAGGCTTCCGGTACGGATCAGCCTCACCAGCGGGTTTAGCGTTCTTTGCGAGTTCCGCCACACGGGCATCGGATTCCTGCGCTTTCGCGATGAACGTGTCAAGCTCAGCGGCAGCTGCAGGCACCGAGTCTGCAACAAACTCCAAGCTAGGCGTGAGACGAATCTGTAGCCCTTTCCCCACCTCGGAACGAATGAGTCCCTTAGCGGAGTCCAGAGCAGCCTTCGTCGCAGCTAACTGGTCGTCATCCCCGAACACCGTGTAGAACACGGTCGCGTTCTGCAGATCACCCGTGACACGAACATCGGTCACCGTGATGAAGCCCAGGCGCGGGTCCTTGACACGCTTCTCCAGCGTCTGCGCAACGATCACTTTAATGCGATCCGCTATTTTGCGGGCACGTGTGGAATCAGCCATGAGTAGTGTCCTTCCAGTTAGTCACGTGGCTTTTCGCGCATTTCGAAGGTTTCGATCATGTCACCTTCACGAATGTCGTTGAAGCTTCCAAGACCGATACCACATTCGAAGCCTTCGCGAACCTCTGTTGCGTCGTCCTTGAAGCGACGCAGGGATTCGACCGTGAGCTTGTCGCCCACAACGACCCCGTCGCGTGTAACGCGAGCACCAGCGTTGCGCTTGATGACACCGTCCTTGACCATACAACCTGCAATGTTTCCGAACTTGGAAGAACGGAACACTTCGCGGATTTCGGCGGATCCGGTGTGGACCTCTTCGTACTCTGGCTTGAGCATGCCCTTGAGCGAAGATTCGATGTCGTCGATCGCATCGTAAATCACCGAGTAGTAGCGCACGTCCACGCCTTCGGCATCCGCGAGGTCGCGAGCCTTGGCTTCCGGACGCACGTTGAAACCAATAACGATCGCATTGTCCACGGTCGCCAGGTTGATGTCGTTTTCGGTAATTGCACCCACCCCACGGTGGATGATGCGCAGGTCAACTTCATCGCCCACATCAATCTTGAGCAACGAGTCTTCCAGAGCTTCGACCGCACCGGAGACGTCTCCCTTAAGAATGAGGTTGAGCATGTCAACCTTGCCTTCTTCAAGGGCCTTGGTGAAGTCTTCAAGGCTGATGCGCTTGCGGCTACGAGCCTGTGCGGCGTTACGTTCAATAGCGTCACGCTTTTCAGCGATCTGACGTGCTGTACGGTCGTCATCGGTAACCAGGAAGCTGTCACCAGCCCGCGGAACACTCGACAGACCCAGTACCTGGACAGGACGCGAAGGTCCTGCTTCTTCCAGCTGCTGACCGTTTTCATCAAACATCGCACGCACACGACCAAAGCTGGTCCCACACACGATCGCGTCACCTTGGCGCAAGGTTCCGGATTCCACCAGAACCGTTGCCACTGCACCACGACCCTTATCCAGTTTCGCTTCGATCGCGATACCGCGTGCAGGCTTGTCTGGATTGGCTTTGAGGTCAAGAGCAGCGTCCGTGGTAAGCAGAACAGCTTCAAGAAGGTCGTCAATACCCTTACGCTGAAGCGCCGAGATTGGCACGAACATGGTGTCACCACCGTAGTCTTCAGCAACCAGGTTGTATTCCGTGAGCTGCTGCATGACCTTGGATGGGTTCGCCGTGTCTTTATCGATCTTGTTCACTGCCACCACGATCGGGACATCTGCCGCCTGAGCGTGGTTGAGCGCTTCAATCGTCTGTGGCATCACACCGTCGTCAGCTGCGACCACCAGGATCGCAACGTCGGTGGACTTGGCACCACGGGCACGCATAGCGGTAAACGCTTCGTGACCTGGGGTGTCAAGGAACGTGATGGGGCGCTTGTCGCCTTCGTGGTCCACACTCACCTGGTATGCACCGATGTGCTGGGTAATACCACCGGCTTCCCCAGACACCACGTTCGACGAACGGATCGCGTCCAAAAGCTTGGTCTTACCGTGGTCAACGTGACCCATAACGGTGACGACAGGCGGACGTGGAACCATGTCTTCTTCATCTTCTTCTGCTTCTGCATCAAGGTCGATGTCGAAAGCCTCAAGAAGCTCACGGTCTTCGTCTTCTGGGGACACAATCTGGATCTTGTAGCCCAGTTCTTCACCCAAAATCTTGAATGTGTCTTCGTCCAACGACTGGGTGATGGTTGCCATCTCGCCCAGGTGGAAAAGCACAGTCACCAGGTTGGTTGGATCAGTGTTGATCTTTTCTGCGAAGTCAGCCAGCGAGGAGCCGCGACGCAAACGCAGGGGTGTTTCGCCGTCGCCGCGGGGTACCTTGACACCGCCGACGACGGGAGCCTGCATTTCTTCGAGCTCCTGGCGCTTTGCCCTCTTGGACTTGCGTCCCTTCGAACGTCCGGTTCCGCGACCGAATGCACCCTGGGTGCCACCTCGGCCGCCACGACCTCCGCGACCACCCGGACGACCGCCGCCG
>NZ_ADNU01000033.1 GCF_000178455.1 Brevibacterium mcbrellneri ATCC 49030 | reverse complement strand
GGCGCGCTAAGCAGCCGGTGAAGGTTCTGGGCACTGGTGAAATCACCGTGAAGCTCGACATCACGGCACACAAGTTCTCGAAGTCGGCAGCTGACAAGATCGCTGCTGCAGGTGGCTCGGCTACCAGCTTGTGATGAGTGAATAAGACGAATGGGGAGGAACTTCGGTTCCTCCCCATTTTTCTTTCCCCGCTACCAGCGGAACTGTCCTCCGTGAAAGTGGCCTATACCGCCCGAGGTGGGGGACACCTCGGCGGGGGTCACGCCTTGGGTTTGCTGAGTGAGAACGTGATGTACGTGGCGATATATGTGCACGAAAACGCGAGCAGTCCGATAAAGGCCATCCATACCAGGATGCTTGGCACTGGGAGAGTCGCAACTCCGAACGCGACGCATGTGACGATGATGGCGATGCTCATGGCGGCGAATGCTGAAGTGAGTGCGCGGGCGCCGTTGGCAAGTTTGCGGACTGACTCTGTTTGCATGTTCAACTCCTGTGTTGGGTACGTGTGAGAAATAGGGGTGCTATTCCACACTGATGGTATTGTGACGTAGAACTCACGATGAACTCCTCCCGTTTCACGGAGAAAATGTGGCAAATAGGTACAGGATCACCCGGCCGGGCTTCGATGTCGTTTCCGTTTTTGGTAGCTTGTGGGCCCGCGCTTTGCCCATTCCTGTCATTGTTGCGCTGCTGGGGGAGCGTGGGTACTCCGAGTCTTCGGTGCGAAACCAGATTGGGCGAATGGTGTCGCGTGGTGCGCTGCAAGCGGAAAGGCTTGGCAAGTTTGCGGTGGTGTCGTTGGCACCTCATGTCGAAGCGAACTTTCTGCAGGTCTCGCCGGCTGCGGTTGCGCCGGTGTATGACGGCTCACTGTCGCTGTTGTTGTATGA
>NZ_ADNU01000034.1 GCF_000178455.1 Brevibacterium mcbrellneri ATCC 49030 | reverse complement strand
CGCCGCAACCCTGACCGACAACGGACTGGTCTACACCACCCGCCTTGCCGGCGGACGCACCAACAACCAAACCCGTTCGAACAGCTCCTAGCAGACCTCAACATCGAACAGAAAAACGGCCACCCCGGAAAACCAACCACCCAAGGAAAAATCGAACGCCTCCACAGCACCCTCAAAAAATGGCTACAAGCCCAACCACCCGCACTCACCATCGAGGACCTACAACAACAACTGCACGACTTCCGCACGATATACAACACCAAACGAAAACACCGCGCCATCAACAGACAAACACCCCACCAGACCTACACCGCCACACCCAAAGACCAACCAACCATGCACCTACACAACACCCACTGGCGAGTACGCTTCGACCGCGTCGACAGCTACGGAAAAATCACCCTCCGCTACGCCGGAAAACTCAAACACCTCGGCATCGGACGCACACACAACCGACAACGAATCATCCTCCTCGTCAACGGACCCAACGCCATCGCAATCAACAAAACAACCGGAGAAATCATCGCCGAATACACAATCGACCCCACCAAAAACTACCAACCAAAAACAACAACCCCACACACAAAAAAA
>NZ_ADNU01000035.1 GCF_000178455.1 Brevibacterium mcbrellneri ATCC 49030 | reverse complement strand
GGTTTTGTTTTTATGCTATGTGAAGTGCTCGGTGTTTGGCGATGCTTAAGCCGTTGAGGCTGGTTTTGATTCGGTGGTTGTTGTAAAACTCGATGTATGTGGCGATAGCGTTTTCGAGTTCTTGTGTGGTTCGCCATTTTTTGCCGTAGTACATTTCGTTTTTCATCCGACCGAAGAAGCCTTCGCATGCCGCGTTATCAGGGGTACAACCTTTCTTCGACATTGATCGAACGATCTGGTATGCCGAAGTCAGTTGTTGCCAGGTTTTTCCGCGGTAGTGCGCGCCTCGGTCTGAGTGGATGATTAAAGACCCATCTGCTGTAGGCCGTTCTGCGGTGATTGCTGCATGCAGTGTTTCTTCTGCTAGTTCCATCGTGGGGTGAGTGCTTGTTTTTGCTGCTACGACCTTGCCGTCAAAACAGTCGATGATGGCAGATAGGTAGACACGACCTTCGTTAGCTGTAAACACACTGATATCGGTAAGCCACAACCGGTTTGGACGATCAGCGTGAAACTTACGGTTAACCAAGTTAGGCGGGGCTGGTGAGATTTCTCCTTGATAACTGGAATACTTCCACTTACGCTTCGGAAACCGCGGGATGATCCCTTCTTCACGCATCAGTCGTCTCACGACTTTTTCACTCATGATGATCCCTCGATGACGCAACTCCCACCAGATACGCCTGTACCCGTAAGTGTTATGCGACTGGTCACTGATCTGATGAAGCAGCTTGCGAACATGAGCATGCTTATCAGGCATACGGTGCTGCTGTACGTGGTAATAAAAGCTTGATGATGCAAGACCAATCACAGCCAGCAGTAATGCAAGAGGATACTGAGTACGTAAAGCGTCAACCACACAGGTCTTAGAACTATTGCTCAGTTGACCGGGGATGACGCTGTCGTCTTTTTTTATAAGTTCCAGCTCCTCTTCCAACACAGCTTTCTCTACTAACAGCCGCGCCATCTGCTTCTTCAGCTCGGCCGGATCATCAGGCAAAGACTTTTCAAATGAGGCACGAGTCGGTGTGCGAGCACGTTGTGTACGTTCTTTTTTAGACATCAACCCCCATTCTCCCTCTTCTCGATACAGTTGCACCCAGGAATACACATTCGACCGTGAACGCACACCACACCGGGCAACAATCTC
>NZ_ADNU01000036.1 GCF_000178455.1 Brevibacterium mcbrellneri ATCC 49030 | reverse complement strand
TGCAAGTTCGTGCGCACTGGGATAGCGCGCAAACAGCGCAGGCGTCACCTGGTTGACGCGCACATCCGTTGTTTGAGCTGAAAGCACCGTGGCAATAAGAAGTTCAAACGGGTTGGTGAAGTCAAGTTCCGCCCGCGCATCCGGAAACACCTGTGCAAGAATCCTGTCGATCTTGCGCGCACGACGCACTTTCGCCAAACGAGTCTCCTGGGCGAACTGGCGTCGTTTTCGGGCAGGGATGACTGACTTCATTCCTCCAGCTTATGCAATACGCAGATCAGAGGCATGAAACAGGCGCCCTGGCGCCGCTCTTGAAACGCTTAAAAGATCGTTACACTTCGCCTGTTGAAGTGTGACAAGCGCCTCAAAACGGGTAGGTTTGTACCAAAGTCTTTTTCCCATGGAGGTAGATAGTGGACATCGAAGTCGTCCGCAACGCGACCCTGTTCGCCGGACTAGATGAAGAATCGACCAGCGCCCTCATGAAGTTCATGAAACCGCGCAGTATTCGCCGTGGCACTCCCCTTTTCCACGAAGGGGACAGCGGAGATGAACTCTACATCGTGTCCACCGGAAAGCTTAAAGTGGGTCGCGAATCCTCTGACGGACGCGAAAACCTGCTGTCGGTTGTGGGCCCCGGCGAAATCATTGGTGAGCTCGCATTGTTCGATCCGGGCCCGCGTTCATCCACGGTGACTGCTGTTTCACAGTCGGAGGTTTTGAGCCTCAAGCACGAAGACCTGCTCCACTGGCTTGAAGAACGCCCGCAGGCCGCCATGAACCTGCTGAAGGCGCTTGCACAGCGACTGCGTCGCACAAACGAAACTGTTGGCGACCTGGTGTTTTCCGACGTTCCTGGCCGCGTCGCTAAGGCCATCCTCGACATGAAGAACCGTTTTGGGAAGCCTGCTCCAGACGGCATTCTGGTGCCCCACGATCTCACCCAGGAAGAACTCGCTCAGCTTGTTGGCGCGTCACGCGAAACTGTGAACAAGGCGCTCGCTGATTTCGCTGAACGTCGCTGGATCCGCCTTGAGGGCCGTTCGGTTGTCATCTTGGACCTCGACCGTTTGACACACCGCGCGCACTAAACCCACGCACACGTAAACACATTCGAAGCGCGCCTGGCTTATGTGCCAGGCGCGCTTCTGTTTCTATCACCCTCGCTTTACGTTCGGGTAACCACACTGTGGACACGGGTTCAGTATTCATGGACCGCATACGTAACATGAATGCACTTAACGTCCACGTGAGGAAAGAGAGGCAATGGAGCCACATATCCGTGTGACAGCGAACAACCCGTCCCCAATGACGCTTGACGGCACAAACTCGTACATCGTGCCGTCAAACGATCTGAGTACCGTCGCCTTGATTGACCCGGGCCCCGAGCTCGCTAGCCACAAGCAAGCTCTTGAAAACGCCGTCGACTGCGCCACGCTCACGGCTATTGTGCTCACTCACCATCACGCAGACCATTCCGAAATGCTTGGCACCGTGCACGAATGGGCCCCCGGCGTACCTGTTTACGCGGTCGATGAGACCTTTGCACAAGGTGCACCAGCGCTAACGTCGCTACACCCAGAAGGACACGTGGTCGCATTCGGTTCGCACACAAACGACTGCCTCACGCTCATCCCCACACCTGGGCACACCGCGGACTCCATCAGCGTGCTCCACGGGAACACTCTTTTTTCCGGCGACACGATCCTGGGCGAGGGAACCACCGTCATCATGTATCCGGAAGGTTCAGTGGGACAGTATCTGGAGTCTATGCAACGGATCTCTGATCTGGTGAACCACACGGTCGATCTCATCGAACCTGCCCACGGCCCCACCATCCAAGACCCCCGCGCTGTTGTTGACTACTACATTTCGCACCGCAAGGACCGTCTCAACCAGGTGAGCAAAGTCGTTGAGCAGGCGGGCCAGATCGAAACCGACGCCACCGGAGGAATCTCACAAGAGTACGCCGGCCGGATTGCCGACATCGTCTACGCTGACGTCCCGCAGAAACTGCGCCCCGCCGTCTTATCGTCGGTATCCGCACAGCTGGAATACTTACTGAACAGCTGACCCTGCTCACACCTCGCTAGAGTTCGCCGGGCCATCGACTTCTTCCAGCTCAGAGGTCAAGGATTGCGGGTCCTCGCCTTCCTCGTCGCCCGAGGTGTCAACCACCTCGGTCTGTCGCGTACGTCCCCGTTCTGAAGGGTCAGCATGCGGGTCCAAGGACACCCACCATGTCCCGTCTTTTTTAAATACCTCGGGAGTAATTGGTGTCACGTCGCGGATCTTGCACATTGCCGCGGCCACACTTGGCACGCCTAAAAGCGATTCGCAGATGAGGCGCACTGGGCCGCTGATAAAGTCGCTAGAGTCTTCCCCGCACATCGACAAGACTTCTGCTGGGCTCACCCAACCACCCCAGGCACCAGTGAACGATTCGAAGTTCACACTCTGATCGGGTGGCATCACGGCTGTGAAATACACGGTGTCGAAACGCTTGAGCTGCCATTCGGTGTTGACCCAGCGTAACCACGGGCGCAGCATGTCGGGGCGAAACTCCAAGTTGCGGGTTTCCAGAACATCCCCAAAGGCCATTTTTTTCTGGAACAGTTCAGCGCGAGAGTCACGCACGTACGTCACGTCAGCTTCGGTTGCAATTGTTCCGTTAGCGGTCTGCGCAACAAGTACGTCAGTGAGTTCCAACGCAATACGCCCAGCGGCCACGAAGTACGCAAGTGAGCGCGTAACGTTGGTTTTCCGCAGCATCTGCGCACACCGCTCAGGTGTGGCTCCTGCCATGGGCAACCAGCGCGAGTCTGAGGGGCGCACCTGCCCGCTAGGAAAGTCCCACCGGTTGCGACCGTCCTGCCCAGGTTCGTTCACGTTGCGTGTCATGAACATCTGGACGCCGTGTTCCGAATCGCGAATCAGAACAATTGCTGATGCAGGTAGCGGTTGAGGAGGTGTGAGCGTTCGCTTTCCACCTTCAAACATGTCCAAGATTTTTGTGAGCCCCGTTGAAGCAGGGATCGTGTGCGAACGGTATGGCAGGGGATGTCCTTACGTGTGTAACTCGACGCGAACCTTAGATTCGTACTGTGACTTCAACTTCGACCGAGGTGCCAAGAGGAAGCGCTGACACGCCCACTGCCGAACGTGCATGTTGGCCACGCTCACCGAACACTTCACCCAGCAGTTCGGACGCTCCGTTGATGACACGTGGCTGCTGGTCAAATCCGGGCGCAGAGGCCACAAATCCCACGACTTTCACCACCTGCTTGACACGGTCCAGGTCGCCCACAACAGACTGGATCGCTGCAAGCGAGTTGATGGCGCACAGCCTCGCCGCGTCATAACCGGCCTCAACCGTTACTGAGTCACCCAGCACACCGGGGTTGACCAGTTCCCCGTCTACAAATGGCAACTGTCCCGACGTGTACACGTGGTCACCGTCGACCACGGCTGGAACATAAGCCCCAGCAGGTGCCGGAACCTCGGGCAGTTGGATGCCCAGTTCCGTGAGCTTCTCCGCGACTGTCACTGTTAGCCCTCCTGCTTAGGACGTTTGAAGTAGGCGACCAGGCCCTGGCCATCGGGACCAGGTACAACCTGGACCAGTTCATAACCGTCTTCGCCCCACATGTCCAAAATCTGCTTAGTGTTGTGGATGAGAAGAGGTGCAGTTACGTATTCCCACTTTTGCATGTTGTTACCTTTCTTCGCGCACCCTGCGGTGCGCTCAGTGATCAGGGTCAAGCGGTCCTAGCCACCGATGGTGTTGACGCCGCCGCCGTCACCTCCACCGCCGCCGTTGTTGCTGGAGCCACCACCACCGTTGTTAGACGGCTTCTTAGGTTTGCGGGCAGGTCCGCTGTTACCTCCACCGCCAACGCCACCGTCGGAGCCCATCATGGAACCGGGTGCGCGGAAACCTTCGTTACCCTTCGTGTGTTTGATGGCTTTGTTCATGTATGACTGCCATGATGGGCCAGAGATGGTTCCACCGTACACGCGTCCGCGGACTTTACCCTTTGAGTTCTTACGCCAGTCGCGCACACCGTCCGGGTCACCTGTCCACACAGCGGTCGATAGGGTAGACGTAAAGCCCAGCAACCATGTGTGACCAACTTCGAAGTTCGTAGTACCAGTCTTGGCACCTGCAGGAGCGCCGATCCTCAAACGTGAGGTTGTACCTCCATTGAAGGTTTGTGTCAGCGCGTACGCCACTGCTTTAGCTACACCGGGCTCGATCGCTTCGTGGCAGTTGGGGTCTGGAGCCTTAACGTCTTTGCCTTCTGCGTCCTTGATGCTGTCAATTGGGGACGGCTTGCAGTATGTACCGCCTGAGGCAAACACCGCATACGCGGCAGCCATGTCGATCGGCGCCACCGGCGTGGTGCCCAGAATCGAAGAAGGCATGGAGGAAATGTAGAGGTTTCGTTCCTTCTTCCAGTTTTCTTGTGGCTCGTCCAACGGTTCACCGTTTCCGTACTTCAGCCCCAATGCCTGTGCAGTCTTCATGATTCCACACATATTGAGCTGATTACCCATTGCCGCATATCCGGTGTTCACTGATTTCTTGGTGGCTTGTAGCGCGGTCATCGAACTAGACCCTCCACCGTCACCGGCGTTGTTGGGGTTCCAGCTACCACCTACGGATGGGCAACCGTCGTACTTCCACGAACCAGCAGAGTAGGTTCGTTTCGTCGCATCCACCGTAGTGTTGAGTTTCTTACCTTCACGCAACCATTCAGCCAGCACAAAAGGCTTCCACGTCGAACCCACCTGGAACCCACTCGCGCCGTTGTGCTTACGGTCCACGTTGTAGTTCAACTGTGTATCGACGTTCTTCTTGCCTTCAGCCACGGAGTAGTTACGGTTCTGGGCCATCGCCAGAACCTTTCCGGTTCCAGGCTCAACCGTCACAATCGAGTGCCCTGCGCCCGATGGGTCACCCACTGGGATCCGTTTTTTCACGGTGCTATCTGCAGCCTTTTGCATATCCCGGTTGAGCGTCGTCTTGACCGTCAAACCACCTCGGGCAAGGACGTTGGCGCGCTCTTCTTTTGTCTTACCGAAAACCGGGTCATTTTCAATAACACGCTGCACGTAGTCACAGAAATACGCAGCTTCTTTGGCCGCGGCACAACCGTTAGGCGTGTTGTGGATTTTCAGGCCCAATTCAGTTTTGACAGCTTTGTCGTATTCTTCCTGCGAGATGTAGTCGTACTTCAGCATCTGACCCAAGACAATGTTCCTGCGTTCCAACGCGCGGTCCGGGAAACGTTCTGGGTTGTATGCTGCCGGGTTCTTCACCACACCAGCCAACAATGCGGACTGTTCAATGTTGAGGTCTTTAGCTTTAATACCCCAGTAGTGGTGAGCGGCAGCTTCCACACCGTACACTCGCGGAGAACCTGAATAGTTGTTGATGTTCAGGTACCGGTTGAGGATTTCAATCTTGGGGTATTTCTTTTCAAGCGCGGTCGCCAACTTAATTTCGCGAAGCTTACGCGCATACCCCGCGGCACCGTCTGCTTCTGTTGCTGCTTCCACGCCATCTGCGTCATCTTGCGAGTGAGCGTTTTCTGACAGCACGTTCTTCACGTACTGCTGTGTCAGCGTGGAACCACCCTGCTTGGAGTTAGAGAACGTGTTGTGCACCAGCGCGCGGAAAATACCCTGAAGGTCCACGCCACCGTGCTTGAAGAAGCGTTCGTCTTCCACCGCAACTGTTGCGTCCTGCATGTGTTGCGAAATGTCGTCGATGTGGACTTCTTTACGGTTTTGCCAGTAGAAGCTCGCAATGAGCGAGCCGTCGGCGGCCAGCATCTTGGACTGCTCTGCTAGAGGACGTTCTTCCAGCTCGGCGGGGAGTGAATTGAAGATATCGGCAGCGTTCTTAGCACCGACTGAGGCGACACCCACTGACGGGATCGCCAAACCGGCACCCACAATCCCAGCGATTGCACTGACTGCGATGAACTGCAGGAGCAGAGATAAGCGGTTGGGTTTTTTGTTGGACGCAGAAGACACCATGCGAACATTGTACCGATGGCAGCAAGCCTGCAGATTCAGCAGAAACTGAGTATCTGCTCAGGATTCGCGCGCCACGAGTTTCAGAAGCGTCACCTCGGGCGGGCAAGCAAAGCGAACTGGCGCAAAAATTGAGAACCCCAGCCCTGCGCTGACGTGAACAGGTACACCTGACCGGGTGAACAGGCCGCGTGCTTCGTCCCGAGGTCGGTCACAGTTGGTGACGGGCGCCCCGTATCCGGGAATGCGGATCTGGCCGCCGTGAGTGTGGCCGGCGAACACAATGTGGGCTCCCGCGTGGATCAAAGCGTCGACCGAGGCGGAATAGGGTGAGTGGGTGACGCCCACGTTGAGGTCGGCGCCGGGTTGGAAGCTGGGGTGTTGTGCGCTCAGGTGGGCGTTGTTCATGTGCGCATCCCCCACGCCCGAGGCGCGAACTGTCAGACCGTTTGCCTCAACGGTTGCGTTGCAATTGTCCACAAAGTTCCAACCTCGCAACGTGAGTGCCCGGCGCAGGTCGTCAGCGGGCAGATCCGGTTCGCTCTCTTTAACCTCGCTGGGCCCCATGAGATACCTGGCCGGGTTCTTCAGAGCTGGGCTGTGGAAGTCATTCGACCCAAAAACAAAGATCCCGGGAAACGCGGTGAGTGGATTCAGCGTATGAATAACGGTTTCGAGCGAGTTGAACCCAAAGTTGTCGCCGGTGTTAATCACCAAATCTGGCTGGAGTTGTGCAAGCGAACGGACCCAGTTGATCTTGTGCTTTTGCCACGGCGCTACGTGCAGATCACTGATGTGCAAAACCCGTAGCGGCTTACTGCCGGGAGGCAGAACCGGGCACGTCTGGTGTCGCACAGTAAAAAGGTGCGGCTCAATACACGCGCCCCACACACCAGCTGCGACGGCACCCGTTACCCCCGCACCGGCAATCACGCGAAGAATCTTCTTTGTGTCCACCCTTTTACGCTACCGTGAAACACACGCTTCCACGACAAGCTCGGTGTGTTCTTACACGCGGTGTTCCACATCGAGCTCAGCCAACCGACGGTTGCGCTGACGGGCGTACCGCTTTTCGCGACTACGGCCAATGAGCCGGCACACCGCATAAATGAGGAAGCTGATGGTCGTGACAAACGGGCTGATAGGCACCACAGGCGAGCCAAGAGCAATCAGCACACCGCCCACCGAGGACACCGTGGCAAAAACCACTGACAAAACCGGCACCAGGTACGGGTTCGCAGAAATCTGCGTGGCTGCCGCTGCCGGGGTGACCAACAGCGCCATCACCAGCAACACGCCCACAACCTGCACGCTCAACGCCACAGCCAAACCCAACACCAGCATGAAGGTGATCGTCAGAAAGCCGATCGGGACACCTCGGGCGCGGGCAACCTCGGCGTCAATCGAAGCGAAAGCCAACGGACGCCAGATCACTGCCAAAGCAACAACCACAACAGCGGCACACACCATAAGGACCTTGAGCTGGCCAGGGTTGACCGCCACAATCTGACCGGTAAGCAAGCCGAACTTGTTAGCCGCCCGGCCCTCATACAGCGCAAGGAACAGGATCCCCAGGCCAAGACCAAACGGCATAAGAACACCGATGATCGAGTTCTTATCAGACGCGCGCACTCCTCCAGCCCCAATGAGAAACGCTGCGATGAGCGACCCCACGATGGACCCAAACACCACATCAAAGCCCACCAATAGCGCGAACGCCGCACCTGCAAACGACAGCTCTGCAACACCGTGAACAGCAAACGGGATATCGCGGATGATGACGAAGTAGCCCACCAGGCCACCAACCATTCCCAGAACAGCCGAGGCCAGAATGGAGTTGCGCAAGAGAACTACGAGCTCGCCGTAGTGTTCGAACGTAAAAAGTTGAGTCAACTGTTCCACTACTGTTTGGCGCTTTCTGGTTCGGGGTGATGGTGTTGCTCATCGCCACCAACAACAACTAAACGGCCGCCTATGTTGAGCACTTCGACCTTGCTGTCGAACAGGTGCGAAAGGGCCTCAGAGTTCATTACTTCACTGGGTGTGCCCACCAAGAAGTGTCCGCCCACAATGTAGATGATGCGGTCTACGTAGCGAAGAATCGGGTTGATTTCGTGAGTAACAAACAGGATCGCAGTGTCGTTGGCTTTGCGTTCTTTGTCCAACAGCGAAGCCACCAAATGCTGGTGCGGGATGTCCAAGCTGAGAAGAGGTTCGTCGCACAGAAGCAAGCGCGGACTGCTGGCCAACGCGTGCGCCAAACGCAGGCGCTGCATCTCGCCACCGGAAAGGGTGCCTACCGGTGCGTCTGCGTAGTCCCCAGCTCCCACAAGGTCAAGCAGGTGATCGATACGTTTCTTAAACTTCGACGATGGCAGGCGTAGCCCCCAGCGGTGCCCGTCTACCCCCAGGGCCACGATGTCGCGGGCGCGCAACGGTGTAGCCGGGTCAACGGATCGTTGTTGTGGCACATAGCCAATGTCTGGGTCGCCTTTGCGCACGCCGTGGTCGCCCACACGGATCGAGCCACCAGACAGTTTGTACTGTCCGAGTAGCACTTTGAGCAGGGAGGTTTTGCCACTGCCGTTTGGCCCTAGAACGGCGATGAACTCCCCCGGCTCTACTTCGAGGTTGAGGTCATGCCACAGGACGCGCTCGCCAAATTTGAGGAGCCCGTCGCGAATCTCTAAGACAGAGTTTCGCGACGGACTTTCATGCTTATTTGAGGGCACTGTTTACTTCATCGACGTAGCCAGAAATCCAGTCGACATAGTTGGAATCTTTGGGCATGGTTTCTGCCATGTCCACGACAGGAATGCCGGCGTCGTCCGCTGCCTTCTTCAGAGATTCGGCCTGTTCGTTCGTTGCCTGCGTGTTGTAGCCAAGGATGGCAACTTCTTTGTTCTTCAGCTGGTCTTGAGCTTTTTTGAACACCAGAGGAGGCGCGTCGTTACCTTCTTCAATCGCCGACAAGAACTCTGGCGGGGTCACTGGTTCGAGCCCCATGTCTTCAAACAGCCACAGTGGGACTGGCTCAGTTGCGGCCGCCTTTTTGCCTTTGTTCTGTGACTGAGCGTCAGTGATTTTCTTGTTCAGCTCTTCAAGCTTGCCACGCAAGTCGTCAGCGTTCTTTGTGAACTCGTCTTTGTGCTCAGGCGACTTCTCGCTCATGGTTTCGGCGACTTCGTCAACCAGTTTGATCATGGTAGGCACGGAGTACCACACGTGCTCGTTAAACGCACCGTGGTCGTGGCCTTCATGGTCGTGGTCTTCTTCGCCATGCTCGTGGTCATGACCTTCGTGGCCTTCTTCGCCATGGTCGTGGCCTTCATGGCCCTCTTCGCCGTGATCATGGCCCTCGTGGCCGTGGGGTTCGTTGCTCAATCCTGCCGAACCTGGGAGACCGGAAACCGAAACGGCGTCAACCACCTCGGGCTCGGAGTCAGAAGCCTCCAACAGCGTGGTCATGAAAGCGTCGTAACCACCACCGTTTTGCACAACCACGTCAGCTTTGGACAGTTTCAGCTGGTCTTCTGTGGTCGCCTCATAGGAGTGAGGGTCCTTCGACGCGTCGTCAATAATCGGCGTGACATCTACAGCGTCACCGCCAACCGTTTGAGCAATGTCTGCGTAGACGTTGGTCGATGTCACCACGTTGAGCTTGTCACCACCGGAATCGCCAGACTGAGATCCGCACGCGGACAAAACGAGGGCACCAGCTGCACAAACGGCAACTGAAGCGATGCGAAGCGACTTCATAGAAGACCTTTCTAGCTAAACGAAACAACCAGAAAGTATCTGCGCATCACATTTATTGACAAATAGTTATATAAGCATTTCTCTATGCGTGAGGCTCTATTTGCGCTGGTCAAGCAGAGCAGCAATCTGCACTGTGTTCAGCGCAGCACCCTTGCGCAGATTGTCGTTCGACACGAACAGCGCCAAGCCTCGGTTACCTGGAACTGACTGGTCTCGCCTGATTCGACCCACCAGGCTTGTGTTACCGCCGGTTGCCTTGAGCGGCGTAGGCACATCTTCGAGTTCCACGCCTGGGGCCTGGGCCAAAATCTGGGTCGCCTCATCTGGTGTAATGTCGCGGTCAAATTCCGCGTTGATGGACAGCGAGTGACCGGTGACAACTGGAACGCGCACGCACGTACCTGACACCAACAGTTCAGGAATGCTCAGAATCTTGCGGGATTCGTTACGCAGTTTCTTCTCTTCAACAGTTTCGCCTTCACCGTCGTCCACCATGTCACCAGCGAGCGCGAGAACGTTAAACGCGATGGGCTCGGTGTACACAGTTGCTTTCGAACCGGCTGCTTTGCCGTCCAGAGCTAGGCCACGTGCGTTCGGAACGGCAGCCTCGGTTTCACTCACCAGGCCTTCCACACCGGCGACCCCCGAACCCGACACCGCCTGGTACGTGCTGATAATCAGACGGGACAATCCAGCCGCATCGTGCAGGGGTTTGAGTACGGGCATAGCCGCCATGGTGGTGCAGTTTGGGTTGGCCACGATCCCCTTAGGGATACGGTCCAGCGCGTCTGGGTTCACTTCCGAAACCACCAGAGGCACATCGTCGTCAGACCGCCACGCGGAAGAGTTGTCGACAACCGTGACACCAGCTTCTGCAAAGCGAGGTGCGTGAGCTTTAGATGTTGAGCCCCCAGCTGAGAACAAAGCTACGTCCAAACCTGACGGATCAGCAGTCGCAGTGTCTTCAACGACGATCGAGCGACCCTTGAATTCCAACTCGCTACCGGCCGAACGTGCAGATGCAAAGAATCGGATGTCAGCAATGTCGAATCCCGGGTTATTAGCCAAGAGTTCGCGCATCACGCGCCCTACCTGGCCGGTTGCTCCAACCACACCAACTTTGAGGCTCATCGTCCGGTACCTCCGTAAACAATCGCTTCGTTTGAGTCACTGTCCAGACCATATGCCGTGTGCGCGGCCTTGACTGCCGCATCCAGCAGATCTGCCCGGGTGACAACACTGATCCGAATTTCTGATGTGGAAATCATGTCGATGTTGATGTGAGCTTCCGACAGTGCATTAAAGAGCGTGGCGGTGACTCCCGGGTGGGAACGCATTCCCGCTCCAACCACTGACAGCTTTCCAATCTGGTCGTCATAGCGCAGATGATCAAATCCGATGCTTTCTTGCACATCGTTAAGTACTCGCGTGGCAGTCGCACCGTCAGTCATAGGAAGGGTGAAGGAAATGTCCGTGCGGCCCGGGTCACGTGTGGAAATGTTCTGCACGATCATGTCGATGTTGATTTCGTTTTCCGCGATCACCCGGAAAATTTCTGCCGCCTTACCCGGGATATCGGGAACTCCCACCACGGTAAGTTTCGCTTCTTGTCGGTCGTGGGCAACACCGGAAATTACAGCCTGTTCCATGCTTGTTTCCTCTTCTTCAGGAGCGAATGTAGGGGGAATGGGCGAGTCACTGACCCATGTTCCGCGGTTGTGGCTAAAGGATGAACGCACGTGCAGTGGCACATCGTATTGGCGAGCGTACTCGACGGCTCGCAGGTGCAAAATCTTCGCACCCGAAGCTGCCATTTCGAGCATTTCTTCGTAGCTCAAGTGGTTGATGCGGCGCGCAGTTGGCACGATCCGTGGGTCGGCGGTGAACACCCCGTCGACGTCGGTATAGATTTCGCACACATCCGCGTCGAGCGATGCGGCGAGCGCAACAGCGGTCGTGTCCGAACCACCTCGGCCCAGGGTGGTGATGTTCTTGGTGGCGTGCGAAACCCCTTGGAACCCGGCAACAATTGCGATGTTGCCGTTTTCAAGTGCTTCTTTGACGCGCATGGGGGTGACGTTGACGATGCGGGCGCGACCAAAGGATTCGTCCGTGATCATTCCGGCTTGGGACCCCGTGAAGGACTGTGCTTCAAAGCCCAGGTTGGCGATCGCCATTGCGAGAACGGCCATGGAGATGCGTTCACCTGCGGTGAGCAACATGTCGAGTTCGCGAGCCGGTGGCAGTGGCGAAATCTGGTTTGCCAGGTCAATGAGGTCGTCGGTGAAATCGCCCATGGCTGATACGACTACGACAACGTCGTGACCAGCTTTGCGGTATTCGACGATCCTGCGAGCTACTCGCTTGACTGATTCGGCGTCGGCAACTGATGATCCACCGAATTTCTGAACAACTAAGCTCACACTTGTTCTTTCTGTGTAATAGGACGACGCTTGCGCAATGGCTCCATTGTAGAGGAACGCGTGCGTGCCGGATGCGTTCGTGTCACACGTGAGATGCGTGACGTTGCCCGAGGTGGTAGCCCCAGTTATTCGCTTGTGTGTACTTGCGTGCGCCCTTGGAAGGCCCGGCCCAGGGTCACTTCATCGGCGTACTCGAGATCGCCGCCTACCGGAAGTCCGCTGGCCAGTTTGGAGACGTTGACGCCTACGGTGGAGAGCAGGCGGATCACATATGTCGCGGTCGCTTCGCCTTCGAGGTTGGGATCGGTTGCGATCACGCACTCTTTGACGTCGCCGGTTTGGAGCCGGGTGAGCAGCTGTTTAATGCGGAGTTGGTCGGGGCCAATTCCCGCCATGGGGTCGATGGCCCCGCCTAACACGTGGTACAGCCCGCGGTATTCGCGGGTACGTTCAATTGCGACGACGTCCTTTGCTTCTTCCACCACGCAAATCACGCTTTGGTCGCGGCGCGTGTCTTGGCAGATTGCACATTTCTCACCTTCAGCTACGTTGCCGCAGATTTCACAGAAGTTGACGCGCCGTTTGACTTCAGTGAGTGCGCTAGCGAGTTGTTCGACCTGCTGAGCGGGTGACTGCAGGATGTGGAAGGCCAGGCGTTGCGCGGATTTTGGTCCGATTCCTGGTAGTTTTCCCAGTTCGTCGACGAGGTCGGCGAGGGCACCGTCGTAGATGGCACTCATTCGTCAACTTCCTCCAAGATCTCGCCACCGATAATTCTTAAGAACACGGGTGCCCCGATGTCGCGGCTCTCTGTGATTTCTGGGTCGCTTTCGGTGTCGTAGTCGTCGTAGTTGCTGATGTCAGGGCCGTCAGCGTTAGGTTGTTCAGCTCCCTGCGAACCAGTGGCCGCTGTGTCTTCGGATTCTGCGCTGTCTGGTTGCCCGGCAGCAGGCTCCGCGTCCGAGGTGGTCGCCGGGTTCGGGGTAGTACGTGCACCGCGTGTGCGTAGTTCTGCCCACGGTTCGTCACCGGGTTCCTGCTTGGGGGCGCTTTGGTGTGTGGTTGCGGGTTCGTCGTATCCCAAGTTGGGGTCGGCGTAGGCTCCGAGGACGTCGTCAATGTCTTCGGGTTCTTCTACTGGGGGTGGGACCACGACCTGTGGCACTTCAACGGCTCCTTGCCCCGCCGAGGTGCCAGGCTCGTTATACCCGCTGTACGACGCCGGTTCTTCAGGTTTATGTTGAGTTTCTGTGGCGTCAGGGTGTTCATGACCTGTTCCACCGGTATGGTCTTCCTCCTGTGAGTCGGAGGATTCTCGGTTGCGGTTAGCGGGAGTGTCTGCGTCCAAGTTCCAGTATTTTTCGCGGTCCACGGGCGCTTGGTCAACGGCCCGAGGTCCTACGACCGCATCGACTTCTTCTTGGGTTGGGCGTTGCCGTCCCTGGTGCGGTGAGTTCTGCGACGATGAATCATGCTGGCGCGGCGAGAAATCGTGCTGACGTGGCGCGGGTTCAGCCTGGTGTGAGCGTACGTCGGTGTCGACTCCTACATCGCCGATCACCACATTGGCCCGGATTCCCAACACCTCGTTGATCGCTTGCGCGAGTTTCTCGCTGTTTCCAGGCCGGTCAAAGCTTGCCACGGACCACTGGTTGTTGAATCCAAGCACGAGCACACCGTCGCGAAACGCCTGCGGAACCGCATTTCCAGAAAGAATCGCGCGCACCAACCGGCTCTTTCCGGTGAGCGCATCGAGGATGTGTGGCCAACTCCTACGGATCGCATCGATTTCGTTGTTGCCCGAACTTGCTTGTGGTTCCTGCTGGCTCTGTGGTTCCGGCTGGCGCTGGGACTCTGGCTGACGCTGCATCGGGGGTTCTTCCCGCCGAGGTGCTTCCCGCTGACGCTGGGGCTCCGGCCGTTGCTGTACTTCCCGCTGACGCTGTGGTTCCCGGTCGCGCTGCACGTGCGAATCAGGCTGCGGTTGTGCTTCCGGCTGACTCTGAGATTCTGCCTGTTGATCGGCTGTTGCGAGTTCTTCAGCGGCGAACGCGAAATCTGCGATTGAATCGAGATCGGCCTGCGGCTTTTGAGCATTCCCCTTTGACTGTGCGCCTTGCTGCCCTCCCGGCTGAGGAACCGCCGGTGACGGGGTAGGAGCGGGAGTCTGCACCGCCTCGGGCGCCTGCTCAGTCGTCGGCGCTTCACCAGCGTCAGTTTGCGGAGCCGCGGGCACATTGCTGGCACGTCCGGTAGGCGACATTCCCACCCTGCGTTCCAAACGCTCAACGCGAGACACAACGGCCCGCCTGGACGATTCCACCGACGGCAGCAGAACCCGTGCACACATGAGTTCGAGCTGCAGGCGTGGGGACGTTGCACCGGACATTTCGCTCAAACCTTCGTTGAGCATGTCCGCAGCGCGTGAAAGCTCGGCCGCCCCGTACTGTTGCGACTGGGTGATGAGCCGTTCAAGAAGGTCATCAGGAGCTTCTGGCAAAAACGCACGCGCTTGGTTGGGGGCCGTACCCACCACAATGAGGTCCCGGAACCGTTCGAGCAGGTCTTCAACAAAACGGCGAGGATCCTGACCCGACTCGATCACCCGGTCAACAACCCGAAACACAGCGGCACCGTCGCCTGCGCTGAACGCGTCAACGATGTCACCTAACAGTGAATCCGGCGTGTACCCCAACAAGGCAACAGCCGTTGTGTAGTCAAGACCGTCAGGTCCCGCACCGGCCATGAGCTGATCCAAAACAGAAAGGGTGTCACGGACCGATCCCCCGCCTGCCCTTACAACTAACGGCAAAACACCTTTACCGATCGCAACGTTTTCGCGCTGGCACAGTTCGGTCAAATATGCCGTGAGGATGTCTGGTGGCACTAACCGGAACGGGTAATGGTGGGTGCGCGAACGGATGGTCCCAATGACCTTTTCCGGTTCAGTGGTCGCAAAGACAAACTTCACGTGCGGGGGTGGTTCCTCCACCAGTTTCAGAAGCGCGTTGAACCCCTGCGGCGTGACCATGTGAGCTTCGTCCAAAATGAAAACTTTGAACCTGTCACGCGCAGGCGCATACACCGCACGTTCACGCAGATCACGCGCGTCGTCAACACCGTTGTGACTAGCAGCGTCAATCTCTACAACATCCAGAGATCCCGGCCCTCCCGTGGCCAAGTCACGGCACGAAGCGCACTGCCCGCACGGCGTGGAAGTGGGGCCCTGTTCGCAGTTGAGGCACCTAGCGAGGATTCTGGCCGAGGTGGTTTTTCCGCAACCGCGCGGACCAGAAAAGAGGTACGCGTGGTTGACCCTCCCGTTGTCGAGGGCAGCTTTCAGCGGACCAGTGACATGGTCTTGGCCGATAACGTCAGCGAACGTATCGGGCCGGTAGCGGCGGTAAAGAGCGGTAGACACATGTACTACCCTAATGCCACCCACTGACACAGTGGAGTTCACGACCCCTCACACTGCGCAAAAAGTGGGAGCGTATGATGTCCATCAGCGAAACACCTCGGGCATCTATCCCCGAAGAACCCCCAAATAAGGAGAGACTGTGGACGAGCCTCACATGCTTGCAATCATCATTGTGGCGGCCTGCTTCATTACCGCCTTTTTTGGTGGCTGGTACCTCATTCACCGCACCATGAACCGGCCAGATTCTTATATTGGGGCAAAAATGGTCAAGCGTGAAGAAGAGATGCGCAGGCAACAAGAAGGTTCCGAACATCTTCTACCTAACGACCCGCGCGCAGACCTCCCACCCGACACACGCGGAACCGACGGGAAGTCACACTAGCCTGACACCTCGGGCTAAAACCCGCCCACAGACCGGCGACGAAAACCTTACGAACGCAACGAAACCTGCGCGTGGTCCCTGCGCCCAAACAAAAACAAAACAAGTTCAGACGGCTTACCTTCCAGCACCGCCGCACCGTCGTCAGTGTTGCCCACGTGGAGTTCCCCGTGCCCAGGAGCGCGCACAATGAGCGGGCCATCCTTTCGAACACTGGGTGAGTGCGCCAGTGGTTTGCACACGTTCCATAACTGGGCTTCAAATTCGGGAAGAATGTTGCGTGGCTCCCAGCCCTTGCGTGCTCGACGAATATCCTCGTGGTGCACATAGAACTCGCCGGTGTTCGTCAACACATCCACCGGAGTCCACCCCATAGGAGAAAGAACCCCTGGCCCGGCAGCAACCATGCCCACCAGCTTGTCCCACGGAAGATCCTTCAGCTCTGCTTCGCGTGCGGCAGTGCGCTTCGCGAAAAACTCGACCTTGCCCGCTTTGCCACTCGCGTTGGCCGGCAACGCTGCGGGATAACGGTCGCGGATCACCAAGTGAACCGCGAGATCCAGAGTGGTCCACCCTTCACACAGGGTGGGGGCATCGGGGCCAACTTCACGTAGAAGAGCAGCGACTGACAAGCGTTCTGCGCGAGCAAAGTTCGTCATGTTTCAAGCCTAGAGGTTTACCACAGCGGGAGGAAGTCTTTTACCCGTGAAACTGACCGATACGTCACCAATTCATCCCCACGTGTAGGCCCATCGGTGACAACCACAATGGGTTTGTCTTCTTTAAACGCATTCTTCACGAACCTCAGACCAGAAAGCACGGCCAGAGAACTCCCCAAAACCACCAAGCCACGACCTCGGGCGGCTAGCGCGTGCGCCTCCCGATTTCGTTGCACAGGAACGGACTCCCCAAAGAACACAACATCGGGTTTGAGATCGCCCCCGCACACGGGACACGGCAAAACCGTGAAATCTTGTGTGTCGTCAACGGCCACGTCACCATCGGGCGCGGTTTCGAGCATCTCGGCTGGTACCCCCAACTGATCCGCAAAGTCCGGGTTGAGGGCCTGAAGTTCGTCTTGCACCCACTGACGATCAAATAGGTTTTCGCACTGCAAACAGATCACGCGGTCCAAACGTCCGTGCAGGTCAATCACGCCGTCACTGCCGGCAGCCTGGTGCAAGCCGTCCACGTTCTGCGTGATGATCCCACCCGGGGCTATGCGCGCAAGTTCGCAGTGCGCGGGTCCGGGGCGCGCGGTCAGGATTGTCTCCCAGCCCAAAAACGACCTGGCCCAGTAGTGCCTGCGGTTGCTGGCCGAGGCGCGAAAATCTTGGATTGTCATGGGGGTTCGCCTGGGAGAGTTGGGGCCACGATAGTCAGGCAACCCCGAATCCGTGGACACCCCTGCCCCGGTGAGCACCACCCAGTCGCTGGCCGGCATCGAGTGCAAAACGGTAGCGATCTGTTCATCCGTGTGGCTGGGGTCTGGCCTGGTGAGCCCCGCCAGTGGGTCCTTGATTCGGGCCATGTGTTCTCCTGTCGCATGCGCACAACAAGCGCGTCCGTTGTACCGTGGCTCTATGTCTACACCAACAGTGTTGTTCGTCCACCATTCGCCAAGTCCGCGCGTGGAGCAGCTCGCTCAAGCGGTGCGCGATGTTTTCACGCTACCTGAACTCGACGGCGTCACGCTCGTTGAAAAACCCGCACTCGAGGCAACGACTGAGGATGTCCTGTCCGCCGACGCCTACATTCTGGGCACCACCGCGAACTTCGGTTATATTTCCGGGGCACTCAAGCACTTCTTCGACACGACGTACAACGATGTCCGGGAGCCCACCTCGGGACGCCCTTTCAGCTACTTCATTCACGGCGGCTTTGACACCACCGGCGCAGAACGCGCCATGGAGGCGATCACCACCGGTTTGGGGTGGAAGTTGGTTGCGCAACCGGTTGCGTTTACTGGCGAAGTTGAGGAGTCGCACACGGACGCCATCGCCGAGGCGGCCGGCACCGTGGCTGCCACCGTCATGTAAACGCTGGCGGTGAGTTGGCTAGCGACCGGGAGCCGAGGTCAGTTGGCCGGAGCGTTAGGGCCGGGAGCCCCATACGGGTCTTGGGCAAAAGACATGATCAGGATTCCGACGATCACGGCCGTGACCACCACGTTCACGATGAGGAAAATGATTCCCCAGGTCACTCCCCAGCGACCGAACTTATTGTCGGACAGGCCGTCTTCGCGTGAACGTTTGCGCGCCATGCCACCCATGATGATTCCCGCGATAGGGCCAATGAACGCGAATCCAAGTAACGAGGACATCGACGCAATAAACGCTGCGATACCCAGCGCATTGTGAGCGTTGGTTTCAGCCTCGTGGTGCTTGTCGCTCGAGTCTTCTGCCATGGTCACTCAGCGCCTAAATCCATGGGGTGAGGGCCGATCCGATTATCTGCGTTGAGCGCGCTGATCGCGGCCATGTCCACATCGGAAAGTGCAAAGTCGAATACCTGGAAGTTTTCCTTGATCCGGCTCGCTGTTACGGACTTGGGGAACACGATCCGGCCAGCTTGCAGGTGCCAGCGCAACACCACTTGAGCTGGTGTGCGTCCGGTGCGCTCAGCGATCTGAGCAATCGCGGGGTTCTCTAAATCGTGGGCCCTGCCCAGAGGTGACCACGCTTGGGTCACCACTCCGTATGTGGCGTTGTACGCGCTCAGTTCCTTCTGCGTGAACGTGGGGTGGAGCTCAATTTGGTTGACCACCGGGCGAACTGAACCGTGTTTTGCCAGTTCATAGAGATCACTTTCGCGGAAGTTGGAAACACCAAGCGACTTCACCAACCCGTCGGCCTGCGCCTGTTCAAGGGCAGCCCACGCTTCCAGACGCCTATTCTGTTCCGGAACTGGCCAGTGGATGAGGTACAGGTCAACGTAGTCCAGACCAAGCTTGGTCAAACTTTCTTCGAGAGCAGCACGCGCATCAGTGTGGCGGTTGTTCCACAGCTTCGTGGTGACAAAGAGATCCTCACGGTTTAATCCGCTCTGGGCAATCGCCTGTCCCACGCCTTCTTCGTTTTTGTAAATCGCGGCAGTATCGATGTGCCTGTATCCGGTCTCCAACGCCGTGGTGACCGCTGGAACGATGTCGTCAGTGGATATTTGCCACACACCAAACCCCAGCTGTGGGATGGTGTTGCCGTCGCTCAACGTCAGCTGTGGGACTGTCATGATCGTTCCTTTCGTACAGTGATCCCTGGGACTTCTGTTTTATCACTCAAAGGCAGTGGTTTCATGCCCTCGTGTCACAGTGAGCTGTGTTTCACGTAGCTAAGCGTTCGCAGACCTACCTTAAACAAACGCGCAAAAGTAAATGCATTCGTCACTCAAAATTCACGCATCCCTGCCTTTGAAGTTAACCGTTAGCGTCACCATATGTACGTACGACGAAAGGTTTGTTATGTCTGCATCTCTTGACGAAAAGCCAGGCACGTCAGCTACACCCAAAACGTCCGGCTTCTTAGGGCCAGACCGTTGGTGGCACATCGCATTCGGTGGGCTCATGGCGATCGCCTTGGTGTCTTTCACCCTGTGGTCCTTTGGTTATGTCGACCCCAGCGCCAACCGCATCCTGCTCATCACCACAATCGTTTTTGGTCTGTTCATGGCCTTCAACATCGGTGGTAACGACGTTGCCAACTCGTTTGGAACGAGTGTGGGCGCCGGAACCCTGTCCATGAAACAGGCACTCGTTGTCGCAGCGATCTTCGAAGTCAGCGGTGCCGTTCTCGCCGGTGGCGAAGTCACCGAAACCGTGCGTTCAGGAATCGTGGACTTGAACGCGATCGACCTTGCCCCCATGGACTTCGTGTTCATCATGATGTCAGCCCTTCTAGGTGCAGCCCTGTGGCTTTTGGTGGCCACCCGCATGGGTTGGCCTGTGTCCACCACCCACTCCATCGTGGGAGGTATTGTTGGTGCAGCTTTGACGCTGGGATTCGTGACCGGCAGTGGCGGTTGGTCAATGGTGCAGTGGTCAGAAATCGGCAAGATCGTCTTGTCCTGGGTGCTGTCCCCTCTTTTGGGTGGTGTAGTCGCATGGCTCATGTTCAGCCAGATCAAGAAACACATTCTGGTGTTCAACGAACGCATGGACGAAAAACTCCGCGAGCTTAAGCGTGAACGTGCCGAACTCCGCACGACACACAAGCAGGCATTCGAACGTTTAGACGAACTACAACAGATCTCATACACCAACGCCATGGCGCGTGACGCTGAAGTGTACTTGCGGGACAACTACGACCCGGAAGAGCTCGAATCCGACTACTACCGCGACCTTCACCACATTGAAGAGCGCGCAAAAGAGATCAACGCTCACAAGGCACTCGAAACATGGGTTCCCTTGCTGGCTGCTTTCGGTGCCGTTGTCATTGGCTCAATGATGCTGTTCAAGGGTTTGAAAAACTTGCACTTGGACATCGGTTCGGTGGGTAACTTCCTGATCTTGGGCATGATCGCGGCATCCGTGTGGATGGCGGTGTTCATTTTTGCTCGCACGCTCAAAAAACAAGACCTGTCACGTTCCACGTTCCTCTTGTTCAGCTGGATGCAGGTGTTCACGGCCTCAGCGTTCGCATTTAGCCACGGTTCAAATGACATCGCAAACGCGATTGGCCCATTCGCCGCAATTCTGGACGTGCTCAAAACCAACAGCATTAACGACGAAGCAGGTGTGCCTGCCGCCGTGATGGTCACCGCCGGCGTGGCTCTGGTCGCAGGACTGTGGTTCATTGGCCGATTCGTCATCAAGACAGTTGGTTCAGGACTCACCGAAATGCACCCAGCGTCCGGCTTCACCGCAGAGCTCGCAGCCGCCGGTGTTGTCATGCTGGCTTCCGTCTTGGGTCTGCCAGTGTCCTCGACTCACATCCTCATTGGTGCAGTTCTGGGTGTGGGAATTGTGAACAAGGCGGCGAACTGGAACCTCATGAAACCAATCGCGCTCGCATGGGTCATCACGGTTCCTGCCGCAGCCGCGGTAGGCGCGGTAGGCGTCTTGGTTCTTCGGGCGATCTTCGGTTAACGCGCTCACAAACTGACCCAAAACCCACTACATGCGCGGGGGTAGCCAGGTGGCTATCCCCGCGCAAAGTGTGTGAGCAGATGAGCTACAACCACCTCGGGCGCTTCTTCTGGCAACCAATGCGAGCGCCCGGTGAGTTCCACGAACTCATACGGCCCCTCAACATACTTCCCCGTGAGCTCAGCGGAACAGCGCGCAAACGCAGCATCCTCGCTCCCCCCACACGTACAACGTGGGGACGGTGATCGGCTGCGTGGCCATATCCGTCCCCAACCCCAGCGCACGGTAGTACTTCAGGCTGGCCGCAAACACCTCGGCGTCACTGAAGCGCTGCACATACGAATCTTCGACGTGGCGCGGGATAACGCCCTGGTACACCGCGCGGAGCTTCGCCGCGTCATCGCGCAACATGCTGGTGACGATCTGGTCAGGGTGGTGGCGGATCTTGCGCAAGTACTCCATGCGTTCGTACTGATCAGAGTCCTTCGCGATCATTTCGCCGTGCGCCCGCGTGTGCGCTGATGCCAGGGATGTGAAGGTCGCGGTCCGGTCAGGCATGTGCGGAACCGCGGCCCACCCCATCACGCCACCCCAGTCGTGCCCCACAAGGTGGAAACGGTCAACGCCGGCTGCATTGGCAACCTCGCCGAGGTCATTCACCAGCTTTTCGACCGTATATTCTTCCAGCGCCTCGGGACGGAGCCCGGGCGAGTATCCGCGTTGATCGTAGGCAATGATGGGGTGGCCGGCTTTGAGGAGTTCGCGTGCTATGGGTTCCCAGCAGGACGCGAACTCCGGCCAACCGTGCACCAGGATCACCGGGGTGGAAGCGCCGAGGTCGCCTGCCGTGTAGCCGGTGAGTTCGCCTTCCGAGGTGGTGAAGCATCTGGCCTGGCCACCCAGGCGGGCGGCCAGCTCAGCATACGGGTGCGTGTGGCTGGTCATGGCTCCTCCTTGGTTGTGGGGTTGGTGTGGGATGGTTAGGGCTGGTTACACGAGACCGAACACGAGCGTAAACCCAAGAACAACCGTCAAGCTGATAATCGGGATGACAACTGAAACCACACCCATGTCCGCATAGGACTGACGGTGTGTCAGGCCACAGATCGTAAGCATTGTGATGACAGCGCCGTTGTGCGGAAGCGAGTCCATACCACCTGATGCAATAGCTGCAACACGGTGCATGATTTCAGGAGAAATGCCCGCTTGCTGGGCGAGCGCAAGATAGTCCGCGCCCAAGGTTTCCAGCCCAATGCTCATACCACCCGAGGCTGATCCCGTAATACCGGCCAACACGTTGATGGCAACAGCCAACGAAATGAGCGGGTTACCCGGAATGCTCAAGACAGCGTCGCGCACAATCGAGAACGCTGGAACGCTCGCAATAATCGCACCGAATCCCACCTCGGACGCGGTGTTGAAAATGGGAAGCATGGACCCAGTCGCACCCTGGTTGAGCGACTCCTTGGCGTCCTTCATGTGGCGCCAACCTACAGCCAGGGTGAACAGGCACGCGAAGAACAACGCGATCACAATGGCCCAGATACCGCCCACTTTGGAAATATCGGTTTTGCCGTAGGTCTCTTCTTGCAGATACGCAAAGTCCATCGCGGGAAAGACCCAGGTGACCAGCGAAAAGTTGGTCACGATCACGATCACGATGGGGACTAAACCAAGCAGGGCGTTCGGGGATTATTGAGTAACCGCCGAGGTGGTCGTCCCTGATGAGGTGCCGGTATCGCCGTTGTTGTCATTCTCACCTGCCTCACCAAAGCCGGGGCGCGTGTTCGAGTCTTGGTAGCCCTCACCGGCGGCCGTAAGCTTCTTTGCACGCCAGCCAAGCCACATGGTCGCAAGAACGAACATAATGAGCCCAGCCACAATACCGAAGACGGGTGCGGCGAACGCGTTGGTTCCGAAGAACGGGCCGGGGATCGCGTTCTGGATGGCGGGTGTTCCCGGCAAGGCGGACATCGTGAAGGTAGCGGAGCCTGCCACTATCGCTCCGGGAATCAGACGCTTAGGAATGTCGGCTGCACGGAACATCTGGTTTGCGATCGGGAACAGAGCAAACGCAACCACAAACACCGAGACGCCACCGTAGGTCAGAATTGCGCCGGAAAGGATCGTGGCCAACATGGCACGCTTCGCACCAATGGTGTTCACGATCCACAGTGCAATCGCTTTCGCAAAGCCGGTGTCCGACATGAGTTTTCCGAATATCGCACCCAGAGCGAAAACGGGAAAGTACGTGATGATGTATTTTCCGACCGCAGGCATGAAGATCTGCGTGTAGGTGGCCACCAGCGGCAACCCAGCAAAAGCAACAGCAACCAGCGCTGTAATGGGTGCTAAGTACAGAACACTAAAGCCACGGTAGGCGAGAAAAATGAGTAGTCCGAGTGCCAGCAGCACACCGATAAGTCCGAGCATGGGGCCTCCACGAGGTCGAATGCGATTTTCGGTAGCTTATATAGGCTCGGATGCGCGAGAAAAAACCGCCCACCCTGTGAGATGAATCACAGAGTGGGCGTATTAATCTAGGTGAACGCTACTTTTTACGGTTCATAGCGCCACGGGTGCGGCTGATTCGGTAGTCGATGCGATCGTCAACACGAGCATCGACTGGGCGACCGAACTTCTCGTCGAAGTCTTCCACCAGTGTTTCGCTAATGGTGCGGTAAACCTCACGCAGACGTTCGCGTTCAATCGCCGACATATCGGCTTTGAAGCTCCGCAAGGTCGCCACGCACATGAACAGCAAAACCACGCTGAATGGAAGGGCTGTTGCAAGGGCAGCGGCCTGCAGGGAGGTTAATCCACCGGCCAGCAACAGGCCGATCGCCAGGGCACCTTCCAGCACAGAAAACAGGACACGCGACCACACCGGCGGGTTGGGGTGACCTCCCGAGGCCAGCATGTCTACAACCAGCGAACCGGAGTCGGAGGACGTGATGAAGAAGATCGCCACCAGGATGATCGCAATGACGGACAAAATCGAGCCCAGTGGCAGGCCAGATAGCACATGGAACAGCGCTGCTTCAGCCACAACTTTGCCTTCTTCATTGACCAGATCGCCTTCGCCAAAGAACTGGCGGTAAATACCTGCTCCACCCATCACGGAGAACCAGAAGAAGCCCACGATAGACGGAACCAAAAGGACACCTGCGATGAACTGGCGGACGGTACGACCTCGGGAAATACGGGCAATGAAAACACCTACGAATGGCGCCCAGGAAATCCACCAACCCCAGTAGAAGATGGTCCACGAAGAGTTCCAGGTAGCCCCGTCGTCACCCGTGTAGGCACCCACGTCAAACGTCATGTTGAGCACATTGGCCAAGTACACGCCGATCGATTCGATGAAGTTTTGGAACAGGAACAGCGTAGGACCCACCAACAGCACGCTAATAAGGAGAATGCCCGCAAGCGACAGGTTGATGTTCGACAGCCAGCGAATACCAGCGCCCAAGCCACTCACCACGGACAGCGTGGCCAGGAACGTAATTACAACGATCAAGATGACCAGGAGGCGGTTGTCAGCTTCGCCGACCACACCCAGCTCTGCCAGCCCGGCTGCGATCTGCTGAACACCCAGTCCCAACGAGGTTGCGATACCAAAAATGGTTCCGAACACTGCGAGGTTGTCAATGACGTCACCCATCCAGCCTTTGACGCGCTCACCCAGGAGCGGTTCCAAGGCCCAGCGGATTGAAACGGGACGGCCGCGCCGGTGAACGGCGTATGCAAGAGCAAGCCCAATGACGGCGTAGATGGCCCAGGGGTGAAGACCCCAGTGCACGAAGGTCTGTGCCATCGCAAGCTGGCCGCGCATGGCCTGGTCTTCTGGCCAGCCTGGTTTGGGGTCCACGGTCGCGTAGATGAGCGGTTCGCCCACACCATAAAACACCAGGCCGATTCCCATACCAGCCGCGAACAGCATGGCGAACCATGACAGCAGACCGAATTCTGGTTTGTCGTTTTCTTGGCCAAGTTTGATGGAACCGTACTTGGAGAACGCAACAACGAGAGCAAATGCGATGAAGGCGGCGATGACCAGCATGTACCACCAGCCCAGCGTACCTACAATCCAGCTCTGCATGGCGACAAGTGCGTTACCTGTGGCTTCAGGTGCCGCGATTGCGATGATGGCCACTGCTAAAACGACGATCAGCGAGGGCCAAAAGACAAAAGGCGTCACTCCACCTTTAGAAATTCGCACGCCTTGACGTTTAAGTTTTTCAATAATGACTTCGTCGGAGTCATCATCTTGAACCTTGTTCTGAACCTGATACTCAAGCTCGTGTTCTTCACTCAGTGCTGAAGACATAAACTCTTCCCGGTTGGGGTCACAATGAACCCGTAAAGTCTAACGAAAGCTTGAGAATACGCTAAAAGGCTGCCTCACTCACTAGTTGGTCACGCCAGTTCTATAGAGGTTCTGTCCTGTCCTTAATATGTCCTTAAAACGGCGCGCCATCTGGTCGGGACTTGATCACCCGGAGCGCTTCATATGAACTGTCCCACCCCGCAGATGCGAAGAACCGTTTACTCTACAACCCTCGAACAAGAGTGTAGAGTAAACACCACTTTTGTACGTTTTGTTCACGTTTTCGCGCGAAAATCGAGCCGTTACTCTACAACCCTCGAGAAAAATGGACTTGGGTTGTAGAGAAAACCACCTGACACGCCCGACCCATACACACATTTTGAGCATTAACCCTGACCAAGGAACCCCGCGAACACTCGGGACAGGCAAGCAAAAACCCCGGTAGTTCAACGAACTACCGGGGCCCTACGCGGAGGATAGGGGATTTGAACCCCTGAGGGCGTTAACCCAACACGCGTTCCAGGCGTGCGCCATAGGCCGCTAGGCGAATCCTCCGCAGAGTAGCTTAACGGACTCACGCGACTTTTACTAATCGCGTGAGTCTCGGCTACACTATCTGTGGCCCTTCGTGTGGCGTTTATCCTGCGAATCCCCCCAGGACCGGAAGGTAGCAAGGGTAAGGAGGCTCTGGCGGGTGCACGAAGGGTCCTTTGTTTTCTCTTGTATGCTTATATCTCAGGCCTTTCCAATGTCGAAGGTCCGTCGAATTTTCATCAGCTCTACTGAAGGTTCAAGCTCGTGTTCCGTCGTCTTCTCACTTCGTCGACAATCGCCCTAAGTCTCTTAGCCGTTGCGGCATGCTCAGCGGGCACCTCCGGTGACAACAACCCCGGACCCGGCTCTAAGGCAAAGGAGCCCGACCCAGAACCCGTTGTCAGCGTCGTTGCAGAAGCTACGCCAGGTGAAAAACTGCAACTATCCGTCGAAAAAGGCGAATTCGTCTCCGTAGAGCTCACCGACGACGACCACAAAGAAATCCCAGCCGACGCTGGAACTTTTGAAACCACCTCGGCGACCGCTGACCCCTCAGCCTCAGCAACAGATGGCACCGAAACCGACGAAGCTGACGGCAGCGCAGAAGCCGGCGGCAACCTCGGCTCCAACTCAGAGAACGACACTGAAGAAACAGAGCAAGCCGAGGACACCTCGGCAACAGACGACCCCAGTAACGAACCTTCAGCCGACCCTGACTCCACCGAAGCCCCTGAGGACGGTGCACAGGGTGGCGCAGCTGACAACAACCCCAAAGGCACTTCCTGGGAGTCCAACTTCACACTCGCAGGGTCATCGTCTTACACGTGGAAAGCCACAACCGTTTCACCTGACGGCAACACCCACGAATCCACTGGAACCGTGGAAACTGCTAAACCTAAAGGTGATGGCGCACGCATGCGCACCCTGCTCGACGACGACATGAAAGTAGGCGTGGGCGCCCCCATCATTTTCAATTTCGCCCACAAGATCCCCAAGGAATACCGCCCGGGAATCGAAAGCCGTCTGACCGTGGAAGTCACCGATAAGGACGACAAGCCGCGTAAAGTCGAAGGCGCATGGGGATGGCTCCCAGATGACGACGGCCACTCGCGCATCCACTACCGGCCAAAAGAATTCTGGCCCGAACACTCCAAGATCCACGTCAGCGCTCCAGTCAAAGACGTTCCGTTCTCCAAGAACTCATTTGGCGCAAAAGACATGACACTGGACTTCGAAATCGACCGCGAACAGATCGCTGTCGCCGACGCTAAAAAACACCGCCTTACCGTCACACGCTCAGGCAAAAAGGTGATGGACTTCCCAGCGTCCCTGGGTGCGGCACGTTCTCCGTCGTACAACGGGATGCACATTGTGATGTCGAAGTCCCGCAACTACACCATGAAGTCCGAACGTTGGGGCTATTCCACCCCCGTCACCCATGCGGTTCGCATCCACAACAACGGTGAGTTCATCCACGCGGCCCCATGGTCGGCGGGCTCCCAGGGACGCGCAAACGTGTCCCACGGATGCGTCAACCTGTCCACGCCGAACGCCGCCGAATACTACGAATCTGCACTCTTTGGCGACCCGGTTGAAGTTGTCGGATCCAGCGTTTCCCTGACCACAGACTCTGGTGACATCAAGGACTGGGTGTACACGTGGGAAGAGTGGCAGAAGCTGAGCTCGATCAAGAAGTAGCACGAAAAGGCAGCCCCACAACCGCATCTTCAAGACACTTTCTGTTTGCCTTGGCCTGATACCAACACAGACATGATGTCTTCTCTGAAGCGTTCGCTCACCTTGAGTGACGCGATCATGATCGGCCTGGGCTCTATGCTTGGCGTCGGCATTTTCGTGGCGGTCGCCCCAGCTACTGCTCACGCCGGGTCTGGCATCTACATTGCTCTGGGGTTGGCTGCCCTGGTTGCCTTCTGCAATGCCACGTCTTCTGGTCAGCTAGCCGCGCAGTACCCGGTTGCGGGCGGCACGTATGCGTACGGGCGCGCACAGCTGGGTCAGGCGTGGGGGCTCACTGCCGGGTGGGCGTTTCTGTTGGGGAAGACTGCTTCGGCTGCCGCAATGGCGATGACGTTCGCGCACTACGCTCTGCCCGGCGCTCCCCCGCTCGTCCTGTCCTTCACTGCGGCCCTCGCGTTGATCGCGCTCACTACCGTCAACATTCTGGGCGTGTCTAAAACGGCGACGGTCACCAAGGTCATTGTGGTGATCGTGCTGGCTGGACTTGCATTGTTCGTGGCTACGTCGTGGTTGAGCACCCCCGCCGAGGTCACCTCCCCTTCCGCTGCCTATTTACCTTCCGCTCCGTTGGGTATTTTGCAGGGTGCGGGCATTATGTTTTTTGCGTTTGCTGGCTATGCCCGTGTAGCGACGTTGGGTGAAGAAGTGACGAACCCCTCCCGCACGATCCCTCGAGCCATCATGTGGGCGTTGGGCCTGACGCTAATCGTGTACGTTTTCATCACGTTCACACTGACCCACATGTTGGATCAGGAAACCCTCGCCACCTCCACGGCCCCAATTTTTGACGCCGTTCAGGTGCCGTGGATGAAGCTGGTGGTCCAGGTCGTTGCGGCGTTGGCGTGCCTGGGCGCCTTGTTGGGGCTCATGGCTGGTTTGGGGCGCACATGTTTGGCGATGGCCAGGGATTCGCGCAACTTCACGTTTTTGCCCACGTGAGCGAGCGCCACTCGACCCCTGCCCGCGCTGAAATCCTGTTCTGCGTCCTGGCCATCATCCTGGTCTTTTCTGTGGATGTGACAAAAGCCGTCGGCTTTTCGTCCACAGGCGTGCTGCTCTACTACGCGATCGCCAACTTGGCCGCGTTCACGCAAGACCGTGAGCACCGCATGTACCCCAAGGCTCTGCAGGTTCTGGGCGTGGTGCTGTGTGTTGCGATCGGGTTCACCGTCTCACCTACCGGCCTGCTCTTAGGCGCAGCCGCGGCCGTAGTCATCGTCGCCGTGATGTTCGTGTCTAACCGCCGAGGTCGTTCATAGCTTGCTTATATGTCGACCGTCCGGTTGCGGGCGGGTGCGACTGGTGTGCGTTTGAGGATGAGCGCAATGATCAGTAGCAGAACCATGTGGCTTCCGATGATTGCGGTGACGCCTGTCCAGCCGGTGTGTGACCAGGCTAGGGGCGTGAGGTTGCCGGTGACGGACGATCCCAGGTAGAAGCACACCATGTAAATAGATGCGGCTTGTGCGGGGACGCCTACGGATCGGATTGCTCGACCTGCTACCCAGGACGCAGCGGTGGAGTGTCCTACAAAGAACCCGATTGCAAGAATCGCCAGTCCCGCGACGATGCACACCACGTTGGGGATCACCATGAGCGCAACCCCCACCAGTCCGATGAGCGGACCAAACGCCATGACTGTTCGCAGTGATGTGCGATCGGCAATTTTGCCGGCTATCGCAGATGCCCACCCGGCAAGCGGGTACACAAAGTAAATGAGTCCCACGATCCCAATCGGAACGAAATACGGATCGCCTTCTAAGCGGAATCCCATCACGTTGAGCGCACCAATGAATGACCCCACGCCCAGGTAGCCCACGACGAACAGGCCCAGCAGAACGGGGTCGGTGAACGCCTGCCCGAGCTTCTTTACCAGAACGCTAAACGAGTCGCGGTGTTGCACGAACCCTTGGGCCGGCGGCAGCAGGAAAAAGCACCCCAGGCCCGCTAACAGTCCAACAAGTGAGGCAGTGAACATGGCGGAGTGTGACTTGTCTAGCCCCAGGATCCCTTCGATCCCTAACCAGTCAAACACTTCAATGGCGGTAGACGGAATGATCCGGGCGCCCAATCCACCCAGGGTGTTTCCAAAAATATGAACCCCAATCACGGATGACACGATCGACGGGTGGATCTCTTCACGCAGGTACACTGTGGCAGTAGCGGGCAAACCCGCCAGAATGAACCCCATCACGAATCTGGCTACCAAGAACAGGTTCCAGTCGGAGATGAACACCACCCCAACGGCCATCACGCCAGCGATGACGACAGACCAGCGGATTAAACGACCTTGGCCGATCCGTTCACTGATAGGGACTGCAACAAGCAGCCCTAACCCAACGCCCGCGGTTGCAATAGACACCGACATCGCGGCCCCAGACGGGGTGATTCCGTAGTCGCGTGTGAGGTCCGGCAAGATTGCTTGGGTATTGTAGAGCAGTGTAAAGGTAGCGAGACCGGCCAGCATGATTCCGATCTTGATTCGTCGAGTTCGCGGATCGCCTGCTCCAGTACCCAAGTATTCGCTCACCCTCTCACAATAGACCTCGACAGTGCAGGAGAAAGTTTTGGGTTCCGAAGACCTCCATCCCGGCCACGTCCCAGAAGCGGAATCACCTAACTATCTGTGGGACTTTGTGAGCCAGCCGGAGCCCCTGACACTACCGGATTTTTCCCACATCACCCCTGAACTCATCATGGACGCCCTGGCCAGGGCCGTCGCGTTTCAAGAACAGTCCATTTCCGCGATCCTGGACAACCCTGAACCGGCGGATTTCAACAACACCACGCTGGCGATTGATGCGGCCTGCAGCTTGGTGTTCCGCCTGCAACCGTTTATCCGCTTGTACGAATCCAGCTTGTGGTCTGACGCTGTGGAGGCGATGGCAACAGAGTCGGCCGCCATCCTCACCCGCGCGGAACTTGATGTGTTCCTCAACGCTGAGCTCTTCGCACGTTTAGAAAGCGTCAGCACTGCGGCCCTGAACCCGGAAGACGCCCGTCACCACGAACTCATGGTTGCCGACTTCGCACACGCGGGTGCGCGCCTCACTGAGGACAGCCAAAAGCGCGTGGCAGCGTTCGCTGAAGAGATTTCTGCGCTGGAGACAGAGTTCGGCCAGTTCGTTCTGGCCGAAACCCAAGAGTCAGCCGTGCACATTCCGCACGACTCGGAACTGTCACTTGCAGGCTTGCCTGACGCGCAACTGAGCACTGTCACCTCCCATGCAGTTCAGCGTGGCCTGACCAAGGACGGGCACACTGGCGCGCTCATCACCCTGGAGTCCACTACGCAACAGCCCATCACCTCGGACTTGGACGACCCTGAAACCCGCACAGCCGTGTTCCACGCCTCCACCAACCGAGGTGCGCGCGGAACCGAAACCGATACTCGCTGGATCGTCTCCGACCTCACCGCTCTGCGCGCCGGCCTGGCCGGCCTCATGGGATACAAGTCGTACAAGGACTATGTGATTTCCCAGCAGGACGCGGGCAACGGCGAAAACGCGACCGCGCTGGTGGTGGACTTGCTGGAGCCCGCACTAGCACAGCTCGAATCAGAACTGGACACGATCCGCACAACGTACCAGCCACAGCGCCTGGAAGCTGAGGACATCGCGTACTACCTCAAGCGCTACAAACAGGACACGTACCAGTTGGGTTCGGTCGCTGAGTACTTCGACCTGTGGAACGTGTTCAACGACGGTGTGCTGTTTGCGGCAACCCAGTTGTACGGCGTGCGTTTTGAACGCACGGATGAAACCGCGTGGCACCCCGAGGTGGTTGTGTACCGCGCGTTCGACGGCGACCGGCCGCTGGGCGTGATTTGCGTGGATCCGTTTGCGCGGGAGTCAAAGCGTGGCGGGGCGTGGATGGACCAGTTGGTGTCACCAGGCCGAGTTTCCGGTTTGGGCCCGGTTATCAGCCTGACCATGAACATTCCCAAACCAGCAGACGGCGAACCTGCCCTGCTCAGCCTGGACAATGTGCGCACGCTGTTCCACGAATTCGGGCACGTGCTACACGGGCTGTTTGCGAACTCGACGTACGAAACTCGTTCAGGCACCTCGGTGCCCAGGGACTATGTGGAGTTCCCGTCCCAGCTCAACGAAATGTGGGCGCTACACCCGCAAGTGCTCCCCCACTACGCCGTCCACGTGCACACGGGCGAACCGATCCCGGACGAACTCGTTGAGCGCATCAAGAAGTCCCAGGCGTTTGGACAGGGGTTCGCCACGGTGGAGTACCTGGCGGCCGCGCTTTTGGACCTCAGCTGGCACTCGCTGGAGCCTGGCGAACAGGTGGAGTCGGTGCTCGACTTCGAACGCGACGTGCTCTCCGGCACCGGTTTCAACCCGTTGGTGCCGCCTCGGTACCGCACTCCGTATTTCCAGCACACGTTCGCTCTGGGGTACTCCGCTGGCTACTACTCGTACTTGTGGTCGGAAAAGCTCGCCGCGTATGTCACCGAATGGTTTAACTCCCAGGGCGGGCTCAACCCTGAAGCGGGTGACGCATTCCGCACTGCAGTTTTGGCTCCCGGGTATTCCACTGACCCGGGCACAACGATTACGGACTTCTTTGGCGAGCAACCCGGTGTGGGGCCACTGTTACGGCGCCGGGCTCTGCCAGATACCCAGACTGAGGTAGATGGCAGCACGCCCGAGGTGGACGGTAGCTCAGTAAAGGACGCGGACTGACGTGGGTGCTGGGAAAACGGCGTTGAAAGCTGGGCTTAAGGCTGGTTTGAAGGCGGCCACGGCAGTGGGCGGTGTGACCTTAGGAATGGGTGCCGGGTACGGAATTGCGGTTGTGCGTGTGCGCATCCAGTCAGCACTGTTCCCTAAGTTCTGGGCTGAGTCTGCGCGAACGCAACTTGAGCTCGACGAATCCTTGCAGGAGCTTCCGCCCTTGACGGTCAACGTCTTAGGCGATTCGGCAGCTAGCGGGGTGGGCGCTTCCAAACCGGAGCGCGCATATGTGGGCCTTTTGAAACAGCGGCTCGAAGAAGAAACTGGACGCAAGGTTTCTGTCACCAATATTTCAGTGCCCGGGGCCAGCTCGTGGCTTCTCATGGAAAAGCAGCTACCCCTTCTGGACGACTTGCCACCAGCAGACATCACCATGTGTGTCATCGGAGCCAATGACCTGATCGACCCTAAGTACACGCTCGAGGGTTTCGAGTGGACAGCAACTCGTTTGTACAAGCGCCTTCCGGCCGGCACAGTCGTGTCCACGATCCCCAGCTTTGGCCTGCCGTGGCTTGAGCCGAAGGTGCGTGCCGCTAACACGATCATCGAACGTGAGGCACGCTTAAACAACTTGGAACTGGCGGACCTATTTTCGACAACCCACGAACTGGGCCTGTGGCGCTATCTGCTGTACACGGGTGGCGACATCTTCCACCCGTCCGAACGCGGTTACGTAGCGTGGGCATCTGCACTGTGGCCAGCTGTGCGCCGGGCTGCCAAACGCGCGCTCGAAAAAGAAGCGCACGAAGCTGAACAGGCGTGACGTCACTACTGGCACCACGACCTAAACAGCCTCATCAACTACTTCAAATGCGACAGCATCTTCCCAGGACTGAAGATCCCTTGCGGGTCCAGTGCCTGTTTGATCGCCACGTGCATCTTTTGCGCTGACGGCGACAGCTCGCGTGCCAACCACTCGGCTTTCAGAACCCCTACACCGTGTTCGCCGGTGATGGTTCCGCCCAAATCCAAGCCAGCCTGCATGATCATGCCAAACGCTTCTTTTGCATGCTGGATGGAAACTGGGTCGCCCGCATCAAAAATGACGTTGGGGTGCATGTTCCCATCACCAGCGTGACCGCACGCGATCACCAAAATGTCTGGGAACTTCTGGGCAATCTGAGCCTGGCGCTCAAAGAACTCCGCAAGGCGGCCCCGCGGAACGCACACGTCGTCAACCAGCTCGCCACCACCTCGGGAGTGGGCCAACTTTTCATTTGCCGGGGCAACCGCCCGGCGCGCGGCAACCAAGGACTCCGAATCACGCGGATCATCCGAATACATCACGTCAGTTGCCCCGTTATCTTGAGCAACCTGCTGGAACAGTTCCAGGTCTTCCTGAGCGCGCGTCATCGAACCCGAACCGTCCGACTGCACAATCAGCATGGCACCCGCCCCACTGGGCAGCCCAAAATTCTGGTACGCGTTGACCGCTTCAATGGTGCCGCCGTCCATGTATTCCAACAGCGACGGGGTGGCACCCTTGCCCAGGTAGTCAGTGACTGTGCGAGCGGCGTGCACAGGATCAGAAAACAGTGCCACAGAGGTGAGCGGATCGGCCAGCTTGGGCACTGTGCGCAACGTGACCTCTACAATCACGCCCAGTGTGCCTTCCGAACCGATGAACAGCTGCGCCAGGTCGAAACCGGCGACGCCTTTTGCCGTGTTGCGCCCTACCGTGGTGACTTCACCGTCGGCGGTCACCACCTTGAGGCTACGCACAAAGTCCCTGGTCACACCGTATTTGACGCAGCACATACCGCCGGCGTTGGTGGCCGCGTTCCCGCCAATAGTGGAAATCGCTACCGAACCTGGGTCTGGCGGATACGACAGGTTGAAATCGGCCAAGTGGTTCTTGAGATCCAGGTTGATGACCCCCGGTTCCACCGTCACGGTCCCGTCCAGCGTGTTCACTTCCAGGATCCGGTTCATTTTGGCAACGTTTAACAGAATGCACCCGTCGAGCGCGTTGATGCCTCCCGAAAGCCCCGTGCGTGCCCCGGACGGAATGATGGGGATCGCGTGTTTGGCGGCAAACCGTACCGTGGCCTGCACATCTTCAACACACGTAGCACGCACCAAGGCGAGGGCGCTCTCCACGGGTGAGAACAACGCACGGTCGCTGGAGTGGGCTGCGATAACGTCAGTATCCGTGACCAGCGCATTAGGGCTGAGCTGGGTTGCGAGTTCGTTGAGGTCTGGAAGTCCGGTCGAATCCGGGAGTCCTGGGTTGCTCATGATTCTTGGCCCGAGGTCGTTGCACCGCTTGCGTGCCCGCGGGCTACCAGCTCGCTGGCGACATGGGCGACGCGGTCCATCGCTTCTTCTTCGCCGATGCTCACACGTACTCCCCCGGTGAGTTGACGAACGGCCACGCCCACGTCACGGCATGCGCGTTCAAACTCTTCTGCTTTGTCTTCCAGCGGAAGCCACAAGAAACCACCCTGGGAGTCCGCTACTGGGACACCGATTTCACGTAACCGTGCCTGCATATCGTCACGGATGCGGGCAATTTCTTTTGCCCGCACATCCACATCGGATGCCAATCGCAAGGACGCAGAAGCAGCGGCCTGCGCAACGCGTGACACACTAAACGGCATGATTGCGGTGCGCATAGCGCTGATGACATCGGGGTGAGCAACCGCCCATCCCACGCGCAAGCCCGCCATGCCGTGTGCCTTCGAGAATGTACGCACTACTACCAGGTTCGGGTGCGACGGCAGAGCGTCAACGCCGTCGAAACCACCTTCGACCATGTATTCGAAGTACGCCTGGTCCAACACCACCAGCACGTCGTGAGGAACCTTCGCCATGAACTCTTCAAATTCCTCACGGCCCACCGGTCCACCTGTGGGGTTGTTGGGGCTGCACAGAATCACCAGACGGGTGCGGTCATTGATGGCTTCGGCCATCGCGTCAAGATCGTGCCCCAAGTCCTCACGCAACGGAACTTTGACCGGGGTAGCCCCTTCGAGCAACGTGAGCGGCACATACATTTCGAACGACGGCCACGGGAAAACCACCTCGGTGCCGGGTTCTGCAGTGATGTGAAACAGGGCAGCGAGAATCTCAGAGGCACCGGCCCCAAAGACCAGCTGGTTCGTTTCCACACTCAGGTGTTGCGCCATCTCTTCAGTGAGGTCGAAAACGCCCGGGTCGCCATAGAGGTTCATGGTTTCCAAGGACTTCGCGGCCGCTTCAACAACAGCGGGAAGCGGGCTCATGAAGTGTTCATTGGACGACAGTTTGTACGCCTTCTGTCCAGCCACGGGAGCAGCAGGCTTGCCGGGAACATACGCGGGGGTGTCAGCGACCGCTGACCGTACTCGAAACTCCATACGACCATAGTAAACACCGTGGCAAGTACGTTCCCAGACCTGTGCCGTACCGGTTTTTCACCTGGCACAATAGGGGCATGAACCCCACACCACCTACGCAGTCGCAGTGGCTTCCAGACATTCTTGGCCCGGGGTTCGAATCCCTGCCCCTGGAACTGCCCTGCGGGGATCGGGCAACCCTGGTGAGATACCTGCCCCGGGTTGATAACCACCCCTCCCGAGGTGTCCCCCACCTGGACGGCGTCCCTCCCGTGGAACTCGCCAACACTGCCGTCCTCTACATTCACGGGTGGTCCGACTACTTCTACCACCGTGACTTAGCCCGGTTCTGGGCCCACATGGGCGCCCATTTCTACGCCGTTGACCTGCGCAACTACGGCAGGAACCTGGACCTCTCCGATCCTGAACGAACCCCGGGACTCATTGACGACCTCGGCGCTTATGATGAAGAAATCTCCGCCTGCCTGGACGTGCTCACTGGTCTTCACCCCCACTGCCGTGTGGTGCTCAGCGCCCACTCAACCGGAGGCCTCACCGCTGCGCTGTGGGCCAACGATAACCCTGGGCGAGTGGCTGGTCTGGTGCTGAACTCGCCGTGGTTGGAGTTCCAATACACCGCGAGCGTCCGCAAACTGCTGGGACCCCTCATGGCGGCCCGGAACCCAGTGAGTCCGCTTCGTATCTCCCTGCCTAACTACTACGTGCTGGCTGTTGCGCAAGCCCACGGGGATACACCGTTTGACCTTCGGCTCAAACCTCCAGAGTCGTTCCCCGTGTATCCGCAGTTCTTGCGGGCGGTGTTTGATGGGCACAAGCGGGTGGAACGTGGCCTTGACCTGGACGTGCCAGTGCTTGTGCAGATGTCGCGCACCTCGATGCAATCGGTGAACTACGCTCCACAGATGGCTCACGCGGATATTGTGCTCGATGTGGAGATTCTGGCCAGGCGGGCCCTCGACCTTGCCGACACTGTTGTTGTGGACCGTGTTCCAGGCGCTATGCACGACGTGTACCTGTCTGAAGAGAGCGTTCGCGACCAAGCGTTCACACGCATCATGCAGTTTGTCCACGGCTACCTGGACTAAGTGAACGTGCGGAAGCTGATGAGTTAGTGGCACCCCAAAATGTGGTTTAGGTTACCCTGCGCGCAGGCGGAAAAATCCCCAGCGCTATGGTGAAAACAACAGGGAAACCCTTAACCCAGGAGGCACGGGTGAAATTAGATCAGCTCGTTCAAGAATGGCTCGAAACCTACGACACACCAGACGCAAATGCTTCGTATCTACTGTGTGACCGCCACGACCCGCAGGCCACCGCGTTCACCTTCATCGCTCACGACGGAACGGTGTCCAAACCGACGTACGGTGAGCTGTCTGACAGGTCCAAGCGACTTGCCACCGCGCTTAAGCAACAGGGTGTTGAGAAGGGTGACCGCGTGGGAGTCCTCCTCACCAAATGCCCCGACATGCCCGTCACGCTGCTAGCACTCACACGACTGGGGGCCGTGTACGTCCCATTGTTCACAGCGTTTGCCACCGGTGCGATCAAGGTGCGCATGGAAGGTGCAAAAGCCAAGCTCGTCATCACCGAACCGTCGCAAGAAGACAAGGTGAAACCGCTGAACTGGCTCAACGTCATCACGATTGGTGAAGACTACGACCGCATGCAAACCGAGCCTGAACCGCTTGAGGACTCGGTTGCGATGGGAGGCGACGGCACGCTGGTGCAGTTGTTCACCTCGGGCACCACTGGCAACCCCAAAGGGGTTGCAGTCCCAGTGCGCGCGCTGGCAAGCTTCCACTGCTACATGCACTACTCCCTGGACGTCCGCCCCGAGGACGTGTTTTGGAACGCGGCCGACCCAGGCTGGGCGTACGGCCTGTACTACGGAGTGTTGGGGCCGCTGGCCATCGGGCTACCCAACCTCATGCAACAAGACAAGTTCACCGCCGACTCGACTCTGCAGCTCATGCGCGAACAAGGCGTGACCAACTACGCTTCCGCGCCCACCGTGTACCGCACGCTATCCAAGTCTGGGCTGGAACCCGGGTTCACGCTACGCCGGGCATCTTCAGCAGGAGAGCCACTCACGGTTGACGTGATCGACTGGGCTAAAGAAAAACTGGGGACCGAAGTCTATGACCAGTACGGCCAAACCGAACTGGGCATGGTGATCTGCAACCAGTGGAACGACGACGTGCGTGAAGAGCTCAAGCCTGGATCCATGGGTAAGCCGATCGCCGGGTATGAGGCAGACATTCTGGACGGTCAGATCGTCATCAGCGTGCCAAACAGCCCGCTCTTGTGGTTCACGGGTTATCAGGACGACCCGCAGAAGTCGGCTGAGCGTTTCAGTGAAGACGGTAAGTGGTATCTCACCGCAGACGCCGGGTACAAGGATGAAGACGGTAGCTTCTTCTTCGAAGGTCGCGATGACGACGTGATCCTCATGGCCGGTTACCGCATTGGGCCGTTCGACGTTGAGTCCGTACTTATCACGCACCCTGACGTGGTCGATGTTGGAGTTGTTGGTAAACCAGACCGCAACGGCGTCCGAGGTGAACTCGCTGAAGCGTACGTGGTGCTACGGGAGGGCGTGGAGGCTACCCCTGAGTTGGCTGAAGAGCTCAAGTTGCTGGTCAAGGAGGGGTACTCCGCTCACGCGTACCCACGCAAGGTCCACTTTGTGGATGCACTTCCTAAGACGCCAAGCGGTAAATTGCGTCGCGGGGAGTTGCGGAAGCGCGAAGACTGAAAGCGAAACACGAAATCGCGCGACACAGAACAGACTGTGTCGCGCGATTTTCATACGTGGTCTTGCTACGAGGAAATGCTCTTCACTGACGGTTGAGTAATTCCTGTGATGCGGCGCACGCTTGGGCGAGTTCTCGTGGGTCGCCTTGGATTGACGTGGTGACCTGGGCTCCTTCATATAGCAGGTGCAAGATAGTCCCCGTGTTCCCATCACCACCGGCAATCTGAGTGAAAAGAGTCAGCATCCAGGCCTTCTCTGCTCGGATTAACTCGGTGGCCTCGTGGTCGTTGGCGCCAATCTCAACCCAGGCGTTGACGAAAGCACAACCGCGCGGAGTGGCGGTCGCCCACTGGACAGTATGCCGGTAGACGACTTCCAAGGCTTGGACGGGGGAGGCGCCGGTCAAGGCTGTTAGGAGTTCTCGCTGCCAGAAGTGCGCGCGTTGTTGCAGGTAACAGGCGACGAGCCGACCCTTGGAACCGTAGCGCTGGTACAAGGTCCGCTTCGTGGTCGCAGCGCGCTCGACGATGCTGTCGACACCGGTGGCGGTGATGCCGTGGTCGCGGAAGAGTTCTGAGGCAGCCTCGAGAATCCTGCGGCCGACCGGTGTGGTGTCGACAGGCTCGAATGCCGCCAAGTCAATGTGCATGGTCTACCCCCAAGTCAATTGCGGTGCACTGACAGTATACCGACCGGTATGTTTACCTAAACGTATGCGATGGTTAATGTGTGTGGTGTTCGTAGTGGCTTGGAGTTCCGGGTTCGTCGGGGCGACGTTGGCGGACCGGACAGGCGCGGGAACGTGGACCCTGCTGGCATGGCGATATCTAGTGACGGCCCTTGTACTGCTCGTCGGGTGCCTCCTAATCCCCTCGCTGCGTCGATCTTTCCATACACTGAGTAGACGTCAGGTGCAGCAGCAGGTCGTCCTGGCCGTCTTGTCTCACGTGCTCTTCCTAGGTGGCGTGTTCCTGTCTGCTGAACAAGGGCTGGATGCCGGCTTGTCTGCGTTGGTGTGTGCACTCCAACCGTTGCTCGTGACTGCGGCAGGACGCATCATCTTCGGTGACCGGGTCAGCAGTTTCCAGTGGGTTGGCCTGCTCATGGCCCTCGGTGGCGTCGCCCTGAGTGTGGGAGGCATCAGCACAACGGGGCTGGGAAGCGTGAGCCTGGTGGTCGTGAGCCTCCTGGGGCTGTCCGCGGCTTCCCTGCTGGAACGCTCTTGGCAACCCCGGGTGCCAGTGGTGACCAGCCTGACCGTGCAGGTGAGCGTTGTTGCCGTGATCTTCAGTGGCGTCGCCCTCCTGACTGACGGTCTCGCTTTGCGAGTGACCGGGGCCCTGGTGCTGGCGATCAGTTGGCTGGTGTTCATGTCCGGACTGGGCGGCTACGCAATGTTCATCTGGTGCCTGCGCCACGTAGGAGCCACCACGACCAGCACTCTGCTCTACCTGACTGCACCAACCACGATGCTGTGGGCGTGGTCGATGTTTGGCCAGCAACCTTTGACCCTGCAATGGATTGGACTCGCGGTCGTTCTGAGTGGCGTCGGCCTCGCTACCAGAGGCTCCAACCAACGTGAGCAAGGCACAGCCTGACCGTTGGCCCCAAACCGATCGGATTCGAGCTCCGACACCAGGTCAACATCAGAAGCAAGGCTTTCATGACTCACCCGAATGCTGCTCTCACGCCACGATATCGGAGAGCCCGCCCGGCAATACGAGCATGACCTCCCCTGGGCCATGCTGTATGTCAATGCAAAAAGCTCGGCACCTCTCCCTACGGGGGAGACTGCACTAAGTCGTCCGCCAGCATGTCGATCGCAACCGGGCGGGCCTGTCGGGTAGTTCAACCAGCGGAGCGTCTTCGTCGCGCAGATCTAGTCCGACAACGGTGGCGGCTATCTCACACACCTGTGGCAACCAGCCACCCTTCTTGTGCTTGACTAACATCCGGCGTCAGTACAGTTAAAGTCGCAGCAACACACCTTGATATCAACCGGCAAAAACTTCAGCACTTGCAGCAAAGCTACTTCCAAAGGCGTGTTGCCCACCACAGCTCGATTTGATGTGTTGGGCAAACGCCCTTTTTGTTCGTTTTGTTTATGTTTTCAGCCCAAAATCAACACATTATTCTATACAGCTGACGAACAACAGTTCAGAGGTACAGAGAAAACCACCTGACATGTGCCACACAACTGACACGCCCAACCCATACACACATTTTGGCCTATAACCCAAAAGTCTCGGGACATCGAGTGAACGATGTCCCGAGACTTCACAACGCGGTAGCGGTGGGATTTGAACCCACGGTAGGGGGTTGCCCTACACAACATTTCGAGTGTTGCACCTTCGGCCGCTCGGACACGCTACCGCGGAATACTCTATTGTGAGCGCTATATCTAAGTCAAACCTCTAGGAAACTCACACATAGTCCACGAGTAGAACTGCGATACCAAACTGCACCCACCACGCCCCCATCAACCCTGCGAGGAAGATTACTTGAGACTCCCACCCCGTCACTGCGAGGAATCGACAGCGAAGCACCACGAAAGTTGAGGAAACAGCCCGGTCGACGTATGAAGAAATGTGAGGGCTTTTCGTTGAACAGCGCCGATCACGCGGCAAACTCGTGTAGACCGCGTTTCGCGTACACTACACCGAGGACCCACTCTTTCGATGATTCTCAGCGTGGCGCTAAACACGGGTGCGAACAATGATTCTGTACTATGGTGGAGGCACTGTTTCTGTACTATGGTGGAGGCTTAATGACCAGCGATGTTGTTTTGACGGTTGATGGGCTGACTGTCAAACACAGGTCTCAAACCGCTCTCGATGATTTGTCATTCACGCTAAAACGCGGAGAGGTTCTTGGCATTGTCGGTGCCAACGGTGCAGGCAAATCAACGCTTCTGAAGGTGTTGTCCGGCGGAATCACCCCCAACGCGGGTACAATCACTTTCGCGGATGAAAAGTTCACCCCGGCAAACGAAGCTGAAGCTCTAGCCATCGGCGTAGGGTACATTCCGCAACGCATTACAGTCGACGAAGATCAGACCGTCTACCAGACGATGTTTCGCACATCGTACCGGTCCAAACTGTCGGATGACGAGAAGCGCTCTGAAGCCAACCGACTCCTTAAAGACAACGGCGTTTCCATCTCTGCTGACGAATATATACGCGATCTCGTTCAAGCTGAACGCACAATGGTGGAAATCCTGAGGCTCGCTAACGAAGAAACGTCCTTGATCCTGCTGGACGAAGTGTCCGCAACCTTCAACGACCACGAAATTTCACTCGTTCATGATCTGATCATCCGCCTGTCCAAGCAGGGCCGAGCCATTATCTATGTCTCCCACCGCCTGGACGAGCTACAGTCGCTTTCGAACCGTATTGCAGTGATCAGAGACGGCAAGCTTCGCTCCATCTTGACTCCCCTGGAAGCCGACCGTAAAACGATCACAGTCGAGATCTTTGACACTGAGGCTCCCGTTCCCACCAAAAAGCGCAACGAAATCGGCGACGAGATCCTACGGTTTGACAATGTCGCCCTCGAAGGGAAACTCTCTCCTACCACGTTCTCTCTCCGAAAGGGCGAAATCCTCGGCATCACGGGACTGCGCCGGTCAGGCGTCGAACAGCTGGCGGAAGTCATCAGTGGACAGGCGACCCACACTTCCGGAACCATCACCGTCAACGGTGAAGAAGAGACGTTTTCAAGTCCAGATGAGGCACTTCAATCGGGAATCTTAACGTTGGGAGAAAACGATGGTCAGGTTGACTACGGGGAAGGTAACCTCCTCGCGTCGGAGTACTCCAAAGTCAACGAAGACGGTGAGTCTTTTGCCGTCCAAGTCGAGAGCTTCAGGGAGCTACTCGCAACCCTCAAAGAGCTGAGGGTAAAGACCCCGGGCATTCAAAGAAAGATCGGCGAGCTATCCGGAGGCGATCAGCAGAAACTTGCTGTGGCGAAGACTCTGCACAGCGATGCGAACATCTTCGTGCTCAATCAACCCACCCGCGGAGTTGATGAGCTTTCGCGACAAGCTGCATATAAGCTCCTGGAAGAAGTCACCAGCCGGGGCAGCGCGTGCATCCTTTTGTCCTCAGACATCAGCGAACTCCTCACCTTAAGTGACAGAGTGGCTGTTATGCGTGATAACAAGCTTATCGGACCGCTCGACACCGACGGATTCACGGAAGACACAGTCATGATGATTGCTCTTGGGTATACCCCCTTCCGCACATCAAGCAAGCGACGCTCTTCGTCGAACACAGAGTCGAGCACCGAACCAACCACCAAGTTACCCACAGACAAGGGTGTTCGAGGTGAGTCTGGATGAGTTTCAACTTTTTCCGCCGCTCACCCAAGCCGCGAGATAAATCGCAGACTGATGAACCTCATGTGACCGATACTTCACACACAATGCAAACCCTGCCGGACACGGAGACGCCGGGTCAGATCGCTCAATCTAGCGTGCGGCATTACGGTGCCGTACAGCCGCACGTAGCGGGATCAAATGATCCCGTGACAAAGTGGCACGAAAAAGCAACAGGTCACGAACGCGTCGTTCACAACCAGCAAGACACCAACTACGATGCGGACTCATACAACGTAGATCCCGCCGACGCCCCTGACCACCACGCGGGTGCTGAGGCAAAACACGTGGCCAATCAGTCGCGCGACTACTTCCCAACAGCTTTTGAAAGTTTTGGTCAACGGCCACTCGCCACAGAGACCAACACCGTCAATGATCATTCAAATGAACCCACGCCACTTTTCACTGAAGTCCGCGACTATACTTCCAATGTCAGGACTGAAGAGTCCATCTCACAGCATCCTGGCAAAACTGAGCAAAACAACGATTCATTTTCCGAGGCGAGAAAACCTCGGTCAGAAACGAAAGAGAGCAATATGTCAACAAATATCCAAGCTTTCATTCACGACCTGATGGAGATTGAGGGCGCTACTGGCGCTGCAATCGTCGACATCGCATCCGGCATGGAGCTCGGAAGCGGAGGCAACCCGAACTTTGATCTCAATGTCGCTGCAGCCGGAAACTCTAATGTTATTCGTGCCAAGTTGTCCACGATTTCTGATCTTGGAATCAATGAAAGCATCGAAGACATCATGATCACACTCGAATCGCAATACCACCTGCTGAGCGTGCTCAACAGTTCGACGACGGAAGGTCTATTTATCTACCTCGTTCTCGATCGTCGCCACGCGAACTTGGCGCTCGCACGCCACAAGCTGAAAAAGCTTGCTGAGCAGATCTCGGTGTGATTCATGGCTTAGCCTAAGTTTGTTGAATGAAGGGCTTGTAGGGGACAGCGTATGCTGTCCCCTCGATACATTTAGGCACCCTCACCTGCGAGCAGCGAAGAACTCCTCTAACACGTGAACGGCTTCAACCGACATGACCCCCGCATAGACCTGGGGCCTGTGCAAGGAACCCCGGTCACGTGGCAGATCCCACTGGGACCCACACGCCCCCGCCTTTTCGTCGAACGCCCCAAAAACAATCGCGTCCACCCGCGCACCCACGGCTGCGCCTGCACACATCGCGCACGGTTCAAGCGTGACCACCAGGGTCGCGCCGTCTAACCGCCACCTCCCCAACCTGGAGGCAGCAGCGCGCAGAGCTACGACTTCGGCGTGGGCGGTGGGGTCCCCATCAGCTTCACGCCTATTGCGCCCCCGCCCCACAACTTCACCGTCCACCACAACGACAGCACCAACCGGAACATCGCCACTGGTGGCACATGCGCGAGCTTCACCTAGCGCGAGCTGCATCCACGCGCGGTGATCAGACCGACTCTGCAGAGGACTCACCAGGTTCTTAGCGGGTAGCCTCGAGAGCTTCAGCGAACCCCACGATTTCACCTACGTGCGCAACAATCCGGGCAGGGTCCGCAGAGTGCTTCTCGCACTGGTCCAGCAGGTCGCTGGCACTGACCCCGAGGTCGTCGAAAATGTCGGAGTCGCCACCCCACGTGGAGTCTTCGTCCGGGAACATCGCTGACTCAGACTCATCATCGTCACTAGGCTCTTCATAGTCGTCATCGAAGTCGTCACCGTCTTCGAGCTCGTACTCGTCAAGAGGCGAGTCGAGGTAGTCCTCAAAGAGGTCCGCATATGGGCTGGCTTGGGCGGCATCGATGTCAGAAATAAACACTTTGATGTTGTCGGCTTCGGTGAGGCGCACAAGGGCGAACCATTCGTCTTCGCGTTCGACAATCGCGACGGCTTCGCAGTCCTCACCTGCAACAGAGCGGAGGGCGTCGGCCAGCTCGTCCAGGTCTGACCATTCTTCAACGTCGATATCTACAGGGCGGTATTCGTCACCGGCCTGAGCAACGGCGGCAGTGAAATATGACATACCTCAATTGTTACCCATGATCCGGCCGTGCGCACCCCCGCGCGTGACGCGAATTACGCAATGCATATAAGGCATAATTTTTGACATGGAACTTCACGTTGCCGACCACCCTCTGATCGCCCACAAGCTCACCGTTCTACGTGACGAACGAACCGATTCGGCCCGTTTTCGTCAGCTCACCGACGAACTCGTCACCCTTCTTGCGTATGAAGCCACCCGCAATATCCGTGTGACAGACAAGCACATTCGCACGCCCGTAAAGGAAACTGTGGGTGTCGAACTGGCCACCCCACGCCCTCTCGTGGTGCCGATTCTGCGTGCCGGGCTGGGAATGCTCGACGGCATGATGCGCATGATCCCTACGGCGGAAGTGGGTTTCCTAGGCATGGTACGCAACGACGAAACCCTCGAAGTGACCACCTACGCAGAACGGTTGCCTAGCGACTTAAAGAACCGCCAGGTGTACGTTGTTGACCCCATGCTTGCCACCGGAAACACGCTGATCATGGCCATTGAGTACCTGTTGGAACGCGGGGTGTCCGAGGTGACCGCAGTGTGCCTGGTATCGGCGCCTGAAGGTGTGAAGGCTGTCAGCGACCGCTTTGAGGGACGCGCCAACATTTCGGTTCACACGGCTGCGTACGACGAAGGCCTGAACGACGACGCATACATCGTGCCGGGGCTGGGCGACGCTGGCGACCGCTTGTACGGCGTGGTGTAAACGCCTGCACCCGCCACCGCTAACGCACCTAAGCACACGTTCCAGACCTACCCGCAGACACCTCGGCGTGTCAAATAGTGTCATAATTCTTCACATCGACGTCTTTTATGACATGGTGAATGAGCCCAGCCTCCTCGTATGAAGAACAATGACGATATGACACAGCAACGGAACGGTGGACCACTCCCCCAGCGTCGTCCCTCATCAACAAGCGCCGCACACCCCCGAAGCGCGGTCGCGATGCGCCGCCAGGGCTCACGCCTTGCACCGGTCGACGCCGAACAAGCACCCCGCACGTTCGGTCCCGCTGGCGTCACTCAAACCCCTCACGCTGCCCGTGGCATCGCCATTTACATTGGTCTGGACGAAGAAAAAGCCGCCCAGGACGGCACCAACCTCACCCAGATCGCACAGGCGCTCCAGGACTACGCTAAGGAACTCGCCTCCCAGGCAGAGACCTCGGCGGTCATTGCTTTGGCACCAGAAGGCCGAGGTCGTGACCTGGAAGCGGTCCGCGCCGCCTTGAGCGGCTCCCCAGCCGCAACCGGCGGAACAGCCGGTCAGCACGGGCCGCTTCGCACCCGCATCCCCTCACGCATCCAACCTCCAGCGATGCGTGAAGACTTGGGCCTCCGGGTAGATATTCCTCGTCGCGAAATCTACGTGGATGGTGCCCCGCAGAAGATCACTGCCAAGGAGTTTGACCTGCTGGCAACACTGGTGAGCCACCCCGGCGAATCCCTGTCCAGGGAACAGCTCATCGAAAAAGTGTGGGCTGGCCAAGACACCGACGAACGTACTGTTGACGTGCACATTCGCCGACTCCGCAACCGTTTGGGGTCATACTCTAGTGTGATCCGCACTCTCCGAGGTGTGGGATACAGGTTCGACGAGCACCCCGATGTATCCGTGTGGCTCGCGACAGCAGTGAAATAAGTCTCGCTGCAGTAGGCGTACGCTCCTTCTGAGCACCGCTCAACCTTCATAAACCCTGCAAAAGTGCTTATAACCGCGGTCAGAGTATGGCCGTAAAGTTGAGAGACAATGCGCAAAGGGACTTTTGTTTTTCTCATGGGGGCAGGGCTCACTGCCCTGCTTCTGCTACACCATTTGATTCCAACCACCCGCGGACTCGCTCTCATGGTGGAAAGCGTGCTCCCGTGGACAGGAGTTCTTGTTGTCTTTCTTTTGGTCCTGGGACTCATCCGGTTCTCCGTGTGGTCCGTGATCGGTGTAGTTATTCCCGCGCTGGTTTGGGGGTCAATGTTTGGCATGTATCTCAAGCCCGCCGGTGAACCCGACCACACCGATATTGTGGTCGCTACTCAAAACGTGGGCGCACGCCTCCCTCAACCCTCAGCCACCGCGTTGAACATTATTAAGCGCAAACCTGACATTGTGACGCTCCAAGAGATCGAGTCCTTGTCTGGCAAGATCATCCGCGAACAAATGGACAAGAACTTCAAACACCACAAGGTGAGCGACACGGTGGGCTTGTGGTCCAAGTGGCCTATTAGCGACATTGAAGAAATCGATTTGGGGCTGTCCTGGCCACGCGCTTTTGCCGCCACTGTCAAAACCGACCACGGGGACGTGCGCGTGTATTCGGTTCACATGCCGTCAGTGCGCCCAGGCAGTGAATCATTGCGTAACGCTGCTCTGCAAACGGTTGCGCAGAAAGTGTCGGAGGACCCGGCCCAGAGGGTTATTGTCGCCGGAGATTTCAACTCCACAAGCACTGACCGCTACTTTGCTGACCTCAACGATTCGCTCACGGATACTCGGCGCGCAACCGGCGGAGGTTTCGGTTTTACGTGGCCAGCCAAGTTCCCGGTGGCGCGCGTTGACCACATCATGGTCCGTGGCATGGAACCAGTGTCAGACACAGTGTTGCCACGCGGGACGTCTGATCACAGGGCAATTGTTGCAGGCATCAATGTAAACGACTAACCGGTCAGCACACCTAAAGCACTCATCACGCTAAGTAGCCAGCCACCTATTTACCCGTCAGCATGGGGCACTTCCCTGATGGGAGGGGCCGTTCCGCATTGCGTCCTTGGCGCAGAACTGACTCGATTTCGCCTATTGTCAGCGCGTAACCCGTCTCCTTGTCGTTCAGGGACGTGGCAAAAACCATTCCTACGGCCCGACCGTTCTTATCTAGCAAGGGACCGCCAGAGTTTCCCTGACGAATGATCGCGCGCAATGAGTATACGTTTCGAGTGACTGATTCGTCGTCGTAAATGTCTGTGCCCCGCGCCCTCAGTGTTTCGCGTGTGCGCGCTGGTGAGATCGTGTAACCACCGTTACCAGGGAATCCAACGGCTACTGCGTCAGCACCTGCCTTAAGGTCGGCCCCGGTATCCAAAGGTGTGGCGGCCAAACCCGGAACCCGCAGAACAGCGACATCACGTTTGGGGTCAAAAGCCACCAGCTGAGCGTCAAACACTTTCCCTTTTCCTTTAACCTGGACCGTGAGACTGGTCGAACCGGCTACGACGTGCGCGTTCGTAGCGACGTGTTCCGGTGCGAACACCCAACCGGTTCCAGACTGCAGATTGTCACACACGGTCTCGTCAGTTCGCACTTTGACCACTGACCCACTGACAGACTTGCCCACCTCAACCATTTCCGGGTTCGGCTCGCCAATCCCCCGGATACGCTCAGGCTGCCCCTTAAAAACCGTGGGGAACCCGTAGTTCACAAGCGCCCTATCCAAGGTCCCCACAACCACGTTGGGGTCAGCGGGCATGATCCAATCGGTGACCGCAACGATGCGCGACTCGGCAACAGCCCGGTTCAACTGCACAAAAGGTGTTGTCCGTATCCACGTGGCAGCTAACCACACGCACAGCAAAAACGAGACGACACCAACGAACGCACCCAGCCCAGCGTCAACCCACTTCCCAGGAGTCTTGTGCAAAACCCGCCGGAGCCACATCCCCAGCCAGCCACCAAAGCCGGCAACCACAAAACCCACAATCAGCGGGGCCAGAGGAACAACCCAGGCGGGAACGACCTCGGCGTTGGCACTTCCATTCACCCAACCAACAACCGGACCGGCCAAAACCCGCCCCAGCGCAAACCCCACAACGAACCCCACAAAAGAGGACAAGGACACGATAAGACCGCGCCTCCACCCTGCAAAGGCCGTGGTGATCCCCACGAAAGCGAGGATGAGGTCAGGGGCGGGCAATATCAGAAACCTCCAGGCTGCCCGGCAGCGTGCATGAGCGCCGAACGTTCCTGAGTGAACTGATCCAGCAAGTAACGCTCACGTTCCTGCTCGCCAGCCCCACCAACTCCACCAACGATACGCATACGAGTGGTAGCCAAGGCGGTAGAGGTTTTGATCATCTTCTTCATGTGTTGCTTACCCGATGGGTATCGTCCTGCCCAACGCTTACCAGCGCGACGGCCCTTCCACGTGCCAAGCATTTCCACCTCGGCGTGGGTGAGCCAACCAGCGTTCGCGTAGTCACCCAAGTTAGCGCGTGTCTGCTTTGTTTCGTTGAACTGCAGGAAGATCGCCAGACCGAACCAGATCGAGGAAATCAGCAACGACGGGACGATGATCACCACGATCGCCGCGAGGAACGATGAGGGTCGCAAGAACGTGGCCAAACCATTCCACAGGGCGTGGAGGAACATTCCTGCGAGCAAGCCCGGAATCCACATGAGGATAATCGACCACCACTGGCCACGACGGGCCGCCAAACCAATAGTCACACCTGCACACATGGTGAACGTGGAGTGCAAGAGTGGGGACAGCAAACAACGCACAATGAACGTCATGATGAGGGAGGCCGCACCCACGCCGTACTGCGCACCGCTCATGTACGCGCTTGACAGGTACAAAATGTTTTCGGTGAATGCGAATCCTGCTCCAGCGAGTGAGCCGTACACCCACCCGTCCAGGGGCCCTTCGAAGTAGCGGCGAGCAGCCAACGCGATAACCACCAGGATCATACCTTTGGTGATCTCTTCAAAAATCGGCGCCATGACAACCGCACTAATCGCGCCACTTTCGTCGGTAACCCCGGCGCCTGCCATCAAATACTCCAGCGGGAACCGGAAAATCAACGTCAGGATGACCGCGGCAACGCCACCCCATAGGATGCACAAGCCCATTGCGACTTTAGGTTGGGGTTTCCAACGGTCGAACCACAGCACCATACCGATGATGAGGAGAAGCGGGAAGAACGACAGAAACATCGCCACGAATGTCACGAGACCCGACGACAGAGTCATGAACAAGAAAAGGATGGCGAAGCCCAACAGCAACAGGCCACCCAAAGCTAGAGCGATGACCAGGCGGACAATGTCGCCGGTGTCACTGGGTTTCTGTGCAACGCTCGGGGTGACACTGATCGCCTGCGTGGTCCATGGAGCCTGAGCAGGTGCCCCCTGGTGGGTCTCAACGCGGTTTTGGATACGGAGAGCCTGCGTGTGTGAAGGTGCGAAGCGTCCTTCGTCGTATGTGCGTTGGTGTACCTGGTCCGAGGTGTGATCTTGGAACCCGTACTGGTAACCGCCGTACTGGTTGAAGTTGGCCGGCTGCTGTTGCTGCGCGCCAGGGCTGAACCGTTGGTGGTCGGCGGGTTGGCTGCCGTACTGTTGGCCGCCGGGCTGGTTACCGTATGGCTGCGCCCCTGGCTGACTGCCGTACTGCTGACTGCCGGGTTGCTGGCCACCAAATGGTTGGCTGCCGGGTTGCTGGCCACCAAATGGTTGGCTGCCGTACTGCTGGTTGCCAAACTGTTGGCCACCAGGCTGAGAACCGTAAGGCTGTGCGCCCGGTTGACTACCGAACTGATTATTACCGTGGCCCTGGTTGCCCTGACCGTAAGGATCGTACTGGTTCGACATTCGCTTCCTTCACGTTGTTTGCTAAAACAAGCATAAGCGCTTTGGCCCTACACGCTTTTGCGCGAAAAGTAACAGGTCCGCTACTTCTCTCTCCACACGAACGCCGAGGTCGTAGCGGTAGTCGCTACGACCTCGGCGTGATCTGTAAGGAGTGCTGACAAATTAGTCGTTGTCAGGTGCCTGGGTCTGCAGGGTACGGGCGCTGTATTCCGACACCTCGTTGAGCAGGGTTTCGTCCTGGTGCAGTTTGCGACCCAGCGATGGAATCATCTGCTTGAGCTTAGGTTCCCAGCCGGTGTACTGCTGCGGGAAGCAACGCTTGAGCAGTTCCACCATGATGGGGGTCGCAGTGGATGCACCTGGGGACGCGCCCAGAAGTGCGGCCAGTGAGCCGTCGGCAGCTGCCACGGTTTCGGTACCGAAGCCTAGGACGCCACCCTTCTTGGGGTCACGCTTCATCACCTGGACGCGCTGACCTGCTACCAACATTTCCCAGTCGTCACGGTTGATGTCTGGGGTGAAGTCAGCGAGAGCTTCAAAGCGCCCCTTCTTGGTTTCAGCCAGCTGGGTCACCAAGTACTTGACGAGGTCGAAGTTGTCTTTGGCCACGTTGAGCATGACCGGCAGGTTGTTGCCACGCACGCTGAACGGGAGGTCGAAGATCGATCCACCCTTGAGGAATTTGGGGCTGAAGCCAGCGTAAGGGCCGAACATCAGGTACTTCTTGCCGCCAACCACGCGAGCGTCTAGGTGAGGAACCGACATGGGTGGGGCACCAACGGAAGCCTGGCCGTAAACCTTAGCGTGGTGACGTTCAACCAGGTCTGGGTTCGCGGTGCGCAGGAACAAACCGGAAACAGGGAATCCGCCGTAACCGCGGGCTTCCGCGATGCCGGACTTCTGGAGCAGTGGAAGTGCACCACCACCAGCACCGATAAAGACGAACTTAGCGTTAACGTCGAAGGATTCTGCACCCGTGTGGTCGTGAACACTGACTTTCCAGCCGTCAGCCGTGCGGTTGAGGTCGGATACAGAGTGGCCGGTGCGGATCTGTGCGCCGCGCGTACCCATGTGGGCCAGAAGTTGGCGGGTGAGCGATCCGAAGTCAACGTCGGTGCCTTCCTTGATGCGGGAAAGGCCGTTGACCTGGCCAGGGCCACGGTTTTCAAACATGAGTGGAAGCCATTCGGCCTGTTCAGCAGGGTCGTCGGTGAATTCCATGTCCCGGAACAGCGGGTTCTTCACCAGGGTTTCGCGGCGAGCGCGAATGTAGTCCCGGCCCTTTTCGCCGCGCCCGTAGGACACGTGTGGAACCGCGTTGATGAACGACGACGGGTTGGTCAAAACACCTTCGTCAACAAGGTACGACCAGAACTGGCGTGACACGTGGAACTGTTCGTTAATGTTGACGGCTTTGGTGATGTCGATGTCACCGTTTGCCAGCTGTGGCGTGTAGTTGAGTTCGCACAGAGCAGCGTGACCGGTACCCGCGTTGTTCCATGGGTCTGAGCTTTCGCGCGCAACGTAGTCGAGGCGTTCGTAAACACGAATGGACCATTCGGGCTGGAGTTCGGCAAGCATTGTGCCCAGGGTGGCGCTCATGATGCCACCGCCGATCAGCACAACGTCGACGTTTTCTTTCGTGTAGGACATGTTTACCCTTCTCAAGCCTGGTGACCCTTTATCTAGGGCTTGCTTCCTCTACAAACTCTACTCCTTTCATGCCATGGGCTAAACACCGGCTCCCAGCTAGGGGTTCCGCCACGCTTCTTGATGTGATTAGACTGCAAGAACAGGCAGTTCACTCTGCACCGCTACGTGGAAGGACGTCAGTCATGGCAGATCACGGACAGTTCGTACTCGACACCCACACTCGACTGTTTCACCAACACGACACTTCAGTTTTAGACACGGATTTCACGGACGATTTCGTAGAGCACTCACCACTTGTAGCCGGTGACCGTGCGGGCCTGAAGAAGTTGGTGGAAGACGCCGGCGAGGGACTGAAATACGAAAACTCGCGCGTCATTTCAGACGGCGACTTGGTTGCTTTGCACGGCAAGTTCACGGGACTCGATGACGACGTTCTGGTGGGCTTCGACATTTACCGGGTGAAAGACGGCAAGATCACTGAACACTGGGACAGCCTGGTTCCTGAAGCTGCCCCCAACGAATCGGGGCGCACACAGCTGGACGGTCCAACTGACCCTGATACGTCAGCTGACACTGAGGCGAACCGCGCCCTGGTGGTCGAGTTCTTCGAAAAGACCCTGGTGGGTGGCGACTACTCCGGCTTTGAAACGTACAGCAAGGACGGGCGTTTCGACCAGCACAGCCCCGACATCGCCGACGGCATCCCAGCCGTCATCGACTTCCTGGAGAAGCTCCGCGAGGCGGGTGAAGGCTTGGAGTATGACAAGATCCACCGCACAGTAGCGCAAGGCGACTTCGTGCTCACGCACTCTGAAGGCAGCATCGCCGGCACCCGTCACGCGTACTGCGAACTGTGGCGCGTAGAAGACGGCGCGATCGTCGAACTGTGGGACGCAATCAGCGAGGTCCCCGCAGACGACCAAGCTGTTCACAACCACGGGGTTTTCTAACCCACTCCCCGCAAACCAAAACGGGCCCGAGGTCGGAGCAACGACCTCGGGCCCGTTCTTCTATGCGCGGTTTTGGTTGGGGCGGCTGGACGCCGGGGCGCGGTTAGGCGCCTTCTTCGCCAACCCAGTACAGGCGCTTATTGACGAATTCGTCCATACCAACTGGACCCAGTTCACGGCCGTAACCGGAGCGCTTCACACCACCGAATGGGATGCTTTCGCCTTCCGCGGCGTGGGTGTTGATCTTGGCCATACCAACTTCAAGTTGCGAGCCGACCTTCTCTGCGCGTTCCTTGTCCTGCGAGAACACGGAACCGCCCAGGCCGAACTGCGAGTCGTTGGCGAGTTCAAGGGCTTCTTCGTCGCTGGAAACCTTGTAGACCACGGCGATTGGGCCAAAGAACTCTTCGTAGTACACGTCGGAGCCGCGTGGAATGTCGGTGACGACAGCAGGGCTGATGTAGGCGCCCTTGTCGGAGAGTTCACCGCCCACGCGAATGTTTCCGCCTGCTTTCTTGACGTCTTCCAGCTGTCCGGCCAGTCGTTCAGCGGCTGAGCGTGAGGACAGTGGCTGGAACACGGTTTCGTCGTCCGAGGTGTAGCTACCTGGGGTCATCTTGGAGGCGAGCGCTTCGAGTTCGGCGACGAATTCGTCGTAGATGTCGTCCATGACGATCATGCGCTTGTTCGAGTCGCATGCCTGCCCGGTGTTGTACATACGGGTAGCCCACGCGTTGGCGGCTGCTTCCTTGACGTTGTCGGCGTCGAGGATGATGTATGGGTCAGAGCCACCGAGTTCCAGGACGGCCTTCTTGAGTGCCTTACCGGCCTGTTCAGCGATGATGGCGCCGGCGCGTTCCGAACCGGTGAGGGAAACACCTGCGACACGGTTATCAGCGATCACGGTGGAAATCTGATCGTGGGTTGCGTACAGGGTTTGGTACACGCCCTTTGGCACGCCAGCGTCGTCCATGATCTGCTGGATTGCGGCAGCTGACTTGGGGCAGATTTCAGCGTGCTTGAGCAGGATCGTGTTACCCAGCACCAGGTTAGGTCCGGCGAAGCGGGCCACCTGGTAGTACGGGAAGTTCCACGGCATGATGCCCAGGATCGTTCCGATTGGGCGGCGTTCCAGAACAGCGTGTGCGCCGTCGACTTCGAGGTCAAGGTCGCCGGTGAGCTTTTCACCGTTGGTGGCGAAGTAACCGAAGATAGCGGAGCAGAATTCGGCTTCTTCAGCGCCTTCGGAGTGGCGCTTGCCCATTTCTTGGCCGATGATGTCGGCGAGTTCGTCTTTTCGCTCGTCGAACAGGGCGGCGACTTTAGCCACAATGTCAGCTCGTTCTGACATGGGGCGTGCCGACCATTCTTTGTACGCGTCATTCGCGAGGGCGAGAGCTTCTTCAATCTGTGCGTCGGTTGCGTTGTCGAAGGTTTCAACAACGTCACTGGTTTCGGGGTTTTCTACGCGGTAACCGTTTGTCATCACATCTCCTTGAAGGTTGACTCGCATGTACGGTCAGACTAACACCGCTGGTCACGCATGTGGAGGGGTGAGTCTTGGTTCTGAGGCTTCTTTGAGTGGGTGGGCGCGACTGTGCAAAAG